>NZ_JAJOMC010000002.1 GCF_021129155.1 Arthrobacter sp. AK04
GAGCCCCCCCGCCCCCGCCCCCCCCCCCCCCCCACCCCCCCCGGGGCGCCAAAAAAAAAAAAAAAACGCGCCCCGGCGCCCCCCCCGGGGGGGCCCCCCCGCCCCCCCTTTGCGCTCGCTGGCTTATCTGCCCGGGAAGCAGCCCTAGGAAGCGGGGGCCTGGGCCTGGATGGCCGTGATGGCCACGGTGTTCACGATGTCCTCCACGGTGCAGCCGCGGGAGAGGTCGTTGACCGGCTTCCGCAGCCCCTGCAGGACCGGCCCGACGGCCACCGCCCCGGAGCTCTGCTGCACTGCCTTGTACGTGTTGTTGCCGGTGTTGAGGTCCGGGAAGATGAACACGGTGGCCTGCCCCGCCACCGAGGATGCCGGCATTTTGGACTCGGCGATGGAGGCGTCCACGGCGGCGTCGTACTGGATGGGGCCTTCGACGGCGAGGTCCGGGCGGCGCTGGCGGACCAGATCGGTGGCCTGCCGCACTGCGTCCACCGCTTCACCCGAGCCGGAACCGCCGGTTGAGTAGGACAGCATGGCCACCCGCGGCTCCACCCCGAACTGCGCCGCGGTCTCTGCCGAGGCCAGTGCGATGTCCGCCAGCTGCTCCACGTTCGGGTCAGGGTTCACGGCGCAGTCGCCGTACACCAGCACCCGGTCCGGCATAAGCATCAGGAACACCGAGGACACGATCTTCACGCCTTCGCGCGTCTTCACGAACTCCAGCGCCGGCCGGATGGTGTGGGCGGTGGTGTGGGCCGCACCGGACACCATGCCGTCCACCACGCCAAGCTGGACCATCATGGTGCCGAAGTAGCTGACGTCCTGCATGATCTCCAGCGCCTTCGCCAGGTCCACGCCCTTGTGCGCCCGCAGTTCCGCGTACTTCTCGGCGAACTTCTGGCGCAGGTCCGAGGTGGCCGGGTCCACGATGTTGATGCCGGAGAGGTCGATGCCGCGGGCGGCCGCCAGTTCGCGGACTTCCGATTCCGGGCCCAGCACGGTGAGGTCGCAGACGTCGCGGCGGTGCAGGATCTCGGCAGCCCGGAGGATCCGCACGTCGGTCCCTTCCGGCAGCACCACGTGCCGGCGCTGCGACCTGGCGCGTTCAATGAGGTCGTGCAGGAAGCGCAGCGGGGTCATCCGCTCGGCCCGGGGCAGGTGGAGGCGCTCCACCAGTTCGGTCTCATCCACCCGGCGGGACCAGAGGCCCAGGGCGGACGCCACCTTCCGGCGGTGCCCGGACCAGATCTCGCTGCGGACCTCGGAGACCCGGCGGGCCGTGGTGTAGGTGTCCTCCCTGGCGGCGAACACGGGGAACGGGGCCTGCGCCAGGAGCGGGTAGATGTTGGCATCCGGGGCGAGCCCGCCAGTGAGGATGAGCGCGGAGGCCACCGGGAACTCCGGCGAGAAGGACGCCGCCAGGCACGCCACCATCACGTCCGCCCGGTCACCGGGGACGATCACCAGGGCACCTTCGTCCAGCACGTTCAGGAAGTTGCCCACGTTCATGGCAGCCACCTTGATGTCCTTCACGTCGCGTTCCATGTCCGGCCGCCCGGCGATCTGGCGCACGCCCAGCGCCGCGGCAACCTCGCCGGTGGTGGGCCGTGCGATCGCCTCCAGTTCGGGCAGGATGTACACGGGCCGCTTGGAGGCCCCGGGCTTCACGGCGGCGGCGATCGCGTCCAGGTCCTCCGGGTTCGCCCGGTTCACCATGATGGCCAGCAGGGTGCACCTTTCGGCGGCGAGTTCCTTCCGGGCAACCTCGACGGCGGCCGCGGCTTCGGCGACAGTCCGTCCCTTGGCGCCCACCACCGCCACGATGGGGGCGGCCAGGTTGTTGGCCAGGCGGGCGTTGAGGTCGAATTCGACGGCGGAGTCCTGGCCCACCAGGTCCGTCCCCTCCACGATCACCACGTCGCAGTGCCGCGAGATCTCGGCGAAGATTTCCACGCAGCGGGCGTCGATCTCGGCCCGGTTCCCCTCGGCCAGCAAAGTCCGGACTTCCTCGTGGGTGAGTCCGCCCCGGCAGCGCTCGTCCTCCAGCGCGAAGCGGGACTTCATCAGCGCGACCATGGGATCGGCCGCGGCGTCCGGGCCATGGACCACGGGCTTGAAGAAGCCGATCCTGTCCGCATGCCGGTGGAGGGTGTCCGCCAGACCCAGGGCCACAAGTGACTTGCCCGATCCGGGGGTGGTTGCGCTGACGTAGATGCCTTTGGCCATGGTCCGCCCTTTGCTGTGCTGGTGTCCCTCCATCCTTGCACTTCCCTCCCCGCGAGATGGCACTTCACAGCAATGTCCGCCGCCGGGACCGCCGTCAAGTGCCACCTCGCGGGGACCTGCGGGGCCGCCGACGGACATTCCAGCCCGGTTTTGGATCGCCCCGCCCGGAGGTTGCCGCTAAAAAGCGGGCCTGACGCCGTAAAACCGGGCTGGAACGGCGACCGCAGACGCCCCGGCCCTTGACACCGGACCCCTCCATGGGATTACCTAATGAACATTCGGTAAATAAAGCTGGAGGCAATGACGCATGGCTGAAACCACCCTTTCCGGGCCTACACACCAGATCCTGGAGAACGACTATGCCTCCGAGTGGATGGGCATCGAAGTCCTCGCCATCAGCGACGGCCACGCAACCATCCGGATGACCCTCCGGCAGGAAATGCTCAACGGCTTCGGCATGGCCCACGGCGGAATGATCTTCGCCTTCGGCGACACCGCGTTCGCCCTCGCCTGCAACCCCGCTGTCCAGGCACCCGGTGAGGAAAACAGCATCACCGTGGCCTCCGGCGTCGACATCAACTTCCTCAAGCCAGCCTTCCGCGGCCAGGTGCTGACCGCGGTGGCGGACCGCCGCTCCAGCGCCGGACGCAGCGGACTGTATGACATCCAGATTTTCGCCACGGATGCCGGGCCGTCCCCAACCGGCCACTCTGCACCGGCCCAATCCAGTTCAGCCCAGCCCAGTTCAGCCCAGCCCAGTTCAGCCCAGCCCAGTTCAGCCCAGCCCGGCGAGCTCATTGCCGAGTTCCGCGGACGCAGCCGCACCATCCCCAAGAAGTAGGAAAATCATGACCCTGCATGCCCCCGAAACCCCCGCCGCTGCCACAGCAACGGCCGCAGGCACTAACCTCATCCTGGACCGCGAGGAGACCATGTCCCGCGACGAGCTCGAGGCCCTGCAACTCAGCCGCCTGCAGCACACCGTGGCCTACGCCTACGAGCGCGTGCCCCTCTACAAGCGCAAGTTCGACGACGCCGGCATCCACCCGAACGACCTCCGGGAACTCAGCGACCTGGGCAACTTCCCCTTCACCACCAAGGACGATCTGCGCGAGGAATACCCGTTCGGCATGTTCGCCGTGCCGCAGCACGAAGTAGCCCGCGTCCACGCCAGCTCGGGCACCACCGGCCGGCCCACGGTGGTCGGGTACACCAAAAAAGACCTGGCGGACTGGGCGAAACTCGTGGCCCGCAGCTTCCGCGCCTCCGGCATCCGCCCGGGCATGAAAGTCCACAACGCGTATGGGTATGGCCTGTTCACCGGCGGCCTGGGCGCGCACGCCGGCGCCGAAGCCCTGGGCTGCACGGTCATCCCCATCTCCGGCGGGCAGACCGAACGCCAGATCCAGCTGATCCAGGACTTCAAGCCGGACGCCATCCTGGCCACCCCCACGTACCTGCTCACCATCGCGGACGCCATGGCGCACATGGGCATCGACCCAGCCTCCACTTCGCTGAAGTACGCAGTGCTGGGCGCGGAGCCGTGGACCGAGGAGATGCGCCATGAGCTTGAGGTCACCATGAACCTCAAGGCCTGCGACATCTACGGGCTCTCCGAGGTCATGGGCCCCGGCGTGGCCGGCGAGGCCGTGGAGACCCAGGACGGCAGCCACATCTGGGAGGACCACTTCCGCCCCGAAATCATCGACGCCTTCAACCCGGTGGTGGGCAAGGAGAACGTGCTGCGCGACGGCGAACACGGCGAACTGGTGTTCACGTCCCTGACCAAGGAAGCGCTGCCCATCATCCGGTACCGCACCAAGGACCTCACCCGCCTGCTCCCCGGGACGGCCCGCCCCGCGCACCGCCGGATGGGACGCATCACCGGCCGCAGCGATGACATGATCATCCTCCGCGGCGTGAACGTCTTCCCGTCCCAGATCGAGGAGATCGCCCTGCGCATTCCCGAGCTCAGTCCGCACTTCCAGCTCG
Source organism: Arthrobacter sp. AK04 (assembly GCF_021129155.1). GTDB lineage: Bacteria > Actinomycetota > Actinomycetes > Actinomycetales > Micrococcaceae > Arthrobacter > Arthrobacter quantipunctorum. Next base: position 4,216 of record NZ_JAJOMC010000002.1, read on the forward strand.
AGCTCACCCGCCCCGAGGGGCAGCGGATGGACCAGATGACGGTGAAGATCGAGCGCCGGGAGACCGTCACCGTGGAGCAGAGCACGACGGCGGCGCGCGCCTTGAAGGAGCAGATCAAGATCCACGTGGGTTCTTCGTGCACGGTGGCCGTAGTGGAGCCGGGCTCGCTGGAGCGGTCCAACGGCAAGCTGCGCCGGATCTACGACATGCGCCCCAAGGCGTAGGGTAATCCAGCGGTGGCGCAGGCTCCGGGCTGCGCCACCCTACCGACCGTTCATGAGAAACTAGCCACTATGCCCAGCAGCACTGAGACAGCCAGCACCGCCAAGCGCGGCCGCCCCGGATACGACCAGCAGTCGGTGCTGCGCATCGCCGTCGACGTCTTCAACCGGCACGGTTACGACGCCACGTCCATGGGGATCCTTGCGGACAACCTGGGCATCTCCAAGTCCGCCATCTACCACCATGTGCCGTCCAAGGGCGACCTCCTGAAGCTCGCGCTTGAGCACGCGCTCGGCGGGCTTGAGGCCATCCTGGAAGAACCTGCCGCCACGTCCGGCGCGGCCGATGCCCGCCTCGAGTTTGTGCTCCGCGAAACCGTGGCCGTCCTAGTGGACCGGCTACCGTTCGTCACGCTGCTCCTGCGCCTGCGGGGCAACACCGAGATCGAACGCGATGCCCTGGAGCGCCGTCGCGCCTTCGACCACAAGGTGGCCGGACTGATCTCCGCAGCACGCGACGAAGGCTCGCTGCGCCAGGACATCGATCCGCGGACCGTCACCAGGCTGCTGTTCGGCATGATCAACTCGATCGTGGAATGGTACAAGCCGGGCGGGCCCCTCTCCCCCGAACGGCTTGCCGATGACGTGATCACCATGGCGTTCGACGGACTGCACTCCACCCAGTCCTGAGCCAAATACTAAGGGTGCTTGGTATTTCCTTCGATCCCCGGCTACGGTGGTAGAAAGCCAGCCAGGACCCGGAGGAGGCCGTCCATGAACACTGTGACCCGCCGGGCCCAGCCGCGTCCGGCCCGCTTCCGGACAGCGGCGGGAGCAACGCTGCTCACGGCATCCCTGGCCCTCACCGCATGCACCGGTTCCACGCCTCCCCCGGAACCCAGCGGCACCTCCGGCGCCGCTGCAACGTCCACCGCAACGCCGCGCAGCACGGCCGCAGCCCCGGCCCCCGCACCGGCTGTGGAGGGCGATATCCCCCAGCTGGTGGAAAACCTCGCTCCGTCCGTGGTCACCATCTTCACGGACGGCGGCCTGGGCAGCGGCGTGGTCTACTCCGAGGACGGCCTGATCCTCACAAACGAGCACGTGGTCCGGGGCAACACCCGCGTTGAGGTCGCCTTCGCTGACGGCCAGCGGGTGGAGGGAACCGTCAAGGCCACCGACCCCGTGACGGACCTCGCCCTGGTGCAGGCCAACCGCACCGGCCTGCCCAAGCCCGTGTACCAGACAGACCTGCCGCGGGTGGGTGAAGGGGCCGTGGTGCTCGGCTCGCCGCTTGGCTTCGAGAACACGGCAACCGCCGGGATCATCTCGGGGCTGCACCGGTCCATTCCGGGTTCGGCCTCCAACAGCCTGTCCCTGGTTGACCTGATCCAGACCGATGCCCCCATCAGCCCGGGCAACTCCGGCGGGGCCGTCATCAACATGCGCGGGGAAATCATCGGCATCAGCGAGGCGTACATTCCTCCGTCCGCCGGGGCCGTGGCCCTCGGGTTTGCCATTCCGGCCGCCACCGCCGTGGAGGTGGCCGAGGAACTGCTGGCGGACGGCACTGCCGAGCACGCCTACCTGGGCCTCACTCCGGCGGAACTGACCCCGCAGATCGCCGGCCAGCTGGGCATTGACGCAAGCACCGGCGTCGTGGTTCTGGCAGTGGACGAGGACGGCCCGGCCGGACGCGCAGGCATCCGCCCCGGTGACGTCCTGGAATCCATGGAGGGCGTGGACCTCACCGCCCCGGAGAAGCTCCTGGCGGAACTCCGGGGCCGCAACCCCGGCGATACCGTAGGCTTCAAGGTCAAGCGGCAGGACCAGAACCTTGACCTCAAGGCGGACCTCATCGCGCGGCCCACAAGTAACACCCGATAGGAAGGTAAGAAAATGAGCCACCCCAAAGACGAAGCAGACGCCGGATACATCATTCCGGACCCCTCGAAGGTCCGGGAGGACGTCCCCGGCGACGCCGGCGATGAAGCCAACGTGATCCGCTTCAGCGAAGAGCAGGCCCTGATCGAGGAACAGTCCCACGGCATCCGCCCGGACACCTACAGTGTCCCCTCCGGCGGCCCCACCATGGCTGAGGCCCGGGGCAACATGGACCTCTCGGACCAGAGCGAAAGCGGCCACGGCACCGGCCGCGAGGATGACAGCAGCGACGACAGCCTGCACGGCGGCGCCGAGTCCTGATTTCCCGGCTGCCCGCGCAGTCCGCTGCCAGCACGCAGAAGGGGCGTCCCGGTATTCCGGGGCCGCCCCTTCCGTGCCTCACCGGTGCGTGGCTAGAGTTCGTATTCGGCCTGGACGCCGAGCTTCTCGTGGACACACAGGATGTTGTGCTCGGTGTCCATGAACCACGCGCACTTCTCCGAGTCGGTGGTGCAGATGTGGTTCTCTGTTTTCAGGTTGGGCAGGTCGTAGTCCTGGAACGCCACACCCCTGGCTTCCATGTCCCGGACTGTCCGCTCAATGTCCGTCACTTCAAAGCTCAGGGCGGTGTGCTCGGAGTGCTTGCCGTCCGAGACCGGCATTAACTGCAGCATGGGGCCGCCGTCGCTGCCGAGCAATTCGCTTCCGTCGTCTGTCATGCCGCGGTGCGGGAGTCCGAGCTTTTCCGTGTAGAACCTTCGGGCGCGCGCTGCATCATCGACTGGCAGGACGGTTGTGGCTGTGTTCATTCTTAGGTTCATGTGGCCACCTCCTACGGGCAGAATTTTACGCTTCCGCGCCCCAAAAAGATCCGTCTGCTGCCCCGCCCGGTCCAGGACAAACGCTCTATCACTCCATGCCGGAAAATCCCCAACCCTCTATCACTCCATGCCGGAAAATCCCCAACGCTCTATCACTTCAGGGGAGAAAGTGAGAGAGCGCCGTCCAAAATGCCGCATGTAGTGAGAGAGCGTCACGCCAAAACGCACATCAAGTGAGAGAGCGTGCCGGGTGGGGGTTACTTGGCTACGAGGGTGAGGACGTCGTAGGTGGCCACGATTTCGTCGTTCTGGTTGGTCAGGACGGCATCCCAGGCCACCTCGCCGTATTCGTCGGTTTCACGCGGGGTGATCTTCTTGGCGGTGAGCGTCACCCGGATGGAGTCACCTGCCGCAACGGGGGTGATGAACCGCAGGTTTTCCAGCCCGTAGTTGGCCAGGACCGGACCCGGAGCAGGCTCCACGAACAGGCCTGCACCCCAGGCCAGCAGGAGGTAGCCGTGCGCCACGATCCCCGGGAAGAACGGGTTGGCTTCCGCGGCCTCGTGGTTGGTGTGGGCGTAGAAGGTGTCACCGGTGGAGTTTGCAAAGGCGGTGATGTCCTCCAGGGTGACCTGCCGCAGGTCGGACCGGACGGCGTCGCCGATCCGCAACGTCTCCAGGGACTTCCGGAACGGGTGGGTCCCCTCCGTCTCAACGGTAAAGTTCCGGCTGGCACCGGCATGCCACACGCCCGTAACGGCGGTGAGCATGTTCGGTGAACCCTGGATGGCGGTGCGCTGCATGTGGTGCATCACCGAACGGATACCGCCCAGTTCCTCACCGCCGCCGGCCCGGCCGGGCCCGCCGTGAACCAGGTGAGGCACGGGCGAGCCGTGGCCCGTCGACGAACGGGCGTCCTCGCGGTTGAGCATCAGCACGCGGCCGTGGTGGGCGGCGATGCCGGTCACCAGTTCGCGGGCCACCGACGGATCGTTGGTGCACACCGAGGCCACCAGGGAGCCGCCACCGCGCGCTGCGAGGCGGACGGCGTCGGGAAGGTCCTTGTAGCCGATTACCGAGGACACTGGGCCGAACGCCTCCAGGGAGTGGACTTCTTCCGCTTCGGGGTCCTGCCAGTTCAGCAGCACGGGCGCCATGAACGCGCCGCCGTCCACCACGCCCGTGGATCCGTCCGCGGACGTGACCGACGGCGAATCGAGCGTTCCGTACGCAAGCTCACCGCCGGCGTCGAGCATTGACTGGACGGCCGCGCGAACATCCTCGAGCTGCTCCACAGAGGCGAGCGCGCCCATGGTTACGCCGTCCGCGCGGGGGTCACCCAGGACCACGCGCTCCTGGATGCGCTTGCCGATGGCGGCGGACACAGCCGGAACCATCTCCTGCGGCACGATGGCGCGGCGGATAGCGGTGCACTTCTGCCCTGCCTTGGCTGTCATTTCCGTGACCACGGATTTCACGAAGGCGTCGAATTCGGGGGTTCCCTCCACGGCATCCGGACCAAGGATTGCGGCGTTGAGGGAGTCGGTCTCGGACGTGAAGCGGACACCGCCCTGCACCACGTTGGGGTGCGACTTCAGGGACAGGGCCGTGGACGCGGAGCCGGTGAAGGCCACCAGGTCGCGGTAGTCCAGGACATCCAGCAGGCCGCGGACGGAGCCGGAAATGAGCTGCAGCGAGCCCTTGGGGAGGATGTTCGATTCAACGATGGCCTTGACCACCGCAGCCGCCACGTACCCGGTGGGAGTGGCGGGCTTGACGATGGTGGGGACGCCGGCGAGGAAGGCCGGGGCGAACTTCTCCAGCATGCCCCAGACGGGGAAGTTGAAGGCGTTGATCTGTACTGCCACGCCCGGGATGCGGGTGTAGATGTGCTCACCGGCGAAGGAGCCGTCCTTGGACAGCACCTCCATGGGCCCGTCCACCACCACCTGGGAGTTGGGAAGCTCGCGGCGGCCCTTGGACCCGAACGTGAAAAGGACCCCGATGCCGCCGTCGATATCTATCATCGAGTCCACCTTGGTGGCTCCGGTCTGGGCGGAGAAGGCGTAAAAGTGCTCGCGCCGGGCATTGAGGTACTGCGCCAACTCCTTGAGCTTGAGGGCGCGCTGGTGGAAGGTGAACGCGCCGAGTTCCTGCTGGCCCGTGGTGCGGCCATAATCAACGACGGCGGCCAGGTCCAGCCCCTCCGTGCTCACCTTGGCCAGGACTTCCCCGGTGCTCGCATCCCGGACAGGCGTTGCGGAAGCTGCCGCTCCGGCGTCGGGCGTCCACCACGAATCCATGATGAAGCTGGGCACTGTCTCCACGGTGTCCACCGTGGCCTGGGGAGCTGTGGCTGTGGTTGTCATCGTTGACGGGTCCTTCCAACAAAGGGGCAGACAGAAGCGGCCAAAGATTACTGACCGTCCGTTCGGTAATATATTTACCATACATGAATGTGCCCCGCTGCACACTAGGAGCCTGGTGCACAGTGGAAGCCGCGTACAGTAATGCCAGCCGCGCAGAAGGAGAACACATGAGCACGCCATCACCGAAAGAGGCAGCAGCGGAGGGCCACCCCGGCGGCGACAAGGAGCTGTGGAAGATCACCCTCGGCGAACTGGACGAGAAGATGGGCGTCAAGATCGTCGAGGAGTCCGTCCAGCGCGTGGTGGCCACCATGCCTGTGGAGGGGAACAGGCAGTCTTTCGGGCTGCTTCACGGCGGGGCGTCCCTGGCCGTGGGTGAAGCGGTGGGTTCCTGGGCGGCCGTGATCCATGCGAGCACACTGGGCAAAACGGCGGTGGGCGTGGACGTTTCGGCAACCCACCACCGCTCCGCGCGGGAGGGGCAGATCACCATCACGGCCACACCCATCCATCTGGGCGGCACGCTCACCACCCACGAGGTGCTCCTCACCAACGAGGCCGGTCAGCGGCTCTGCACCCTCCGCATCACCAACCTGCTGATGCGGCGCCACAAATAGCCCATTGATCTGAGACGGTGCGGTTAGTCCGAAGTGTGCTGCCTCCGGCGGCGGACAAGCGCCACCAACAAGGTTCCGACGGCGATCGCCCCCGCAGCAGCGCCCGCCGCGGGGAGTGCGCTGGCACCCGCGTACGCCAGGCCCCCGCTGTTACGGTCCCGGGCGTAGCCGCCTGCCGGGTCAGCGGGCGGCGTGGCAGCAGGCGCGGGTACGACGACGGCGTCCTGGTCCGCCGGGGAGGATTCCGTCGGCGACGGGGCCGGGTCAGCCGGGGCCGGGTCAGCCGGCACAGGCCCCGGACTTGCCGGAGGCTCTTCCGGAGCCGGCTGCGCCGGCGGAGCAGGTTCAGTTGGAGCCGGTCTGGCCGGGGCAGCGGGGGCGAACTCAAAGTCTGCAGCGCCGGAGGCACTGAAGCCGTTCACAGTCTCCGCGGTAAACCGGAGGGCATCCTTGCCCTCCGGCGCCGGGAAGCTCCAGGTCCCGTCGGCGTTGACCGGGACGTCGAAGAATTCCTTCCCCTGCATGGTGATCCGGACGTTTGAGCCGGCAGCTACGGCAGTGGCAGGGGCTGCGGGAACTGTGCCGCTGATAGCCTGCCCCGGTTCATAGGTGGCGCCGGGCGCTGGAGAGGACACCGCAGGCCTGTTGAGGAAGAGTTCCAGCTGGTAGCCGGGCAGCACGGCCAGGCTGTCCGCCAGGGTGGCCCCCACTGCGAAATTCTCCACCACGTTGCCCTGTTCATCAGGGGTGTCTCCGGCGGCATGTGTGCCCACGGCGTAGTTGCCGCTGAGATAGGGGCCGCCGGAATCGCCGCCGCTGGACTGGACGCCATAGGACAGGAATCCGTTGAACGCCCGCAGGTCGTTGGGGTCCGCAGCGTAGCCGGGCCCGGGAACCACAAAGATCCCCACGGCGTCCACCGTGCCGCAGGACCAGGCCGAAGTCCGCCCCGAACGGCAGACCGGCATCCCCGCAACGGGCTCGGCCGTGCCGATGATCTTGACCTCGGGTTCCGGCTGGGACACGTCGCCCCAGGTGCTCGCGGCCGGCAGCGGGTCAAGGTCCGCACGGAGGGACTCCACCACCGCAATATCGGTTCCCACGTTCCCTGGATCGCCCGGCTGCAGCGGGTCGTCCACGCTCCCGGGCCGCAGGACCGGGCTGTTGCCCGGGCCGCCGAACTGGCTGTAACCGAACTTCCCGAGCGGCCCGGTCCGGTTGAACTGGAATTCGAGCTCTGCGGTTTCCGCTGCCCCGTCAGAAGCACAGTGGCCTGCCGTGAGGACGGCCGGCAGGCCGGCCGGGTCGAACGCCGAAAAGCCCGTGGAGCAGATCCACCCAGGGTCCGCGATGTTGCCAGTGTCCGCGATGTAGCCCACTCCCCCGCGAACGTCCTCTTCCGGCGCAAGCGGTGTGCCGTCGTCGAGCTCCACGTTGGCGAACCGGGCAACAAACTCCGCCGCCGATTTCCTGCCGGTGCCCACACTGCCCGAGTTCCCGGCCACGGCGGCCTTGGCATCAGCGCCGTCCGGGGCCGATTCCAAGGCGCTGACGGCACCGGTCCGGATGACGAACTTTCCGCCTGAGGTGACCACCGCCTGCAGTCCCTGCAGCCCCACCTCGGCCACATAGGCCTGGAACAGCTGCTCCGTGCTCAGCGCCAGCTCGGAACCAAGGTTCGGGGAAACACGGTTCGGCGAAGCAGGGTTCGGCGCAGCAGGCACGACGGCGCTGGCTGGCGCCTCCAAAACAAGGCCAGGGATGCCGGCGGCGAGCACAGCCACCGCGTCCTGGAGCTCGGGCCCTGCCCCGGACACCACGATCCGTCCGTCCTGCAGGCGGGTGCCCGCATAGCCGGGAACAGTCCGGAGCTGCCCGGCGGCGGCTGCGGCCCGCGAGCCGATTTCCCCGGCCGCGGCGAACTGTTCCGGGGTGAGGCCGAGGTCCCGCTGCACGGCGTCGGCCAGCGCGGCGTCCGACAGGGAGGAAGATCCCGGGCCCCCACCGGTAACAACCTCCTCCGCCGGAGGAACAACAGCCCAGCCCGGGGCAGCAGCAACAGCGGAGGTCGCGAGGATTCCCGCAGCCGCGCCCAGGGAAAGGACCCGGCGGAGTGCCTGCCCGCTCACCGGGCCACCCCCGCTCCGCAAAGGGCCAGCACGGCGTTCAGCTCAGCGGCACTCAGTCCGTTGTCCAGCAGGAACGCGCGCGTATCCAGGCTCCGCACGAATTCCGCCACGGCGTCCCCGCGCGCCTCGAGCAGCGGGCCAAGCTCCGCCTCGCTGAGGTAGCGTTCGCGCGCATGGGGCGGGCCGTGGGTGCGGTAGCGCTCGTTGATGCCGCGGGCTGCACGCCGGTAGCCGTCGGCGATGTCCTGCCCGGAATCCCCGGCGAGGTCCTGGACCATGGCCGCCACCATGCCGCTGCGGTCACGGCCCGCCGCGCAGTGCAGCACCACGGCACCGCGGGCAGAGGCTGCCGCAAGCTCGCGGAAGACGCCCACCAGCTTGTCCGGGAACAGCCGCGCATTCTCCGGATAGTGGGCGGGATCATTGAGGTAGGGGCCGGTCACCGCGGTAAAGCGCGGGTGGCCCGGCTCTTCTGTCGGTGCCGAAACCACCACCATCCCGGACCAGGCTGTCCCGCCCACCACGGGATCCGTGTCCCGGCGCTGCGCCTCCGCCGCGTTGCGGAGGTCAATCACCGTGCGGATGCCGTCGTCGTACGCCTGCCGCCAACCGGCCTCGGTGAGCCATTCGCGCCTGCCCATGCGGTAGACGCCGCCAGCCACATGCCATGCGTTGACAGCACCATCCCAGTCCATGGGCCTGCCCGCTTTCTTCATCCGCACAGCTAATCACACCCGCCACAGGAGGCGCATGTCACAGGCAGGTAGTACGGTGGCTCGTACTTGCCTTCTTCCACCATTCAAGGAGAGCCACTTGGGAAACATCACTGCACGACGGCGTCACTCGGCTTTTGCAGCAGGCCTCGCCACCCTAGCCATGGCGGCAGGGCTGGCCACTGTTCCTGCACAGGCGGCGGACAAGACCAAGTACATTGCCCTGGGCGACTCCTTCGCCGCCGGGCAGGGAGCAGGACCGTACCTGGATGACTGCTACCGCAGTGACAACACGTATTCGGAGCTCGCTGACGGGCCCAAGGCCATCAAACTGGTGGTCAACGAGGCCTGCAGCGGCAAGACCACCCAGGATGTGGTGGACGCCCAGCTTAGCCAGCTGAACAAGAGCACCGAACTGGTGACCATCACTGCCGGCGGCAACAACCTCGGCTTCGGCGCCATCATCACCTATTGCGGCGTGGCCTTGGCAGGTGTGACCCCGGGCGCGGAGTGTGACGCTGCCACCGCCTATGCAGCCGCGCAGCTCGAGAGCGGGCAGCTGTACCGTGACCTGGTCTCGATGATCGAGAGCGTGCAGGCTGCCGCGCCCAACGCCAGGATCGTGGTCACCGGGTACCCCTATCTCCTGGACCCAATCCCGGCTGGCCTGACCGACCCGGCCGCGCTGTTCATCTACCAGGCCACCGAGTTGGCTGACGCCCTGAACGGGGCCATCGCCGCTGCCGCGGGCAGCACCGGGGCAACCTACGTTGACGTGGGATCCGCGTTCCTCGGCCATGGCGCGCTGTCCCCGGATCCGTGGATCAACCTCGGCGGCCCGGAAAACCCGGATAGCTTCCACCCGAATGCCGAGGGCTATGAGGCGTATTACGCGGCCCTGAACGCCGCCGGCGCCTACTCCGCCGGCTAGCAGGGCACAGCTAGCCGCGCTTTGCCAGCCGGTACTCCAGGCCCGCCCGGACCATGGGCCACTCGTGCTCCAGGATGGAAAACACCACGGTGTCCCTGAGGAGCCCGTCGCGGGTCCTGGAGTGGTTGCGCAGCACGCCGTCCTGCTTGGCGCCCAGCCGGGCGATGGCCTCGCGCGACTGGTGGTTCAGCCAGTGCGTCCGGAATTCCACGGCCGGGCAGCCCAGCGTCTCGAACGCGTGCCGCAGCAGCAGCAGCTTGGAAGCGGGGTTGGTCCCGGTTGCCTGGACGGACGCGGCGTTCCAAGTGGAGCCGATCTCCACCCGGGGCGTGCCGGCGTCGATGTTCATGTAGGTGGTCATCCCGATGATCCGGCCTGGAGCGCCGGTGGCGGGGTCGATCAGCCGGGTGGTGAACGGCAGCATGGATCCCTGGTCCTGCAGGGCGAGGCGGCGCCCGATCTCGGCGGCCATCTCCTCGGGAGCAGGCACGGAGGTGTACCAGAGCCGCCAAAGCTCGCCGTCCCGTGCCGCGTCCACCAGGCCGTCGTGGTGCTCCACGGACAATGGTTCCAGGGTTACATACCTGCCCGTGAGGGTAAGGGGTTCAAGGAAAGTCACGGCACCAGCCTAGGTGCAACCACCAGGGCCGGTTACGCTGGGGACAGCACCAGGACGGCGAGCGAGGGAGTTTACGTGTCAGGAACCAATCCGGACCCGGAGGATGACAAGATCACAGGCCTGGAGCCCGGCGGCGGGGTGCCGCCCGGCGAAACGCCTCCCGGCGAAGGGTCGGTGGCAGGCACCCAGGAACCCAGGCAGAAGGGGTCCGGAAAGGGACAGCAGATCTTTTGGCTCGGTGCCATCGGGGCCGGCGTCCTGCTGTTCCTCCTCTACTTCATCGGCTACATCGTCGGTTTCTTCGACTGACCGGCGTTCCTAGCCGGGCCAGCTGAAGAAGCCCTGGCCGGTCTTCCGCCCCAGTTCGCCCCGGGCCACCTTGTCCTTGAGGATCTGGGGCGGGGCAAAGCGCTCCCCCAGGGTGGAGTGCAGGTATTCTGCGATGCCCAGCCGCACGTCCAGGCCCACGATATCCGTGGTGCGCAGCGGCCCGGTGGGGTGCTTGTAGCCAAGAACCATGGCGTTGTCGATGTCCTCGGCGGACGCTACGCCTTCCTCCACCATCCGCATTGCCTCCAGTGCGATGGCCACGCCCAGGCGTGAGGAGGCAAAACCGGGGGCGTCATTGACGACGACGGCGGTCTTGCCGAGTGCCTCCACCCACCTTCTCGCGGCGGCGGCGAGCTCCGGTGACGTCTGCCCGCCGAGCACCACCTCGATGAGCGTGGACGCTGGAACGGGGTTGAAGAAGTGCAGTCCGAGGAAATTTCCGGGCCGCTTCAGTTCTCCGGCGAGGCCGTTCACGGACAGTGATGACGTGTTGGAGGCCAGGTAGGCGTCCTCGGCCAGCCGCTCCTCGATGCCGCGAAGTGACGTGACTTTCAGGTCCCAGTCCTCCGGCACCGCTTCCACCACCAGCTGGCGGTCCTTGAAGTCGTCATAGTCCACGGTCACGGAGAGCCGGGACACCATTTCGTCCAGATTGGCGTCCGTCATGCCCCGTTCAATGCTTTTAGCCGCCGCTGATTCCACGCGCTCACGGGCAGCTTCCGCGGACTGGTCGTCGCGCTCCACCACCAGCACGTCCGCCCCCTTGACCAGGAAGGCGTGGGCGATGCCGGCCCCCATGCGGCCGCCGCCCAGGACACCCACGAAGTGGGGAAGATCAGCTGGCAGGCCGGAGGAAAGTTCGGGTGTGTTCATCGGTTCTGTTCTCCGCTCTCGGTGCCGGCCGTGGTTCCGGCGTTTTTGGCAGCGTTGCCGCCGTCCTTACCGCCGGCTTTCGTGCCGGCCTTCCTGTCCAGGAACTCCTGCATCCGGTCGAACTTGGCCTGGGACTCGAACAGGATCCCCTGTGCCAGCTGGTCGATGACGGGATGCGCTTCCGCAGGGGCGTGGAACACGGACTTGGTGATCCGTACTGCCAGCGGATCCTGCCTGCCGATCCTGTCCGCCAGGCTGTGCGCCGCATCCATCAGTTCCGCGGCTTCGTGGATCCCGGTGATGAGGTTTACGGCCAGCGCTTCCTCGGCGGTGAGGACCCTGCCCGCCAGGAGAATCTGCTTGGCCACCGGCTCCCCCACCAGTTCCTTCAGCCGCCAGCTGGCACCGGCGGCGGCGAGGATACCCAGTCCGGTTTCGGGGTTGCCGATGCGGACGGTGGATGTCCCGATCCGGAAGTCCGCCGCGTAGGCCAGCTCTGCACCGCCGCCCAGGCAATACCCGTCCAGTGCGGCAATCACCGGCATGGGCAGCTTGGCGATGCGGACAAAGATGGTGGAATTGATGCCCTGCAGGGCGTCGTCGCGGCGCCGTTCGCGCAGCTGCGCAATATCGGCTCCGGAGGCGAACACCCCCTCCACGCCGGCAATGATCAGCACCTTGGGGTTCTGCTCCAAGGCGGTGCAGACCACGTGCAGCTCGTCCACCATCTGCTGGTCAATGGCGTTGCGCACCTCGGGCCGGTTCAGCAGCACCACCACCCGGTCGGTGCGTTCCTCCACCAGGAGCGTGTGGAACTTCTCTGCCGCCAGGTCCACGGGGCCGGCCATCAGACTTTCTCCAGCAGCATGGCCGTGCCCTGGCCCACGCCGATGCACATGGTGGCGAGGCCCATTTTGGCGTCCTCGCGCTCCATCCGGCCCAGCAGGGTGATGGCGAGCCGCGAGCCGCTGGAACCGAGCGGGTGCCCCAGGCTGATGGCACCGCCGTCGTTGTTTACAACGTCCGGGTCCAGGCCCAGGCGCCGGATGCAGGCGAGGGACTGCGTGGCAAAGGCTTCGTTAAGTTCGACGGCGCCGAGGTCACCTACGCTGTAGCCGCTCCGCTTCAGCACTTTCTGGGTGGCGGGGACGGGGCCGATGCCCATGATTTCCGGCTCGCAGCCGGCGGAGGCGCCGTCGATAATGCGTGCGCGGGGCGTCAGGCCAAGCCTTTCGATGGCGGCTTCGGAGGCCACGATGATGGCCGATGCGCCGTCGTTCAGCGTTGAGGAGTTGCCTGCGGTGACCACGGAACCTCCGTGCGTGACGGGCTTCAGTCCGGCGAGGACGTCCATGGTGGTGCCTTCGCGGGGGCCCTCATCCGTGTCCACCACGGTCTCGGACTTGCGGGTCCTGACGGTGACGGGGACGATCTCGTCCTTGAACCGGCCGGCGGCGATGGCCGCGAGCGACCGTTCGTGCGACCGGACGGCGAAGGCGTCGGCGTCCTCGCGGGAGATGTTGTCCACGCGGGCCACTTCCTCGGCGGTCTCCGGCATGGAGTAGGTCATTTTGCCGTCGCGGGAAAGCTCGCCCTTCTGGAACCGCGGATTGGCGAACCGCCAGCCGATGGACGTGTCAAAGATGGCGCCCGGCTTTGCGAAGGCCGCGGCGGGCTTTTCCTGCACCCAGGGCGCGCGGCTCATTGATTCCACGCCGCCGGCTATGACGATGTCCGCGGCACCCGACTTGATCATCTGGCTGGCCATGATGATGGCGCTCAGTCCGGACGAGCACAGCCTGTTGACGGTGATCCCCGGGATATGGAGGGACAGCCCGGCCAACAGGGTGGCCATGCGGGCCACGTTGCGGTTTTCCTCGCCGGCACCGTTGGCGTTGCCCAGGATGACCTCGTCGATGCTGTCCGGGTCCAGGCCCGCCCGGCCGACCGCCTCCCGGAGCACCAGAGCGGCGAGGTCATCGGGACGGACGGAGGAGAGGCTCCCGCCGTACCTGCCCACCGGCGTTCGTACCCCGCCAACAAGGAAAGCCTGCGGACCTGCGGTTGCAGCCATGGAAACACCCTTCACGCGATAAACAGCACTGTCATCAGCGGCCGGCAGATTACCACTTACCGACCGTTCGTTCTGTAAATAGTACACGGGAGGGTGTGCCGTGGATACGGGGGCCTCCCGGTGTTCAGGCCCCGCGGACGGGCCTCAGAGGACCTTGAGCCCCACATGGGCTGCCAGCAGGGGCGCCAGGAGGGCAAGCTGGACGTCGTCGATGACCACGCCGCCAAGACTGCCGAGTCCACTGATCCCCCTCAGCTCCGTGCCGCGAATGTCAAAGTCCTGGAGCTTGGCCCCGGTGAAGTCCAGGGATCCGATGGTGCAGTTCTTCAATGCCACCCGCGTTCCAATGGCGGAGCCGAGGTCCAGTTCATTGATGATGCAGTCGCTGATCAGGACGTCGGTGAGTTTGGCACCCCGGAGGTTCAGGAAGTCGAGTTTGCCGCCGTCGATGCGGACCGACTGCCAGCCGCTCTCATACAGTTCGGCAGAACCCAGGCGGGCATTCCGGATCTCAACCTCCCGCCACATGGAACGGGCCGCCAGGAAAACCGGCGCGTACAGTTCCTCCAGGATGCAGTCGCGGAACGTGGATCCGCGCAGCTGGGCCTCGTTGAAGGCCGCTCCCTGAAACTCGCAGTCGATGAAGTCCGCGCCGCCCAGGTCGAGCCCGTCGGCCGCCACGCGGCTGTACCGCGCGCCGTCGTACCGCCCGCCGCGCTGGAAGTCCGGCTCAGCGACGTCGGTCAGGTTCTCGAGCCGGACAGGTGTGAGGCGCGGTGCGGCGACGCCGGGAGCTGCTGCCCGTGGGACGCGCGGGGCCACTAGATGGATTCCGCCTTGGCCGCTATGTCCGCCAGGTCCCTGCGGAGCGCTTTCCGGGTGGCCGCCATTGCCATCTTGCCGAAAATTGCCATCATGACGCGGGTTGCGGCGCTGGGCTTGTGCATCTCTCCCCCGAACGTCACGCTGAGGTCCGTGCCGCCGTCGCGCGGGGAAAGGCTGAACCGGGTGCTGTAGTCGGCGCCGCCCTGGACGGCCTTCACGGTGGTGCCGCGCTGCGGCTCGGCCTGCGCCACCCACATCTCCACCGTCTCGGACCTGCCCATCATCTTCCGGGTCTCCTTCCAGCGCGTTCCTTCCCCGTACGGGCCGTCCGTCAGCAGCTGGACGGACTCCACGCCGGTCAGCGTGGTGGCCGAGCCGGGAATGTCCGTAATGACGGACCATACTTTTTCGGGCGACGCATGGATGTGCTGGCTGAGGCTGATGCTGTGGTCCATGGCTTTGAGCCTAGCCGCGGAGCCGTGCAATCGACAGAACCACGGCGCCACCGGCGACTTGTGGGGGACTTGAATTAGTAAGCATGCTTCGTGTTAGTGTGAAAATGTTCGATCACCGGAAACGAAAGGAGCCACCATCATGGGCCTCGGAGACAAGATCAGCAACGCAGCGGAAGACATGGGCGGCAAGGCCAAGGAAGCGGCCGGCAACGCCACCGACAATGACCGGCTGAAGGCAGAAGGCCAGGCCGACCAGGTCAAGGCCGACGCCAAGAAGGTCGGCGAGAACGTCAAGGACGAGTTCAAGCGCGACTAGGTTTTCCTGCGCCGTCCGGCTTGGCCGGAGGCAGGCAGGGCGAACGGCGGCGGATCCCTTTGGATCCGTCGCCGCTCTGCTTGTCCGCGGGCTTCCCCGCCCCCACCTTCATCGATTGCTCCAATACTGCCGTTTTGGGGCGCCATAACGGCAGCTACGCAGCAACCGATGGAGCCGTCACCATCCGCTGCGGGTGGGTGTGTGCCCCTGCCGGGAATCCTCGGGCATCGTCATTTCGGCGCGCAGCCCCAGGAGCCGGATGGGGCGCCCCGGCTCGATTTTCACCGCAAGGTCCAGGGCACGCGCCAGCACTTCCGCGGGGTCCGAGGTTTCCGGGATCTTCCGGGCGTACGTCTTGGTCAGGAACGGCGCGTAGCGGACCTTGAGCGTCAGTCCGATCACCGGCCGCCCCTCGGCAGCGACATCCGCCAGGACGTGCGCCGCCAGTTCCCTGACAGCGTCCTCAATCTGCCCGGACCCGGTCAGATCCTGCTGGAACGTGGTTTCCCGGCTGTGCCCGCGCGCCACCCATGGTGTGTCATCGACTGTTCGCGAGCCGTCACCGCGCCCCAGCTGCGCGTACCAGGGCCCCATCTTCGGACCGAACTCCGGGACCAGGTCATTGGGTTTGGCCGCTGCAAGCTGGGCGACGGTCGCGATGCCGAGCTTCGCAAGGCGGGCCGACACCTTCGTCCCCACGCCCCAGAGCTCAATCGTCGGCCGGCTCCCCATGACCTCCAGCCAGTTGCCTTCCGTGAGCCGGAAGACTCCGGCCGGTTTGCCAAACGTCGTGGCCACCTTGGCGCGGACCAGGGTGTCGCCGATGCCCACGCTGCAGTGCAGCCGGGTCTCCTTCAGGACGTCGTGCTGCAGCCGGCGGGCATAGGCCTCCGGATCTTCGGCCTGGATCCCAACAAATGCTTCATCCCAGCCGAGCACCTGCACCGTGGCGCCCGGTTGCGAGCGCAGCACCGCCATGACTTGTTCGGACGCCGCGAGGTAGGCCTCCTGGTCTACGGGCAGGATGACGGCGTCCGGCACCTTCCGTGCGGCGATGCGCAGGGGCATCCCGGAGCCGACGCCA
Organism: Arthrobacter sp. AK04; assembly: GCF_021129155.1. Classification (GTDB taxonomy): domain Bacteria; phylum Actinomycetota; class Actinomycetes; order Actinomycetales; family Micrococcaceae; genus Arthrobacter; species Arthrobacter quantipunctorum. The sequence goes on from NZ_JAJOMC010000002.1 coordinate 20,477, forward strand.
TAGGCCCGTGCTTCATAGGACGCCGTGGACACCACGGCCCGCTCGGTGGGATCCCCGCGGCCGCCGACAATCACCGCCTTGCCCGCGAGCTCTGGCCGCCGGAGCACCTCGACGGCGGCGATGAACTGGTCCAGATCCACATGCAGCACCCACGGTTCGTCCACAGGCCCAGTCTGCCCCCGCCGGAGCGCTCGGCACCACCCGTCGTAGACGCTCCAGCCCGGTTTTGCGCGGTAAAGCCGATGAAAGGGCAGGAGATATGCGGGACCGGCCGGCAAAAGTGGGCTGGCCTGGCCGGGAGAAACCGACGGCGGGACTCCCCTCCCAAGGGGTGTCCCGCCGTCGTCCGAACTGCTTGGGCGGACCGTCAGCTGTACAGGGCGTTCTTCGGTTCGTTGGCCCTGACCTTCTGCCAGCCCAGCCACAGGAGCAGGGCGAAGAACGGGATGGTGGCCAGGGTCCACAGGCCCAGGTGGAACACCTCGCCGGTCTTGCTGGTCATGGTGTCGAAGCCGATCAGCACCGTGATGGCCAGGAGGGCAACCAGGCCAACCCAGCTGCTGGCAGCGCCGCCCGGCGCGGGCAGGGAGGAGACATTGCCCTTCTTCTTGCGCAGGGCGATCTGGCTTGCGAAAATGGCACCCCAGGTGAAGATCACGCCGATGGATGCCGAGTTCAGCGCCAGGTCGAAGGCGTGCGAACCGCCCAGCCAGATGTTGAGCATGATGCCCGCCAGGTAGACCGCGCCGATGGCCAGGATGGCGGCGTACGGCACGTGGTTCTTGGACATCCTGGTCAGCCATTCCGGTGCGTGCCCGTTGTTGGCCATGGTCCGGAAGATGCGGCCGATCGAGTACAGGCCGGAGTTGCAGGAGGACAGCGCCGCGGTAATGACGATCATGTTCATGACATCGCCCATCCAGCCGAGGCCCATCTGGCCGAATACGGTAACGAACGGCGAGGTGCCGGCCACGTACTGGTCCGACGGCAGCAGCATGGCCAGGAGGGTCACGGAGCCGACGTAGAACACCACAATGCGGAACACCACGGCGCGGATCGCCTTGGGCACTTCCTTGGCCGGGTCCTGCATTTCACCGGCCGTGATCCCCACCAGCTCAATGCCGTTGTAGGCGAAGATCACGGCGTTCAGGACCAGGATCATCACCAGGGCACCCTTGGGGAACATCCCGCCTTCTGCTGCGAAGAGGTTGCTGACCGATGCGTTGCCGTCGCCCACCTGGGCATTGGTGATAACCATGAAGGTGCCCACGGCCAGGAAGATCACAATGGCGCCCACCTTGAGGCAGGAGGCCCAGAACTCGAACTCGCCGAACGCCTTGACGCTCATGAGGTTGACGCCCACCAGGAGCAGCAGCGCGGCGATGGCGGACAGCTCAACGGGCACGTTGGGGAAGAAGAACTGGAAGTAGAGGCCAATGGCGATGAGCTCTGCAATGCCGGTCATGGCCCAGTTGATGAAGTACATCCAGCCGGAGAGGTAGGCGCCCTTTTTACCGAACATTTCGCCGGCGTAGCTCACGAACGAACCCGACGTCTGGCGGTACATGATGAGTTCGCCAAGGGCGCGCATCAGCAGGTAGGCGATGACGCCGGCGATGGCGTAGGAGAAGATCAGGGCCGGGCCCGTGGAGGCCAGGCGGCCGCCTGCACCCATGAAGAGGCCGACGCCGATGGCACCGCCCATGGCGATCATGGTGACCTGGCGCCCGCTTAGGGACTTCTTGTAGCCCTCGGCGCTGAGGGTGGGGTCGACGGCGGTGGATGGTGCCGTGGGGTTGTGGACATCTGCGGGGGTACTTTGAGGCACAACTGTTCCTTGTGGGTTGGCGGGTTGGCCGCATCCGGGACACAGATGATTCCGCACACAAAATTCGGGTATCTGCCTCCTGGGCATCCGAATGTGAGCGGAATCTCTCGTGGCGCCGAAGCTCGCGCGGCTCGTCTATCTTACAAGACGCGCTGCAGTGCTACGTGACCCGCACTACACCTGCCCTTTCTCGAGCACCAGGTTCCGTTCACCGTCCACGCTCACGCGGTAGGCCCGCAGCGGCTCGGCGCCGGTGGTGGAGCAGCCGCTGGCCAGGTCGAACGCGTGCTGGTGCAGCGGGCAGATCACCTGCTGGCCGTCGATGGTGCCGTCCGCGATGGGGCCGCCCCGGTGCGGGCAGACTGCTGCGAGCGCCCGCACGGTTCCGTCCCGGAGCCGGAACACGGCCACCTGTTCACCGCCCACCGCGAACGCCCTGCCCTCGCCCAGCGGGATCTGGTCCACGGGGCCAAGGGCGTGGGACGTTGTGGCTGGTCCGGGGACACTCATTGCACCGGCGTTCACTGGACCGGCACCTGCGGAAGGACCGTCAGCGGCAGCGAGGTCCTGAACTGGCCGGGCGTCTGCGGATCCGCGCGTTCGCTCCACGGATCCACGTAGCTGTCCACGGACGCCTGCATCGCGGCATCCAGCTGCGCCGCGATCCCGTGGGCGTCATCGACGATCACCGCGCGGAGGTGCTCAATGCCCACCCGGGGCACAAACGCGTAGGTCCGCTCCAGCCAGTTGGCGTGTTCGCGGTAGTACTGCATGAAGCGCCCGGTGAGGACCTTCACCTCTTCCGGATCATCCACGGTGGCCAGGAGGTCGCCCTTGCGGATGTGGGCACCGGCCGCTCCCCCAATGTAGATTTCCCAGCGGCCTCCTTCCACGGCCACCACGCCCACGTCCTTCACCAGGGATTCCGCGCAGTTGCGGGGGCAGCCGGAGACGGCCAGCTTCAGCTTGGCCGGCGACTCGATGCCCTGGAACCGGGATTCGATCTCGATGCCCAGCTTGGTGGAGTCCCCCGTACCGTAACGGCAGAAGTCCTTCCCAACACAGGTCTTCACGGTCCGGAAGCTCTTGCCGTAGGCGTACCCGGACGGCATGTCCAGATCGGCCCAGACCTGAGGCAGGTCCTCCTTGGGGATGCCCAGCAGGTCGATCCGCTGGCCGCCGGTGAGCTTGATCAGCGGCACGTTGTGCTTCTCCGCCACATCCGCGATCCGGCGCAGCTGCTGCACGGACGTGACCCCGCCCTTCATCTGCGGCACCACGGAGAACGTGCCGTCCCGCTGGATGTTGGCGTGCACCCTGTCGTTGATGAAGCGGGCATCACGTTCGTCGATGTACTGGTCCGCCAGCATCATCTTGAGCAGGGAGGCCAGGCCCATCTTGGACTTCGCGTCCTCGGCGCCGCCCGGGGCCAGCGCCTGGAACACGGCGGAGACGGACCGGAGCCCGCGCTGCCGGATCTCGGCCATGAGAGCGGCCTTGTCCAGGGGGATGCCCGGAACGTAATAGGCGGCAGAAGGGTCTTCCTCCACGGCCCCGTCCGCCGCCCACTCCACCACCTGCTTCACCAGGAGCTTGCAGGAGCCGCAGCCTTTTCCGGCCCGGGTGGCGTCCATGGCCCCGGACACCGACGTGCAGCCGCCTTTCACGGCCGCGGCCAGGTCCTTCTTGCTGACGCCGTTGCAGTTGCAGACCTGGGCGTCGTCGTCGAGCTCTGCCACGCCCACATCCTCCCCGGGGGTCCCGAGATCGAACATCAGGCCGATCCGCTCCTCGGGCAGGGGCGTGCCGCGGTCGTAGGCCTGGGTCAGGAAGGCCACCTTGCGGCTGTCACCGAGCAGGGTGGCACCCACCATCTTGTTGTCGCGGACCACAATGGATTTGAAGACCCCGCGGCTGGGTTCGGAGAAGACGATGTGCTCGTCGGTGTCCAGCTCCGGCCCCTGGAGGCCCATGGAGGCGACCTCGACCCCCGCCACCTTGAGCTTGGTGGCCGTCCGCGACCCCAGATACGCGGCGCTGGTGTCCGCACCGGTGACATGGTTTGCGAGCACCACCGCCTGCTCCCACAGCGGTGCCACCAGGCCGTACACCTCACCGCGGTGCTGGACGCACTCCCCCACGGCGTAGATGTGGTCCTCGTCCTGCACGCGCAGCCGGTCATCCACCACGATGGCCCGCTCCACCGGAAGTCCGCTGAGGACGGCCAGGTCCACGTTGGGCCGGATCCCGGCTGCCACCACCACCATGTCGCACTGGATGTCCGGGCGGTCGCGGAGGCTGACGCCGGCCACCCTGTCCCTGCCGAGCACTGCCGTGGTCCGGCATCCCGTCAGTACCCCGATGCCCAGGGCCTCGACGCTCCGGCGGAGCACCGCACCGCCGTCGGGCCCCATCTGCGCGCTCATCAGGTGGCTCCCCGAGTGGACCACGTCCACCCCCAGCCCGAAGCTACGCAGCCCCGCGGCCGCCTCCAGCCCCAAGAGGCCGCCGCCAACCACCACTGCATGCCGGTGGTGGTCATTCCGGGCGTGCTCGGCCATCTTGCGGGTGTCGTCGATGGTGCGGAAGCCGAAGACGCCCGGCTTCACGGAGCCGCCTGGCGTGTAGAGGCCGTCCATCGGCGGCAGGTGCGGGCGGCTGCCCGTGGCGATGATCAAGGTGTCGTACGGCGTTACGCGGCCGTCGCTGGAAAACACGTGCTTGGCGAACCGGTCGATCCTGTCCACCCGGACCCCCGCATGCAGTGTGATGCCGTTGTCCTCATACCAGGACAGCGGGTTGAGGAAGATGTCCGCATCGCTTTCCTCGCCGGAAAGGACGTGGCTGAGCATGATCCGGTTGTAGTTTCCGTAGGGCTCGTCCCCGAACATGGTGATGGTGAACTGGTCCGCCCCGCCCCTGGCCAGGATCTCCTCCACGGCACGGGCTCCGGCCATCCCGTTCCCGATGACCACCAGGCGCCGGCGGGTGTCCCGGCTCCGTGCCCGGCTGCCGGGCCGGGTTTGTGCCCGTTCGGCCACGCTGGTCATCAGTGCTCCACCATGCCCAGGTCGATGACCACGGTGCCGTTGACGCCCTCCGGCGCGGCCAGGTACAGCTCGACGGCGGAGCCGCCTTCGATGTCTTCCACCACCCGCAGCGGGACATGGACGTCGCTTTTGGCGCCGATGGGGAAGTACCGCATGGGCACGCCGTTGCGCATCAGCACCACGGCGATGAGTTCGCCGCTGGAGTTTCCGCCGCGGAAGTACAGCGCCTGGTTGACGACGCCGTCCGGGACATAGTGCGAGAGCTCGCTGTGCAGGGGCACGGGTTTCTCCATCCCCACGCCCTGGAAGTGGTAGATGCCCTGCAGGAAAAGGTTCTTGGTGATCACGGGCAGATCCTTTCGGCCGGCGGAACGACGAGCATGGCCCTATCTTCCGCCGCCGATGTTTCCGCCTGCCGGTCCCCCGGTAAAGAGTGCTTAACGCAAACCTCACCGGGTGCCAGGCATGCATTCCGCCAACCCTGACCCTAGACCGGCGCGAGCACACCCTTGTCCATGGAATAGCGCGTCCAGCGTCCGACGGCGGTGTTCCCGGCCCGGGTGCCTTCCGCGCCTCCGGCCACACCACGGCTTCGCCGCGTGCAGGCTGCGAACCACTCCCGCAGGGCGCGGTCGTGGCTGACCATCACCAGGGTCCCGGCGAACCCTGCAAGGGCCGCCTCCAGCTGTTCCACCAGCACGGGCGCCAGGTGGTTGGTGGGTTCGTCCACGATCAGGGTGCTGTAGCCGCCCAGCAGCAGCCGGGCCAGGGCCAGCCTGCGCTGCTGGCCGGCGGACAGGCTGCCTACGGGCACGTGGAACTCGCTGGTGCGGAAGAGTCCGAGGCGGAGGAGGGCCTCGGCGTGCTCGTCGATATTGCCGCCGAGGCCTGCGGCGAAGGCCGGCAGCAGGCGCAGTGAGGGCCGCTGCGGCAGCTCCAGCTCCTGCTGCAGGTAGCCGACGCGTTCGGGGCGCGTGACGGAGCCGGCTGCTGGGTCCAGGGTTCCGGCAAGGATGGAGAGCAGCGTGGACTTGCCCGCGCCGTTGGGCCCGGTGATCAGGATCTTCTCGCCGGCGCCCGCCTGGAAGTCGGTGGTTTCCAGGCGGCCGGGCACACGCACGCCCCGGACAGCCAGCACCGGTGCTCCTGGCCGCGTCCCACCAGGCTCAGGCGCACCAGGCTCAGGCGCACCTGGCTCCGGCATCCCGGACGGATCCATCCCGGAGGCGGCAGCCCCCGGGTCCACGTCCAGGCTGGCGTTAAGCCGCAAGGGTACCGGCGGCCGGTCCACGGGGCTGGCTTCGAGGCGGCGCAGGCGTTCCTGGGCGTTCCGGACCTGGCTGCTGGCGGCCTTCTGCCAGGTTCCGGCCTTGAAGTCGAAGCCCATTTTGTCGCCGTCGCGCTTGCGGCCATACCCCATGGTCCCGGCAACAGTCTCGGCCTGCCGTTTCTCGGACTCCATCGCATCAATCCAGGTGTGGTACTGCTGGACCCAGCGTGCGCGTTCGGCTGCCTTTTCCCGGAGGTAGCCGTCGTAGCCGTTGCCGTAGCGGGTCACGGCGCGGCGCTCGGCATCAACTTCGATGATGGTGCTGGCCACCTTGCGGAGGAGCACCCGGTCATGGGACACCACCACAACGGTGCCGCGGTGGGTTGCCAGCCGGTCCTCCAGCCAGGCTGTTCCGCGGGCGTCCAGGTGGTTGGTGGGTTCGTCCAGGAGCAGGATGTCCGCCGGATCGGCCAGGACACAGGCCAGGGCCACCCGTTCCTGCTCCCCGCCGGACAGCGATCCCAGGAGCCGGTTCCGGTCCAGGCCGCCCAGGCCCAGCCGGTCCAGCGCGGCCTCCACCCGGGACTCAGCTGCATAGCCTTCACGCAACTGGTACTCCGTCTGGAGCCTGCCGTAGGTTTCCAGCTCGTCGTCGGCGGCGTCAGCCAGCCCTGCCTCCAGCCGGTCAAGCTCCGCTTCGATGGCACGCAGGGCAGCCAGGGAAGCGTCGATGGCGGAGCCCACTGTGAAGGATTCCGGCAGGCCATGGGCCTGGGCGAGATAACCCACCCGGCCATGGATCCCAGCCGTGCCTTCGTCGGGGGTCTCGAGGCCGGCCAGGAGCCGCAGCAGGGTGGATTTGCCGGCACCGTTTTCGCCGACGACGGCCACGTGTTCGCCGGGCGTGATGGCCAGGTTGATGCGGTCCAGCAGCAGCCGGTCCCCATAGCCGTGGGAGACGCCGGAAAGGGTCAGGTGTTCAGTCAAAGGAAGTCCTCGCAAAGTTCCGCAGTGTGGCCGCGGGCCGGACCGGGATTTCGGTCCTCGACGGCGGCCCTGGATTCGGGAAAGCAGCCCGGCGTGGCCGGCTGCTGGCTAGGACTTCATCGCTCCAGCCTGCCCGCCGCGGGTGGCCGAGTCAAGCGGTGGCTAAGTCAAGCGGCTGGGGGTAAGCCGGCAGTCAGGCAGCGGCGAGCGCGGCGGCCTTCCTGCGCCGTGCCTTCGCCAGCCGCGTTCCGATCAGACCCTGCCGCGGGCTGAAGAGGTAGACGACGGCGAAGACCACACCCTGAGTGAGCACCACCATGGCCCCGGAAGCCGTGTCCAGGTAGTAGCTGAGGTAGATGCCGGTGATCGAGCAGAGCGCCGAGACCACCGGCGCGATGACCAGCATCCGGGAGAACCGGTCCGTCAGCAGGTAGGCCGTGGCGCCGGGAATGATCAGCATGGCCACCACCAGCACCACGCCCACGGTCTGCAGGGCCACCACGGAGGTCAGGGCAAGCAGGCCCAGCAGGAGAGCCCCGAGCCTTTGGGGTGACAGCCCGATGGCGTGCGCGTGGGTGGGGTCGAAGGCGTAGAGCGTGAGGTCCCGCCGCTTGAGGATCAGGATGGCGAAAGCCACCACGCCCAGCACCAGGACCTGGATCAGGTCCGGGATGCTGACGCCGAGCAGGTTGCCGAAGATGATGTGGTTCAGGTCCGTCTGGCTGGGCGTCACGGAGATCAGCACCAGGCCCAGGGCAAACAGGGAGGAGAACACAATGCCGATCGCGGCGTCCTCCTTTACCCGGCTGGTATTGCGGACCACCCCGATCAGGGTCACCGCAATCAGCGCGAACACCAGCGCGCCCAGTGCAAACGGTGCGCCCACGATGTAGGCGAGCACGACGCCGGGCAGGACGGCATGCGAGACGGCGTCGCCCATCAGGGACCAGCCGATCAGCACCAGCCAGCAGCTGAGCACGGCGCAGACGACGGCGGCGAGGGCCGTAGTGACAATGGCCCGGACCATGAAGTCATAGCTGAGGGGTTCGAGGAGGAGTTCCATCGTCAGCCCGCTTCCTTCCGGTTGAGCACGTCCAGTCCAAAGGCCATGGCAAGGTTCTCCGGCTGCAGCACCAATTCCGGCGGGCCGTGCATGAGGACCTTGTGCATCAGCAGCACGGCTTCATCGCAGAGCTGGGGCAGCGCGTGCAGGTCATGGGTGGACACCAGGATGGTGCAGCCGTCCGAGGCGAGCTCGCGCAGCAGGCGGGTGATGGTGGCCTCGGACCGCTTGTCCACGCCCGCGAAGGGCTCATCCAGCAGCATGATGGTGGCGCCCTGCGCGATGCCGCGGGCCACGAACGCGCGCTTTTTCTGCCCGCCGGACAGCTGGCCGATCTGCCTGCCGGCATATTCCCCGAGTTCCACCCGGTCCAGTGCCTCGTCAACGGCAGCCCTGTCCGCCTTCGACGCCCGGCGGGTGAAGCCCTGGTGGCCGTACCGGCCCATCATCACCACGTCGCGCACGGACAGCGGGAACTGCCAGTCCACTTCCTCGCTTTGCGGAACGTAGCCGATCCCCCCTTCCCTGCGTGCCTTGGAAGGCGGCTGGCCTCCAATCCGCACCGTGCCGGCGTCGGGTTTGACCATTCCCATGATCACTTTGAACAGCGTGGATTTACCGGAGCCGTTCATGCCCACCAGGCCGCAGATCCGTGCCGGGTCCACCGTCAGGGAGGCAGCATCGAGGGCCAGGACTTCGCCGTAATGCACCGTGACGTTCTCGACGGCGATGGCCGGGGTATTCATGACCCCGCACCAGCCGTGAGGGCGCTGGTAATGACCTCGGCGTCGTGCCGGATCAGGTCCAGGTAGGTGGGGACCGGTCCGTCCGCTTCCGAGAGGGAGTCCACGTAGAGCGTGCCGCCGAAGCTGGCGCCCGTGGCTTCCACCACTTGCTGCATGGGGGCATCGGACACCGTGGATTCGCAGAACACCGCGGGGACATTGTTGGCTTTGACGTATTCGATGGCCCGGGTGATCTGCTGCGGAGTGGCCTGCTGCTCGGCATTGACAGCCCAGATGTAGACCTCCTTCAGCCCGGCGTCGCGGGCCAGGTAGGAAAACGCGCCCTCACAAGTGACCAGGGCCCTCTGATTCTCCGGCACGGCGGCCAGGCTGGAGGTCATCTGGTCCTGCACAGCCTGGAGTTCGGCCTTGTAGGCATCCCCGTTCGCGGCGAAGGCGGCCGCATTGTCCGGGTCCAGTTCGCTGAACGCCCGGACCATGTTGTCCACGTAGGCCTGCACGTTCACCGGCGACATCCATGCGTGCGGATTCGGTTTGCCCTGGTAGGAGTCCTCGCTGATGGACATCACCTCCACGCCCTCGCTGACCACGGCATGCGGCACGTCGAGCCCCTCAACAAACTGCCCGAACCATGCCTCCAGGTTGAGTCCGTTGTCCAGGATGAGGTCGGCTTTTGAGGCCTTCCTGATGTCGCCCGGCGTGGGCTCATAGCCGTGGATCTCAGCGCCGGCCTTGGTGATGGACTCGACCGTGAGCTTGTCCCCCGCGACGTTCCGGGCGATGTCCGCCAACACGGTGAAGGTGGTCAGGACCACGGGCTTGCCGTCCCCGTTCCCGGCAGCGCCTCCACCGCAGGCGGTCAGCATCAAGGAAAGCACGACGGCGGCAGCGGCCGCGGCACGGAAGCGCGCCGTCCGCCGGGCGCGGATTCGGGCGGCTACTTTGGCGCACCGAAACATAAATTTAGGCATACCGAAGATTCTACGGGAAGCACGTTTCCGCCAGCAACGCTCCCGGGCCCAACCAAGTCGCAGCAGATGTCCTTTTGACGCCTGAAACCGACATCTGCTGCGACCCAGTTGGGAGGCTAGGCTGAAGTTATGGCTACCGCCCACCGCATACCGCCCGCACCGCAGCCCGAGCTGTACCGCTTCAAGCCCCTGGACTTTGCCACCCTCATCACCTACGTGGCCATCGCCGGATTCTTTGCCGTGGCCGGTGAACTGCTGGCCCCCTTCCTGCGCCAGATAGCCCCCAGCCCGGCAGCAGCGTCCTACGCGGTCAACCTGCTCTTCTATGCCTCCGTGGGCATACTCGCACTGCTCGCAGCCAGGAAGGTTGTGGGCCGCGACGTGAAGGTCCTGGCCACCCGGCCGTGGTTCACGCTGCTGATGGTCCCGGCCGCGGTGATTGCCATGATGATCCTCACCGCCGTGGTGGTGGCCCTCAGCGGCGAGGCCCAAACGTCACAGAACCAGGCCGGACTGCAGGAGCTGGCACAGCAGACCCCGGCCTGGCTGATGGCTCCGCTCCTGGTGGTGGTGGGACCGTTCGTGGAGGAGTACATCTTCCGCCACCTGCTGATCGGCAAGCTGAGCCGGCGGGTGAACATCTGGATCTGCTGCGCCCTGTCCGTGGTGCTTTTCGCGGCCCTTCACATCGTTGGCCAGGAAGCAGTCACCTTCACCGCGCTGCTCCCCTACCTGGCCATGGGCGCCACGCTGGTGTTCGTCTACGTATGGACCGGCAAGAACCTGATGTTCGCCTACTTTGTGCATGCCGCCAAGAACCTGCTGGCCGTGGTGTTCATCTACGCCATCCCGCCGGAAGTCTTCGAACAGCTCCAGCAGGTCCAGCCCTAGGAACTCCGCGGCAGGCCGCGCAAGGTGAAACGGTGGCTGCCGCGGGTGCGCCCGGTGATGTACACCTTCACGCCGCCGGACGCGTTGGTCCCGCCCAGGTACCGGTAGCTTTCACCGGGGTTGTAGGCAGCCGGAGTGTCCGGGCTGGCAGGTAAACCGGGCCCGAACTCAATGGCGTCACCGCCCACCCGGTAGCGGCCCATCCCCTCCACCAGCTGGAAGGCGCCGGTCCCACCCAGCGGGATGGCGCCGTCGAGCGTTCCGCCCGGCCCGAACGTCAGCTCAAGGGCGAACGCCGTGTCCGCGCCCTCGAAACTGAGATCCAGCACCGCCTGGCCGCCCTCAACCTGCACGGCGATGTCCGTGGCAAGCCGGTGGACCAGGGCGGGCCGGCTGCTGAAGTCCATGCCCGCGCTGAACCGGCCCTCGTGCTCCAAAGCGTAGATGCCGTCCGCCCGCCGCTTCCCTGCCGGCAGCGGCATATAGAAGTTGGCCTCCAGCTCCTCGGACAGGGTCACGGCCGTTCCGCTCCCCGCCGTGTGCCGGCTGCGGAAGGGACCAAGGTCAAAGAAGCTGCGGGACAGCCGCACGTCCGAGAGCACCGCCGCACCATGCTCAAAGCGCAGGAACGTGGGATTTGCAGCCAGCCCGGACACCACACCGGGCACCAGGGCGTCGCAGCCGCCGAACACGGTAGCCACCGAGCCGGCGTCCCGGAAGCGGTACACCCCGCAGCTCTCCAGCGCGGCGTCCGCGGGTGCCATGGCGGCGGGAAAGGGAAGGCCGAACGACGGCGGCGCGCCCTCGACAGGGCGGGTTCCGGGCAGCGCCTCCCGCAGCCAGGGATCCAGCCGGGCCAGCGCCAGCAGCTTGGCCGGCTCGTGCAGGGGCAGTGCCTCCAGCCAGGTGGCCGCAGCGGCGAAGTCCTGCCGCCCGTCCTGGTTGGCCAGCCGCCGGTACAGGTGGAGGAACGGGGCAGCGTCGAAGGTCATCCACTGGTCCTGGCGGCGCGAGAACACCGACTCCACGCTGCCGTCCGGGCTGAACCACGGCAGGAACGCGGTGAGGTTCCGGCGGACGTGGTCCAGCAGTTCCGGCCGTCCCGAACTGTCCGCGATGGCCAGCAGGGACGGATTGGTGACGGCGGTGGCATACAGCGGACTGCGCTCGGAGTACATCCCGTCCGGCAGCTGGTCGATCCCCTCCGCCAGCCACTCCGAGATCCTCTCCGCAATGCCCGGCCGCGGCTGCAGCCTGTCCATCTGCGCCAGTGCCGCGCACAGCTCCCACCGGTGGTTGGGCGTGTGGACCCCGCCCGCAACCATGGCATCCGTGGCCCGGGAGACGATGCCGCTGAGCCTGGCATCCACCTCCGCAAGCACGGGGTCCGGCGGGGTGTCCAGGGCCCGGATCAGGCCCAGCGCAAGGCACACGTCGTTGAGGGTGAAAGCCGAATCCGGCGGAGAGCACAGGTTGGTGCCGTCGAACAGGCCGGTGGGACCCTGAAGCTGCTCCAGCCGGTCAAGGCACCTGGCCATCGGCCTCCGCAGCCCGCCAGCACCGTCATGGCCAGCCCCGTAAAAGGCGGAGCCGGGCTCGGTGACAACCGTGACCATCGCAAGCAGCCTGCCCATGGCGGGCCGGTGTGCCAGGGCCGCCACGTCGGCGTCGTGCGTTTCCAGCAGCGCCTGCACGGACTGGTCCGCTGCCTCCCCCACGCGGTGGAGGAATGCTGCGTCCACGGAAACTGTCTGCAATGTATTGCCTTTCATGGGTCTGCCCGGGGTCCTGTCCCGGAGCAGGCTGATGGGGTGGCGCTTCGGGGCAGGATGCTAGTCCTTCAGGCCCGCGCTGACGTCTGCGTTGAGCACGTATTTCTGGAACACGAAGAACACCAGGACCAGCGGCAGGATGGAGATCACCGAGGCCCCCAGCAGCACCGGCCAGTCGATGTTTTCCGCACCCACAATGCTGCGCAGGGCAACCTGGAGCGTGTACCACTTGGGATCGTTGAGGACGATCAGCGGCCAGATGTAGTCGTTCCACCGCCACTGGAACGAGAAAATGGCGAGCGTGAACAGGATGGGCCGGGACAGCGGCAGCATGATCCGGAAGAAGATGGCCAGCTCGCTGGCGCCGTCGATCCGGGCCGAGTGCAGCAGGTCATCCGGCACCGTGAGGAAGAACTGCCGGAACATGAACACGCCCGTGGCCGTCAGGACGGACGGCACAATGATGCCGGCCAGCGAGTTGTAGAGGCCCAGGTCGCGGATCACCGTGAACGTGGGGTTCAGGATCACTTCGGTGGGAAGCATGGTGGTGGCCAGGATGCACACGAAGAACAGCCGGGTGCCCTTGTTGTTGTACTTGGCCAGCGCATAGCCGGTGCAGGCGCTGAAGAACACGGTGAGAACCGTGGTGACAATGGCCACCGTTGCCGTATTCAGGAAGTACTGGGCGAAGTCCACCCGCTCCCACGCGTCGACGAAGCCCTGGAAGGTCCACTCCCGGGGAATCATGGACAGCGGATAGCTGAAGAGCTCGCTGCCCGGCTTGAAGGAGCTGAGGAGGAACCAGAGCAGCGGCAGGGCGTAGATCGCGGCGATGACCCACATGAGCACCGTGAGGGGGACGGACAGCCGGGCCCGGCCTTCACGGTTGCCCCGGGGTCCGCGACTGCCCCTGGCGGCGTCCGCCTTCTCGGCTCCGAGCGCGGACTCCTCCGCAACGGCGGGAGGGAGGTTGGCTGCTGTTGCCATGGTCAGGCCTTCTTCCGGTTGAAGCGCAGCTGGATGAGGGCGATCGCCAGCAGGACCACCATCAGCACCATGGAGGCGGCACTGGCGTACCCCACCTTGGACTGTTCAAAGCCGGTCTTGTAGATGTACTGCACGATCAGGGTGTTCTCCGTTCCGGGCCCGCCGTTGGTCAGGGCCTGGATCATGGCGAATTCCTTCATGGCGTGGATGGTGGAGAGCAGGATGACCATGAACGACGTCGGCGCGATGCCTGGGAGGGTGACGTTCAGGAAGCGCTGCCACGCGTTGGCGCCATCCAGCTCCGCTGCCTCCAGCAGGGCCTCCGGGATGTTCTTCAGCGCCGCGATGAAGAGCAGCATGTTGAAGGCCGTCCCGCCCCACGCCGAGGCGAAAATGACCACCGCGAGCGCCAGGTTGCCGTTGCTGGACCACGGAACCGCGCTGCCGCCGGCGCTGGTGATCAGGAAGTTCACGAACCCGAAATCCTGGCCGAACATCCACTTCCAGATGACGCCCACCACGATGGGTGAGATCAGCCACGGAAGGAAGATGACGATCTTCGCCGCAGTCCGTCCCCGGACAGCCTTGCTGACCAGGAGTGCGGCGACCCCCAGTGAGCAGACGTATATCAGCGGCACGGACAGGACCGTGTATACAAAGGTCCGGCCGAGCGCCGCGTAGAAGGTGCTGTCCGCGAAGAGTTTCTGGAAGTTGGCCAGGCCGATGAAATTCAGCTTGCCCACGCCGCGGTAGTCCGTGAAGGAATACAGCAGTCCCAGCGCTCCGGGCCAGACGAAGAAGACCAGGAAGAGCACCACGTTGACGCCGATGAGGACCAGCGGTGCAATGACGTAGCGGTTCCGGCGCTTCTGCTGGGACTTGCTCCGTACCGCTCCCGGCCCGGGCGCCGGCGGCGCCACGGTGGTGCTCATGGTTGGGTTGGCCACGGGTCAGGCCCCGTTGTAGAGCTTCACGATGTTGTCCACCGTGGTTTTGGCATCCTGGCTGCCGGAGAGCATCTTGACGGTCTCTTCGCGCAGGGGGTCGCCGGAGAACGGGGTTTCCGCGTAGGCCTCGGCCACGACGCGTTTGATGGCGTTGTCCCCCTTGGCCTCATTGCCGGCGATCTGCTTCTGGTACAGCTCGAAGGAGGCCTGCTGGAACGGATACTCCACCTGCAGGTCCTTGACCGGCAGGTAGCCGCCCAGCTTGGCGAACTCGGTGTAGTTTGCGTCCTCGTAGAACCAGTCGATGAACTTCTTGGCCTCCTCATCGGCGCCGGTGTCCTTGAACGCGACCATGAAGCCACCGCCGAGGTTGGTGGCACTGACTTCCTTCTTGGGCAGCGGCACGGAGAGCCACTCGAAGTCCTTGATGTTCTTGTTGAAGTCCGCCACCTGCCAACTGCCGGAGTAGTACGCGGCAACCTGGCCGCTCTTGAACATTGCGTTGCCGTCCTCGCCGCTGAGCCAGACGGACTTGGGCATGGTCTGGTCATCGTTGATCTTCTGGAAGTACTCGAGGGTTTCCACGGCCTCGTCGTCGGCTGCGTACTTGTCGCCTTCCTTGGCGAAGGCGGTGCTGCCGAACTCGTACATCATGGCGCGCAGGCGGTGGCCGGAACGGTCCATCACGAAGCCGTACTTGGCGCCGGCTTTCTCGCGGACCTCGTTGACCGCGGCCACGAACTCGTCCCAGGTCCACGCCTGATCAAGGTCGGTGGGGTAGCTGACGCCGGCTTTGTCGAACAGGCTCTTGTTGACGAACAGGCCAACGGCCGTGAGGTCGGAGGGGATGGCGGGGATGATGCCGTCCGGGGATTTCTCGAGGAAGTTCTGGTCGATTCCCCGGGACGCGGCGATGTCCGAGAGGTCCTGGAGCTGGTTGACCCAGAGCGGATCGATGCTGGTAACGCGGGCCAGGGCCGGGAGGTCGTTGGCCGTTGCGGCGTTCTTGAGCTTGGTGACGATGTCCGCGGTGGGGACATCCACCACCTCAATGGTGATGCCGGTGATTTCCTTGTACTTCTCGGCGGCCGCGGCAAAGGCGCCGCCCTGGTTGGTATCCCCGGAGAGGACCAGCTGCAGGGTCTTGGCGCCACCCTCAGACCCGCCCCCGCCGCTGCTGCCGCAGGCCGTAAGCCCCGCTGCCAGCGCCGAGAGTCCGAACGCCGTGAGGCCGAACTGGCGGCGGCTGATGCTGGAGATTCTTGTCTTCTCTGACAATGGTCTGTCCTGTCTCTCGCTGGGCTCCAGGCCCTGCATTGGCGGTCCTGGATGAAAGTGGTGGCGCTACCCGCCGGTGGAAGCCGGAGGGAAAAGCCTTTCCGCCCTACTGTGACGTATGTCATGACAATGTGTCAAGAGAACTTTCTAACGTTATACAGGCCTTTCGGGGACCTTCCCCCGCGGCACGCGCCGCCGTACCTTGGTGTGATGGGACTGAACATCCAGATAGTCATCGACAGCGCCGGGCCGCATGAGCTTGCCGACTGGTGGGCTGAAACCCTCGGGTGGTCCGTGGAACCGCAGGACGCCGCCTTCATCCGCTCCATGATCGAGCAGGGCTTCGCCACGGAGGACCAGACCATGAACCACCGGGGCAATCTGGTGTGGCGCGAAGGCTGCGCGATCCGCCCCACCGAGGAGCTGGAGTCCAAGGCACCGGCGCGCCGCCTCCTGTTCCAGACGGCGCCGGAGGCTAAGACGGTGAAAAACCGGGTGCACTGGGACATCAACCTGGCAGGCCGGGACAAGGACGAGGTCCGCCGGGAGCTCGAGGCCCGGGGCGCCACGTTCCTGTGGACGGCAAGCCAGGGCCCGCACTCCTGGCACACCATGGCGGACCCGGAGGGCAACGAGTTCTGCATCAGCTGAGGCCGATTACTAGACTTGGACGGTGAGCAAACAGATTCCCGCCCAGGTGTCCGACGTCTTCGACCCCTCCCGCTGGCGCACCGTGTCCGGCTTCGAGGACTTCCAGGACATGACCTACCACCGGCAGGTGGAGCGGGATTCAAGCGGCGAATGGCTGCGTGACCTGCCCACGGTCCGGATAGCGTTCAACCGGCCCGAGGTGCGCAACGCGTTCCGGCCGGGCACCGTGGACGAGCTCTACCGGGCCATGGACCATGCCCGGATGTCCCCGGACGTGGCCACCGTGCTGCTCACCGGCAACGGCCCCTCCCCCAAAGACGGCGGGCACTCCTTCTGCTCGGGTGGGGACCAGCGGATTCGCGGCCGTGACGGCTACAAGTATGCAGACGGCGAGACCCAGGAAACCATCGACCCCGCCCGCGCCGGCAGGCTCCACATCCTGGAAGTCCAGCGGCTGATGCGGACCATGCCCAAGGTGGTCATCGCCGTCGTCAACGGCTGGGCGGCCGGCGGCGGACACTCCCTGCACGTGGTGGCGGACCTCACCATCGCATCCCGCCAGCACGGCAAGTTCAAGCAGACCGACGCCACTGTGGGAAGCTTCGACGCCGGATACGGCTCGGCACTGCTCGCACGCCAGATCGGGCAGAAGGCTGCCCGCGAGATCTTCTTCCTTGCCCGCGAATATTCCGCTGAGGACATGGTTCGGATGGGCGCCGTTAACGAGGCCGTGGACCACGACCGCCTCGAGGAGGTTGCCCTGGAGTATGCGGCGGACATCGCCCGCCAGTCGCCCCAGGCCATCCGGATGCTCAAGTTCGCCTTCAACCTCGCGGATGACGGCCTTGCCGGGCAGCAGGTGTTCGCGGGCGAGGCCACGCGGCTGGCATACATGACGGACGAGGCGGTGGAGGGCAAGGAAGCCTTCCTGCAAAAACGCGAACCCGACTGGTCCACCTTCCCGCACTATTTCTAGGCAGGAGCGGAACATGAATACTCCAGTGAAGGCCTCCGGCCCCATCAACATCGAGCCGGCCCTGACGGCCCTGGCGGCCGCCCTCCATGGAGAGGGTCCCGCCGTCGAACTCTCCATTGGCGACGACGGCGCCCTGGTGGTGGGACACCTGGAAACGCCGGGCTGCGACGACGCCGTGGCCGTGGTCCGCACGTCCGGCTCCACCGGCGCCCCCAAGGCCACCGTGCTGACCGTGGAATCGCTGGCCGCGTCCTCGATGGCCACGGCGCTGGCGCTCAAGGGCGAGGGCCAGTGGCTCCTTGCGCTGCCCGTGCAGTACGTCGCGGGCATCCAGGTCCTGGTCCGCTCGCTGTTCGCGGGCACACGCCCGTGGGTCATGGACATGTCCCACGGCTTTACCCCCGAGTCCTTCACCGCCGCCGCCCAAGAACTGACGGACAAAATCCGGTTCACCTCGCTGGTCCCCACCCAGCTTCAGCGGCTCCTCGACGCACCGTCGCCGGAGACCCTGGCCGTGCTCCGCCGTTTCAACGCGGTCCTGCTGGGCGGCGCCCCCGCCCCGGCGTCCCTGCTGGCGGCTGCCCGCGAGGCCGGAGTCCGGGTGGTCACCACGTACGGGTCTGCCGAATCCTGCGGCGGGTGCGTCTACGACGGGTTCCCGCTGGAGGGCGTCTCAGTCCGGGTGGAGGAGGACGGCAGGATCCTGCTGGGCGGGGACACCATCGCCGCAGGCTACCTCGAGTCGCCGGAGAGCACTGACACGTTCTTCGAAGAGGACGGTGTGCGCTGGTACCGCACCAGCGACCTCGGCAGCATTGACGACGACGGCCGGCTGACCGTGCTGGGCAGGGCCGACGACGTGATCATCACCGGAGGCGTGAAGGTTTCCGCCGCACACGTCCAGGAAGAGCTGGAGAAGTCCGACGCCGTTGTGGCGGCTTTCGTGGCCGGCGTACCTTCCACCGAGTGGGGGCAGGCCGTGGCGGCCTACGTTGCGTTGGCGGACCCCGCGCCGGACCTGGCGCCAGGGGCGGAAGCCGGGGACACCGCCGTCGTCCTTGAACAGCAATGGCACCGGACGCTGGGGGCCCTTGCCCCCAAAACCGTCCTCGCGGCCTCCGAACTGCTGATGCTTCCCAACGGCAAACCGGACCGCCTGGCCATGACCGCCGAGCTCAAAGCCCGGCACCAGGGAAAGTAAAGTAGACCTGCACCACCCGGCCGGGCTCCCCTCCTGCCGCCCCCAACACACGCGAGGTACTTAACGTGGCTACAGCCGCACAATGGATCCAAGGCGCCCGGCTCCGGACGCTGCCCGCCGCGATCGCGCCGGTGCTGATCGGCTCCGCCGCAGCCTACGAGATGGGTTCGTTCCTCCTGTTCAACGCCATCCTCGCGGCGCTGGTGGCCCTCCTGCTCCAGGTGGGGGTGAACTTTGCCAACGACTACTCGGACGGCATCAGGGGGACCGATGATGACCGCGTGGGCCCGCTGCGCCTGGTGGGATCCGGGGCGGCCAGCCCTGAACACGTAAAGCGGGCGGCGTTCGGCGCGTTCGCGGCCGCCATGGTGTTTGGCCTGGTGCTGGTGGTGATCACCCAGAGCTGGTGGCTGATCCTGGTGGGGCTGGGCTGCGTCATGGCCGCCTGGGGCTACACAGGGGGCAAGAACCCCTACGGCTACATGGGCCTGGGCGACGTGTTCGTCTTTGTGTTCTTCGGGCTGGTGGCCACCCTGGGCACTACGTACACGCAGGCCGGACAGATCAACCTGCCCGCCATCATTGGCGCAATCGGCACCGGGCTGATCGCCACCGCCCTGCTCATGGCCAACAACGTCCGGGACATTCCCACGGACATGCAGGCCGGCAAGAAGACCCTGGCGGTCCGGCTGGGCGACAAGCACGCCCGCGAAAGCTACGTCCTGATGCTGGCCGTGGCCATCCTGCTGGTGGTGATCCTGGCTCCCGGCCGGCCGTGGATGCTGATTGTGCTGCTGCTGATTCCGGCCTGCCTGATGCCCGCATGGCTGATGATCAACGGGCGCAAGCGCAAGAGCCTCATCCCGGTCCTCAAGCAGACCGGCCTGATCAACCTCGGCTACAGCCTGCTGTTCTCACTGGGACTGGTGCTCAGCCGCGGCTTCTAGCCAATCAGCTCTGGACGCGCAGGGTTACTGGCGCTCGCGGCCCTTCGCGTCATTGTTGATGGTGACGCCGGGGTTGGCGTCCAGCAGCGCATCCTCGGCGTGGGCGTCCTGGACTTCGCCGGCGGAGCGCAACGGCTTGGCTTTGCCGGAGAAACGGTGCTGCAGGGCCGCCGCGGCCTCGTCCCGCTGCTTCTGGAAAAACAAGTAACTCACGGCGAAGGCGATCAGGGCCGCGCAGATAACGGACATGAGGGCACCCAGCCCCAGGAAGCTAAAGAGCACGAACAGGGGCGCGAAGAGAGCCAGGCGGATCAGGGAATATTTCAAAAAGGCCACTATTCAAGTTTAGCCGCCTCCCGCCCGCGGCCCCTGCGCCTCCTGACGATAGACTTAATGGCATGCTCCTCCGTGTGGCTTTGGCCGTCGCAATCCTCGCCATCTTCGTGTATGGCCTCGTCGACGTGATCCGAACCGACGGGCGCCTCACCCGCGGAATTTCCAAACCCGCCTGGATCGTGGTCATGATCGTCCTGCCGGTACTGGGCGCCATCCTCTGGCTCCTGATCGGCCGGCCTCGCGGTACTCCCCCGCAGCGGCAGGACTACCGCCACCCCACCGCCCCGGACGATGATCCGGACTTCCTCCGCAACCTGGAGGTCCGCCGCCGCCAGGAGGCGGAGGCCGCCCGCCTCAAGAAGCTCAAGGATGAGCTGGATGCCAAGGCAAAGGACGCCGACGGCGGGAAAGACAAACACGAGACCGACGAACACGACAACGACGGATTGAAATAGTCCCACCCCGGAAGGGCACTCCCCCGGATGGTGCTCAGGCCGTTTGGCGCTGGCGGGAGAACGCTTCTGCCAGCACGCCCTCGCAGCTGCGGACCACAACCCGGCAGGCGTCCAGTGCCGGCCCGTCCGTCAGCGGGCTCTCCGCCACCGCGCGCCAGCGCAGCAGATAGCGGCGGGCCTCATCAGCCATGTCCCCAGGTGCCGTATCCGCGTCCAACCCCAGCCTCACGTGCGGCGCGGCGCCCCGGCCGCCGATCAGCGCCTCTGCTTCCGCCGCCAGTTCAGGGCTGAGCGGCACGCCCGTGGTCCGCAGGGCGGCCAGCAGGCGCAGTTCGCGGAACTCATGGGCGTTGGCCTGCAGCCGCTCAAGGGCAGCAGCCAGGTGCGCGGTTCCGGGGCGGGGCGAGGTGCGCAGCAGGGCCTCCACCGCCACCAATGCCGTGCGTGCCTTCAGCGCCCCGGCCCGGGCCTGGAACTGGCGGCCCAGCAGGTCCAGCAGCGGGTCCAGGCCGCTGCGCCGGGCAAGCTCGTGGGCCAGCGGGGTGGGTTCGTTGAATCCGTTGGAGATCAGGACCACAGCCAGCCGGATCCCGAACAGGCCAAACCGTGCCAGCAGCGAGGCCCTGGCCTCCGCCGTCAGCCCTTCCGGGATGGTGGACCGGAGGAACCTGTCGGCTGAGAGCAGCGACTTCTCACGGTCGCCGCGGTCCAGGCCGGCCAGCAGCTGGAGGGCAGCGAATTCCTGCTGGCGCATGGTCCGCGCGCTCTGGGCAAGGAGCCCTGCCACCGGAACGACGCCCAGGGCGAGTTTCCGGAGGTTGGGGTCATGGCGGTACCTCTCCGCGATTTCCCCGGCGGACAGCAGCGAATCGATGCGGCCGCCGCCCACCTCATCGGCCCTTGAAAGCACCGCGATTGCATTGACGGTACCCGAGCGTCCGGCTTCCGTGTCCCGGAAGGATTCGAGGAACCGTACATCCGCTGCGTGCATGTGGCGCATGAGGTAGATGATGGCGTCCGCTTCGGACTCCGTGTCGGACGGGGCCAGGAAAGCGGCGGAGCGGGCAGATACCCCGCGGGAGAGCGAGGCGATGCCGGGGGTATCGATCAGGGTCATGCTCCGCAGCGCCGGCGACGGCCACTCCACCTCCAGCCGGTCCACGTCCCCCGCGTCCACGTCCCCCAGCACGAACACAAGGCGGCCGTCCACGCGTTTGAGCGGCAAGGTCCGGGGCTCGCCACCGGTGGGGTGGAGGGTAATGCGGGGAGTGTGCCCGTGCCGGTACCAGGTGATGATCCGGGTGCACTCCCCCGTGTCGGTGGGCGCTATCTCCTCGCCGATGATCGCGTTCAGGAGCGTGGACTTCCCGGCCTTGACCATGCCCGCTACGGCTACCCGGAGTGGCTCCGCGAGCCTCCGTGCAATTACCTGGAGGGCGGCCGCACCGGCAGGATCATCCCCATAGGTCTTCAACGCCTCCTGAACCAGGCCCGCGGCTCCGGCAAGCGTGGAATTAGTCATCGCGGTCCGCCCGCAGGCATCATGGTGCCTGCGCCGGCTACTTCGGCGGCAACTGCCTGCGCGGCGCGGTGGAGCGCGTCCACCTTCTTGAGCTGGGCCTTGATGTCCCTGATGCGGGCGTCCTTTTCCAGGGCGTAGGCATTTGCTGCTTCCTGCGCAGCGGACACAGAATCGGCCAGGGAGCGGTGGTGTTCGTCCGCGATCTCCGTGAAGTGGTCACGGATGGAGCGCTGCACCAGCCGCAGCCGGTCCTTCAGTTGCTTGCCCACCTGGAAGGCAACGTCGTCGAGCTGCCGCCTAACGAGGGCCTTGGCCTCCCCCTGCCGGCGCTTAAGCCGCGCATCCTTGTCCTCACGGTAGGCCTTGCGCCCCAGCAGGAACCCGGCACCCACGGAGAACGGGTTAATCAGCGCCATACCGAAGATGCCGGTGATGAGTCCAAACATCAGCACCCCGCCGTAGGAGCCACGCATGCCGATCAGCACCTTTTGCACCGGGTTGACGTGCCCGGCGTCCATCCCCGGCATCTCGTCCACGGGATCCAGCACGTCAGCGGAATGTGAAACCTGCATCACCGGCAACGGAACTTCGTCCGCGGCGAAGTGGTCAGCCACCTGTCCGGCCAGCCACTGCGCCCGCTCACTGGTGAGGACGAAGGTGTCCGAGATGGCGGACGCGGCGGATGTCTCCAGCCACTTCGAAAAATCAGTCCAGGCCGGTCCCGGGTCCTCCTGGTCAATGGCGGCTTCAGCTTCCCGCTGGATGTGGCGGAGCCGGTTGCGGAGGTCGTATTCCATGTCGGCGATGAGGTCGCTGATGCCGTCGCTGAGGGTGACCTGCCAGCGTGCAGACCGTTTCCGCAGCTCGTCGGCCTCTTCCCTGGCCGCCTCCAGCTCCGCAAGCATCCGGGGCGTGCCGTCAGGGTTTTCAAGTGCCTCAAGCTCCGATTGCAGGGAGAGGCGGAGGTTCTCGGTGACGGCAAGCAGGTCCTGGCTGACAGCGCGCCCCTGGAGCCGCTGGGCGCCTTCCACGATTCCGCTGCGGAGGTGGGCGATCAGGGCGGGGAAGCCGGATTCCTCATTCAGCCCGCTGTCCTGCAGGCGTGCTGCCTCGAGGCGGAGGTCCGAGGAAACGGGAAACAATGGAATATCCGCCGCTACCCTGGCGAGATGGGAGCGGTCCATCTCCTCTACCCGCCGCCATTCCGGGTAGAGGTCGGTCTTGGTCAGGACGCCCAGGACGTTCGGGGTGATCCGCATGGCCTGCCGCAGGAAGCGCATCTCCGGTTCGGTGTATTCCTGGGAGGCGTCCGAGACCAGGAGCATCGCATCGGCGGTGGGCAGTGCCGTGAGGGTGGCCAGGGTGTGCGCCGATCCCAGGCCACCGACGCCCGGTGAATCGATGACAATGAGCCCGCCTGACAGGATCCTGCGGGGCAGGCATACCTCGGCAGCCAGGAGTTTCTTGCTGTTCCCGGGATTACCCTGCTCGGAAACGTAAGCCGGGAGGTCGGCGACGGGGATCGGTTGGCGGTCAACGGCATCGCCGGAGTCCGCCCCGGAGGCGGCAACCAGGATCGCTGCCGATGCCGGATCCCCGTACCTTACAACCGTGGGAACGGACGTGGCGACGTCGTCGTCGACAGGGCAGGCCGGCGCACCCACCAGAGCATTGATGAATTTGCTTTTGCCTTGCTTGAATTGGCCCACCACGATGACCCGGATACTGGGATCCCTAAGCCTCCCCAATGCCAGGTCCAGGCGTTTCCGGAGGTCCTCCCGGCCTCCGGTGCCGATGAGCTCCAGTCCGTGCTCCACAAGCTGGATCAGCTGGCCGGCCGTCACCGGAGTTGCTGGGTTTGCCGGTCCTGCTTCTGCCACAGCCTGTCCTCTGCACTACGCCTTAAAGATCGTTCCGGGACGAGGGCCGGCTGCTAGGCACCAAAGTCCATAAAGTCTGCCGCCTCCCCAGCGCCAGCGTCGTCCATGTCATTGTCGATGTCAATGGCGGCCGTCCCGTCCTCAGCGAACTCAAGCCCGGCGTCGGCGGCAGCGGCCTCTGCATCAACATCTATGTCAACGTATGGTTGGTGCTCCTCGGGAAGGGGTGCCCCGATGAGCGTGGCCGGGTGGAGCGCCTGGCCGGCGCCCGCGGTCGCGGTGCCGCTGTCCGCGTCAATGTCGAAGAAAGCGTCGATCCGGGTATCAGCGAAACCCATCCCGGTTCCGGCACTTATGGCGGGGTCCCCGAACTCCGGCACGGAGTCGTTCTCGAACCACTGCTCAACGTCGCCGTCCGCCCAGATGTTGAGGGCCGGGGATTGGTCCGGGAGGGCGCCGCGGTCATCCGGCGCGGACGAGTAGGAGTAGTTGGCCACCACGTGGGTCAGCTGCTCCACCGCCTGTCCGTGGTCGTCGTGGCCGCCGGCGGGAAGCGGGCTCCCGCCGCCCCCGGCGTGCCCGGTACCGGCGCCGGAGTTGAAGTCCCGGTCGGAGGCGGAGGCCGTGACGCTAAGGGGGGCATAGTCCAGGACAACCGGCATGGCGGCGTCAACATCCGCTGAGCTGACACCGGCAAGGCCGTGCTTCTCCAGGACGCCTTCGGGATCATCCAGGAAGCCCTGGGCCGCTTGGCGGTCTCCGAAGATGCCCATCAGGAACTGGACCACTTCCTTTGCGACTGTCATGTGATGGTCCTCAGATCGTGTTCTTTTCGGTGCGACGGTCCTGATGCCTTGGATCAAAGGTATTGTTCCTGCCGGGAACCGGCATCGGGCCGGTCCCCCTTACCCGCGGTGCCCCCGGTGGGGAACCGCGGACTTTCCCGTTAGGGGTGTTAGGGGGACTGGTCATGCGCCTGGCTCTCCGGGCCAAGCGCAAGGCGCAGCTTGGCCATGAGGTCCGACCGGTTTTCCGCGCCGAGCCGGCGCCGCATCCGGGCAATGTGGTGCTCGGCGGTGCGCGGGGAAATGTAGATGGCTTCGCCAATTTCGCGGTAGGTCTTGCCGTCGAGCACCAGCCGGGCCACTTCCTTTTCCCGCTCGCTCAGCCCTGCGCCGTCTGGTTGCATGCCATTACCTGCCTCGGTGGGGGGAGCATTGCGGGACTCGGGTGACGCCGTCGTCCCCTGGCCCGCCGAATTGGCCTGTGGGTGGAGGTCCCGGGCGCAGGAGAGCAGGCGCACCATGTCCTTGCGCTCGTCCGCCCGGGCGGCGGCGTGGCCGGCAAGCCGCGCCCCTTCCCAGGGCATGCCCACCAGCCCCAGTCCCCTTGCCGCCGCCTCGACGTCGTCAGGACGGAACCTCTCGGCCAGGACCGTGACCCAGGCTTTGCCGGCCGCCGCGAGCACGGCCGCCAGGTGGCTTTGCCCTGCTGCCCGCGCGAGCGCCGCTGCGTGCGGTGCCAGGTCAGCGGGGCTTTCATTCAACAGGGCGGCCTGGACCGCTGCCCAGTGCAGCGGCACGGCCCACAGCGGCGGATTGCCCAGGCGCTCCAGCAGGTCCCATGCGTCATGAAGGTACGGGGCAACCCTGCGGCCCTCCCGAAGGCGGGCGGCGGCAATCATGAGTTCGCCCCAGGGCAGGAGGCTGTACAGGTCCACGGCGGTGTGGAGCGTCGCTTCGCGCGCCCGTTCCCAGGCTTTGATGAGCTCGGGGAAGTCGCCGTTGCGCCGGGCAAGGCCCACTTCCAGGGCCGAGCAGAGGAACTCGTCCCGCGGCACCAGCGGCCAGTGGTTCGCCTTCGATGCCTCGTTGATCGCCAGCCGGGCGTCCTCGAGCCTGTCCTGCATCATCGCTGACCATGCCTGCAGCAGGAACAGGCGGGGTTTGGCTGTATCTCCTCCCTGGCCGGCGGCGGCCGCAGACCGGCAGATTGTTTCCGCCAGGTTCGGCTCTCCGCTGTGCAGCGCCATGAGTGCCGCCAGTGCCGCAGGAGTCTCCGGCAGGGGAAGCGCGGTACCTGCTGAATTGAGCAGGTCAGAGGCGTGGATCAGGATCTGGAGTCCCTGGTGCGGGTCTCCGGCGAGGGACTTGAGGATGCCTTTTCCGATGTGGGCAAGGGTGGCGGCAAGCAGCGTGGGGGACGCGGGCGGCGCGTCGGCACCGAAGATGTCTTCCGCACCGGACCGGTCCCCGCAGCCGATCAGGGTGACGGCGGCAAGGGGCGCGGAGTGGCCAACGCGTGTGGGTCCCAGCCAGCTGTAGACCTCAGCTCCGTGGGCCAGCATGCCCCGCTGGGCCCATACCGCGGCCGCCACGTCCGCGGCCCGGCGGACGTCCGGCGGATCGTCCTGCCCCAACAGGGTGTCCACGATGCGGGAGGCCGTATCAAGGTCGCCGTTGGCCGCCGCGGCCTGGGCCCGCCGGGCCGCTGTGGCCTTCTCGCCGGCGCCGGCCAGCAGGGCCTCGTCGTAGAGCTGGTATGCCAGTGCGGGATCGCGTTCAAGCGCCTTGTCCGCCGCATTCTCCAGCTCGGTTGCCACCCGCGGATCGGCAAGTCCGGTGCGTGCCAGTTCGCGGGCAAGATCGCCCAGCGGCTGGCCGTTGGCCGCGTAAACGCCCACCAGCTCCCGCTGGAGCGCATGCACCTTGGTTGTGGGGGCAACCGAGAGCAGCGCGTGCCGCGCCGGTCCAACCACGGCACCGTCAGGAGTCAACAGGCCTGATGACTCTGCCCTGTGTACCAGGGCGTCAAGGTCCTCCCCGTTGCCATCGATCTTGCGCTGCAGGTCTGAAGGCAGCGGTCCCGGCAGGGCAAAACCCACGGACAACGCCAGCAGCAGTTCCCGTACTGCCGCGTTCTCACCGTTGAGCTGGCTTGCCATGAGTTCTGCACCCTGCAGCGCGGGCCCCTGATGGTTCGGCTCCGGATGGCGGAATGCGGTGTTCTGCGTGTGCGGCTGGTAGCTGACCATGTCAGGCCGCCGGAGCCATGGTGGCTGTGGCCGTGTCCGTAGCCGTCTCCGTGCCGGATAAACCGGAGCCCAGGGACTCCTCAGCTGTGGACGTGGACCCGCTGGTGCCTGTCGGTGACGCCGAAACCTGGACTGTCGGCGACGGGGAAACCGTGGCATCCCGCAACTTCGGACCCTTCACCGGTTTATGCCATCGGCCGGATTCCGTCGGCGTGGCTGCGGTGTCCGTCGGCGTAGGCTCCGCCGTGCTGGAGTCGCGGGTAGGTTCCGTCGTGCTGGTATCCGTTGCAGAAGGTGTCGGTGTTTCGCCGCCAAATTCTGTGGGGGAAGGGCTTGCAGTGCCGGACTGATCGCCAGAATCCGTAGGGGACGGGGTTGTCGTATCGCCAGTGGCGGGCGTCCCGGTGGACGTGGCTGTATCCGTAGGCGTCCCAGTGGTCGCCGTATCCCCTGGCGCCGGGCTGCCGGTGCCGCCTGCCGCGGCAGCGCTGGTGGGCCCTTCGGAGGCGCCCTTCTCGATGGCCCGGATGGACGCCACTTTCCCGTCCGCCAGAGGGCCGGGTGCCTGGGAGGCAGCGGCCCGCTGCATGCCCGAATCGCCGCCTGCCACCGGGATCTGGACATCTCCCGCGGCCCCGGCCCCGTTGCCGCCTCCTGCGGCCCCGGTGGCGGGGACCGCGGGCCGGTCGTTGGCAGCCCCGGCCGGCGGGACAAACACCGAGGTCAGGCTGTTGAATCCTGCCGGGCTTTGGGCGGCGGTGGCAGTAAGAACAGTCAACAGGACGGCGGTGGCCGCCACAGCAGTAAGCCGCACCCGTGGTTTCGGGCCGTGTGCTCCGCCCTTGTCCCCCGGGCCCGAACTCAGGGCTGCTGCCGCCAGGGAACCCGGGGCCGGCGTGGGGTTCCGGGACCAGCTGGCCAGCTTCAGCGGCGCCTGGGCACCTTCCGGGGCCGGGCTGGGAACAACGTCACTGGAAGCGTCAGCTGAAGATTCCGCCGCAGCAGCAAGAGCCGCCCGTCCCAGCACGGCGGACACGGCGGCGCCCAGGCAGATGGAGGACTTGGGGTCCGCGTCCACGGCGATGGGACGGTCAAGCTGTTCCGAGATCAGCTGGGCAACAAGGGGGATCCGGGAGGACCCCCCAATCAGCAGCACGGCGGTGAGGTCCGCCGGCTCCAGGCCGAGCTGCCCCAGCGATTGTTCCAGGGCGTCCACGGTGTCCCGGACGGGGTCCTCGATCAGGGACTCGAACTCGGGGCGGACCAGGCGTATCTGCTGCTGGATTCCGGGCAGGAGCACGGAGATGTTGGCTTCGCTGTCGCTGGAGAGCGCTTCTTTGGCTTCAACGCACTCCCGCCGCAGCCGGGAAAGTGCGGCGAGCACTCCAGGGCCGGCCGGGTCCAGCCCGGCCAGGGCGCCGTCCGTATGGTCGGCCACATAGCGGAAAAGGGCGGCATCGAAATCGGCGCCGCCCATGTGTTCAAAGCCCTCCGGTTTCCCCAAGAGTTCAAACCGGTTGCTGGCCTCTTTGCGGAGGACAGCGGTATCGAACGTTCCGCCGCCAAGATCGTAGACGGCGATGATGCTGCCGTCCTCCACCCGCACCTGCGACGCATAATGGAGGGCTGCGGCTTCCGGCTCGGTCAGGAGCGTGACGTTTCCAAGCCCCTTGGCGGCGAGGGCGTCCTTGATGAGGGTGGTGCGGTGGAAGCCCCAGGCAGCGGGGTACGTCAGGATGATTTCCGACGGCGGCGCCCCCTGGCGTTCCTCCGCCCGGTCTGCCACCCAGCGGGCCATGGTTGCGAACACGTTCTCGGCGGCGAGGGACAGCTGGCCCACGGAGATCGGCACGGCGTCGCCCACCCGGCGCTTGAATTCCCGCACAACCCGCCCGGGGGAATCCAAGCCGCGGCGTTCGGCGGCTTCCCCCACCAGAACGGGTCCGTCGTCGGGGTAAAAAAGAACAGAGGGTACCGAGGTTCCACGGAGTCCCAGCGGCAGGCACTCGGGAGAAGAAGCTCCCTGGTCAAAACGGGCTATGGCAGCAGCTGTGAAGCTGGTTCCCACATCAACGGCGAGAACGTAGCTCATGGGTACCTCAGGAAAAACTGTTGTTCCGCCAGCAAACTTCATCACGGGCGCACGAAACCAACGTAGCATTACCGGCTGACCGGGAACAGCCCTGTTGCTACATCGATTTTATAGATGTCCCCTGGCGTGCGGGGACCTGCCGCAGTCCCTGTTCAGAGGCCTGAATACGAGTGGAGCCCGTTGAAGAACTGGTTCACGATGGTGAAGTTGAAAACCACGCAGAGGTAGCCCACGATCGAAAGCCAGGCAGCCCGCGTGCCGGTCCAGCCACGCGTTGCGCGCGCGTGGAGGTATCCGGCGTAGACAACCCAGATCACGAAGGTCCACACCTCTTTGGTGTCCCAGCCCCAGAACCGCCCCCAGGCCTTTTCTGCCCAGATGGCGCCGAACATGAGGGTGAACGTCCAGCCGATGAAGGCGATGGCGTTGATGCGGTAGGACAGGTTCTCCAGGCTCAGCGCGGACGGCACCAAGCGCATGAAGCCGAGCTTGTCCGCACCGCCGGCGGCCGCCGTCTTCTGGCGGTGGGACTGGACCAGCTGCAGGGCGGACATCGCGAAGGTCAGGGTGAAGAGGGCGGAGGACAGCACGGCGATGGACACATGGATGATCAGCCAGTAGCTCTGGAGGGCGGGAACCAGGTGCCCCACGGGGGTCCAGTAGGCTACGGAGGCGGCCACCAGCATGATGATGGCCAGGCCCACCACGAACGTACCCAGGAAGCGGAGGTCGCGGCGGACCAGCACCAGCAGGAACACCGCCACCGCCACGAACGCGCCGGTGGTGAGGAACTCGTACATGTTGCCCCAGGGCACCCGGCCGGCACCCAGTGCACGGGTCACCACGCCGGCGGCGTGGATCAGGGCGCCGAGGATGGTCAGGGCCACTGCCACCCGCGCGGGCGCGCGGCGTTCCGCGGCATAGCGCATGCCGGCGTCGGCGGTGATGGCTCCCCCGGCACCCGCGCTTGGGGCCTTGGTGGTGGACGACGACGGCCGCTCGGCCCTGCCGGCCGGCCCGCCCAGGTGCGTCCCGGCGTCGGCACGGGAGCCTTCAGCTGACGCAGCGCGCTCCCCCACCCCGGCTGCCACCGGAATCCTGGCCCCGCCCTGGGCCTGGCCTGCTTCGGAAGCCTGTGCCGCTTTGAGGTCGATCGCGCGGAGCGCCCTGCTGCTCTTGGCCAGGTCCCAGGCGAAAGCGATGAAGGCGACGGTGTACGTGCCGGCCGCCAGCAGCATAAAGAGCTCGCTGTACTGGCCCATGGTTTCGTTGATTCCGTACGGCATTACTGGTCCTTTTCGGGCCCGGTGGGGCCGGCTGGGGTGGTGACTGGGCCTGTGGTTGGGGCAGTTCCGGTGCTATTGTCCCCCGGGCTGCCGGGAGTTTCCTGTGAGGTCCGGGGCGGTCCCTGGCCGGGATCCAGCTGCCACTCCTCAGTCAGCAGCTTGCGGAGGGCTGCCGCTTCGCCGGCAAGCCGGTGGTCCTCGCCGCGGGCAAGGAGCCCGTACTCAACCATGGTGCGGCCGTCCTCGTGGGTGCCGGTACGGACCCACACGCGGCGGCGGTTGACGTAAAGCGACAGGATGAGGCCGGCCACTGCCAGCAGCGCGAAAATCAGGGCGTAGAGCTGGCCGGGATTGTGGTGGATGTCCACGCCGATGTACCGCTTGACGCCGTCGAAGCTGATGGTGCCCTTCCCGTCAGGGAGGGTATAGCTGGTCCCGGGAGAAAGGGTGATGCCGCCGGCGTCCAGGTTGCGGGCGTTCAGCGGGGTCAGGTCCTTGACGTCCAGCTCGAAGACGTTCTGCGGCGCTCCGTCGTCCAGGCCCAGGTCCCCGTAGTACGAGTTAAGCGTCAGCTGCGGATTGAAGAGTTCCGGATCCCCGCTGAAGGAGACACCTTCGTCACTGACGAACGCTGTGGGCAGGAAGAACCCGGCGAAGCCCAGCTGGTCGGGCGCGGCATCCGGAACCTTGATCACCACGGAGGAGTAGTAGTTGTCACCCTGCAGCTTCGCCACCACGGGACCCTGCATGGCCACGTTGCCTGCGCCGTCCCGGATGGTCACCACCGGGGCGTAGCCGTTGCCGGTGAGGTAGATGCTGGTGCCGCCCAGGGTGACGGGGTCGTTGACCTTGAGGGTTTCCTGCTGCGCCGGGGCGTCCGGGTTTTCCTTGGTGGTCACTGCGGCCGAGAAGTCGATGGGCTGGCCAAACTTGCCCTCGGACTCGCGGTCGAACGTGATGTCGAACTTGTCCAGCTGGATGGAGTAGGGCTGCAGCTGGCTGGACTGGAAATTGGTGCCGGGCGTGAACTGGTCATAGCCCACCAGGGTGTTCACGAAGGTGTCGCCCTCCACCAGGATCCGCTGGCCGCTGTAGCCGAACAGGCCGCCGATGGCCACGGACACCAGTACGCCAATGAGGGACGTGTGGAAGACGAGGTTGCCCACTTCCTTCAGGAAGCCGCGCTCGGCACCCAAAGACGGCCGCGCGCCGTCGTCGTCCCTGACCTCGACGCGGTAGCCGCGCTTCCTCAGCAGCCCTGCGGCGCTGTGGATGGCGTCCGGCGCCGGGAGCCCGGCGCCGGCGGGAATGACCAGGGTGCCGTACTCAGGAAGGCGGGAAAGCCGCTTGGGGGTGCGGGGCGGCTGGGACCGCATCGCCTTGTAGTGGGCGATGGCGCGGGGTACCACGCAGCCGATCAGGGAAATGAACAGCAGCAGGTAGATAGCGGAGAACCAGGCCGAGGAGTAGACGTCGTACAGCTGCAGGGTGTCCAGCAGCTTGCCGTAGTCCGGGTTGTCCTTGATGTACTGCGTGACCACCGACGGGTTTGCCGGGCGCTGCGGAAACAGCGAGCCGGGAACGGCGGCTACAGCCAGGAGCAGCAGCAGGAAGAGCGCCGTGCGCATGCTGGTCAGCTGGGTCCAGGCCCAGCGCAGCATCTCCTTGGGTCCCAGGGCGGGCAGCGCGGCGTCGGCCTTGGCCTCTGACACCTTGCCGGCCGCCGGAGTGGAGGACTTTTTCTCTACGTTCACGCGCTCGCTCATCAGATTGGCAACTTCACATCGGTTTGGAACCAGTACTGCAGCTCGGTCACCCAGGTGCCCCAGACGCCGCTGGCCATCAGCAGGCCCAGCACCACCAGGATGCCCCCGCCGGTGCGCTGGATGGCCAGGCGGTGCTTGCGGAAGAACGCCATCACGCCCATCCCCCGGCGGACCGCCAATGCGATCAGCAGGAACGGTATGCCCAGGCCCAGGCTGTAGACGAAGGCCAGGAAGGCGCCCTTGGCAGCGGAGGATCCCCCGGAAAGGCTCAGCAGCTGCACGGCCGAGTAGGTGGGCCCAATGCAGGGGGCCCAGCCCAGCCCGAAAGTCAGGCCCAGCAGCGGCGCTCCCCAGAGCCCGGCCGGCGGCCTGGCCGAGATTTTGGCGTCGCGCTGCAGCCAGCTGAAGCCGCCCATGAAGACCACGCCCATCACGATCACCAGGATGCCCAGGAGCTGGGTGATCCAGGCGTTCTGGGAACCCGTAATGAGGGTCCCCAACTGGCCGAAAGCGCCGCCCAGGAGGACGAAAATGACGGAAAAACCAAGGACGAAGAGCCCGATCCCCACCAGCATCCGGCCGCGCTTCTGCTTCTGCAGGTCCACACCGCTGAGTCCCGTGACGTAGCCCAGGTATCCGGGGACCAGGGGCAGCACGCACGGAGAAAGGAAGGAAACCAGTCCGGCCAGCAGGGCCACCGGGATGGCAAGCAGGAGCGAGCCGTTCAGGATGGCTTCGGCAAAGGGGCTGTTCACGGTCCGGACCGCCGCTACTCTGCCACGGCGGCAGCGATGAGGGCCTTCAGGGTGCCTTTTTGGACTTCGCCCAGGACACGGGACGCCACCCGGCCCTGCTTGTCCAGCACCAGGGTTGTGGGGACCGCGCCCGGCGGGACCAGGCCGGAAACCGCCAGGAGGACGCCGCCGTCCTTGTCGTCAAAACTGGGGTAGGTCAGGTTGAAGGTCTTTTCGAAGGCCTCGGCGGTGGCTTTCTCGTCCCGCAGGTTGACGCCGTAGAACTGCACGCCCTGGTCCTTGAACTCCTGGTGCAGCTCTTCGAGGATGGGGGCTTCCACCCGGCACGGGGCGCAGGCGGCGAACCAGAAGTTCAGCACCGTCACCTTGCCCTGGAAGTCGGCCGGGGCCACTGCCGTGCCGTTGAAGAGCGCGCCGTTGACCTGGACGGCGGACTTGCGGTCCCCCGCGGCGAACTCAGTGACGGATCCGTCGCCGGCAACATAGTTCTTGTTGTCTCCGGCCTTAGCCTGCTGCGCCAGGGCATCCTCCTGGGCGCAGCCGGACAGTCCCAGGGTCACAGCGGCCAGGGCCAGGCCGCCGGCAGCCAGCAGGCTGCGGCGGGAGGTCACGAAATTACTGTCGGTCACAACTAGGCTCCAGGGGTGCTGGACGCACCCGGAAGAAGGGAAGCGGCCGGTTCGCTGTACTGAACGCGCAGGAGCGTGCCGGCGTCGTCGAACACCAGGGACGTGATGGAAGTCAGGGTGCATTCGCGTTTCCGCGGGTCATGCCACAGCGGCTTTCCCTCGGCGCTGAGGCGCGTGGCCCAGATGGGGAGCTGGTGGCTGACCATGATGGCCTCAGGCCCGTCCGTTCCAAAGTCCCCGGCTGCCAGCTCGATGGCGCGCAGCCGCGCGTCCTGGACAGCTTCCATGACCCGGGACGCCTGGTTCTTGTACGGTTCGCCCCAGGAGGGCCGCAGGGGGTTGACCAGCCGCGGCCAGTGCTTCGGGCGGCGCAGCTCGGCCTTGGTGACCTTCATGCCCTCAAAGTAGTTCTCTGCCTCGATGATCCGCTCGTCCGTGTGGATCTGCAGCTTCAGGGCGTCCGACGTCGGCCGGGCAGTTTCCTGCGCACGGTCCAGCGGCGAGGCGGCCAGGTAGGTGATCCGGGCACCGCCGGCGGCGCGTCGGCTGAAGTGCTCGGCGAGCATTCGCGCCATCTCCTGCCCCAGTTCGGAGAGGTGGAATTCGGGCAGCCGTCCGTAGAGAACGCCGTCGGGATTGTGGACCTCGCCGTGGCGGAGCAAATGGACAGTGGCTTGGGGCATGTTTACCAGTTTCTCAAAGATGGCGTGCGATCCGAAATCTCCCGGCGAAGCTTCTACAAAGGGTAGAACTGAAGTTTTTGAAGAAATGTTCCGAAGCCGGGAACAAAACATGCAAATGCATGTTTATACTGGATGCAGCAGTTAGTTGAGGCTTCAACAGATGAAGTTTCAACAGGAACCCCGACACCACGCATATACAAGGAGCATCACCATGGCACTTCCCGCAGACGTCACCACCGGCACTTGGACCCTGGACAACTCACACAGCGAGATCGGCTTCACGGTCCGCCACGCGGGCATCAGCAAGGTCCGCGGCCAGTTCACCGAAGCCGCCGCCACCCTGGACCTCCCCGAGGACGTCACCGGCGCCAGGATCAACGCCACCATCAACACCGCCAGCTTCGATTCCGGCGACGTCAACCGCGATGGACACGTCAAGGGCGAGGACTTCTTCGACGTGGAGAAGTTCCCCGAAATCTCATTCGTCTCCAACGGCCTCGTGGCCAAGGGAAACAGCTACGAACTGACCGGCGACCTGACCATCAAGGGTGTCACCCGCCCCGTCACCCTGGAGACCGAGTTCAACGGCGTGGCTGTTGACCCCTTCGGCAACACCCGGGCAGGCGTTTCCGCCGAGACCACCATCAGCCGCAAGGACTTCGGCCTGACCTGGAACGCCATCCTGGAAACCGGCGGCGTCCTGGTCAGCGACAAGGTTGCCATCAACCTCGAGCTCGCCTTCATCGCTCCCGCGGCATAATTCCTTCCCGCTCCGGCACCCCGGCCCTGGACTCCCGCAGTCCGGCGCCGGGGTGCCGTCCTTTAAGCGCGCCGCTCCTCCCGGGTTCCCGCGGGACTACAGTGAACGCCATGAGCCACTCTCCCAGCGGACCGCTGAACGGTTTCGCCGAACTGTTTTCCGTTACCGGCCGGCCCACCGAGATTAAGGTCTCGTTCTGGATTTGGTTTGCAGGCGGAGTCCTTGCCCTGATGGGCGGGCTCCTGGGGATGCTGGCGTCCCTGGTGCTCTTTGCCGCCGCGCCCGCGGCCGCTGCAGCCGTCGTCGCACTGATGCTGCTGGGCGCTGCCGTGGGAGCCGCGCAGATGGTTTTAGCCGTCAAGATGAAGGCCGGCCGGCAGTGGGCGCGGGTCGCCCTGACGGTGATTGCCGGGATCACCCTGGTCCTGGCCGCAGTTAATACGGCGGCAGGCATGGGGCAGGGTGCCGGAAACTGGACAGCCTTCCTTATCAGCCTGGCAGCAACGGTCCTTCTGTGGCTGCCGAATTCCCAAGCATGGTTCGCAGCGGTTTCGGGCCGGAATACCTCTTCCGAATGACCCACAAGGAGCCTGCCCGGGGGTACGGTGGACTTAAGTGATGCTGGGGGTAGGGGACAGGACCGAGCCCGGCGACCTACCTGGAACCCGACACGCAAAAGGACCGCCCATGAGCACTCCCCCCGTCCCGCCTCCCGTTCCGAACGATCCCGAGTCCGGCGGCGAGACGCCGCGCTACGGCCAGAACGCACCGCAGTATGGCCAAAACCAGCCCCAGTACGGGCAGCAGTCCGGAACCCCGCAGTATGGACAGAATGCCCCGCAGTACGGGCAGAACCCGCCGCCGCAGTACGGCCAGTCCGGCGCTCCCCAGTACGGCCAGAACCCGCCGGCCGCCCCCGGCTACGGCCAGCAGCCGTATGGCCAGTCCCCCTACGCGCAATATCCGTCCGAGCAGCCGCAGCCGTCCGGCAGCACAGGCGTTCCCCAGATGGTCAACATCTCCTTCTGGCTGCTGATCGCCTCCGCCGCGATCTTTGTCATTTCGATGCTGACCGGCCTGACCACGCTGGACGATCCCATGTTCCGCGACGCTTTTGAGACCCAGATCGAGGGCAGCGGGGCGGGAGTGACGTACGAGGACATGAAGGGCGTCATCGCCGGAACCCTGGTGGTGTTCGCCATCATTGGCCTGGCCCTCTACCTGCTGGTGGCGTTCTTCGTCCGCAAGGGCAAGAACTGGGCACGGGTCCTGGGCACGGTCTTCGCGGCACTGTCCATCTTCGGCCTCTTCGGCCCGCCCAGCTTCGCAACCATCGGCACCCTGCTCGGGATTGCGGCCATCGTGTTGCTCTACCTGCCGGCCTCGGCTCCGTATTTCCGGCGCCAGCAGCCGTTCGCCAACCCTTACGGCGGCAACATGGGGAACCCGTACGGCCGGTAACTCCAGCACTCCCACCCTTCGGGCGTGGGCACCGGGACCAGCCGCTGACGGAATCTAGGCGGTCTGCCCCGGGGCCTGCGCCCGTTGTGCGTGGTAGGCCAGGATCTGCAGTTCCGTTGCCATGTCCACCTTGCGGAGGTTCACGCCCTCCGGGACCTGGAGCATGATGGGGGCGAAACTCAGGACGCTACGGACCCCGGCCGCCACCACACGGTCGCACACATCCTGGGCCACCGAGGCGGGAAGGGCCAGGACCACCATATTGGCCCCGGTCCGGTGCAGCACCGTTTCCAGATCCGCCACGTCGCTGACGCGCAGCCAGCCCACCTCGTTGCCCACCACCATCTGGTCCGCATCAAAGATGGCCACGACGTCGAAGCCCCGGGATTCGAAACCTCCATACCGTGCGAGGGCCTTGCCAAGGTTGCCGGCGCCGACGATGGCCACTTTCCAGTCGTGGGTGAGTCCCAGTGCAGCGGCGATGTGCCGGCTCAGGTACTGCACCTCGTAACCGACTCCGCGGGTGCCGTAGGAGCCCACATGGGAGAGGTCCTTGCGGAGCGTTGCGGAGCTGACGCCGGAGGCCTCGGCAAGGGATTCTGAGGAGACCCGCTCCACCCCCTCTGCCAGGAGTGTATTAAGGGCACGCAGGTAGAGGGTCAGCCGGGCCACTGCAGCGGGCGGAATCTGTTTGGCTGCCGTGCCCGCAGGTCCCGGCAGGTCCGGGACAGCCTGGGGGGTTGAATCCAGCGAAGCCACCAGCCCCTCCCTCGCATCGCGTTGTGACTCCACTCTAGGGCCCAACCGGCAATGCCATCAAAGCAGGAGCCGCCGATGCGGGGAAGAGTGCAGACCGCGCCATCACGGGTGCTGCTCCCCTACTGTGCCATGGCCCGCTGGAGCACGCGTTCCAGCCGGACTTCATCAATTTTCCAGAAATCGCGCTGCACCCCGTCCACCAGCACCACCGGGATTTCTTCCGCGTAGCGTTCACGGAGTTCCGGCTGGTTGTCCACCAACTCCTCGCTCCACTCAAGTCCCAGCGAGGACGTAACCCGGCTGACGGCGTCGCGCGCGTCTTCGCAAAGGTGGCAGTCTGCCTTGGTGATCAGGACAACGCGGGGTGTGGCCATGCCTTAACCGTAGCCCCGTTCCCACGGGTCCGGCGACGCCGGGCCCGTGGGAACAAGGCTAAACGGGGATTGAACAGCGGATTGACTAGACTCGACTGCATGCCCGAGGAGAAGTACGTTGCCGTAGTCACCAAGCCGGTTGCTGCGCCGCAACCGGGCGAGGCGGCGTTCTTCGATGTGGACAACACCCTGATGCGCGGCGCCAGCCTCTTCCACGTTGCCAGGAAGATGCACCAGCGCGGGGCGTTCACCATGGCCCAGGCCGCCGGCTTCGCGTGGAAGCAGTTCAAGTTCATGGCCCGCGGCGAGAATATGGACGATGTCCACGCGGTCCG
This sequence comes from Arthrobacter sp. AK04, assembly GCF_021129155.1. Taxonomy (GTDB): domain Bacteria; phylum Actinomycetota; class Actinomycetes; order Actinomycetales; family Micrococcaceae; genus Arthrobacter; species Arthrobacter quantipunctorum. The sequence continues at coordinate 58,169 of NZ_JAJOMC010000002.1, forward strand.
CGACTCCGCCCTGACGTTGGCTGCCGGCATCACTGTGGATGACATCAAGGCGCTCGGCGAAGAGGTCTACGACGAGATGATCGCCTCCCGCATCTGGCCGGGCGCCAAAGCGCTGGCGGAGCAGCACCTGCGCGTGGGCCGGCGGGTGTGGCTGGTGACCGCCACCCCCATCGAGGTGGCCACCGTGATCTCCACGCGTCTGGGACTGACCGGCGCGCTGGGGACGGTAGGCGAAATTTCCGAAGGCATGTACACCGGGCGCCTGGTGGGCGACATCCTTCACGGCTCGGCCAAGGCGGTTGCCGTCCAGGCCGTTGCCGACGCCGAAGAGCTGGACCTCAAGCGCTGCTGGGCGTACAGCGACTCCTACAACGACATCCCGCTGCTCACCCTGGTGGGCCACCCCGTGGCCATTAACCCGGATGCCCGCCTGCGCCGGCATGCCCGCGACAACAACTGGCCTGTCTACGATTTCCGGTCTGGCCGGCGCGCAGCCACGTTCGGCCTCAAAGCCGCAACAGCCGGCGGCGCCGTCTACGGTCTCTGGAAGGGTTTCGCCCGCATGCGCGGCCCGCGCATCTAGCTTTCCGCCCCCGTTCCCAAGCTTGTTCGCGCATCCGGACCTTCAAGGCGCGGATCCGCGAACAAGGCCAGGAAACCCCGGTCACACCCCATCCCGCACAAAGAAAATGCCCGCCGCCTCGGAAGGCGACGGGCATTTCTGCGCTGTTCGAAGTATCTCTACTTCTTGTTGCGGCGCTGGTGACGGGTCTTGCGAAGCAGCTTGCGGTGCTTCTTCTTGGCCATACGCTTGCGACGCTTCTTAATAACTGAACCCACGTAAGTTCCTTACAAACTAGATGCAGTACCTGTCTGATGGAAATTGTTCGTGGACAGAGCTACGAACTGAACAAACTGACAGATTCTTACAATGACGTAAAACGTTCCTTAACAGGGTACCGCTTCCGGGAGGCGGCTACGGACAGCTGCTCAGGCCGTCTCGGTGTGACCGTCCACTACGGCACCTTTGAGGTACTGTTCGACGGCTTGTTCCGGAACCCGGTAGGAGCGGCCGAAGCGCACTGCCGGCATCTCGCCGGAGTGCACCAGCCGGTACACGGTCATTTTGGAGACGCGCATGACCTGGGCTACTTCAGCCACGGTCAGGAACTTCGCGTTGGAGAAGTTCTGTTCTGCCGACATTTCCCTATTTCCTTTGCTGACGGATGGACAACAGTGACCCCAGGTACATGCCAATGCGGTGTTCCGATGCTGAGCCATCCACCAACCACTTATCTAGATACTCTAGATGTTCCTGTGGCAGAAGTGAAAGTAGTAAATCCCCCTAATTCGCTTCCCGGCGCTTGCGCGCGGAGGCCGCCAGCTGGTCCAGGACAGATACCGAAACGTCCCAGTCCATGCACGCATCGGTAACGCTCTGCCCGTACACGAGCCCGGCCCGGCCGGCCGCGTGCTCTGCAACATCCAGGTTCTGCGCTCCGCCCACCAGGAAGCTTTCGAGCATGACGCCGGCAATCGCCTGGGCGGACGTGCCGCCGTCCTCCAGCTGCGCACCGATCTCCAGGGCCACCTCCGCCTGCCGGTGGTGGCTCTTGCCGCTGTTGGCGTGGCTGGCATCCACGATCAGGCGCGGGTTCAGCTGCTTGCCGGCAAGCGTGGCAGACGCCGCCCCGACGTCGGCAGCAGAGTAGTTGGGTCCCTTGCGTCCGCCGCGGAGGATTACATGGGTGTCCGGGTTTCCGGCGGTGGACACCAGCGCCGCCCGGCCGTCACCGTCAATGCCGAGGAAAGCCTGGGCCGCGCCCGCTGCACCGCAGGCGTCGATGGCCACCTGGAGGTCGCCGTCGGTCCCGTTCTTGAAGCCGATGGGCATCGACAGTCCGGACGCGAGCTGCCGGTGGATCTGGCTTTCGGTGGTGCGCGCCCCGATGGCGCCCCAGGAGATGAGGTCGGCCATGTACTGCGGGCTGATGGGCTCGAGGAACTCGGTTGCGGTGGGGAGTCCCAGGGCGGTCACCTGCTGCAGGAACTGCCGGGCGGTGCGGAGTCCGGTGACCATGTCGTGGCTGCCGTCCAGGCGGGGATCGTTGATCAGGCCCTTCCAGCCCACGGTGGTGCGGGGCTTTTCGAAGTACGTCCGCATCACGATCAGCAGGTCTTCCCTGTGCTTCTCGGCCTGGCTGACCAGCCGGCGGGCGTACTCCAGCCCGGCTTTGGGATCGTGGATGGAGCAGGGCCCCATAATCACCAGCAGGCGGTCGTCCACGCCGTCCATGATGGCCCGGACTTCATCGCGTCCGCGTTCGACGACGTCCGCCACCCGGGCGTCCAGGGGCAGTTCCGCGATGAGTTCGGACGGGGTGGGCAACGCCGTGAATTCGCTGACGCGCAGGTTCGAGGTCGACTTGGCCGCGGCTTCGGTGCGGGAGATGCCGGCGTTGGTGCTTGCGGGGGCTGTTGCGGTGCTCATGGTTGGGTCCTGTTCCAGATGGGAAGCGGGCCCGGATCAGAACCCGCCGGAGAAACGGCGAAGGGCAGAGAATGATCTCTGCCCTGTTGGCTCTGAAGGAAAGTTGGATGCGTGTCAGTTAGACGCGGGCCCCTCCAGAGCCAACGAAAAATACGCATACCAACGGTTTGTCATGCCATGAACCATAACCGCAGGTTCCGCGAATTGGCAAAACGGTTACGTTGCGTCACGGGACAGGCTTGCCACCAGCTCTGCATGCTTCCGGTCCGTGAGGCGGTACCAGTACATGATGCCCACGGCTGCCAGGACCAGGGCGCCGGGAAGCAGTCCCGCGGCGGCCCTGATGGCAAGGGTCGCGGATTCTGGCTGCCCCGCCGCACCCGAGGCGTAGCCGCCCCAGGCCAGGGAAAAGGCCACCACGCCGGCGCCGAAGCCCATGCCCAGCTTCCTGGTGGCCGCCAGGAGCGCGTAGTTGATGCCCTGCACCCGGACCCCGGTCTTCCACTCGCCGTATTCCACGGTGTCCGCAATCAGCGCCCAGGTGACAATGCTGACCGACGCGGACGCAAGCAGTCCCAGCACCAGGCCTGCCACGCCAAGCAGGGGCGCTTCGGCGGGGGCCAGGAAAACCAGCACACCGCCAACGGCACCAAGGCTGGCGCCGGCGCTGTACACGGCACGCTTGCCCCAGCGCGCCACCGGACGCGGAATGAGGACCGCCAGGGTGAGCGTGATGACCACCTGCGCGGCGGCCATGAGGGGGAAGAGGTCCACCCGGGACAGGACATCGCGGAGGTAGTAGAACTGGGATGCTCCCGTGGCGGATGTTCCGGTGACAAAAAGCACCGAGCTGACGCAGAGGATGACCAGCGGCGAGTTGGCCTTAAGGGCCGCCATGCTCTGGCTGAGGGTAATCCTGGGGACGCTGCCGGGAACCTGTTCGGCGCAGGCGGCACCCGTAAAGGCGTAGAGGGCAGAGCCCACGACGGCGAACGTGATGGTCAGCCAGGTGAAGACCTGCTGCATGTCCTGCCCGGCCCCCAGGAGCGGCGCGATGAAGAAGCCCAGCGTGGCACCAACGGAAAGTCCGCCAAGGGTCCGTGCACCGCCCAGCCGGGCGCGCTGCGTGGCGTCCTGCGTCATGGCCCCCACCAGGCAGCCGTAGGGAACATTGACCATGCTGTAGGCGATGCACACCAGGCCGTACGTGCAGTAGGCGTAAAGCAGCTTCAAGGACGGCTCGACATCCGGGACATGGAAGACGGCCACGCTCAGCAGGAGCGGGATGAAGCCGAACATCAGGAACGGCCGGAACTTGCCCCACCGCCTGCTGTGGACGCGGTCCACGATGCGCCCGGCGGCGATGTCCGTGAACGCGTTGAAGACCCGCAGCAGAAGCAGCAGGGTCCCCGCGGCTGCCGCCCCGATCCCCGCAACATCCGTGTAGTAGACGAGCAGGAACATGTTCCCGGTGCTGATGATCATGCTGTTGGCGGCATCGCCGGCGCCGTAGGCAAAGACGCTGAGCCTGCTGAGTTTCTTCATCACTTCCTGTTTCCGCAGGATGGGAAACCGTTTTCTCACGCCTGCAGAAGGAACTTACCCCAAAATCTTGCGCAGAAACAGCAGCTGGCGGATCCAGTGGTGTTCCTGGCCGCCCTCGTGGTTGTTGAACCGGTACACCTCGATCTCCTTGTCTGCACCGGTTCCGGAGGAGCCCGCCGTTCCGGAGCCGTAGGCGTTGAAGCTCGCAAAGACCGTCGACGGCGGGCAGATGTCGTCCATCTGGGCGGCGGAGTACAGCGCAGGGGCTGTTGCCCAGCGGGCCAGGTTGACGCCGTCGAAATAGCGCAGGACGGCGAGCGCGGCGTCGTACCGGTCCCGGTGCCGTGCCAGGAACTGGGCGATTTCCGGGTACGGCCCGCGCGGTGTGATGTCGATGGCCCGGGGAAAGTCCTGGAGGAACGGGACGTCGGGCAGCGCGGCGATGACGCCGTCGAGCCTTCCGGCCGCCAGGCCCGCAGTGGCCACCACAATGCCGCCGCCCTGGCTGACGCCGGCCAGCACCACTTTGGAGGGGTCGACGGCGGGGTGGGACTGGGCGGCTTCCACGGCCCGGAAGGCGTCCACGTAGACCCTGCGGTAGTAGTAGTCCTCTCGGCTTCCGAGGCCGCGGGTCATGAGTCCGGCGTGGGCGACGTCCCCGGCGGAGGGGTGCGGGTCCGGTGTTTCACCCAGTGTGCCGCCGTAGCCCTGGCCGCGGGTGTCCATGATGAAATGCGCGTACCCGGCCTGGGCCCAGCGGGTGTCCTGGTTGACCAGCCCGCGGCCTCCCGAGTAGCCAACGTACTGGACCACCACCGGCAGCGCCGCCCCCGCTTCCCTGTGCGCCGGCAGATGGAGCCAGCCCCGGACCGGGGCGCCGCCGTACCCTGCGAAGGTGACGTCGAAGGTGTCAATGACGGAGAGGTAGTTTTCGACCGGCTCAAAACTGGCATCCAGCGGGAAGGCACGGGCTTCCCTGATGGTGGCATCCCAGAACTGGCGAAGGTCCTCCGGGGGCGTCACGTCCGAGGAGTACGAGCGGAGCTGCGCGAGCGGGAGGTCAAAGAGCGGCATGGGTTATCCAATCCTGTCTGTAGGCGCGCTGCGGTGGGCGCTGTAGGTGAGAACTGCGGGCTTTCCTGGTTCAAGGTGCGCTTCCCGGACGGCCGATCCATACCGGACCAGGACTTTCACCGGCGCCTGGACGGCCAGGGTTGCCTGCACCAGCCGCCCGTCCTGCCAGTCCAGGCCCACTTCCACCCCGGGCCGTGCGCGGAGCCGCCCGGCCCGGCCGGCGGGCAGTTCGGCGGGCAGGGCAGGAAGCAGTTCTATCTCGTGCAGCCCGTCCACGGTGCGGTGGCTCTGGACGAGGCACTCGGCCATACCGGCCACGTACCCCAGGTTGCCGTCGATCTGGAACGGCGGGTGCGCACCGAAGAGGTTGGGGTACAGGCCTCCGCTCTGGCCGCCGCGGGGTGTGTCCATGTCCCGGAAGTAAAGCCGGAGGAGGTCGCTGACTTTTCCGGGCTGGCGGAGCCGGGCGCGCAACAGGATCTTCCATGCCAGCGACCAGCCGGTGGCTTCATCGCCCCGGCCGTCCAGGCTGGCCCGGACGGCCGCTTCGACCCCTGGCGTGAGTGGAGCGTCCCCGGGAAAGGCGCGATAGAGGTGGCTGACGTGCCGGTGCCCGGGTTCCCATTCCTCCGGGTCATCAAGCCACTCGCGCAGCTTTCCGCCGCGTCCGGGTGCCGGCTCCGGAAGCCGGGGCAGGGCCGTGCGGGCTGCGGAGGCCACGGGATCGTCCTCCCGTCCGAGCTGGCGGGCAAGCGCGTCCAGCATCCTGAAAACATCGCCGATGAGGGCCAGGTCCATGGTGGAGGACCGTGCGGCGGCTCCCTGCACCGGGGTGCCGGAGGACGGGTCTGGGGCGGCGAACGTGTTTTCCGGGGACGTGGAGGGGATGGTTCCCAGCGAGCCGTCGGGGAAACTAACCAGGAGGTCCAGGGCGAATTCGGCGGCGCCGCGAATGGCGGGCCAGGCTGTGTCCCGGGCAAAACTGTCGGGGGCAAAAGTGTCCGGGGCTAAAGTGTCCGCGTCCGCGGAACTGTCCATGCTGCCAAACTGCAGGTGCTCCCACAGATGCCGCACCAGCCACAGGCCCGCCATGGGCCAGTACGCCCACTCCGGCGAATGGGACCCGTGGCCCACCGGTTTCGCATAGGCCCACAGGTCCGAGTTGTGGTGCACGGCCCAGCCGCGGGCGCCGTAGTACTCCCGGGCAACGGCGGCGCCGGTGACCTGCATTGCCCCAATGAGGGCAAAGAGCGGTTGCGCGCACTCGGCCAGGCCTGTGGGTTCCGCGCCCCAGTAGTTCATCTGGAGGTTGATGTTGGTGGTGTAGTTGGAACTCCAGGGGGCCGGCAGTTCGGCGTTCCAGATCCCCTGGAGGTTGGCCGGCACTCCCTGCCAGGCCGTCCCCTGCCGCGAGCCGGCGGGGCCGGACCGCGAGCTTGAAATCAGCAGGTACCGGCCGTAGTTGAACAGCAGCGCAGCCAGGCCCGGGTCGGCCGCCAGCGGGCCATCGGGGTGGGCGTTGGCCGCCAGCAGGCGCCGGGCCGTGTCCCCGCCCTCCCGTGCCGGAACATCGAGCTCCAGCCAGGCGGCCCGGTAAAGCCGTGAGTGGCTCTCCTCGTGGCGGTCCTGGAGGGCAGCCCGCCCGGCCGCGCGGGCCTGGTCCACCACGGCACGGGCGGCGGCCGCTGCGGTGGCAGCGGTGCCCTGCGGCTGGCGGGCCAGCCCAGCGAAGGTGGTCTCGGTGGTGAGGTAGATGTCGGCGCGACGGACGCCGGTGGCGGCCAGGCCGTCGTCGTGCCCTGCCGCTTGCCTGGCTTCGCCGGCTGGTACTTCCCCGGACCGCCCGTCATGCTCCCAGGTGGCCGCCACTGCCCCCTGCATGCTGAGGGACCCGTCCTCCGAGTACTCCACCACGCCGCCGTCGTGCGCGGGGGCGGCGTCGGAGGGCAGTTTCAGCTGGAGCGACAGGCTTCCCGCTTCACCGGTGCGGCGGAGGATGCGGAGCGGGGAGTCCAGGCGCACCGCGAGGTCCAGCCCCTGCGGCGCGTCCGTACGCAGGGAGACCACGAGCACCGAGGGGTCATGGCTGATGAATGCGTCCACGCGGACGTCGTGGCCGTCCAGGCTGTACGTGTTGCTGCTGAGGGCGCGGGCAAGGTCCAGGCCGCGGTGATAGTCCGACGGCGGCCGTGCGGGAGCGCCGTCATCTCCCCTTTCGCCTGCTGCCGGGTCTGATGCGGTAAGTGACGCCGTGAAGTGCAGGTCGGCGAACGGGAGGTACGCCTGCGAGTGCCGGTGCTGCAGCCCTTTGAGGGTTTCAGTGGCGCCGGCGAAGTCGCCGGAACCGATCAGGCGGCGGCTTTCGCCAAGGATCCGGTCCGCTTCCTCCCGGCTGAAGACGGGCTCCCGGTCCTGGCTGTGCGGCGACCCGGACCAGGCGGACGAGTCGTTCAGCTGGAACCGGTGCTCCACTGCGCCGCCCGACTGGCTGCCCCCGAACACCATGGCACCAAGCCTGCCGTTTCCCAGGGGAAGGGCTTCCAGCCACTGGGCGGCAGGGGCGTCGTAGGCGAGGAGGTGTTCTGGGGGCATGGGTTCAGATCCTAGGGCCGGCCGGGGAACAAGGGAAGGTCAGGCCACACACTGAACAGCGGCTACAACCGCGAGAGTTCCGGGACGAACACCTGCAGGTTGTGACTTTGCACCACCAGTGCACGGAGTTCGGCCAGTCCCCCGGAGGCTGCCCCCGCGGCGCGCGCCTGCACCAGGACGTTGCCCAGCGCGGTTGCTTCCACGGGCCCTGCCACCACTTTCTTCCCGGTGACGTCCGCCGTGAGCTGGCACAGCAGCCTGTTTTGCGAGCCGCCGCCCACCACGTGCACTACGTCCACGGTCCGGTCAGCCAGGCGTTCGGCGTCCCGGATGGTGCGGGCGTAACCGGTGGCAAGGCTGTCCATGATGCAGCGGGTGATGGCGGCGGGATCGTCAGGAAGTACCTCTCCGGTGCGCCGCACTGCCGCCCGTATGCGTTCAGGCATGTTGTCCGGTGCGATGAAGTAGGAATCGTCCGGGTTGATCTGCGGCCCGCCCGGCGGGAGCGCGGCCGCCGCGGTGAGCAGGGCCGTGAGCTCGGGCCGGAACCCCTCCTGCGCCCAGGTCCGCTGGCACTCACTCAGCAGCCACAGCCCGCCCATGTTCCGGAGGTAGCGGATGGTGCCGTCCACGCCGCGTTCGTTGGTGAAGTTGGCCTCGCGGCTGGCTTCGGTAAGGACGGGGTGCTTCAGCTCGAGCCCCACCAGGGACCAGGTGCCTGAGGAGATGTAGGCGAAGTTTTCCCCGCCGTCGTCTGCTGCCGCAGGGACTGCGGCGACCGCCGAGGCGGTGTCGTGTGAGCCGACCGCCACCACGCGGGTGTCCTGCGGCAGGCCCACCTGCGCGGAAATTTCCGGCAGGAGGGTGCCCACGGTTTCACCGGGCTGGATCAGCGGCGGGAACAGGTCCTTCCGCAGGCCCAGCGCGCTGAGGAACTCGGTGGCCCACTCCCCCGCCACGGCGTCGAACAGCCCGGTGGTGGAGGCGTTGGTGGCCTCGGTGCGGCGCTGCCCGGTCAGGAGGAATGCGATCAGGTCCGGGATCAGGAGTGCCTGGAGGCCGTCCAGGTCCGGTTCGCTGGCCAGCTGGTAGATGGTGTTGAACTGCAGGAACTGCAGCCCCGTGGTCCCGTACAGGCGTGCGGGGTCCAGCTTCCGGTGCACGGGTTCCACGGCGCCGCGGCTGCGGTCGTCCCGGTAGCTGAACGGCTGGGCAACCAGTTCTCCGGCTTTGTTGACCAGGCCATAGTCCACGGCCCACGTGTCGATGCCGATGCTGGTTACCTGCTCGCCCTGGGCAGCGGCGACGGTGGCCGCTGCCGCCAGGCCCTTGAGCACCTCGGCGAAGAGGGCATCGAAGTCCCAGCGGAGGCCGCCGTCGACCTCCACCACGCCGTTGGGGAAGCGGTGGACCACCTCCAGCTCCACACTGCGTTCACTGCCGGCTGCCCCGCCGGCCATCCGGCCCAGGATGACCCGGCCCGAGGAGGCGCCGATGTCGACCGCGGCGAAGACACTGCCGGCGAACACCATGTGCCCAGGTACTGCCCCGGCGTGTGCCGGGGCAGTACCTTGCGCTGCTTCTGTGCTCATCGCAGGAAGGCTGCGGCCACTCCGGCGTCCACGGGGATGTGCAGGCCGGTGGTGTGGGACAGTTCGTTGCTGGTGAGCACGGCGGCGGCGTTGGCCACGTGCTCGGGCAGGACTTCGCGTTTGAGCAGGGTGCGCTGGGCGTAGTACTCGCCCAGTTTCTCCTCGTCCACGCCGTACACGGCGGCGCGCTTGGCGCCCCAGCCGCCGGCGAAGATGCCGGAGCCGCGGACCACGCCGTCGGGGTTGATGCCGTTGACGCGGATGCCGTGCTCACCGAGTTCGGCCGCGAGCAGGCGGACCTGGTGGGCCTGGTCCGCCTTGGTGGCGGAGTAGGCGATGTTGTTGGGGCCGGCGAACACGGAGTTCTTGGAGGAGATATAGATGATGTCCCCGCCCAGGCCCTGGGCAATCATGACCTTCGCGGCGGCCTTCGCCACCAGGAACGAGCCCTTGGCCATGACGTTGTGCTGCAGGTCCCAGTCCTTCTCGGTGGTTTCCAGCAGCGGCTTGGAGATGGACAGGCCGGCGTTGTTGACCACCAGGTCCACGCCGCCGAACGCCAGGACGGCTGCGTCGATCGCTGCGGCCACCTGCGCCTCGTTGGTGACGTCGGCCTGGACACCGATAGCAACGTCCGGGCCGCCGAGCTCTTCGGCCACCTTTTCGGCGTTCTCGAGGTTCAGGTCCGCGATGACCACGCAGGCGCCTTCTGCAGCGAGGCGGGTGGCGATGGCCTTGCCGATGCCCGAGGCCGCTCCGGTGACCAGGGCGATGCGGGTGGCGTGGGACTTGGGCTTGGGCATGCGGGCCAGTTTGGCTTCCTCCAGCGCCCAGTACTCGATCCGGAACTTCTCGGATTCCTCGATCGGGGCATAGGTGGAGATGGACTCGGCGCCGCGCATCACGTTGATGGCGTTGATGTAGAACTCGCCGGCCACGCGGGCCGTCTGCTTGTTGGCGCCGAAGGAGAACATGCCCACGCCGGGAACCAGCACAATGGCCGGGTCCGCGCCGCGCAGTGCAGGGCTGTTTTCGTCCGCGTGGCGGCTGTAGTAGGCCTGGTAGTCCTCGCGGTAGTCCGCGTGGAGTTCGTGCAGCCGGGCGATGGAGTCCTCCACTGAGGCGTCAGCGGGCAGGTCCAGGATCAGCGGCTTGACCTTGGTGCGCAGGAAGTGGTCCGGGCAGGAAGTGCCCAGTGCGCCCAGGCGCGGGTGCTCGGCGGCTTCGAGGAAGTCCAGGACGACGGCGTCATCGCTGAAGTGCCCCAGCTGCGGCTTGTCCGTGGAGGCCAGGCCGCGGATCACCGGTGCGAGCGCTGCGGCTTTGGCACGGCGCTCGGCTTCCGGCAGGGCTGCGTAGCCGGGGAGCTTGGGCCCGAAGGGTTCGGCCTTGCCGTTGTCGCGGAGGTACTTCTCGGCCTGTTCGATGATCCAGAGCGAGTTCTGCTCTGCTTCTTCGGACGTGGCGCCCCAGGCGGTGATGCCGTGGCCGCCCAGGATGGTGCCGATGGCCTGCGGGTTGGCGTCCTTGATCGCGGCAATGTCCAGGCCCAGCTGGAACCCGGGCCGGCGCCACGGTACCCAGACCACCTTGCTGCCGAAGATCTTGGTGGTCAGCGCTTCGCCGTCCACGGCCGTGGCAATGGCGATGCCCGAGTCCGGGTGCAGGTGGTCCACGTGCGCGGCGTCCACCAGGCCGTGCATGGCGGTGTCGATGGACGGGGCTGCGCCGCCCTTGCCGTGCAGGCAGTAATCGAACGCGGCCACCATCTCGTCTTCACGGTCCACGCCGGGGTAGACGTTCTTCAGCGCGTTCAGCCGGTCCAGGCGCAGCACCGCAAGGTTCTCCGCCTTCAGCGTGCCCAGGTCCCCGCCGGAGCCCTTGACCCACAGCAGCTGGACGTCCTCGCCCGTGACCGGGTCCTTCTCGGTGCCCTTCGCGGAGGTGTTGCCGCCGGCGAAGTTGGTGTTCCGCTTGTCCGCGCCCAGGCGGTTGGAACGGGAAATCAGGTCTTCAACAGTCTTGTTGCTCATAACTAATCAGGCGCCCCATCCGGCTTGCTGGCCGCCCACGCGGTCCTCGTTGATCTTTTTCTGGTAGCCGCTGGCCTTGAAGGCGGCCAGCGGGTCCGCGGGCAGCCCGCGGGATTCACGCCACTCGGCCAGGACCGGCCGGACGTCGGTGTAGAACGCGTCGTTGAAGACTGCGTTCGCTGCCAGGACATCCCCTGCGCGCTGCGCTTCGGTGAGTGCGGCCGTGTCCACCAGCAGCGCACGTGCAGTCATTTCCTGGACGTTCAGGACCGAGCGGATCTGGCCCGGGATTTTTTCCTCCAGGTTGTGGCACTGGTCCAGCATCAGGGCTACGCCCGAATCCTTGCCGTAGCCGCCGCCGCGGATGACCTCGTGCATGATGCGGAAGAGCTGGAAGGGATCCGCGGCACCCACGATGAGGTCGTCGTCGGCGTAGAAGCGCGAGTTGAAGTCAAAGGAGCCCAGCTTGCCCAGGCGCAGCAGCTGCATCACGATGAACTCGATGTTGGTGCCCGGCGCATGGTGGCCGGTGTCCAGGCAGACGAACGCCTTCTCGCCCAAAGCCAGGGTCTGCGCGTAGGACGTGCCCCAGTCCGGAACATCGGTGTGGTAGAAAGCCGGCTCGAAGAACTTGTACTCCAGCACCAGCCGCTGCTCGTCGCCCAGGGCGGCGTAGATCTCCTGCAGCGACTCGGCCAGGCGGTCCTGGCGGCCGCGCATGTCGTCCTGGCCCGGGTAGTTGGTCCCGTCCGCCAGCCAGATCTTCAGGTCCTTGGACCCCGTGGCGTGCATGATCCCGATGCACTCCAGGTGGTGGTCGATCGCCCGCCGCCGCACCGTCTCATTGGAAGAGGTCAGGGAACCGAACTTGTACTCATCATCCTGGAACGTGTTCGAGTTGATCGTGCCCAAACCAACACCCAGCCCGGCCGCGTACTCCTTCAGGGCGGCGTAGTCATCCACCTTGTCCCACGGGATGTGCAGCGCAACAGTGGGGGCCAGCCCGGTCAGCTCGTGGACCTTCGCCGCATCCGCCAGCTTCTCCTGCACGGTCCGCGGGGTGCCGGGAGTGCCGAACACCCTGAACCGCGTCCCCGAATTTCCATAAGCCCACGAAGGGACCTCGATGGCAAGCTCCTCGAGCCTGCCCAGCGCCGTTGCTACGTCATTCATGATGGTTCTTTCCGGTGTTGTCATGCTGTGGTCTGTGTGCGCCCCGCTGCTGGAGCTGGTGCCCGCCAGTTTGGCGGCGTTATGCGGTGGAGGGTTCAGCCGCCGCCAGCTGGCTGTCAAGGTTGAAGACTTCTTCCAGGACCTGGAACCCTTCGTCGGGAGCCTGGTCCGGGTTTTCCGGGTTCTCAAAAAGAGTGGCCATTTCCGCCTGCCAGCGGGCGTTGACGTCCGTCAGTGCCATGCGTGCCCGGACGGCATCAAAGTCGTCACATTCCAGGTAGCCCACCAAAAGCCCGTCTCCGGAGAGGAACAGGGAGTAGTTGTTCCACCCGGCATCCTTGAGCGCGCGGAGCATCTCCGGCCACACGGCGGCGTGCCGGCGGCGGTACTCGTCAATCATGGCCGGCTGGACCGAGGAGCGGAAACACACCCTCATCTTTGGTTCTCCTGAAATCGCTAATCTTTGAATCGTTTCATTGTTACGATTCAAAGTACTCTTGAATCTGAGTAGGTGTCAAGCATTTCTGTCCGCGGTATGTAACCGGGGCTCAATGCATGCCACACGGAGCAGCAGCACGGAGAATCATGAATCGCTCAGCAAGTATCAAGGACGTCGCCAACCATGCCAGCGTGGCCGTGGGGACGGTGTCCAATGTGCTGAATTACCCGGACAGGGTTTCCCAGCGGACCAAGGACCGCGTGCTGAAGGCCATCGACGAGCTCGGCTTCGTCCGTAACGACGCCGCCCGGCAGCTGCGCGCGGGGCACAGCCGCACCATCGGCCTGATTGTCCTGGACGTAGGCAACCCGTTCTTCACCTCAGTGGTGCGTGCGGCCGAAGACGCCGCCGCCCTCCACGGCAGCGCCGTCCTGCTGGGGGACAGCGGCCACGACGCCGCCCGCGAGGCAAACTACATCGACCTTTTCCAGGAACAGCGCGTCCAGGGCCTGCTGATCTCGCCAGTTGGCGATGTCACCGAACGGCTGGACCTCCTCCGCGAGCGCGGCGTGCCCACTGTCCTGGTGGACCGGCTGGCTGACGAGGCAAAGTTCAGTTCCGTGGCAGTGGACGACGACGCCGGCGGGTACCTGGCAGCGCGGCACCTGCTAGACACCGGCCGCCGCCGGCTCGCCTTTGTGGGCGGCCCCACCTCCATCCGGCAGGTGGCCGACCGCCTCCAGGGCGCCCGGCGGGCTGTCAAGGAGGAGCCCGACGCAACGCTGGAGGTGCTTGAGTCCGAGGGGCAGACCGTCCTGGCCGGGCGCAGCGTGGGCAATTCGCTGGTGGAACGTGGCCGGGAAGGGCTGCCGGACGGCATCTTCTGCGCCAACGACCTCCTGGCCCTGGGTGTGATGCAGTCGCTGACCATGACCCACACGTTCCGCATCCCAGAGGACGTGGCGCTGATTGGCTATGACGACATCGACTTTGCCGTCTCCGCCGTGGTTCCGCTGTCCTCCATCCGGCAGCCCACGGACGCGTTGGGACGCACCGCCATCCAGCTCCTCGCCGAAGAGGTGGAATCCCAGAACCCGACGCACCGCTCGGTGGTCTTCACGCCGGAGCTTGTGGTGCGGCAGAGCACGAGCGCCGGCTAACTGCCGGCCTGCAGCCACTTCATGGATTCGGTCCGGGAGGTGAAGAAGCGGGTGGGACACGGCGGGATATGCACGCCCAGGAAGAAGTTGGCCATGATCCGGTCCACCGGGCTGGCGCCCAGCAGTGCGATGCGGTCCGCGGCGCAGGGGATGGAAAACACGGAACGGGCCGCCCGGGTGACGTTCTCGGTGGTGGCCATGTCCACCAGCATGGGATAGGTCTGCTCCCCCGCGATCCGGTTCACGGCCGCCATGGCAGCCTGCGCGTCCTGGAGCTCGATCCGGGCCTTGGGTTCCCAGATCAGGTGGATGACGCCGTCCGAACGCAGCTCCACCGTCCCCTTGCCGCCGTCGAAAGTTAAAGGCTCCAAACCTGCTTCCCTCCCTTGAACACACCCAATGACCTGAACAGACCCAATAACTTGATCAGGCCCGATGGCCCGAGCGGACCCGCATGGCCTTCCTATCATGCCGTAGCAGTGGCGGTGCCTGCTCCGGATTCCTCCGCAGGACTGGTCCTTGCGGCAAAGATGGCACCTGCCCTTGTGGGCGGCAGGCAGCAGAAGCAAGGATTGGTCATGGATGACGTGCGGTGCGCTGCCAGGGACCTGCTGCAGCGGAAGGACCGTGGCCTGATGGATCTCTGGATCCTGTACTGGAACCACGGCGGGCGCTGCCACCCCTTCGAATTTGATGCCTTTGTCCATGAGGTGCTGCCTGTTGACTGGTTCGACGTGGACGCTTTGGCGATTGCTGTAGAGGAACTGGCACTGGAGAGAATAGCCTGATGGATGCCCGCTTCAGTTACAGCTGAGCAGCACCGGCTGCTCAGATCCTGGCTTGGCCCCTTCACGGTGGTCAAGGACTATTCCTGGCCCCTTCAGGACACCTCCGTGCTCCACGTTTCCACGCCCGACGGCGGGAGCTTCATCGTCAAGGCGAGCACCACCAGCCACCACATCCGGCGGGAGATCGCTGCCCTCGCTCCGGGCTTGCCCGGCCTCCGCGGTTCAGCCCCTGTGCTCAGGCAGGCTTCGGTCAAGGCCGGAATCCTGGTCACCGAGTTCCTGCCCGGCACGTCGGTGGAGGGAACCGCAGCCGAGTACCAGCCCGGGACATACCGCCAGGCCGGAGCGCTCCTGGCGAAGCTGCACAGCCCTGCCGGGACCTCCGCCGATTACGCGAAGAAGCTCGCCTACCAGACGCAGCTGCTCATCCGCTCGGCCGAAGGACTGGTGTCAGCCGGTGTGTGCGCCCGTGCCGAGCAAGAGCTGGCCGGACTGAAACCGGGCCCTGTGGAGCTGGTGACCAGCCACGGTGACTACCAGCCCAGGAACTGGCTGGTAGACGGCGGCAGGATCAAAGTCATCGACTTCGGCCGGGCGGACGCCCGCCCCTGGGTCCATGACCTGGTCCGCCTCACCCACCAGCAGTTCCTTGGGCGGCCTGCCCTGGCGGAGGCGTTCTACAGCGGGTTAGGCAAACAGCCCGGGAGCTCCAACGCCGGGGTGTGGCAGCTGGAAAACCTGAACCAGGCCCTGGGGACCGTGGTGTGGGCCCATAAAATCGGGGATGCCGCCTTCGAACAGTCCGGAGTAGAGCGGTTGGAGCGGATACTGGCGGGCTAGGACCTCCTGCGAGGATGGAGCCATGGAATTCAACCGGCTGCTGCAGATCCGGCGCATCTATGCCCAACCCGCTGCACTGGAACTGCCCCGGGGCAAGGACATCGTCCAACGCTGGCCTGATGCCGACGTCGTGCTTGTTGACAGCCACTGGAACATCCCGGAGCTGCACGGGGAGGAAACCAACGTGCCGCGCTGGTCCCGGATCAAGACGGAGGCGCTGGTCCTGGGCGTCAAAACGGCGCTGTCCGTCAAGCCGAACGGCCGGTCAGCGGACTTCATTGCCCCCTCAACAGCTAACGGCTGCGCCATGGCGTGTGCCTACTGCTATGTGCCCCGGCACAAGGGCTACAGCAATCCGGTGACCGTGTTCGCCAACATCGACCAGATTTCCAGGGCCCTTGAACGGCACGTGACCCGCCAGGGCATCAAGCTGGAGCCCAACCAGTGCGACCCCGAGCTCTGGGTGTACGACATCGGCGAGAACAGCGACTGCTCGGTCGATGCCCTGATCAGCGACAACGTGGAGGATCTGGTGACGCTCTTCCGCGACCTGCCCACCGCCAAGCTGTCCTTTGCCACCAAGTACGTCAACCCGGCGATGCTCGGCTGGGACCACGGCGGGCACACCCGGATCCGGTTCTCCCTCATGCCCGCGGCGCTGGCGAAGTCCATTGACGTCAGGACCTCCCCCGTGGCTGAGCGCATGGCTGCCATCAATGACTTCGTTGCTGCCGGGTACGAGGTGCATGTGAACTTCTCCCCCGTCATCATCACTGACACGTGGCTCAGCGACTGGGAGGAAATGCTGCGCCAGCTGGACCGAACCCTCAGCCCGACCGCAAAAGCCCAGCTCGCGGCGGAAGTCATCTTCCTGACGCACAACGAGCGGCTGCACGAGGTCAACCTCGGCTGGCATCCGCAGGCCGAGGACGTGCTGTGGCGCCCGGACCTCCAGGAGTCCAAGGTCTCCTCCAACGGCTTCACCAACGTCCGCTACCGTTCGGGAACCAAAGCACGCTACGTGAAGCAACTGACGGCGCTGATCGAAAAGATCGCGCCGTATTGCCGCATCCGCTACGCGTTCTGAGATTGCCGGCGGACACCGGCCACCGGCGTGGCACCGCGCTAGACTGATCCCATCATGACCGGCGCCCGCCCCCGTCTTCTTGCCTGGCTCGTCGCCCTGGCGACCTGCCTCGGAGCCTGCACGCCCGCCGTCGGCATCGATAATCCTCCCACCGGGCAGGCGGTTGCGGCGTCCCCCGCGCAGCCGGCCCCTAGCTCCCCTGCACCGCCCTCCGGCACCGGCCTTGCCCGTGCGCCCCAGGAAGCCGCCACTCCGGTTCCCGCCGCCACAGCCACACCCACACAGCCGCCGGCCCCCGCACCACCTCCGGTCCCCCAGCCTTACGCGCTCAACCTCTACCAGGAGGGGGACTTCGTGCCGCAGTACACCTTTGACTGGTGCGTTGCGGCGAGCATCCAGATGGCCCACAACCTGATTGACGACACCGGCGGCGGCACCTGGGCGGATTCCACCCAGCAGGGCGAACTGTGGGAGATGGCACGGGCCCGGTCCTCCAACTCCTTCAACGGCGCCAACCCGCTCGGCTGGGCCCAGGTCCTGACGGAAGTGGGCATGGGGCCGTACAAAGTTGTCAGCATCGCCGATTACGGGTCTGCCCTCCAGACGGCGGCCCGCGCCATCATGGACACGGGCCGGCCGGTGGGGCTGGTCATGTGGAGCGGCCGCCACGCGTGGGTGATGAGCGGGTTCGAGTCGGTGGGCGATCCCGCCCTGTTCCCGGAGTTCACTGTCACCGGCGTCCGCGTGCAGGACCCGCTCTACCCGCACGGCAGCGAAAAATGGGGCCCGTCGCCCGAGCCCAACAGCCTGCTGGCCCCCGAGCAGCTGGCCACCCAGTTCGTGGTCCGCGAACCGCGGCGCTGGAGCAGCGACCTGCCGGCCGGCTATCTGCTGGTGCTCCCGGTGGCCGGGGCCTGACCTGCGGCAATTGCGGGCGGGGCCCGAAGGAATACCGGCCGTACACGGCCGGGCAGGGCGGGTACGGCTGCCCGCCACCGTATAATTTCAGCATGCCGATCACGCGCCTGCACCCAGGCAGCCACGCCCAGCCGTCCGAACGCGAGCACTGCGGGAGCGGTCTGTGAGCGGCGGCCTCGTCGCCCTGCTGGACGACGTCGCAGCCCTGGCCCGCATCGCGGCCGCCTCGGTGGACGACGTCGCAGCCGGAGCGGCCAAGGCGGGGGCCAAGGCCGCCGGCGTGGTCATCGACGACGCCGCAGTCACCCCGCAGTATGTGTCCGGCGCGGACCCGTCCCGCGAACTGCCGATGATCAAGCGGATCTTCTGGGGCTCGCTCCGGAACAAGCTGCTGATCATCCTGCCGGCACTGCTGCTCATCAGCGCCTTCCTCCCGTGGGCCATCCCGTTCATCCTTATGCTGGGCGGCACGTACCTGTGCTTCGAAGGTGCCGAGAAAGTCTGGCACAAGCTCCGCCGGGACCACGCGGACGAAAAAGCGCCGGCGGTCGAGCGGGGTCCGGAGGCGGAAGCCAAGGTGGTCAAGGGCGCCATCACCACAGACTTCATCCTGTCCTGCGAGATCATGGTCATCTCCATGAACGAGGTGGCCGCGGAATCCATCTGGGCCCGGGCCGTCATCCTGGTGGTCGTGGCCCTCGCCATCACGGTGCTCGTGTACGGGGCGGTCGCACTGATCGTCAAGATGGACGACATCGGCCTGCACCTGGCCGCCAAGGAATCTGCAGCCTCCCAGCGCTTCGGCGAACTGCTCGTCAAGGGGATGCCCGCCGTGCTGGCCGCCATCACCCTGATCGGCACTGTCGCCATGCTGTGGGTTGGCGGCCACATCATGCTGCAGGGAGCCTACGACCTCGGCTGGCACCTGCCGTATGACCTGGTTCACGCCCTTGAAGCTCCGGTCGCCGGAATCGCGGGTATCGGCGGCCTCCTGGCCTGGCTCGTGAACACCCTTTGCTCAGCCGTCCTGGGACTTGCCTGGGGCCTCGCCGTAATGGCTGTCCTGCACCCGCTGCTGAAGGCCCTGCCGTTCGGCAAGGACAAGGGCCAGCACGAGGAAGGCGACGTCCGCGCCGAGCTTGCCGGCTACCGGCCGACGAAACACAAGGCGGATCCCGCTCCCTAACCGGACTAAAGCTCCTCCACCACCAGGTTCCGGTAAGCCGCCCGGAGCGGGGCCATCTGCCGGAAGCCCAGGTAGCCGCCGCCCAGCACGGCGGCGGCAGGGGCAGGGGACGGATCGTGCCACTCGAAAAGCGGCAGCCCGTTGATGGCCAAAGCCACCCGCGGCCCGTCCTTCATAACCTCCATCCGGTAGAAGTCCACAGCATCCCCAGCCGGGGGCAGCGGATCAGCTCCCTGCGCCACCAGTTCAAACCCGGCGCTCTTGCGCAGGTTGCAGGTCCGGAAGGCCCGCTCGGACTCGTACTTGTGCCGGAAATAGGACACGTGCAGGGCATCGATGTCCCCGGAGTGGTACTGCGGGTAGTACCCCGTCCGCGGTGCCAGCGCACTGGAAAACAGGTCCAGCCCGCCGTGCCCCCGGGCGGCGAAGAAGAGCATGGCCAGGCCGGGTTCCTCCAACGGCAGGAATTCCCAGCTGATCCGGATGCCGTCCGGGAACTGCACCGGGCACCAGAACGTCCAGTGCGCGTGGTCCCCGAATTCCGCATCGTCCAGGGAACCCGACAGTTCCAGGGCGCCTTGGTGGGTCCCCAGGCTGAGCGGCCCTTCCGCCACCCAGTCCCCCACGTCCGCCGGGGACGTGAGGGCATTGCTGTACAGCACCTTCGCCTCCAGGCCGGACGTCCCCACTTAGCCGCGTCCCGCCGTCGTGCCTACCAGGCCGCCGGGCACCAGCCCCAGCTCCTGAAGCCGGGCGGCAACGTGCCCGGCCACCAGCGCGGCTCCCTGCTGGGAGAAGTGGGTGTTGTCCGCCAGGCCGTCCGGCCAGTGCGCGTGCGAGCCCGGCCCGAAGTGGCAGAACAGCGACGCCGATTCCTCCCGGCCCAGCTGCAGGTACAGCCCACGGGTCCACGCGTTCAGGTCAATCACCGGCAGGCCCAGCTCCAGGCCGATCTCCCGCACCACCTCCGGGTAGTCCTCCAGGCTCTGTTCCAGGTCTTTGTGCCCGGCAGCAGCGCCCGACGACGGCCGGTCCAGGAAGTGCCTGCGTTCCACCGGGGTGCAGAGTACAGGCAGCGCCCCCAGGGTCCGTACCTCCTCCGCCATGGTGCGCAGGTTGGCGGCGTACCCGGTCCGGGCAGCAAGGTGCTGCCT
Organism: Arthrobacter sp. AK04; assembly: GCF_021129155.1. GTDB lineage: Bacteria > Actinomycetota > Actinomycetes > Actinomycetales > Micrococcaceae > Arthrobacter > Arthrobacter quantipunctorum. Next base: position 78,241 of record NZ_JAJOMC010000002.1, read on the forward strand.
CTTCTGGTCGTTATGGCCGAACTGGATCAGGACCAGGTCGCCCTCCCCGGCTTCCGCCAGCAGGCTGGCCCACAGCCCCTCCTCCCGGAAGGACTCCGTGCTGGCCCCGCCCTTGGCGAAGTTGTGCACCGCCGCCCAGGTGTAGGAATGCGGGGCAAGGTGCGCTCCCCAGCCGCTCATGGGGTACTCGTGCGTGGGGCAGTTTGCCACCGTGGAATCTCCGGCGAGCAGGATTTTCATGCTGTGCTTTCTCTCGTGGTGCAGGCTCAGCCCTTGACGGAGCCGATGAGCATGCCTTTGGCGAAGTGCTTCTGCAGGAACGGGTAGAAGATGAGGATGGGCAGGGTTGCCACCACGATCACCGCGAATTTGATGCCCTGTTCGGGCGGGATGTAGTTCGGGTCCACGTTGCCTGTGCCGAGCAGGTCCGAGGACGCCGTGACCTGGCGCAGGTACATTTGCAGGGTCCATTTGGAGTTGTCGGAGAGGTAGAGCAGGGGCGACATGAAGTCGTTCCAGATGCCCACGGCGTAGAACAAGGCGAACGTGGCCAGGACCGGTTTGGACAGGGGCAGCAGGATCCGCCACAGGATGCCGATCTCGGTGGCGCCGTCCATTTTGGCCGATTCTTCCAGCTCCTGCGGGAGTTCCTGGAAGAAGTTCTTGATGATGATCAGGCTGAACGGGTTGATGGCCGCCGGCAGGATCAGGGCCCAGTAGGAATTGAGCAGGCCCAGGTCCTTGACCAGCAGGAAGGTGGGGATCATGCCGCCGGAGAAGACCATGGCGAAGACCACCAGGGACAGGATGACCTGCCGTCCGCGGAGGGTCTTCTTGGCCAGCGGGTAGGCCATGGTCACAGTGAACGCGAGCTGGACCAGGGTTCCGACCGCGGTGACAAGGATGGTGGTCACCAGCGCCCTGGTGAATGCTGGGGTGGAGAAGATGTATTCGTAGGAGCCCAGGGTGAACTGTTCGGGCCAGACGAAGAACGCGCGCCGGGTGATTTCGGCCTCGTTGGCGAAGGACCCTGCGATCACGTAGATGAACGGCAGCAGCGTGATGATGCCGATCAGGGTCAGGAACACGTAGTTCGCGGCGTCGAAGATCCGCCCGCCGGTGGTGTTGTGAATCTTCATTAGAACAGTCCGCTCTGGTTGAAGCGCTTGGCCAGGGCGTTGGTGCCGAAGATCAGCACGATGCCCACCAGGGATTTGAAGAGCCCCACGGCGGTGGAGTAGCTGTAGGCGCCCTGGGTGATGCCCACGAAGTACACGTAGGTGTCGAACACGTCAGCCACGGACCGGTTCAGGGCGTTGGTCATCAGGTAGATCTGTTCGAACCCGGTGTTGAGCATCTGCCCGATGGCAAGGATCAGCATCACGATGATGGTGGAGCGGATGCCGGGCAGGGTGATGTGCCAGACCCTGCGGAACCGGCCGGCGCCGTCAATGATGGCGGCCTCGTACTGGTCCTGGTCCACGGTGGCCAGGGCTGCGAGGAAGATGATGGTGCCCCAGCCGGTGTTCTTCCAGATCTCCTGCAGCACGATCAGCGGCCGGAACCAGTTCGGATCGGAGAGGAAGTCGATGTTGGTGCCCATCACGTTGTTCAGGAACAGGAACAACGGGCCGAAGTCCAGGGCGAACAGCAGGAAACTCAGCGACGCCACGATGGTCCAGGACAGGAAGTGCGGGATGTAGACGAGCGTCTGGACGGTGCGCTTGAGGATGGAAAGCCGGACCTCGTTCAGCAGCAGCGCCAGGACGATGGTCAGCGGAAAGGCGATGCCCAGGTTCAGGAACGCCAGGATCAGGGTGTTTCCGAGCAGCCGCGGGAAGTCCGGGTTGGAGAAGAAGTCCTGGAAGTGCTGGGTTCCCACCCACGGGCTGCCGTTCACGCCCAGGAACGGGACGTAGTCCTTGAACGCGATGGACACACCGTACATCGGGGCGTAGCGGAACACCGCGAAGTACACCACCCCCGGCACCAGCAGCAGGTAGAGCCACTTGTAGTGCGCGAAATGGACGGAGAATTTACCCCGCGGGACTTTTGGCGGCTTGCGCGGCCTGGAGCTCTTGCCCGCATCCGTCCCGGGGCCCTGGCCGTGGCCGATGTTCGAGGCCAGTGCGTCTGTCAGCTGTGACATTCAGGGCCTCCTTTCTGGAAGTGGTGAGTGGGTCCTGCGACGGCGGGCTCCGCAGCGAACGTGCGGAGCCCGCCGGTGCGGGCGGGACTGTTACTTGTTGTCCTGCCAGAGCTGGTTGATCTCTTCCTTCACCTTGTCGCCGCCGCTGGTGTTCCACAGCGTGATGGCATCCTTCAGCCCCTGCTCATCGATCTGGCCGGCAAGGTACTTGATCCGGGCATCCGCCACGATGTTGTCCAGCTGCGCACCCTTGGAGACATAGGTGGCGGACACGTACGGGGCTGCCGGGTTGTAGACGGCACTCTTGAGGTCCTCGGCCATCACTTCCGTGCGCTTGTCGAAGACCTGCTGCTCGTACTCCGTGGGCTGCTTGACCGGGTAGAAGGTGTTGCCCCCAACGTTCATGCCTAGCTGCGCGTAGCTCTTGATGTCCGTGCTGACGGCCTTCGATTCCTCGGTTTCGGGCTTGATGCTGGCAGCCTTGCCGTCCTCAACGGTGAAGTTCACGCCCTCGATCCCGTTGTTCAGCAGGATGGCCACCTCCTTGCCGTTCATGGTGTTCAGGACTTCCAGCACCTTGTCCAGCTCAGCCTCGGTGCGGACGCTCGATTTGGGCACGGCGAGGAACCCGGAGTAGCCGTCGGTGGGGTGGGCGTGCAGTTCGCCGTCAGGACCTTCGAGGTTGCCCACGAAGCCCACCTTGTTCTCGTAGTTGTTGGGATCCGCCTGCTTGAACAGGTTGACCAGGACGCTGACGCGGGAGTCGACGTCCACGATGATGCCGCCCTTGCCATTGAAGAACGGTTCGTTCCACTTGGTGCCGTCAAAGGTGGCGAAGTCCGGGTTGATGAGCTTTTCGTCCACCATCTTCTTGACGAACCGGTTGGCCTCGAGGAACTCCTCCGTTTCGAAGCTGGGGATCAGCTTCCCGTCCTTTTCGGTCCAGCGGTTTCCGGTGCCGTACCATTCCTCGATGATGTCGTAGGGGCTGTTGGTGCCCAGCGCGCCCCACTTGGGGATGGTGATGCCCCAGGTGTCGTCCTGGCCGTTGCCGTCCGGGTCCTGTTCGGTGAATGCCTTGGCCACCTTGTACAGGTCCTCGGTGGTCTTGGGCGCCTCGAGGCCCAGCTTGTCCAGCCAGTCCTGGCGGAACATGACGGCGGCGCGCATCGGGGCGCGGCCGCGGAACACGCCGTACACCTTGCCGTTGATGCTGGCGTTCTGCTGGATGTCCGGGAAAGTGGTCTTCAGGTTCGGGTAGTCATCGAGTTTGTCCGTCAGGTCCCAGAATGCCCCGGCTTCGGCGTTCTTGACGAACCCGGGGGTCTTGCCCTGGATCACCATGATGTGCGGGATCTCGGAGGAGGCAAGGGTGATGTTGGTCTTGTCCTCGTAGGACGCGTTGGGGGTCCACGTGATGTTGATGTCCTTGCCGGTGAGCTCCTCGAGTTTCTTCTGGACGGCACCGTCGGCACTGGGCGGCTGGGCCTCGAGGAACGGCGCCATGATTGACACCGTGCTGAGGTCCGCTGCCGGGGCCTCGCCTCCGCTGCAGGCTGTGAGGGACATGGCCGTGGCCGTGACGACGGCAGCGGCCAGGGAGACTTTTCTGCGGATCATGGTTTTCCTTTTCCACTTCTTCGGGGTTTTGTTGGTCAAGATTGTCGATGGGATGGGTTGATACGTTTCAAGCAGGGACGGCAGTCGGAGGCAGGCAAGCAGCGGAAAGGCCGACGGCGCCTTCCGGGCTTATGCCCGCCAGCGGCCTCCCAGGCGTCAGGCCACGGAGGCCGCCGGGAGGGAGCCCTTCGCTCCAGGGTCGTCCGCCCCTGCCACTGAAGCCCCGGCCACCGCTTCATCATTTGCGGTGAAGAACCGGTCGCACAGCCAGCCGGTGGTAAACAGCCAGGCTCCAATGCTGAAGAACGGAACCAGGCCCGGGACCGTGGTGCTGGCATAGAACGCCGCCGCGGAAATGAACAGCAGGATGACCGTTCCGGCGAGGTGGCGGAAGGCGAAGCGTGAAGACACCATCAGGTACTGGGCGAGGGGCAGCTCGTATCTGGCATACATCGGGAAGAGGTAGCAGGTTGCGCCGGCCAGAAGGATCGCCGCCACAAAAATGCCCGCCGCCACCAGCTGCGAGAACAGGTCCCCGGATGCGGAGAAATAGTTCCAGTTCATGGACAACGCCACGGCCACTCCCATCACGGGCAGGGCGAGCGCATTGGCCCGGCCGAAGTTCCGGAAGTAGTCCGAAGTGAAGCTGCGGAACAACGGCGCCGCGTCACCCCGGGCACGCTTCCGCACGGCGATCTGGGCGGCCGCTGTTGCTGGGCCTGCGCCAAGGACACCCAGGCCCAGCAGCGTGAAGAGGATCCACAGCAGGTTCAGGCAGGCAATCCAGAGGAGGGTGTCAAAGAACGAGTAGGCCCGCGCACTGAACGATCCAGACAGCATGGCGCAGCTCCCTTCATTTCTCCATCGTTGCAGAGGCGGGGGCGGAAGTGTCCCGCATCACGCCGGTAATCGGTTTCTCGAAAATCTAGACGCAGACCAATGGCTAGGTCAAGCAAAATTTTGAATCGTTACACAGCTGGACTCCTGGGAATGCCATGACGCACACTGAATGGTGGAAAGCGCTTGCTGGAGTTCGCACGCGCCCTATGCAACTGCGCCCTGCGGGGACGGAAACGGAGAACCATGGCAACGCCAACCGGCACCCACAGCCCGGACGCCCCGGCCGGATCACCAGCAGGAAAAACTGTCGCTGCTGACGCCGCCAGCGTGCCAGACGCGGCCGTCGGTGTTGCCGCTGCCCGTGTTGCCCTGGTTGGTGTGCACGGCTTCGGCACCCACCACCTCCGCAACCTTGACCGCCTCCAGGCGGCAGGCGCCGTCGAACTCGTTGCGGTGGCCGACCCCCAGCCGCCGGCAGCCGGCTCCGTCCCGGACTCCGCAATGGTCTTCCCGGGAATAGACGAACTGCTGTCCGCAACACAGGCCCTTGATCTGGTGATTGTGGCCACGCCCATCCAGACCCACGCCCCGCTGGCGCTTGCCGCCTTGCGCACCGGCGCTGACCTTTACCTGGAGAAGCCCCCGGTGGCGTCCCTGGCCGATTTCAACCGGCTCTGCGATGCCGCCGCGGCGTCCGGCAGGAGTGTGCAGATCGGCTTCCAGAGCCTGGGCTCGCACGCCCTGCAGGCCATCGAAAACCTGGTGGCGGACGGCACCCTCGGTACGCTTCAGGGCATTTCGGCAACCGGCCGCTGGGTCCGGGACCGGGCATACTACAAACGCTCGCGGTGGGCCGGGAAGCGCAGCATCAACGGCGTGGACGTGGTTGACGGCGTGGCCACGAACCCCCTGGCGCACGCCGTGGCAACAGCGCTGAGGATCGCCGGGGCCCGGACCACCGCCGATGTGGCGTCCGTGGAGACCGAACTGTACCGCGCCAACGATATCGAGTCGGACGACACCTCCGTGATCCGCATCCGCACCGCCTCGGGCCTGCCCATCACCTGCGCCCTGACCATCTGCGCGTCCGAATCCGTGGAGCCCTACATCACGCTGCAGGGCTCGGCGGGAACAGCCGTGTTCCACTACACCGAGGACCGCCTCACCGTCACCACGGCGTCCGGCACCACTGAGCAGACGTACGGCCGCGAGGACCTCACCGACAACCTGCTGGCCCACCGCAGCTCCGGATCCCCGCTGATCAGTCCCCTCCTGGACAGCGGTGCTTTCATGCTGGTGCTGGAAGCGGTCCGGACCGCCCCACTGCCCGCGCTCATCGGCGATGCCCACATCCGGTGGAAGGGATCCGGGGAAGCAGCCCACGCCGTCGTGATTGGCATTGAGGCGGCGCTGGAGCGCGCGGGGCGGGAGCACGCAACGTTCAGCGAGCTGGGCCTGCCGTGGGCAACATCAGCCCCCTGCACCTTCAGCGTGCCGGCTTCCTGATGCACCCGCAGACCAAAGGGACCGCCGTACGCGCCACCACAATCCCCGAAGCGCAGGGCCAGCTGCACGCGGTCAACCTGCTGACGGAGGGCCTCGCCGAGTGCCTTACGGCACCCGCGCGGCCAACCTTCAGCTGGCAGCTGGCCCAGCCGGACGGCGCTGATCCGGTGCGGGCCCTGCAGACCGGCTACGAGGTCACGGTGGAGGACTCACAGGGGCTCAAGTTCTGGAGCTCGGGGCCGGTCCCCTCCCCCGCTCAGCGCGGCGTGCCGTATGGCGGGCCCGCGCTCGACGACGACACGGACTACGCGTGGCGGGTGCGGGTCCGCGGCGCCGCAGGGATCCCCGGGCAATGGTCTACTCCAAAGATGTTCAGCACCGGGCTTTCGGACGCTTCCTGGCAGGCCGACTGGATCCGGCGCGCGCCCGGCGGCCGCGCACCCCTGGAAATCCTCGGCGGCGCCCTCCGCGTGGCAGGCTCACCCTTCCTGCCGGTCCCTTGCCCGCCTGCCCGCACCTTCCGCCTCGAAGCCCGCGTCCGGCCGGTGATGGGGTGGGCCGGGCTCATCCTTCGCAGCAGCGGTCCCGGCACCGGCCTGCTGCTGGAGCTCAACACGGCCGGGGAGGTGGTCCTCCGCCGCGCTCCGGTGTGGGAGATTCCCGCCGCGGCCGTACCGGAAACCACCGTGCTGGCCAAGGCCCGGGCAGAGCGTAGCCTGGACGTCCGCCAGGCCAGGTTGCCCGGCAAGGACCTGGTGCCCGGGTCCTGGCAGGACCTGCTGGTCACCGACGACGGCCACACCATCACCGTGTCCCTGGATGGCGTGCAGCTGCTGGGAGTGCAGGAGCCGGCAGCTCCCGGAGCTGCCGGGAAGCTTGCCCTGCACCAGGGGCCCAGGAGCCAGGCGGAGTACGCGTCGCTGCACATAAGCAGCGCCTGCCAGGACAGTGCCGGCGCCGTCCTGCTGGACCACCGCTTCGACGCCGGCGCGGACCAGGCCCGGGCCTGCCTGGCGCACTGGGCCGGCACCACCGCGCACCGCCAGCCGGATGAGTGGACGCTGTTCCGGACCACCCTCCAGCTCACCGGCCAGGTGCGCCGGGCGCGGCTGTTCGTTGCGGCAAACCACCACGCGCAGATCTCCCTGGCCGGTACCTCCTGCCTGGCAACAACCTCCTTCGGCTACCCGGGCGAGGGCTATTACGACGCCGCAGACATCACCGGGCTGCTCGCCGCCCAGCCTCCGGGCACAGCCGTTCCCCTGACCGCCCTGCTGCACTGGTACGGCCCGGGCCAGGGCCGCGCCGCCGGGCTCCCCGGCCTCCTGGTCCGCATCAGCGTCCAGTACACGGACGGCCGCCGCGGCTCCTTCTGTTCCGGGCCGGAGTGGTCAGCCGGCGAGGCGCCGTACCGGCAGTCCGGCTACCGCAATGACGAGGGCGATCCCGTGGAACACCTGGACGGGCAGGCCGCCGGTGCCCTGGCCGCCGCGCCGTCCTCCTCTGCCTCTGCTGCTTCTTCTTCGTCCGAGGACCTGCCGCCCGCCATCAGCTCTGGCCGCCACCCCGCACCTGAGTTTCCCGCGCTGCACCCGCGCCGGACCTTCCTGGCCGGTGGGTTTGTTGCTCCCAAGGCTTTCCTGACGGCCGGCGACGGCACCATGGTGGCGGACTTCGGCCAGGTTCTTCCCGGGCGCCCGGAGGTGGACTTCAGGGACGGGGTTCCCGGCCGCACCGTGATGATGCGGGCCGGCTACGCCCTCCGGCCGGACGGCCGGGTGGATGCCGGAAAGACCGCAAGCCAGAACACGGACATGTCCTTCCCCTACACCCAGGCGGCCGGGCCCCAGCAGTACAGCGCTACGGTGCACCTGGGTTTCCGCTACCTCGAGCTTCCCGGCGTGGAGGCCGCCGAGGTGTCCAGGGTTGGGGCCGTGCTGGTCCATGGCCGCCATCCTGCCGAAGGAAGTTTCAGTTCCTCGGACGAGGCGCTGAATGCCGTCTTCACGCTGCTGCGCGATTCAGCCCTCTACGGGGTCCAGGAGCAGTTCGTGGACACACCCACCCGGGAGAAGGGCCAGTTCCTGGCGGATGCGGTGAACATTTCCTACGCAACGATGGCCCTCTTCGGCGAGCATGCCTATACGGCCCAGGCGCTTCGGGAGTTCGCGTGGTCCGCCGTCCGCTACTGGTCCGAGGGGCAGGACCGCGGCCGCTACAACGCCGTATACCCCAACGGCGACGGCAAGCGCGACATCCCGGACTTCTCCCTCATGGTCCCTGAGTGGGCCGAGGAGTACCACCTGCGCACCGGCGACCTGAGCCTGGTCCGGGAACTGCTGCCGCACCTTCGCAACACCGCGGACTACGCGCTGCGGTACGTTCCGGCGGAAGGGCCGACGGCGGGACTGGTCACCCGGCTGGGCGGCGGTTCCGGCCCCTACCTGCACGGCATCGTGGACTGGCCGGAACCCGGCCGGTTCGGCTACGACATGGAGTGCGCCGCGAAGACCACCGTCAACGCCCAGGCCTATTCCGCGCTGGTGTCCACGGCCCGGCTCTGCAGCCTTGCCGGCGAGCCCGATGCAGCCATCCGCTACGCCTCCTCCGCCCGCCGGCTGGCCGACGCAATCCGCACCCGCCTGCGCGTCGACGGAGTGATGGTTGACGGCCTGCATGCGGACGGCACCCCCAGCTCCAACGCCTCCCAGCACGCCACGTCCTTCCCGCTCTCCCTTGCCATCACCGCTCCGGAGTTCGCCGCCGCCGATGCACGGCGGCTCGCCTCCTTGGGGATGAAGCAGGGGCCACTGACCGTCCACCGGCTGGTGCGGGCGCTGCTTTCCCAGGGACTGACGGACGCCGTGCTGGACCTCCTGACAAACAAGGACCAGCCCGGCTGGGCCCGGCTGCTGGAACGCGGCGCCACCTTCACCTGGGAGGCCTGGGACCTGGTGGAGGGAACGGACTACAGCCAGTCCCACGCCTGGTCCGCGTCCGTGGTCAAGGAGATCCTGGACCACCTGCTCGGCGTCCGGTTCAGCTCCCCCGGAGGCTCGGAGCTGCTGATCGAGCCCCCGCTGTGCCGGCTAAACCATGCCCGCGGCACGGTGCCTGTGATCAACGGCTGCGTGGAAGCCAGTTGGACCCGGGAAGGCAGCCAGGTGCGGCTCGAGTGCACAATCCCTCCCGGCACTACGGCAGTCGTCCGGCTGCCCGCCGGCAGGTACACAGTCGCTTCGGGGCATGAAGGAACGACGGCGGAGGCCGCCGTCGTGCCCTTCGCTGAAGGTGCCGCGACCGCCCGGACGAATCCCGACGGCGCCGCGGCTGGCAGCGCCGCTAAGGCCGACTTCCGCATCCACCCCGGCACGTGGATATTCACGCCCAAAGCGGTCCGCCCGTAGGCCCAGGAGACGCGAGATGGCATTCCGCGGCAATGTCTGCGGGGAACATTGCCGTGAAATGCCATCTCGCGGGGTCACGCCCGTGGGTCAGAGAATGGCGCTCTTGGCCTCGTCCATCGCCTTCTTTGCCGCGTCCTGCGGGGACAGCCTGTCGAAGTGGACTTCCAGGGAGTAGCGGGTCAGGGCTTCAACGGCAGCACTGCCGCCCGCTGGCGGAACCGGAGCAGCGTCGCCCAGTTCGCTGGAGATCTCGTCAATGAACCTGGCGGTCTTGGCATCGGCCGGGGTCAGCTTGGAGACCACAGCCGCACGGATGTCGGAGTTGGCGGGGATGCCGCGGTCGGCCAGTCCGATCTCGCCGGCCGTGGCGTTGTTGGTCACGAAGTCAATGAACTTCTGGGCTTCCACCGGGTGCTTGGTCCGTGAGCTGGCGGACCAGAACATGGACGACTTGTAGAACTGCTGGGCTTCGGATGCCTTGCCCCCCACGCTCGGCGGACGGCGGATCTCCAGGTCCTGGCCGGAGGCCTTGCTCAGTGCGCCCAGCTGGTTGGACCAGTACATGTTCATGGCGAACCTTCCCGTGGACAGGCCCTGCTGGTCGATCGAGGCGGTGGCGTCTTCAGTGATGACTGAGGCCGGCGGCACGGCCTTGGAGTCGCGCATCCTGGCCTGGTATTCGTACCACTCGGCCAGGTCCGATTCCTCGAACCCCAGCTTGCCGTCGCTGGTAAACAGCGACTTGCCGTGCTGCCGGAACCACAGGTTGGCCGCGGCGTCGGAATTGACCTGGCCACTGCCCCACACCTTCTCGCCACTGGCTTTGGTGATAGCCGCGGCCGTGCTGTCCAGGTCGTCCCAGGTCCAGGTCTTGTCATCGGGAAGGGCCACGCCGCTGGCCGACACCAGGGCCGGGTTCGCCATCACCACCATGGCGTTCACGCCGCTGGTCACGGCATACTGCTTGCCGTCCACTTTCCCGGAGTCCGCCACGGGCTGGTCGAACTTCGAAAGGTCCACGTCCTTCAGCTCGAGCAGGGCGCCGCGCTCGGAGTACTCACCCAGGTAGGCGGCGTCCATCTGGATGATGTCCGGGGCATCCTGTGAGGCCACCTGCGTGGCGAGTTTGTCCCAGTAGCCGGACCAGTCGCCGTACTCACCCTCGATATTGACGTTGGGGTTCTCCGCCTCGAAGGCTTCGATCAGCTTCTCCGTCATCTTGTGCCGCACATCAGAGCCCCACCAGCTGAACCGCAGGGTCACCGGGCCGTCCGAGGCGGCTTCCGGCGAACTGCCGCAGCCGGTGAGGACCAGGGAGAGGGCGGCCGCTGCGGCGGCAGCTTTGGGCAGCAGGGATTTCTGGGCGCGAAACATCATTGTTTGTCCTTTGGCGCGGGTTGCTGGGACCTGAAAGAAACCGGTTTCCCACAGCCTAGGTGTGAGCTGGCGCACGCGTCAAGGCTTGCGGAAGACCGCGCTTACGTGAATCCGCAGCCGGCTGGGGAGGCCGGCAGTCAGGCCTGCGTGTTACGCGTCCTGCGCCCGTGCCGCCACAGCAACAACCCGATAACGAGGGCTGAGAGCATGCCCAGCCCGCCGGTGGCCACAAGACCGGTACGCACTCCGAACTGCTCCGTGAGCCAGCCGGCCAGGAGGCCTCCCAGCGCGTGCCCGCCCAGCAGGAGGGGAAGGTAGAGGGCCATGACGCGGCCACGGATCTCCGGCCCGGCCTCGAGCTGGACGGCGGTTGCCGCGCTGGTCAGGAACAGGAGGGTCATGAACCCCACCACCACCAGCATCGCGGTGAACAGGATGAGGTTGGGCATCAGGGCCGCCACCAGCTGGGACAGGCCAAAGAGCCCCGCAGCGGCCACTATGCCTTTGCGTCCCAGGCTGCGCAGCCGGGCGGCCAGCAGCGCACCGGCCAGGGCCCCGATTGCGCTGACGGTGTTGAAGAGCCCGAAGCCTTCCACGCCGTTGTGCCACACCCGTTCGGCAAAGGCTGCCAGTACCACCGGGCCGTTCATGCCGAACATTCCCAGGAGTCCGGCCAGGGCGATGACCAGCAGCAGCGACGGCCGTTCCCGGACGTAGCGGAACCCGGCCAGGAGCTGGCCGCGCCCGCGCGCCGCCCGGGTGCTGGGATGCAGCTCGGCGGGGCGGATGGCGGCGATCAGCAGGAGCACCAGCAGGCACAACGCGGAGTTGGCAGCGAACGCTGCTGCGGAGCCCGCCTGCGCAATGACCACACCGCCCACGGCAGGACCTGCCATCGCTCCAAGCTGGCCGATGGCGTTGTTGAGGCCTATGGCCGGCCGGAGGTGGGCGTCGCCCACCACTTCATTGACGAAGACCTGGACCGCCGGCTGGTTGATGGCCGATGTGACGCCCAGCGCCACACAGCTGGCATAGACGGCCCATACGGTGATGGTTCCGCTCGCGGCCCATGCGGCCAGGCCCAGCGCGAGGACGGCGATGACGGCCTGGCAGCACAGCATGATCCGGCGTTTGGGAAACATGTCCACCAGCAGGCCGCTCAGGGGACCCACCACCAGCATCGGAAGGAACTGCAGGGCTACGGCCACGCCCACGGCAGCGGGACTGCCGGTCAGCTGCAGCACAAGCCAGTCCTGCGCGAGCCGCTGCATCCACACGCCCACGCTGCCGGTGAACACCAGTGCCAGGAAGAGGCGGTAGTTCCGTTGCGTCAGCGGCTGGTACCAGGCCGGTTGGTTTGTGGGAGTGCGGAAGGACTGCTCGGAACGCTGGCGGTCGGAAGACACGACGGACTCAACTCAATAGCGGGCGGATATTAAGACTGCTGGTGTGCCTCAGGCGCGGCGGGCGCGCAGTTTGACGGCCGCAGCCGCCAGGATCAGGGTGCCGGGAACCGCCACGAAGAGGGCGGCCAGCATCCAGACGAACACTACGGTTCCGAAGAGCGCGGCAGCGAGCAGGAGGGACCCGCTCCAGTCCTTGAGGGACAGCGCCTGGCCGGCCTCGAGCGCTGAGCGCCAGGCGGTGCGGGCATCCGTGTGGGCGCCGGCGGCATCAGACCACGCTGCGGTGGTGCGCAGGAGCAGGATTGCCCCGGCGGCCGCGAGGAGCAGGGTGGCGGGCAGGACCACTTCCCGGCCCGGGAGCTGCCCCACCCAAGCGAGCAAAAGGTTAAGGATAATCACGACGGCGGCTGCCGCCGTCGTGATTCCAAGCTTCCAGCTGCCTGGCAGGGCAGCCTTGAAGGTGCCCCAGAGGCCGCGGACGGAATCGTCCCTGCCCGAGAGGTGGCGCTCCAGATGGGCGATCCCCGCCGCATAGGCGGCGGGGATCGTCACCAGCGGAAGGGACAGCACCAGCACCAGCACCCCTGCCAGCAGGGTCTCGGAGAACAGCGCGAAGCGGTTGACCGGGACGGGTTCGTGGTGGTTGGGGGCGGGTGTGGTGCTGTCCATGACGCTCATTCTCTGTCTCGTTTTTCCGTCAGCCCTTGAGGCCCTGGGTGGAGACGCCTTCAACAATGTACCGCTGGAACACCAGGAAGAAGATCAGCACCGGCAGCAGGGCCAGGACGGACATGGCGATCATGGCGCCGTAGTCCGAGGACTGGGTCTGGTCCACGAAGAGTCGCAGGGCCAGCGGCAGCGGGTACTTGTCCGGGGTGTTCAGGTAGAGCAGCGGGCCCAGGAAGTCGTTCCAGCTCCAGATGAAGGAGAAGATCGAGGTGGAGATCAGGGCCGGTTTCATCAGCGGCAGCATGATGGAGGTGAAGATCCGGACGTGGCCGGCGCCGTCGATCCTTGCTGCTTCGTCCAGTTCTGCCGGGAGGTTGCGCATGAACTGGACCATGAGGAACACGAAGAACGCGTCGGCGGCGAGGAACTTGCCGATCAGCAGCGGTACGTAGGTGTCCACCAGGCCGAGCTGCTGGAACACGATGTACTGCGGGATGATCACCACGTGGAAGGGCAGGAGCAGGGTGGCGATCATCATGCCGAAGAAGATACTGCGGCCGGGGAACTTGATCCTGGCGAATGCGTACGCTGACACGGATGCGGACAGGATGGTTCCCACCACGGCGCCGATGGCCAGGATGAGCGAGTTGGTGAAGAACTGCAGGGTGGACACCCCGCCGATGCCGTCCATGGCCGTGACGAAGTTGTCGAAGCTGAAGTTGTTGGACCACAGCGAGGTGTTGGAGCCACCGATTTCGGAGTTGGGCTTGAAGGCCGAGGCGATCATCCACAGGCCCGGGTACAGGACCACCGCAGTGAGGGCCAGGGCCACCGCGTGGAATACGGTGCTCTTGACGCGCTTGGTCCCGGCCGATTCGGACTTGGGGTTGTAGTGCGCCAGTTCTGCGTCCGGGAGGGACTGGGTGGGGGTTGCCGTGCTTGTCATTTTGCATCACCGCTGTAGTGGACCCAGGACTTGGACGTGCGGAAGAAGATCAGGGTGATGATGCCGACGACGATCACCAGGAGCCAGGCCATTGCCGAGGCGTAGCCCATCCGGAAGTCGCTGAAGCCCCGCAGGTACAGGTAGAGGGTGTAGAAGAGGGTGGATCCGGCAGGGCCGCCTTCACCGTTGGAGATGATGTACGCCGAGGCGAAGATCTGGAATGCGTGGATGGTTTCCATCAGCAGATTGAAGAAGATCACCGGGGAGAGCATGGGCCAGGTGATGTTGAAGAACTTCCGTACCGGGCCGGCACCGTCCATGGACGCCGCTTCGTAAAGGTCCGCCGGGATCTGCTTGAGGCCGGCGAGGAAGATCACCATGGGGGCGCCGAACTGCCACACGGTCAGCAGGATAAACATGGGCATGGTCATGGCCGGGTTGCCCACCCAGCCACCCAGGTTGATCCCGAAGAAGGACAGGCCTTGGTCCACCGGGCCGGCGTCGCCGAACATGGCTTTCCAGACGATTGCGATGGAGACGGATGCGCCGATCAGGGACGGGGCGTAGAAGGCCGAGCGGTAGAACCCCTGGCCGCGGCGCTTGCTGTTCAGCAGCATGGCCACTGCCAGTGCGGCCGCGAGCTTGAGCGGGGTACCGAAGACCACGTAGGACACGGTCACGCCCACCGACTGCAGGAACCGTTCGTCCTGGAAGAGGGTGGTGTAGTTGTCCATCCCGATCCACTTGGGCGGCTCGAACAGGTTGTAGTTGGTAAAGGAGAGGTAGAGCGAGGAAATCATGGGCCCAACAGTGAGGGCGATGAATCCCAGCAGCCAGGGCAGCAGGAAGGTGTAGCCGGCGCGGGCATCCGCCCCGCGCTGCCGCGATTTGCGCGGCTGCGAGGGGGCGGACGACGACGAGCGCCTGCTCAGTGTTGGGCTTTGAGTCACGAGTTCATTCCGTCAGTCATGAAAGCTTGGGCAGGCAACGTGCCTGATCAGGCGTTCTGCTTGATGAGGTCTTCGGCTTCCTTGAACCATGCGTCGGCGGCGCCGTCGATGGTGAGCTTGCCGTAGTTGAGGTCGGAGGCAACGCGCTTGAAGGATGCCTCGAGCGTGCCGAAGCCGACAATGGGCGGCTCGGGGGCGTCCTTGAGGTACTGCTCGATGGACTTCTCGTAATCCACCACGAGCTTGTCCGTACCTTCGAAGGTGGTCCCGTCGCGCTGGGTCTTCGACGCCGGGACACCGCGGGAGGTCTTGAAGATCTGGCCCACCTCGGGGTCGTTGACCATGAAGTCGATGAAGCGGGCAGCAGCGTCCTTGAACTTGGTCTTGGCGCTGGCCACCATCAGCATGGAGGGCTTCAGGAACAGGCCAAGGTTGTCGGGGTCGTCCGACGGGACCGGCGCAAGCTTGAGTTCCTTGGCGCCGCTGTCCGCAAGGTAGCCGGCCATGAAGTTGTCCCAGGTGACCTCGGTGGCAGTGACGTTGGAGCCGAACGGGGACTTGGGGGCGAGCTGGGTGACGCGCTCTTCGGAGACGATCGCCGGGGTGCCGCGGAGGGCAGCGGTCTGGTTCCACCACTTCTTCATATCGTCCTTGGTGAAGCCGAGCTTGCCGTCCTCGGTGAAGGCCTCGATGTTGTTCTGCCGCAGCCAGATGTTGAACATCCACCAGACGCCGGTGTAATCCGTGCCGCCGAAGATTTCGCCGTTGCTCTTGGCGCCAACCTCTGCCAGGAACTCATTGAATTCCTTGTAGGTCCAGGAGCCGTCCGGCTCCGCAATGCCCAGGGAAGCGAGCTTGGCGGGGTCGTAGTAGACGGCGAACGCGTTGGTGCTGGTGGGGATGCCGTAGGTCTTGCCCTTGATCTGGCCCGAGGGCAGGAGGGATTTCTCGAACGCGTCCGTGTTGATGTTCACGGTGCCCAGGTCCAGGAGCTGGTTCCGCTGGCCGTAATCGCGCAGGTAGGAAAGGTCCCACTGCATCACGTCCGGCAGGCCACCGCCGGCAGCCTCGGTGGCACGCTTCTGCCAGTAGCCCGCGAAGTCGGTGAAGTTGCCGTTGACCTTGATGTCCGGGTTCTTCTCCTCGAACAGGGCAATGGCCTTGCGGGTACGTTCCGCCCGGTCGTCGTTGCCCCACCACGTGTAGTTGATGGTGACCGGGTTCTCCGCGGAACCCGTCTCTCCAGCACTGGTGCTGGACCCCGTGCCGCACGCGGCCAAAGCTGCGGCAGATGCGGTGCCGACAGCCACGGTGGTGAGGAAATGCCTTCTGTTGATCATGGGAGCCTCCTTGCTCAGTGTGTGCAATCCCTGATCTCAACTACAACGAAAGTAGTGAGCTGGCTTACACGGCTTCTGAAACGATACAATATCCCCAATCCCGGAAATGGGCAAGCGTTTTCCAAGCGGCTGGTTTCCACCGCTCGTTTATCCACCCACAGACAAAGGAGTCCCATGACCAACCAGGCAAAACCGATCCCTGCCAGCGTCTGGAGCAACATCGAAGGCATCGCTTTCGGTGGCGACTACAACCCGGAGCAGTGGCCCGTCAGCGTGAGGCTGGAGGACCTGGAACTGATGCAGGAGGCCGGCGTGAGCTTCCTCAGCGTCGGCATCTTCTCCTGGGCGCTGCTGGAGCCGGCGGAGGGCCAGTACGACTTTGGCTGGCTGGACGAGGTGATGGACAACCTGCACGGGATTGGCGTCAAGGTTGCACTGGCCACCGCCACCGCCGCTCCCCCGGCGTGGCTGGTACGCAAGCATCCGGAAATTTTGCCGGTCACGGCTGACGGAACCACGCTGGGACCGGGGTCACGGCGGCACTACACGCCGTCGTCGGCCGTTTACCGTCAGTATGCCGCCGGCATCACGCGTGTGCTGGCAGAGCGGTACAAGGACCACCCCGCCCTGGCGCTGTGGCACGTGGACAACGAACTGGGCTGCCATGTTTCGGAGTTCTACGGTGAAGAGGACGCCGCCGCGTTCCGCCTGTGGCTTGAGCGGCGGTACGGGACCATCGGTGAGCTTAATGCTGCCTGGGGCACAGCGTTCTGGTCGCAGCACTACGGCTCCTTCGAGGAGATCCTTCCTCCCGGCGTCGCACCCTCCACACTGAACCCCGGCCAGCAGCTGGACTTCCAGCGGTTCAACTCCTGGGCACTGATGGATTACTACCGCAGCCTGATTGCGGTCCTTCGGGAAGTCACCCCCGCAGTGCCCTGCACCACCAACCTAATGGCCTCCAGCGCCACCAAGTCCATGGACTACTTTGACTGGGCCAAGGACCTGGACGTCATCGCCAATGACCACTACCTGGTGGCGGCAGATCCTGAACGGCACATCGAACTCGCGTTCAGCGCGGACCTCACCCGCGGCATTGCGGGAGGTGACCCGTGGATCCTGATGGAACATTCGACGTCGGCCGTCAACTGGCAGCCGCGCAACCAGCCCAAGATGCCCGGTGAAATGCTGAGGAACTCACTGGCACATGTGGCGCGCGGCGCGGATGCGGTGATGTTCTTCCAGTGGCGGCAGAGCTTTGCGGGCTCGGAGAAGTTCCACTCGGCCATGGTCCCGCACGGCGGCCGGGACACCCGGGTGTGGCGCGAGGTGGTTGACCTGGGAGCTGCACTCCAGCTGCTGGCGCCGGTCCGCGGGTCTCGGGTGGAGTCGCGCGCGGCCATCGTGTTCGACTACGAGGCCTGGTGGGCCAGCGAAATTGACTCCAAGCCGAGCGTTGACGTGCGGTACCTGGACCTGCTGCGGGCGTTCCACCGCTCACTGTTCCTGCGGGGCGTCTCCGTGGACATGGTGCATCCGTCGGCACCGCTGGAGGGCTACGACCTGGTCCTCGTGTGCACGCTGTACTCGGTTGCCGATGAGGCTGCTGCCAACATTGCCGCTGCCGCCGCCGGCGGTGCGACAGTCCTCATCAGCTATTTCAGCGGAATCACTGATGAGCAGGACCACGTACGGCTGGGCGGCTACCCGGGGGCATTCCGGGAACTTTTGGGCGTCCGCGTTGAGGAGTTCCACCCGCTGCTGGCCGGATCGCAGCTGAAGCTGAGCGACGGCTCGGTGTCCTCCATCTGGAGCGAGCATGTGCACCTTGACGGGGCGGAGGCAATCCAGACGTTCACCGGGTACCCGCTGGAGGGCGTTCCGTCCCTGACCCGGCGGGCCGTGGGCAGCGGTGCCGCCTGGTACCTGGCCACCTTCCCCGACCGTGACGGCATCGAGTCGCTGGTGGACCGGCTGCTGGCGGAGTCTGGCGTCTCCCCGGTCGCTGACGCCGATCCCGGAGTGGAACTGACGCGCCGGCGCTCGGCCGACGGCGGCAGCTTCCTGTTCGCCATCAACCACACCCGGGCTGCGGCAACCGTGCGGGCTTCCGGCACGGACCTGCTCGCCGGCGAACGGTTCAGCGGCACCGTTGAAGCCGGCAGCGTTGCGGTGATCGCGGAGGACTGAGGACAGCCGCTGCCTGCGCTGCTTCCGACTGGTGCGCCGCACGCGTGTCTGTGCGTTTTCCACATACAGCTCTTGGCAGCGGGTCAATGTCACACCCTGCTGGAAGACTTTACTTATGGGAGCGGTTCAGGGGCAGGCAGGGGCACCGTCAACAGTGCAGGCGGCGGGAAGCCCCGCTGCCGAGTCTGCGGCTCGGCTCTCGTCTGCGGCCGGAACTTCAGCTGGTGCCGTTGCGCCGCCGGTTCCTGGTGTCCTGTCCGTTGCTGACATCTCTCGCGCCTTGGCTTCGATTACGGTCGCTGCTGACGGTCCGGGGATGATTGATCAGTTGCGGGAGCTGGAGGACCTGAAGTCACTGGCCGCTGCGAAACAGGCCCGGATTACTGTGGCTTTTGATCTCTCCCAGCGGCGGGAGCAGGCCGCTGCCGGCGTCCCGGCCAAGGAACAAGGCACCGGCGTTGCCGCGCAGGTTGCGCTGGCGCGGCGGGAGTCCCCGGCCCGCGGCGGCCGGCTCCTGGGACTGGCCAAAGCCCTCGGCACCGAAATGCCCCACGCCCTGGCCGCCCTGGAATCCGGGCAGCTAAACGAATGGCGCGCCACCCTCATCGTGAAAGAAACAGCCTGCCTGTCCGCCGAAGACCGGTGCGCCGTGGACGAAGAACTCGCCACCAACACCGGAACGCTTTCAGGATGCGGGGACCGGGCCATCATCACCGCGGTCCGGGCCGCCGCGTACCGGCGTGACCCGCACTCGGTGACACGACGCGCAGCCCACGCGGTGAACGACCGGACCGTGAGTCTTCGTCCGGCGCCGGACACCATGGCCCGCCTGACCGCCCTGCTGCCCGTCGCCCAGGGCGTGGCAGCCTACGCGGCCCTGACCCGCCACGCAGACACCGTCCGATCACAGGGTGATGACCGGTCCAGGGGCGCGATCATGGCCGACCAGCTCGTCGAAAACATCACCGGCACCCCGGGAGGGGCCAACAGCATCGAAGTCCAGCTCGTCATGACCGACCGCACCCTCTTCCAGGGCGACAGCGAACCCGCCCGCCTCGCAGGCTACGGCACCGTCCCCTCCGAATGGGCCAGGAAAGCAGCCCGCACTGAACCAGAAGCTAACGCCGGGGAACTGAACATCTGGCTCCGCCGGCTCTACACAGCCCCCGGCACCGGAGAACTCCTCGCGATGGATTCGAAGGCGCGGCTCTTCCCGCCTGGGCTCCGCCGGTTCCTCCAGGTCCGCGATGACACCTGCCGCACCCCCTACTGCGACGCGCCCATCCGCCACCACGACCACATCACCCCCTGGCACCAGGACGGCCCCACCACCAGCACCAACGGCCAAGGCCTCTGCGAAGCCTGCAACCACACCAAAGAAAAACCCGAGTTCTCAGCCACACCGGTCCCCGGACCCAGACACACTGTAGAACTCCAAACCCCCACCGGCCACACCTACCACTCCACAGCACCACCCCCACCCGGCACCGCACTCGATGCAGGCGGATCGGGCGCATTAGCCGGTAGTGCTGCTGCCGTCGCCACGGGTCCGCCGCTTTATGTGGCTTCCCCCGCCAACGCGGGCCCGTCTTGCGGCGACCCCGAACCAACCATGCGGGGAACAGCAAAATGCCCTAGCCCAAAGAAACATGGAGTCCAGGTCCTCGGTCGCGTTGTTGCTCACCCACCCCTGGCTGTACCGCAGCGCCCCCTGGCGGCAGCGGCTGCACCGCCGTAGTCCTACCGGTGCAGCTTTAACTTTCGCAGCCTTAAACAGCTCCGTCCCGGAAGGAACCAATGGTTCCCGCCGGGACGGAGCTGCCACCCGCCGTCGGACGCTCGGAGTGGAGGAGGCGTCCACCCAAACTGTCCGGAGCCGTGTTGGCGGTGTGAGGACTAACTGCTGATTGCCGACTTCATTTCGTCGTGGGCCTTCTTGCCTGCCTCGTCCGTGGACAGCCGCTCGAAGAGAACCTCGGAGGTGTACCGCTTGATGATTTCCTGGATTGCTCCGGCGCCCTTCGGCGGCGGAGCGGGTGCCTCGCCGAGCTCGTCCTTGATCTGGTCGATGAACTTGACCACCTTGACGTCAGCCGGAGTCAGCTTGGACTCGATGGCTGCGCGGACTTCTGAGTTCGGGTATACACCGCGGTCTGCCAGGAGGGCCTCGCCTGCCTTGACGTTGTTAGCCAGGAAGTCGATGAACTTGGCGGTCTCCTCAGGGTGCTTTGTACGTGAGGAAGCGGACCAGAACTGCGAAGCCTTGTACCAAAGTCCGGCGTCCTCGGCTGAACCGGTCTTGGTGGGGAACCGCATGATCTTCAGGTCGCCGCCGGAGGCCTTTTCCAGTGCGGGTGCCTGGTTGGACCACCAGAAGGCCATGGCGTTCTTGCCCGTTGCCAGCCCACTCTGGTCCAGCGGCGCGGCCTCTGCCTCAATAACCTCGGATGCGGATGGGACTGCCTTCTTTGCGCTGAGCTCCTTGAGGAACGCCCACCATTCGGAAATGTCGCTGGGCTCAAAGCCCAGCTTTCCGTCCGAGGTGTACAGCGACTTGCCGTTCTGGCGGAGCCAGACACCCAGGGACGCCTCGTCCGTGCCGTACGCTGCGGCGCCGTAAGTGCCATCCGGGGACTTCTCGGTGACCTCGGCAGCGATGCGGCCGAAGTCCTCCCAGGTCCACGTTGAATCGTCCGGCATCGCAACACCCGCGGCCTCAAACACCGCGGGGTTGGCCAGGATGGTGGCTGCATTAATGCCGGCAGCGATACCGGTCAGGCCGTCCTCGCTCTTGCCTGCGTTCAGTGCGGCTTCATCGAGCTTGGAGGTGTCGATCTCATACTTGGACAGGTCCAGCAGGGCACCCCGGCTGGAGTATTCAGTAATGTACTTTTCGTCCATCTGGATGATGTCCGGAGCGTCGTTGGCGGCAACCTGGGTGGCCAGCTTGTCCCAGTAACCGCTCCAGTCGCCGAACTCCGGCTTGATCTTGATGTTCGGGTTCTCAGCCTCAAACTGCTTGATGGCTTCCTGGGTCAGCTGGGCGCGCTTGTCGCCGCCCCACCAGGAAAACCGCAGTTCGACAGGGCCATCGGCGTTCTGCGGCGAGGATCCACCGCCGCATGCGCTAAGGGCCATAACGACGGCGGCCGCGGCCGCAACGACGCCCGTCTTGCGGATGCGGCGTGCTGCGCCGGGGGAAGGCGACTGTGCCGATTGCCGGGCAGCAGACGCAGGGCGGGAAAAGAGCTGCACTGGTAACTCCGATCTTCTTTGATCTAGGTGCTGGGGACTAATGCACTGACAGGGATGAAACGCGAAAGCGCTTTCTAGATGTAATAGTACAAGTACGTGACTTGTATTACAAGATGTTTGGCCGTGGCATTCCCGGACGGCCTCTTTTGGGTGGCGTGCTCGGGGACGGCTGTTTCCGGACGGCGCCGGAAGGCACCCGCCAGAACGGCACGCCCCAGCCCGGCACGATCCCAGCCCGCTATATTTCCGGACAGCCGAACGGCCCGCCACAAGGACGGGCCGTTCGGTTGGTACTGCTGGTTACGGGCCGGCAGCGGAGAAGTCCAGGGGAATTGGACCTACTTGATGCCGGTTGTCGCGATCCCCTTGATGAGGAAGCGCTGGCCAAAGAGGAACACCAGGAAGACCGGCAGGAGCGAGACGATGGACATTGCGAACAGCGATCCCCAGCTCGTGGCTGACTGCGAATCAACGAAGGCCCTCAGCGCCACCGGAACGGTAAACATGTCCGGGTCCGTCAGGTAGATCAGGGCGCCGAAGAAGTCGTTCCAGGTCCAGATGAAGGTGAAGATGGTGGTGGTGGCCAGCGCCGGAACCATCAGCGGCAGGATGACCCGCAGGAAGATGCGTGGGTGGCCTGCGCCGTCGATCCTTGCAGCCTCATCGAGTTCCCGCGGAATGCCGCGGATGAACTGCACCATCAGGAAGACGAAGAACGCCTCGGTGGCCAGCAGCTTGGGCACGATCAGCGGCCAGAAGGTGTTCACCCAGCCGATCTGCGAGAACAGGATGTACTGCGGAACGATCACCACGTGGAACGGCAGCATGATGGTCAGCAGCATGATGCCGAACAGCAGCTTCTTGGCGGTGAACTGGAGCCGGGCGAATGCGTAGGCCGCCATGGAGCAGGAGATCAGGTTGCCCAGGATGGAGCCGATAACCACAATCGCCGAGTTGATCATGTAGTGGCCGAAGGGGTGGGTCAGTGCGGACCAGCCGGAAGTGTAGTTACTCATCTCCAGGCTGTTGAGCCAGAGCCCGGGTTCGCGGAAGATCAGCTCGTTGGGGCGAAGCGATGAAACAACCATCCAGAGCAGCGGGTAGATCATCAGGCCGCCGGCAAGGATCAGGATGCCGTGCTTCATCAGGGACTTTCCGCGCTGGGCCCGGCTGAACGCCAGGGTTCCACGGGACTCGCGGGGCTTGCGGTGGTTCGTAGGCTTGCCGGCGCCTCCGGACTTCTTGTCCGGGGTGGGCAGCGTCTCCAGCTTAGTCGTCATAGAAAACCCAATACTTAGAAGCGATGAAGTTGATGGCGGTGAATACGCCGATGATCACCAGCAGGACCCATGCCATGGCTGACGCGTAGCCCATGTCGAACTGGCCGAAGCCCTTCTGGTAGAGGTACAGCGTGAAGAACATCGTGGAGTCCGAGGGGCCGCCGTTGCCGCCCGAGACGATGAACGCCTGGGTGAACGACTGGAAGGAACCGATGATCTGCAGCACCAGGTTGAAGAAGATGATCGGGCTCAGCATCGGCAGGGTGATCCGCCAGAACTGCTGAAGGGTGGTGGCGCCGTCAACCCTCGCTGCCTCGTAATACATGTGCGGGATCTGCCGGAGTCCGGCCAGGAAGATGATCATGGGAGCGCCGAAGGTCCAGACGTGGAGCAGGATGATGGAACCAAGCGCCGTGCTGGGGTCCGAGATCCATCCGGGACCCTGGATGCCGAACATTGCCAGGACCTGGTTCACCAGGCCCGTAGTACCGAAGATCTGCTTCCAGAGGATGGCGACTGCCACCGAACCGCCCAGGAGGGACGGCAGGTAGAACACCGAGCGGTAGAACGGCAAGCCGCGCAGGCCCTTGTCCAGGACCAGGG
The DNA here is from genome assembly GCF_021129155.1 of Arthrobacter sp. AK04. Lineage (GTDB taxonomy): Bacteria > Actinomycetota > Actinomycetes > Actinomycetales > Micrococcaceae > Arthrobacter > Arthrobacter quantipunctorum. Next base: position 101,779 of record NZ_JAJOMC010000002.1, read on the forward strand.
CGATCAGGAGCGCCACGGCGAGCTGGAGCGGCACGCCAACAAACACGTACGTGAAGGTCACGCCCAGGGAGTTGTGCAGGCGTGCGTCATCGAGCATCCGGGTGAAATTGTCCAGCCCCACCCATTCCGGCGGCTGGAGCAGGTTGTAGTCCGTGAAGGACAGGTAGAGGGACATGATCATTGGGCCGAAGGTGATGGCAACGAGGCCCACCAGCCACGGCAGCAGGAAGATGTACGCTGCCTTGTTGTCCCGGCCGTTGGCCTTCTTCTCGGCGGCAGTGGCCTTGCCCTTGCGCCGGGTTATGGAGCTGAGTTCGCTGATGGCGCTCACTGTTGCCGTCCCGTTCGTGTCGTCGGGCCCGCTGCTGCCGGCATTCCAGCCGGGCGCAACGCCCTGGGTATGTGCTTAGCGGCCATGTGGTCTCCTTTGGTCATCGTGGCCTCCACGTTCTTGGTATCGCCTGGGCGATAGGTGCGCTCCTGCTGCCGGATCCATCCAGGTTCTGGTGGTTCCCCTGCCGCGGGAGGTGCGGATTGAAAAAGCGGCTCCGTACCAAAGTAAACGGTTTCTTGACTCCTGTATAGCCCTTTGTTAGTTTTTGAGAAAACGCTTTCTGTTATACAGGTCACTACGAATACAACCACACCACTTAAGGGGCAGGACAATGCGGTTACGTCTCAGGAAATCAGTCATGGGGGTTGCAGGCGCAACAGCTGCCCTCGCAATGGTACTTACGGGTTGCGGCAGCAACGCGGAGGCCGGGAAAGTAGGGACGGTTGAAGATCCAGTGACCATCCGTTTCGCCTGGTGGGGCAATGATTCCCGCGCCAAAACCACGCTGGAAGTCATCAAGGACTTCGAGGCTGCGAACCCCACCATCAAGGTGGAGGGCGAGAACACCGAGTTCAGTTCCTACTGGGACAAGATGGCCACCCAGATCGCCGGCGGCACCACTCCGGACGTGTTCGCCATGAGCGGCGCCTACCCCAGCGAGTACGCAAGCCGGGGTGTGCTCCTGGACCTGGATGAGGTCAAGGACCAGCTGGATACCTCCAAGTTCGCTGAAGGCACGGTGGACCTGGGCAAGATCGACGGCAAGCAGTACACCATCACCGCAGGCGTGAACTCCATGTCCATGGTGATCGATCCCAAGGTTTTCGAGGCAGCCGGCGTTGAGCTGCCGGACGACGAAACCTGGACGTGGGACGACTACGCCCAGATCGCCGCCGACATCACCAAGAACTCCCCGGCGGGAACCTTCGGCACCACCCCCATGTCCAACGACTCCTTCCTGGCGGTGTGGGCACGCCAAAGCGGGGAGGAGCTCTACACCGATGACGGCAAGAAGCTGGGCATCAGCGAGGACACCGCCACCGAGTGGTTCGAGCTCAACAAGAAGCTCATGGAAACCGGCGGTGCGCCGTCCGCCTCCCAGACCGTGGAGGACGGCTCTGCCCAGCCCGAAATGACGCTGATGGGCCAGGGCAAGCAGGGCATGAAGATCTCCTGGAGCAACCAGATGAACTCCTACTCCGGTTCGCCGCTGGTCATGATGAAGATGCCGGGCGAAAGCAAGACGCCCGGCGCGTGGCTGCGCTCATCCATGGAATACGCCATTTCCTCCAAGTCCGCGCACCCCAAGGAAGCGGCCCTCTTCATCAACTACCTGGTGAACAACGTGGACGCTGCCACCAAGATCAAGAGTGACCGCGGCATGCCTGCCAACACCGAGCTCAAGGCCGCCATCACTCCGCTCCTGAAGGAATCCCAGCAGAAGGAAGCGGAGTACCTGGACCGCATCGCGGAGATGGACATTGAGCCGCCGCTGCCGTTCCCCGCGGGTTCCTCGGCCACCATGGAGGTCCTGAACCGGTTCAACACGGATGTCCTGTTCGGCAAGATCTCGCCGCGGGACGCCGCCAAGGGCTTCATCCAGGAAGTCAACTCGAACCTGGGCTGACCCAACGGCTGGTTCAGCCATCACAACAACATCCCGAACAGGAGGCAGGCCAGTGACTGAAAGCAGCGGGCCCGTCAGGCCCAGCGCCATCGCCGGCTACGAGGACTGGCCTGCCTACGTCCAGCACCATCCCCGCTACCAGGCAGCCACGCCGGCGGCGCAGGAACTCGCGGACGCCCTCGGCGTCCCGGGGGCGCAGCAGGAGCCTGAAGTGGCGGTCCAGTGGGAGGAAACGCACGACGGCGTCACCACCTCCCAGCTCAGCTGGCAGTTGGGGTTCGGCCCCCGGACCACCGGCTGGCTGATTCGTCCGGCCGGCAGTTCCGGGCCGCTGCCCGGCATCCTGGCACTCCACTGCCACGGTGGAAATAAGTTCGGCGGGGCGGACCGGCTGGTGGAACTCCCGGAGCAGCACCCGTCGGCGGAGGCTGCCAAAGCTGGCCACTACGACGGCCGCGCCCTTGCCACGGACGTGGCACGGCGGGGCTTCGCAGTCCTGGCCCATGACGCCTTCGCCTGGGGCAGCCGCCGCTTCGATCTCTCCGTCCCGCCGTGGCGGACGGCCTCGGCACTGGAGGCGAGGCAGGCACAGTGGCGGGAGGACGGCGTCGTGCCTTCCGATGCCGACGTGTACAACGCCGCCGCAGGTTTCCACGAAGACACCGTGGCCAAGACCGCCGGCCTGCTGGGCACGAGCCTCGCCGGCATGGTGGCCCACGACGACCTGGCCGCACTCGAGATCCTCGCCGGGCTGCCGGTCGTTGACCAGGACAGGCTGGGCTGCATCGGATTCTCCGGCGGCGGGGGTCGTTCCCTGGCCCTCGCTGCGCTGAGTCCCCGCATCAAAAGCTATGTGGTGACCTGCATGATGACCACCTTCCAGTCGCTGCTGCCCTCCTACCTGGACGCGCACTCGTGGCTGCTGCAGACCCCCGGCCTCTGGAAGCTGGGTGACTGGCCGGAGCTCACAGCCAGGTCCGGAGCGCACAGGCTGCTGGTGCAGTATGCCCTGGCGGACCAGCTCTTCCCCGAAACCGGGATGCGTGACGCCCACCGGGTGCTGGAGTCGCTCCACAGCCCCGGGACCTACACCGGAAGCTTCTGGCCGGGCGGCCACGTGTTCACCGCCGGCATGCAAGAGGAAGCACTCGGCTTCCTGTCCGCCTCGCTCGGTGCCAATGATCCCAAAACCCTCCCCCTCAGCCACCTAGGACCCTCCTGATGATTGATCAATCCGCCACAGCGGAACGCGAAAGCCACTCCGGGGGAAGCGCCGAACCGGCAGCCATGCCGCGCATCGCCCTGGTGGGCGTGCACGGCTTCGGTGAACGGCACCTCGCCAACCTCGCCAGGCTCGAAGCAGCCGGCGCCCTTGAACTCGCAGCCGTGGCGGATCCCAATCCCCCGGCTCCGGGACGCCTGCCGGAATCGGTAGCCGTCTTCGGCGATCTCGCCCAGCTGCTGGCAGCGGACCCGGGCGTCGACGTCGTCATCCTCGCCACGCCCATCCAAACGCACGCTCCGCTGGCACTCGCTGCGCTGGCAGCGGGCAAGGACGTGTACGTGGAGAAGCCGCCGGTGGCCTCGCTCGGCCAGTTCCGGGAGGTCCTGGCCGCCGCCGAAGCTGCAGGCCGGCTGGTCCAGGTGGGGTTTCAAAGCCTGGGCTCACACGCGCTGCCGGCTATCCGGGAGCTTGTGGAATCCGGCGGGATCGGCGACGTCCTGGGCCTGAGCGCCACCGGGCAGTGGGTGCGGAACAGGGCCTACTTCAAGCGCTCACGCTGGGCCGGAAAGCGCAGCCTCGACAGCATCGACGTGGTGGACGGCGTGGCAACCAACGCCCTTGCCCATGCGGTGGCCACGGGCCTCCACCTGGCCGGCGCCCACACAATGGCCGACGTCGAATCAGTGGAGACGGACCTGTACCGGGCGCATGACACCGAAAGTGACGACACCTCCATCATCCGAGTCCGCACCACAGGTGGCTCCACGCTGCTGTGCGGGCTGACGCTGTGTGCGCCGGAACAGCAGCGGCCTTCGGTCACGGTGCACGGCACCCGCGGCGAGATCACGCTCTTCTACACCGAGGACGAGGTGGTCATCAGCACCTCCGACGGCGAGCGCCGCGAGACGTTCGGCCGGACCGATCTGCTGGAGAACCTGCTGGACGCCCGCTCCACGGGGGCGCCGCTGCTGTGCGCCCTGCCGGACACCGGCGCCTTCACCACGGTGCTGGAAGCAATCCGGACAGCGCCCGCGCCGCAACTAATCGACCCCGGCAACATCACGTGGGAGGGCGAGGGCGACGACGCCCATCCGGTTGTCCACAACATCGCGGCCGTGATCGCCAGGGCAGTCAAAGCCCAGGCCACCTTCGCTGAACTGGGGGTCCCGTGGGCCCGGGAACTGCCGTCGGTCCGCACCCTCACGCTAGACGGTAAGGCGGTTGCGGAGTACCAGGACGGCAGCCGGATCCGGGCAGTGTCCTCCCCCCGGCCCTACCTGCACCCCGTCCGCACCCTCGCTGGCACGGTGGTAACGGACCACCAGCCGCTGGACCACGTGTGGCACCTGGGTGTGGGTGTGGCCCTGCAGGACGTGGACGGCATCAACTTCTGGGGCGGACGGACGTACACGCGCGAAGCCGGCCAGTATGTCTGGCGCCCGGACCACGGCAGCATCACGCTCACGGACAGCCACATTGAAGACACGGCTGCGCAATCGAACGGCCCTGAAGGACGGCTGCGGGAAACCTTGAGCTGGAACGGGCCCGACGGCGGTCCGGTCCTCCGCGAGGACCGCACCTGGGCATGGTCGGGGGTCAGCTCCTCCGCCTGGCGGCTGTCCCTGGACTTCGCCCTCTCCCCCGCCGGGGACCGGCCGGTCAGCCTGGGCAGCCCCGGTTCCAACGGCCGGTTTGAAGGCGGCTACGGCGGGTTCTTCTGGCGCCTGCCCGCCTGTGCGGACGCCACCGTGTGGACGCCGTCCGGTGCCGGCGAACAGGAGGTGCACGGTTCAGTCACGCCGTGGCTGGCCTGGGCAGGAACGTTCGACGGCGGCAGCGCCACCCTCGTGTTCGTGGCCGCCGGGGGTTCCACCGATCCGTGGTTCGTCCGGGTGGACGGCTACCCGGGAGTGGGCCAGTCCCTGGCCTGGGATGCCCCGGTCATCACCGAACCGGGATCCCCCGTTCAGCGCAGCATCACCGTTTTTGTGGCCGACGGCATCCTGGGCACAACCGACATCGAAGCACTCATCAACCAGCAGGGGAACCGTTCATGACCCAGACAACAGCCGACGCTTCCTTGCTTCCGGGCAGGGCGGCTCCCGCCTCCGTGGAGGACCGCGCCATCAAACGCCAGAGGGTGCTGGACATCCTCGACGCAAAGGGCCGGGAGTCCCTGCTGCTGACCACCCACACTGCCCTGACCTGGTACCTGGACGGCAGCCGGGTGCACATCAGCCTGGCCGGTGACCCCATTGCTGCTGTCCTGGTGGACCGCGGGGGCGACCACCTGGTCACGTTCAACAACGAGGCCGGACGCATCGAGGCCGAAGAGCTGCCGTCCGGCGTCACCCTGCATTCTGTGCCCTGGTACGGCAACCTGCATGAGGCAGCCGCCGCCGTCGGCCTTCCCGGGACGAACGCCGTGCCGCTGGCCGAGGCGGACGTCGCCGCCGAGCTGCGCGCGGCCCGCCAGCAGCTGCTCCCCAACGAGAGCACCCGGTACGCCAGCCTCAGCGCCGAGGTTGCAGCGCTGATGACGGACGTGCTGTCCACCGCCCGGCCGGAAACCACCGAGTTTGAGCTGGTGTCCGCCCTGGCTGCGCGAGTGGTGGCAGCCGGTGCGGAGCCGCTGGTCCTCCTGTGCAACGGCAGCAGCCGGAGCGGGTTCCGGCATCCGCTGGCCACCCACTCGCCCCTGGGACGCCGCGCCATGGCAGTGGTGTGCGCCCGCAGGGACGGCATGGTTGCCAACATCACCCGCTGGGTAAGGTTCGACGCCGGCACTGCCGAAGAGCGCGACGCCGAGGCGCGCATCGCCGCGGTGGAGGCGGACATCTTCGACGCCACCGTCCCGGGCGCCCGGCTGGACCGGATCTTTGCCGAGATCAAGGCTGCGTACGCCCGCCATGGCTTCGGCGCAGACCAGTGGGAGCAGCACCACCAGGGCGGGCCGGCCGGCTACGCGGGCCGGGATCCCCGTGTCACTGCCGCCGCCACCGACACCGTGGTCCTGGGCCAGGCCTTCACCTGGAATCCGTCCGGGCCCGGCGTCAAGATCGAGGACACCGTCCAGCTCACCGCGTCCGGCCTCCAGGTCCTCACCGTCGACCCCCGCTGGCCTTCCACCACCGTGAACGGCCTTGAGCGGCCGGACACGCTCCAGCTGTAGGCCAAACGCTCTATCAGATCCTGCGGCTTTTCCGGCGATCCTCTCTCACCTGTCGCCCCGGTCGGGGCATCAAGTGAGGGAGCGTCCAGGCTGGACGCACGACGGCGTCACGCCAGGCAGCCTTTTGGACCCCCGCAGATGCCGCTCCCCCGCCAAACCAGGCCTTCGCCGTCGTTCGCTTCTCAATAGCGTGCACTGCGTGACGCCGCGAACGCGAAAACGCTCCCCCAGTTCCGGCCAAAGTATCGGCAGGAACTGAAGGAGCGTTTCGTTTAAAGCGACATCAACTGAGAGAGCGTGTTAGGGGAGGCGGAGTTCGCCGTCCACCCGGCGCGGAATGCCCAGAGGGTTGCTTTCGTGCAGGGCCGGGTGCAGCACCGTCTCCGGAGCATCCTGGTAGGCAACCGGACGCTGGAAGCGGCGGACCGCCGTCGCGCCCACCGAGGTGAACAGCGACGTGGTGGCCGGGTACGGGCCGCCGTGCTGCTGGGCCCAGTTGACGGCAACGCCGGTGGGCCAGCCGTCAAAGAGGACGCGGCCGGCGAGCTCTGACAGCTGCTCCACCAGGGCCGAAATGTCCTCGCCCGGCTGGGCGTGGACGGTGGCGGTGAGGCTGCCCGGTACCTTGGCCAGGACCGCGGACAGCTCCTCCTGGCCCGAGTACTCGATCAGCATGGTGGTGGGGCCAAAGCATTCTTCCAGCAGTTCCTCGGGCCGCTCCAGCACCTTTGCGGCGGAAGTGGAGAAGACCACCGGTGCGGCACCGTCGGACACTGCGTCCTGGTCCACCGTGCCGCTGACTACGTCCACGCCGTCCACCGACGCGAAGCTGCGCAGGCCGTCCGGGTAGGCCTCGGCAATCCGGCTGGTGAGCATGCCCAGGGCAGGCTTGTCCTTGCTGGCAGCCGCCACTTTTGCGGCAAAGTCGGTTCCGGCCGGGATAAACACGAGTCCGGGCTTGGTGCAGAACTGTCCGGCGCCCAGGGTGAAGGATCCTGCCAGGCCTTCCGCAAGCTGCCCGGAACGCTCTGCCAGCGCGGCCCCGGTAACTACTACCGGGTTCAGGCTGCCCAGCTCCCCGTAGAACGGGATGGGATCCGGACGGGACGTGGCCAGGTCAAAGAGGGCACGGCCGCCGGGGATGGAGCCGGTGAAGCCCACCGCCTTGATGGCCGGATCCTGGACCAGCGCCGTTCCCACCTCGCGGCCCCTCACCAGCGCGAACAGGCCTTCCGGAGCACCCGCTGCGCGCAGGGCTTCGGCAACGATTTCCGCCGTCCGCTCGGAGAGGCGGAGGTGGCCCGAGTGTGCTTTGACAATGACGGAGCAGCCGACGGCAAGGGCCGAGGCCGTATCGCCGCCGGCGACCGAGAAGGCAAAGGGGAAGTTGGAGGCGGAGAACACCGCCACCGGTCCTATGGGCCGAAGGATGCGCCGCAGGTCCGGCTTGGGCGGAGTGGAGGCGGGGTCGGCGTGGTCGATCACGGCCTCCAGGTAGGAGCCTTCGGTGATGACGCGCGCGAACAGGCGCAGCTGGCCTGTTGTCCGGGCTACCTCGCCGGTCAGGCGGGCTGCGCCAAGGCTGGTCTCGGAATCGGCGATCTCCACCAGCTCGGCGGCGTTCGCGTCAAGGGCGTCTGCCACGGCCGTGAGCCAGGCGGCGCGCTCAGCATCGGAAGCTGCCGCGGAAATCTTGGCTGCCTCCGTTGCGGCGGCCGTGAGCTCGGACAGGGAAAGGGTTGCAGTTCTCACGTGGATTACCTGTTCTGTGCGTATGGATTCATCGTGTCTGGATAGCGCTGCTCTAGCGTGCGTCGGTGAAACGGAAGCCAAGTCCGGGCTGGTTGGTGAGCGTCACCCGGCTGTTGCTGAACCGGACCGGCGAAGGCCCTGCCAGGATCCCCAGCTGCTCAAAGGATGCCTCCTCCACGTCCTCCACCAGGGTGGGCTCCGCGAGGGTCAGCGCCAGCTGGCCGGACAGTTCCGGGAGCAGGTGCGGCATGACCTTGATGCTGTTGGTCCGGGCAAGTTCCACGATGCGCCGGAAGGGGGTGATGCCGCCTACCCGGATGATGTTCGGCTGGATGATGTCCACTGCTTCCGCCTCTATGAAATCCCGGAAGCGGTAGATGGTGTGCAGGTTTTCACCGAGGGCGATCGGCACCGGTGAGTGCTTGCGGAGCCTGCGGTAGGCCCACAGGTCGTCCGCGCGGATGGGTTCTTCCAGCCACTCCAGCCCGTAGCCGGACAGCACGTCCAAAGCTTTGAGCGTGGTGGGCAGGTCCCAGCGCTGGTTGGCATCGATCATCAGTTTCCGGTCCGGTCCCAGGACGGAGCGGACAGCGGCCACCCGTTCGGCGTCCTCGCGGATGTCCGGCTTGCCCACCTTGATCTTGACCGCGTGGTGCCCGGCCGCAACCCAGCGCTCGGTCTGCGCTACGAGCTCCTCAAGGGTGTAGTGCAGGTTCACCCCGGAACCGTAGACTTCGACGGATTCCTGGCGCTGCCCCAAAAGTCCAGTGACGGAGGTCTGGACGCGCGATGCCTGGAGGTCCCACAGGGCAAGGTCCACGCCGGCCATGGCGATGGTGGTCAGTCCCCCGCCGCCGGCCTCATGCAGCCGTTTCCACACGGCGTCCCACACCGTCTCCGGGTTGGCGGGCAGCCCGGTGACAAAAGGTGCGATGTCGTAATCCAGCAGGGCCTTGACCGCCTGCGGGCCAATGGTGGGGGTCCAGGAGAAACCATGCCCCGCGCCGCCGTCATCCGTGTGGATCTCCGTGGTGATCACATGGTTTTCCGGTGCCTCCACGCCCCAGCTGCGCCGCAGCGGAACCGTGATGAGCCGGGTGCTAAGGCCGGTGATGCGTGGTTCCGTGCGGACGGCAACAGCCGCGGGGGCGCTCATCAGCGGCCAACCAGCTCGTAGCCCTTGGCGAGGATGGCCTTCAGCTGCACCAGCTGCTCCTCAGTGGGGTCCACCAGCGGCGGGCGCACGGAACCGACGGGAAGTCCGCCCAGCCGCAGTCCGGCCTTGATCAGCGAAACGCCGAAACCAGGCGTCTGGTCGCGGAGGCGGACCAGCGGTGCGTAGAAGCCCTCCAGCAGGGCGTTGCGGCGGTCCTCGTCGCCGGCCTCGTAGGCGTCGTAGTAGGCCTTGGCGATCTCGGGAGCCATGGCGAACGCCGCCGACGAGTACAACGGTATCCCCAGTCCGCGGTAGGCGCCCTGGGTCAGCTCTGCGGTCAACAGGCCGTTGAAGAAGGCGAAGTCCTCCCGCCCGGTAGCACGCACCGCGGAGACGATTTCCTGGGCCAGGCCAACATCTCCCAGCCCGTCCTTGAAGCCGATGACCTTCGGGTTGGCAGCCAGCGTGGCCATCGAGGCGGCTGTGAACTTTGCGTTACCGCGATGGTAGACGATCACCGGCAGGCTGCTGGCATTGGCCACGGCCTCGACGTAGGCAACAAGGCCGTCGGTGGGGCCGGTCACCAGGTACGGCGGGAGGACCAGGAGGGCGTCGGCCCCAGCTTCCTCTGCGGCGCGGGCCGCGGCAATCGCGTGGCCCAGCGGCCCCCCGGCGCCGGCGACTACCGGGACCTTTCCGGCAACGGCCTCCACTGCGGCCGCCGCCACGGTGGAGACCTCCTCAATGCTGAGGGCGTGGAATTCGCCGGTGCCGCAGGCCGGGAAAACGCCGCCCGGCCCGAACGGAAGCCGGGAACTGATGTGTTCCTTCAGCAGATCTACGTCAACAGTGCCTTCGGCCGTGAACGGGGTGACGGGAAAGAACAGTACGCCGTCGAATTTCATGGTGTCTCCTTGGCTCCGCTGCCGGCAGTGACCAGCGCGGAGTTCTCGTCGTTGAGGGGTGTGGTGGACTTGAGCTCGGTGCGCCAGCTTCGCGTGGGCTGCCAGCCCAGGAGTTCCTGGGCCTTTGCGATGGAGAAGGCGGGGCTGGTTCCGGTGAGTCCTGCACTGAGGGCCTCGCTTCCGGGGAGGAATCCCGGCATGAGCTCCGCCAGGGGTGCGGTGGCCAGGGCGTCCGCGGCTCCCACAAAGAAGGTTTCCCCGTTCGGGATGGACGGCATCTTCTCCAGGAGCAGGTCCAGGAAGTCCGCTACGTCCCGGGCATCAACGTAGTTGAACAGAGCCGGCGCGGACAGGGCGGGATCGGCCAGCCGCTCGGCCAGGGTGTGGCCCTGCTGCGTCGGGGCGCCTTCCCATTCCTCTGGGGAGATGACGAAGCAGGGCCGGAACGCCGCGTAGCGGATCTTCTCGCCCTGGGCGGCAGCGAACGTCTGCACGGTCTGCTCCGCAATGAGTTTGGACAGCGCATAGGCGTTCCACGGCCGCGGCGGCGTCCGCTCATCCAGCGGGAACGACGGCGGCAGCCAGCCCGCCGGCGAACCGTAGCCCAGCACGGTGGGGCTGCTGGCCGTGACGATCTTCGGCACTCCTACTTCGGTTGCCGCGCTGATCACCGCGAAGGCCAGCCGCGTGTTCGTGGCGAAGATGACGTCCTCGGGGGCACTGAACGGTACCGCTATCGCTGCAAGGTGGATGACGGCGTCGGGCGTTGTGGCCCGGATGAGGCGCAGCGCCTCGCCCGGGGCCAGGAGGTCGGCCGTTTCCTGCACGACGCCGGCGGGCAGCTGGTCCGCCGGAACGGCGTCGCGGTCCACCGAGATGACGTGATGGCCCTTTTCGGCGAGCCCCGCCACAACGCTGCGGCCCAGGCGGCCGGAGCCGCCCGTGACAAAGATCCTGCTCATGGTTATTCCTTCGGTTGGTTTCCCGGGCGGGAGTCAGTTGCCGCGGCGGAGGTCGACGCCGAGGTCCAGGTCCTCGATGCGTACGGGCAGGGAGGACTCGAGGGAGCGGTTGCCGGCGATGCCCACCGAGACGGAGCGAAGCCCGTCCAGGTAGCCCGAGGGGCGGCCCAGCGGGTCCTCGCCCGGGCCGTTGAAGAGGTCGGAGAGCAGGAGCTCGTCGCCGCCGCCGTGGCCGCCTTCTCCGTTGACGATCGGCACTTCGTAGGCAGCTTCCCAGTGGCGCTGGACCACCAGGCGTTCGCCGTTGCGCCGGATGGCGTCGTCTTCCTCGATGGGGGTGGCGCTGGGGTCCACCACGGTCTTCTTGTCCGTGCTGGACGTGACGGCGGCGCGTTCCACCACCTCGAGCTCGGCGCGGCCTTCAGTGCCGTTGATCGCTACCCGGTAGCCCTCCCAGGGGCTGTGGGCGTTCAGCGAGTAGCTCAGGCGGGGCCCGCCCTGGTACTCCACCACCAGTGCGAGGTTGTCCTCAATGGTGATGCCGCCGGTGAAGACGTCCTGGTCGCGGCGGTAGCCGTCGTAGTGCTCGTTGTCCAGGAAGAGGGCCTTGAGGCGCTCGTCCTCCCGAAGGTCAAGGGTGAACGGATCTTTTTCAGCGCTGGCGGGCGCATCGGCGCTGGGCGTGCCGCGCTCGGGACGGGGACCCAGGCCGCGCTCGGCGGCGTTCTTGTCTCCGTAGAACTTCAGGCCGCCGGAGGCGAAGACGCGCTCCGGGACGTCGTCAATCCACCAGTTGACCAGGTCGAAGTGGTGCGAGGCCTTGTGGATCAGCAGGCCGCCGGAGTTCTTCTTTTCCCGGTGCCAGCGGCGGAAGTAGTCGGCGCCATGGACGGTGTCCAGGACCCAGCTGAAGTCGATCGAGGTGACCTTGCCGATCACGCCGCTCTGGATAATCTCCTTGAGTGCGCTGTTGCGCGGCGAGTAGCGGTAGTTGAAGGTGACCACCACGTTGCGGCCGGTTTCGTGCACGGCCTGGGTGATCCGCCGGCAGCCTTCGGCATCGATGGTGAGGGGCTTTTCGACGACGACGTCGGCGCCTGCGCGCAGTGCCTCCACGATGTAGTCGGCGTGGGTGTAGTCAGGCGTGGTCACCACGACGCGGTCGATGGTGTTGGCCTGGATGAAGGCGGTGAGGTCGGCGGGATCGAACGATGCGACCGGACCCGGCGCACCCAGTTCCTGGATGAGCTTCTGGTAGAACTCCACACGGCCGGGGTTCACGTCCGAGAACGCGACCAGCTCGGCGGTGTCCGCGTGCTTGCCGAAAATGGCGCGGATGTACATTTCGGAACGCCCACCGGTGCCGATCAGGGCAATCCGGGCTTTCCCGCCCTGGCGGGCGGGCGCACCGGCGACGGCTGCAGCCTCGGTGCTGTGCGCGACTTCGGACGGGGCCTCTGGGGCGGAAGTCGACTCGGCTGTGTTGACCATGAGGGGTCCCTTTCGAAGACTCAAAATCCGGCCGGTATGGGCCGCTGTTCGGTGAAGATCTGGTGCTTTTTGTGCCTAGCCTCAGAAAGCGTTTTCTCAGGCCGCTATATGAGTTGTATCAATCCCATCACTCATCCGTCAAGCACCGGCAGTGCAGGAAGAAAGCGTTTTCTGCCGATGGCAGGGCCCCGAGCGGGAAAGAGCGGGAAAATTGGCCGGGAAAAGTGGGAAAAGAAGAGAAATCGCTTTCCCGTCCCGTTATATGCTTTCACTCACTACATGCTTTGACTAGTACGCCGCCAGTCGGTTCGGATCCTGCCCTGCAATGGAACGGCGCCACCACCTTCAGCAGCGGCGCGAAGGAAGGGACCACGCATGGTCAGGAAATCGGCATCAGGCCGGATCGGCATCGCGGATGTTGCCGTGAAGGCGGGCGTCTCGCACGCAACGGTTTCGCGTGTCATGAACGGCAACTTCACGGTTGACCCCGAGATTGCAGCCCGGGTCCGGGCGGCCGCGGCCGAGCTGAAGTACCAGCCCAATCCCGTGGGCCGAAGCCTGGCGCTGGGCAAGACAGACACCATCGGCATTGTTGTTCCGGACCTGGCCAACCCCACCTTCCAGGCAATCCTCCGCGGCTTGAGCCGGGCTGCCGCCCAGGACGGGTACCGCGTGCTCATCGCCGATTCCTTCGAGGTCTCCAGCGAGGAAACAATCCTGGCGGGCGAAGCACGCCGGCGGTGCGACGGCCTTGTCCTCTGCGCGCCCCGCATGAGCGACGCCGAACTGGAGGAGATTGCGCCGTCCCTCCGGCCGCTGGTCCTCATCAACCGCACCACGGCAGCCGCAGGGGTCCCCAGCTTGGTGGTCGACTATGGCCAGGGTGTGCAGGATATCGCCGAACACCTGGTGGAACTGGGCCATACCCGCCTCGCCTTCCTGGCAGGCCCTCCCCGCAGCGCCTCCAACAACCTGCGGCTGCAGGGCCTGGAGGCCTTCAAGGCGGCCCATCCGCAGGTGGAAGTCACCATGCTTGAAGGCGGCTCGGACTTCGATACCGGCCACGGCGCAGTGGACGCGGTGCTGGAGAGCGGCGCCACCGGAATCCTCGCCTTCAACGACCTCGTGGCCATGGGACTGATGAGCGGCCTGCATGAACGGGGCCTGGACGTCCCCGGCGACATCTCCGTCACCGGGTTCGACGACATCCCCTTCGCCAGGTACACGACGCCGACGCTCACCACGGCGGCCGTTCCCATCACTGAGCTGGGCGAGCAGGCCTGGCACCAGCTGCGGGCCCTCATCCGCAGCGAGGAGAGCGACGCTCCCGGAAGCCGCTACCAGCCGAAGCTCGAGGTGCGCGCCAGCACCGGTCCTGCCAAGGCCGCCCGCACGGCAGTCCACGGCTGACCACCCCCCTCCTGCCAGCGGACTTTTTGGTCGCGTATGACGACTTGAAGGGGCTCCAAGTCCTCATATCTGCCCAAAAACTCAGGGACGGATTGGTACAGTTCCTCCGGAAGCCAGCCCCGCCTCCCTGTAGTACCCCTCGATGTGCGCTGCCACCAGCTGTGCCGCGCGGTCGTCGTCATTCCTGATGGCGGCAAGGATCTCGCGGTGTTCGGCCTTCAGGCGCGAGGCTGTTGCCTCCCAGTCCGGAAGGTTGGACGTCAGCTGTGCGGCGTACCGCTGGATGGACTCGCGCAGGGAGCCCATCATCGCGCTGACCACGGCATTCCCCGCGGCATCAGCCAGCGCCAGGTGGAACCGGACATCCAGCGCCAGGAATTCGTCAACGTCCAATCCCCCGGCGGCCATCTCCTCCAGCAGCCTGCCGGCCGCCTCCAGCTCGGGCGCCTGCGGACTTGCCTTCGATGCCGCCCAGGACTCCAGGAGGACCCGGGTTTCCACGATATCCGCCACCGGAAGGTGCTGCGTGGCAACGTGCAGGCGCAGCGCGGAGCCAAGTGCCGCCGTCGGATCCGAAATGACCACCGTCCCGGCGTCCGGTCCCGACCCCACCCCGGCCCGGACCACGCCCATGGCTTCAAGGATCCGGATGGCTTCACGAACCGATGTACGCGAGACCTTCAACTGCTCGGCGAGGGTGCGTTCAGCAGGCAGCCTGCCGCCCACGGTCAGCCGGCCCTCGGAAAGCTCGGCCTCGATCCAGGACAAAACAAGCTGGTGCGTACGCATAAGGCCATGGTACTTGATGTGGTCCAACCACATGGCCTACAGTGTGGTTAGACCACAGGAGGTCCCGGACGTGGACCTGCCGCCCAATGGAGGACGCCATGACCCACACCATCCAGCCCAATCATCCGGAGACAACGCCTGCCCCGGAGGCCACCGATATCCCGGCAGCCGCACCCGCTTCCCCTTCGGCGGTTTCCGGAGTGCCGGCAGCCCTGAAGCGCCGGATCCCCAAGTACTCGGACCTGGCGCCGCTGATGCAGTTCAAGAAGCCCGAGTTCAGCAAGGAAGCCCGGCTCAAGCGGGCCAGTACCATCTGGGAACTCCGCGACATCGCCAAGCGCCGCACCCCGCAGGCACCCTTTGACTACACCGACGGCGCTGCCGAAGGGGAGATCACCCTCCGCCGCGCGCGGGAGGCGTTCCTGGACATCGAGTTCCGGCCCGGCATCCTGCGCAACGTCTCCAAGATCGATCTGAGCACCGAAATCTTGGGCAAGCCTTCCCGGCTGCCCGTGGGCATCGCCCCCACCGGCTTCACCCGGATGATGCAGTCCGAAGGTGAATACGCCGGTTCCCAGGCCGCCGAAGCCGCCGGAATCCCCTACACCCTTTCCACCATGGGCACCGCGTCCATCGAGGATGTGGCGGCCGCGGCACCGAACGGCCGCAACTGGTTCCAGCTGTACCTCTGGACGGACCGCGACCGCTCGCTGGAGCTGATCGAGCGGGCCGCCAAGGCCGGCAACGACACCCTCATGGTCACCGTGGATACCGCCGTGGCCGGCGCCCGCCTCCGCGATGTCCGCAACGGCATGACCATCCCGCCGGCGCTGACCGTCAAGACCGTCCTGGACGCCTCCTACCGTCCTGCCTGGTGGTTCAACTTCCTCACGCACGAGCCGCTCACGTTCGCGTCGCTGTCCCGCTACACCGGAACCGTGGCCGACCTCATCAACTCCATGTTCGATCCCACGCTGACCTTCGAGGACCTGGACTGGCTGCGCGAAACCTGGAAGGGCAAGCTGGTGGTCAAGGGCATCCAGACCGTGGAAGATGCCCGCCGCGTGGTGGACCATGGCGCCGACGGCGTGGTCCTCTCCAACCACGGCGGCCGGCAGCTGGACCGTGCGCCCATCCCGTTCCACCTCCTCCCCGAGGTCAAGCAGGCCTTCACCGCGGACAACAGCGATGCCGCGATCATGCTGGACACCGGCATCATGAGCGGCGCGGACATCGTGGCTGCCCTTGCCCTGGGCGCCGACTTTACGCTGATCGGCCGCGCCTACCTGTACGGCCTGATGGCCGGGGGCCGGGCAGGCGTTGACCGCACACTGCAGATCCTGGAGAAGGACATGGCCCGCACTATGGCCCTGCTGGGTGTCAGCATGATCTCCGAGCTGACCCCGGACCACGTGCGCCTGCTCAACAAGTAAAACCCAACCAGGTAGCAGTAAGTGTCGTTTTAAGCGCTCAGAACGACACTTACTGCTACCTACTTTTTGCGGCCGAACTTCGGCAGGGTGGGGAGGTTCGCCAGGAGGTCGGCGGCCTTGGTGGCGGCCCGGCCCACGGTCCTGCCGATCTGCTGCGGAACGGTGTCGTCGCTCAGGGGCGCCGCGGTTCCGCCGGGAATGACGACGGCGGGACTCAGCTCGGCGCCGTCGCGCGCCAGGACGCCGGCGGACACAGCCTCCGCCGCCACTGCTCCGGCGGTGGCAGCTTCCTGGTCCGCCAGAGCCGCCTTGCCGGCGGTGCGGGAAGCCTGTTCCTGGCTGCTGCCAGCGGCAGCGGAGAGAGCCGGTGCCGGGGCGGCGGTTCCCACCGCCGGGGCTGCTGCTCCAACGTCCAGGGTTTCAAGCCAGGTGGCGATGCCCTCCAGCGGCTTGCGGTTGAGTGCGTAGTAGCGCTTCTGGCCCTGGGCCCTCATGCTCACAAGCTGGGCTTCGCGAAGAACTTTGAGGTGCTTGGAAATGGTGGGCTGGCTCGCCGCCAGTTCCTCCACCAGTTCGCCCACGGCCTTGTCTCCTGCGCGGAGGGAAACCAAAATGTCACGCCGGGTCGATTCCGCTATGACGGCAAATACGTCGTCTGTCACCATGCCTCCCACCCTAGCGACATATACGCCGAAAGGCATCAACTATTTCGGCGTACCGGACGCCATTGCCCGGGCTCTCCAGCAGTGCTAGAACGGTTCCAGGGTTGCCCCGGGTTCCCGGGAAGCGGCCGGCGTGACTTGAGGAGTGGGTGGTATGGATTTCCTCCGCCAGCAACTATTCAACATCATCGCGTTCGTTTTCCTGGGCCTCTTCGTCGCCGTGTGGGGCTCTGTGCTGCTGCGCGTGGGGTTCTGGGTGCCTGATGGCAGGACTGTGGCGCCGCCCCTCAATGGAGCCCTGGTCACCGCGGCCGGCGTCCTGGCCACATCCTTGAGTTCCCTCACGGCATCTGCCCTGGGGTTTACCATCGCCGAGGTCCGCCGTGACGAGTCCGAGCAGGACGCCCGCCGGCCATCAGGTCCCGCAGGGCAGGGAAGCTCCACGGTCATCAATCCGTCCGACGTTACCGCCAGGCTGTCCGGGCGGATCGTCGCCGCCATCATCGTCTACCTCGCAGTGGGCCTGGCCGTCCTGCTGCTCTGGCTCGCCAAGGGAACCGCGTCCACGGACCTGATCGGGGCCTTTGCCCTGTCGCTGCTGGGCTGGCTGATCGGCGCAGCGGGAGTGGTCTTCCAGACGGAGAAGCGGAGTACCTGACAGGCACGGCGTCAGTCGAACCAGGGGTCCAGCCCGTGCAGCGGGAAGACGGATTTACGCGTTGCCATCACCGTACGGTCCACGGCGTCGTTGGGGTCGAAACCGACCTCCCACGACCGCCACCACAGCTCCACGTCGTCACTCATCAGCGCCGGCGTCGAGGAGCCGAACTTGTCCTCCACATAGTCACGCCAGTCCTGCGGGACCGGCGTACGCAGCGGAACGGGCCGTCCGGCCGCGATGGCAATCAGGTGGCTCCAGGACCGCGGAACCACCTGGAGGACGTTGTAGCCGCCGCCTCCCGTGGCAATCCAGCGGTTGTCGCAGTGGCGGGCTGCAAGGTTCCCGACGGCGGACGCGGCCTCCCGCTGCCCGTCAACGCTGAGGTTGAGGTGGGTGAGGGGATCCAGCCGGTGGGAGTCGCACCCGTGCTGGCTGACGATCACCTCCGGCTGGAAGGCGGCCACCAATTGCGGGACCACCGCGTAGAAGGCGCGCAGCCAGCCGGCGTCCCCAGTCCCAGAGGGCAGCGCAACGTTCACCGCTGTCCCCTCGGCCTGCGGGCCGCCGATCTCGTTCGCGAACCCGGTGCCCGGGAACAGCGTCAGGCCGCTCTCGTGCAGCGAGACCGTGAGCACGCGGGGGTCGTCCCAGAAAATGCTTTCCGTTCCGTCACCGTGGTGCGCATCGACGTCGATATACGCCACCCTGCGGATGCCGCCGTCGAGCAGCTTCTGCACCGCAAGTGCGGCGTCGTTATAGATACAGAAGCCGCTGGCCCGCTCACGGGAGGCGTGGTGCATGCCGCCGCCGAAGTTAATGGCGCGCACGGCTGAACCGTCCAGGATCCGGGTAGCGGACAGCAGCGAGGCTCCGGCCAAGCGGGCCGCCGCCTCATGCATCCCGGCAAAAGCGGGGTCGTCCTCGGTACCCAGTCCGCGGGACTCATCAGGCTGGCCGGGATCAGCGCTGACCTTTTTGACTGCGGCAACAAACTCGGGCGAATGCACGGACTCAAGTGCGGCGTCGTCCGCCACATCCGGGGCTTCCACCCCAACATGGTCCAGGTCGAACAGTCCCAGGCTGGACGCCAGCCGGGCTGTGAGGTCCATCCGCTCCGGCGCCATGGGATGGCCTGGTCCGAAGTTGTATGCGGTCATGTCAGAACTCCACGCCACCACCGTTGGGGGCGCGGGCAAGCTGAGACCCGGCAGGTATGTCATCAATCACAGGCTACCTGAGCGCGGCACCCCTCCTGCCCGGTCATGACGCATGCATTAGTGGTTTACTACTGAGGGAAACAGTTTCTACCGAGGAAAAGCCACACATGACGCAAAGCCAGTCGAGGCCCCGTACCCCGGCCAACTGGCATCCCGCAGCGCAGGAGCGGGAAGGCCTCTGGATCCTTACGCGGCTGCGGGACTTCGTCGACGACATTGCGAACACTTCGCCGGCCCGGCTTGCCCTGACAGTGTTCGCCGCGGTGTGCCTCCTTTTCACGCTTCTCCTGTCGCTGCCGGCCTCATCTGCGGACGGTAGCGTCACTCCCCTCCACCAGGCGATGTTCACTGCCGTGTCCGCCGTCTGCGTTACGGGCCTCACGGTGGTTACCACTGCCGTTCATTGGTCCTTCTT
Source organism: Arthrobacter sp. AK04 (assembly GCF_021129155.1). GTDB lineage: Bacteria > Actinomycetota > Actinomycetes > Actinomycetales > Micrococcaceae > Arthrobacter > Arthrobacter quantipunctorum. Next base: position 120,990 of record NZ_JAJOMC010000002.1, read on the forward strand.
CGGCCAGCTGGTCATCCTCATCGCGATCTTCATCGGCGGCCTTGGCACCCTGACACTCGCGTCACTGCTGGCGCTGATGGTGAGCAAGCGACTGGGCGTCCGCGGCAAGATCATTGCGGCAGAGTCCATGAACAACGCCGGGCGCCTGGGCGAGGTAGGTACGCTGCTGCGGATCGTCATCACAACGTCGGTGGTGATTGAAGGGATCCTGGCGCTGGTGCTGATTCCCCGGTTCCTCATCATCGGCGAAAGCTTTTGGCGCGCGGTGTGGCACGGGTTGTTCTACGCCATCTCGTCCTTTAACAACGCAGGCTTTACCGCGCACGCGGACGGAATCGTTCCCTTCGGGAGCGACCTGTGGATTCTTATTCCCATCATGTCTGGTGTGTTCCTGGGCAGCCTGGGGTTTCCGGTTGTTATGGTCCTGCTCCAGAACGGGCTCAACTGGAAAAAGTGGAACCTCCACACCAAGCTGACAATCGAAGTGTCACTGATCCTCTTTGCGGCGGGCAGCGTCCTTTGGGCGCTCATGGAATGGGACAACCAGCGCACCATCGGAACCATGGGCATCGGTGACAAGGTCCTGCACTCGGTCTTTGCTTCCGTCCAGATCCGTTCGGGCGGTTTTAACCTTGTGGATCAAAACCAGCTTGAGTCCACCACCATGCTGCTGACCGACGCGCTGATGTTTGCTGGCGGAGGCTCCGCTTCGACGGCCGGCGGCATCAAAGTGACAACCATCGCCATCATGTTCCTGGCTATCGTGGCGGAGGCCCGGGGCGATGCCGATGTAAAGGTCCACGGCCGCACCATCCCGCAGGGTGCCATGCGGGTGGCAATCTCGGTGATCGTAGCCGGCGCCACCCTGGTATCGGTAGGCTCGTTCCTCCTGCTGAACATCAGCGGCGCGCCCCTTGACCGCGTGCTGTTCGAAGCGATTTCCGCTTTTGCTACCTGCGGTCTCAGTACGAACCTCAGCGCCGAGGTGCCACCGGCAGGAGCATACGTCCTGACTGCCCTAATGTTCATGGGGCGTGTTGGTACAGTAACCCTCGCCGCCGCCCTCGCCTTGCGGCAACGCAGGCAGCTGTACCACTACCCGGAAGAGAGGCCCATCATTGGCTAGTTCCCCAGATGCCCCGCGGCGCCCAGCACACAACGCGCCGGTCCTGGTCGTTGGGCTTGGCCGGTTCGGATCGGCAACGGCCGAACAACTGGTGAAGCAGGGCCGCGAAGTACTGGCCATCGAGCGGGACCGGAACCTGGTGCAGAAGTGGGCCTCCACCCTGACCCACGTGGTGGAGGCTGACGCCACCAACATCGACGCGCTACGCCAGTTGGGAGCGCAGGAGTTCAGCTCCGCCGTTGTGGGCGTGGGCACGTCCATCGAGTCCTCGGTGCTGATCACCGTCAACCTGGTGGACCTTGGCATCGAGCACCTCTGGGTCAAGGCGATCACGCCCTCCCACGGCAAGATCCTCACCCGGATCGGCGCCAACCACGTAATTTATCCTGAGGCCGACGCGGGAGTCCGGGCCGCGCACCTGGTCTCCGGGCGGATGCTGGACTTTATCGAGTTCGACGACGACTTCGCCATCGTGAAAATGTATCCCCCGCGTGAAACGGTGGGATTCACGTTGGACGAGTCCAAGGTCCGGTCCAAGTACGGCGTGACGATCGTCGGTGTGAAGTCGCCGGGCGAGGACTTCACCTACGCCCGGCCGGAGACCAAGGTGTCCTCCCGGGACATGCTGATCGTCTCCGGCCACGTGGACCTGCTGGAACGCTTCGCGGCACGCCCGTAGTTTCCGAGTTTTTGTCCACTTATGCAGGCTTGAAGGATGGTTAAATCCGCATATCTGGACAAAAACTCCTACGCTATCCGAGCTGTTTGGTGATCTCGGCTGCCCGCTCCGCAGCGGCGCGGGCTCCGGCAGCAATGATGGCGGGCATCCCGCGCTCGTCGAACGTGGCGATGGCCCTCTCGGTGGTGCCGTTCGGGCTGGTCACGGCCTTGCGCAGGGCGGTGGGATCGGCGCCGGGCTCGGCCAGCATGAAGCCTGCTCCTGCCACTGTTTCCCGGGCCAGGAGCAGGGACAGTTCCGCGTCCAGGCCCAGTTCCCGGCCTGCTGCGGCCATTGCTTCGGCCAGGTAGAACGCGTAGGCCGGTCCGGAGCCGCTGATCGCCGACAGCGCGTCCACCTGTTCCTCGGGGACCTCCACCACCGTTCCTGCGCCGTGCAGGACGTCCTTGACCCTCTGGAGCTGCTCCGGGGTGCAGTTGGTGCCCGGCGAGACGGACACCACGCCCCGGCCGAGCTTGGCAGGAGTATTGGGCATGGACCGGATGACCGGCTGGCCTGCCGGCAGTGCTGCCTCAAGCTGGGCAATGGACACCGCCGCAGCCACGCTCACCACCACCGCGGTGGGCGACAGGGAGCTGCTGATTTCCCGCGCAAGTTCGGTAATCCCAACGGGCTTGACGCCCAGGATCACAACGCCGGATCCCTTGGTTGCCTGCTTGTTGTTGTCCGGTTCCTCTTCCCCGGCAATTGCGGTCACCCCGTGGTGCCGCTCGGCCAGTTCGGCGGCGCGTTCAGCCCTCCGGACGGTTGCGACGACGTCCGCCGGATCCGTTCCGGCTTCCAGCAGGCCACTCAGAATTGCTTCGTTCATGGATCCACAGCCAAGGAATGCGATTCGGTTGCTCATGGCTCCATCATTACAGTTAGGCCCGGCCGGCGCCGAAATACATGACCCGGGGCGGACACGAAAAAGGCGGGAACCCCCTGAAACCCATTCACAGCTGGCTCACATGTTGGGTGCAGGTCCCTCACAACTTGCAGCCCTAACGTAGTTAGTACCTCATTGAGGGTGCGAGTGATGCGGCGGGGATGGGGATCCCTGCCAGGGTACCGGCGTCCGGCAACAGGTTTTCCCCCATTTTCCTGTTGCCGGCGCCGGTATTTCCGCTTAACGGGTTTTCTAGACGGCGGTTTCGACGGCCTGCGGCGGCGCCAGGTGGGGGGCCAGCTCCAGTGGCCCGGAAAACACCAGCTGGTCCAGCCGGCGGAGGATCAGGCCTTCCCGCAGAGCCCAGGGGCAGATCCTCAGCTTCTTGAATTTGAAGAGTTCCAGCGCGGCCTCCGCCACGAGCGCTCCGGCCAGCAACTGGTGGGCGCGGGCTTCGGAGACGCCCGGCAGGTGCAGCCGGTCCTCGGCTTTCATGGCCGAGATGCGCTGTGCCCAGACGCCCAGGTCTGAAGCCTGCAGCTCGCGTTTGACGTAGGGGCCTGCCGCACTGGGAGCGGCCCCGGCGATCCGTGCCAGGGAACGGAAGGTCTTGGACGTTCCTGCCACCACGTTGGCCCGGCCCAGCCCGTCGAACTCCCGGACGGCCGGTTTGAGGGTGGCCCGGATGTACCGCCGGAGCTCCTTGACGCTTTTGGCAGACGGCGGGTCTTCTGACAGCCAGTCCCGCGTCAGCCGGCTTGCGCCCAGCGGCACGGAGGTGGCCACTTCCGGCAGCTCATCCTGGCCGAAGGCCATCTCGAAGGATCCGCCGCCGATGTCCAGGTTCAGGATGGGTCCGGCGCCCCAGCCGTGCCAGCGCCTGACGGCGAAGAAGGTCATGGATGCTTCTTCGCTGCCGGTGAGTTCCTGCAGAGTGACGGTGGTTTCATGCTTGACGCGGGCCAGGACCTCGGGGCCGTTAGTGGCCTCCCGGATCGCCGACGTACAGAAGGCCAGGAGGTCCTCGGCCTTGTGCCTGGCCGCGAACTCCCAGGCCTCAAGGACGAACTCGGTGAGCTCGTGCTGGCCGGCGTCGTTGATGCTGCCGTCCGGCTCCAGGTACTGGACCAGGGACAGCGGCCGTTTATGCGAGGCGAAGGGCACCGGGCGCGCGCCGGGGTGGGCATCCACCAGGAGGAGATGGACAGTATTGGACCCGATATCGAGGACGCCTAGACGCATGGTGCCATTATTCCTCGTCAGCGCGCTTGAAGTCGCGCTTGATGTTGGCCACGCCTTCCGGGTTGATCTCGAAACCGTAGGCTGCGCCCGGGTTGATGACCATTCCCAGCTCTTCGCCGATGTTGGCGATGATGGCCGCGCCCTGGGTTCCCAGCACGTTGGGCGCAGCTTCAAGGTACTGCTGGTCCACCCGGCTGGGGTGCGAGAAGACAGCCAGGACGGGGTCGCCGTCGGCATTGCCCAGGACCAGGGGCTCGACCTGAGAGTCCTCGCCCTCGATGCCGTCCGAACTGATGATGTAGACCTCGCTGTTCAGGAAGGACAGGATGACGTCTACCGGGCTGGCATCGGGCTGGCCGCCCTTGGCGAGCTTCTCCTCGAGGTCGTTAAGCGGAGTGGTGTCGTCAATTCCGGGCTGTTCAGTCATCCCCCTACCCGATCACGATCCAGTGCCCCATGCAAACCCCGTAACCACCGCTACTTCTTGGCGGTGGCCTTCTTCTTGGCCGGAGCCTTGCGGGTGGCGGTGCGCTTGACGGGGCCCTTGGCGCGCTTCTCGGCCAGAAGCTCAACGGCCTGTTCACGGGTCAGCTCCTCCAGGGAGGTTGCCCGCGGAACGGTGATGTTGGTGATTCCGTCCGTGATGTAGGGGCCGAACCGGCCTTCCTTCACCACGATGTTCTTCTCCGATACCGGGTCCGGGCCGAACTCCGCCAGCGGCGGGACGGCGGCCCGGGCACCGCGCTGCTTCGGCTGGGAATAGATCTCCAGCGCCTGCTCCAGGGTGATGGTGAAGATCTCCTCTTCCGAGCCGATGGACCGGGAGTCCGTCCCCTTCTTCAGGTACGGACCGAACCGGCCGTTCTGCACCGTGATGAGGTTGCCTTCGGCGTCCTCACCCAGTGCGCGGGGCAGGCTCATCAGCTGCAGCGCCTCGTCCAGGGTGACCGAGTCCACGGTCATGGACTTGAACAGCGAGCCGGTGCGGGGCTTGGCCTTCACCGGTTTCTTCGGCGGCTTGGGCTTGCCGTTCTTGTAGTACTCCACGGGCTGGGCAGCAATCTGTTCCTCGGTCATCTCGGGGATGACCTCGGTGACGTACGCGCCGTAGCGGCCGTTCTTGGCAACCACCGTGTGCCCGGTGTGCGGGTCGGTGCCCAGCACACGTTCCTCCGGAGCAGCGGTTTCCATCAGCTCAATGGCTTTGGCGGCGGTCAGCTCGTCAGGAGCCAGGTCCTCGGGCACGTTGGCGCGTGCCGACTCCACGATCTCCCCGGTCTTCGGGTCAACAGTGGCAGCCGAGCTTTCCAGGTACGGGCCGAACTTGCCGACCCGGAGCGTAATCTCATCGGTGATGGGGATGGAGTTGATCTCGCGGGCGTCGATCTCGCCCAGGTTGTTCACGATGCTCAGCAGGCCGGGGTCGGACTCTTCGCCGAAGTAGAAGTGCCGCAGCCAGGAAGCGCCCACGGCCTGGCCGTTGGCAATCTTGTCCAGGTCGCCTTCCATGTCGGCGGTGAACTCGTAATCCACGTAGTCGCTGAAGTGCTGCTCCAGCAGGCGGATCACAGAGAACGCAATCCAGCTGGGAACAAGTGCAGAGCCCTGTTTCCGGACGTACCCGCGGTCCTGGATGGTGGAAATGGTGGAGGCGTACGTGGACGGGCGGCCGATGCCCCTCTTCTCCAGCTCGGCCGTCAGCGACGCTTCGGTGTAGCGCGGCGGCGGCGACGTTTCGTGGCCCACTGCAAGGATCTCGGACGCCTTGAGAGCATCACCCTTGGCAACGTTGGGCAGCCGGCGGGCTTCGTCGGATTCGTCGTCCCCGCGGGTCTCGTCCTTGCCTTCCTCGTACGCGGCGAGGAAACCGGGGAAGGTGATGACGGTACCGGAGGCCGAGAACTCAGCATCCCGCCCGTCCGCAGCAACGGCACCCAGCCGGATGGTCGCCGTCGAGCCTTTGGCATCGGCCATCTGGGAGGCGACGGTGCGCTTCCAGATGAGTTCGTACAGGCGGAACTCGTCGCCGGAGAGCTGCTTGGCAACCTGCGCCGGGGTGCGGAACGAGTCACCGGCGGGGCGGATGGCCTCGTGCGCTTCCTGCGCGTTGGCTGCCTTGCCGGTGTACACCCGCGGTGACTGCGGGATGTACTCGGGCCCGTACAGTTCGGAAGCCTGCCGCCGGGCCGCGGTGACGGCCTCGTCACTCAGGGCTGAGGAGTCCGTACGCATGTAGGTGATGTAGCCGTTTTCGTACAGCCGCTGGGCCACCTGCATGGTGCTCTTGGAGGAGAAGCGCAGCTTGCGGCCCGCCTCCTGCTGCAGCGTGGAGGTGGTGAACGGCGCAGCCGGACGGCGGGTGTACGGCTTGGTGTCCACGGACCGGACAGTGAACGAGGCCTCCTGCAGCCCGGCCGCCAGGGACGTGGCCAGCTCTTCGTTCAGGTGCGCGACGTTCTTCGAGGTGAGGACGCCGTCGTCGTTAAAGTCACGGCCACTGGCCACCTTGGCGCCGTCCACGGCGGCGAGCTTGGCTTTGAAGGAGCCGGCGTCGGCGCCGAACTGGCCCGTGAGGTCCCAGTAGGAGGCGGCCTTGAACGCCATCCGTTCGCGTTCGCGGTCCACCACCATGCGGGTCACCACGGACTGCACGCGGCCGGCGGACAGGCCGCGGGCCACTTTGCGCCACAGCACCGGGGAGATTTCGTAGCCGTACAGGCGGTCCAGGACGCGGCGGGTTTCCTGGGCGTCCACCAATGCCGTGTCCACATCGCGCAGGTTTCCCATGGCGCGCTGGATGGCTTCCTTGGTGATTTCGCCGAACGTCATCCGGTACACGGGGACCTTGGGCTTGAGCACTTCCAGCAGGTGCCACGCGATGGCCTCGCCCTCGCGGTCCCCATCGGTTGCGAGATAGAGTTCGTCGGCGTCCTTGAGCGCAGCCTTGAGCTCAGTCACCTTTTTCTTCTTGTCCGCGGACACCACGTAGTAGGGCTTGAAGTCGTGATCGATGTCGACGGCGAACTTGCCCACCGACGTTTTCTTCAGCTCGGCGGGCAGTTCGGACGGCTGCGGCAGGTCGCGGATGTGACCAATGGAGGCCTCTACGATGAAGCCCTCGCCGAGGTACTTGGCGATGGTCTTGCTCTTGGCCGGAGACTCCACAATCACGAGTTTCTTGCCGGTTTTGGCCTTGCTTGGCACGGTGCTCCTACAGAAAAAGGTTGCTCGGGCAGATGCGCCCATACTGGCCTAGTTCACCATATTTTGCAGAAATGTGCGCATCCATGTGGAAAAGAAGGGGGTTCTGGAGGCGCCGTCCCCGCCTCAGTCCCTGCCCGGCTCCACGGCAGGGATCAGGAACCCGTCGCGCACCAGGTTGGCCACCTCGGTGAGCAGCCCGCCCCGGAAAGAACCGGCGTCGAACCCGTCCTCCTGCCCGGTTCCCGACGAAGTCAGGCCGCCGCCAAGCAGCGCCTCCAGCGCGCCCGCAATCTGCCCGGCCGTCAGGTCGCCGTCGCACGCCGACACGAAGCCTGCCAGCTCGGTGCTCAGCAGGTTGGTCCGGCGCAGGCCCGCCCCCTGCCGGAGCAGGATCACGCCGGGGTGCTCCGCACCCGGCCGCTGGTGGCGCTCCTCCGTGACGTCCTCTGCCACCAGCAGGTGCGTGTCCTCCACGCTGTGCGCGGCCAGCCAGTCGATGCGTTCGACGGCGGCGCCCAGGTGGGGTCCGATGGGCTGCTCTATGGGGTAGGTGATTTCCTCGAACCGGGTGAACGGTGCCTGCCCGGGTGCCGCCGGCCGCCGGAGCCAGACCATGCCGAAGCCGATGCCCTCCACGTTCCTCGATTCGAAGTCAGCCAGGTAGGCGGCGTAGGCGTCCCGGTAGTGCTCCCGGTCCCGGCCCTCGGAGGCGTCCTGCAGCCATGTTTCCGCGTACTGCTCCGGCCCCACCTGCTCGCGCTGGATGAACCACGCATCAGTGTCCGAACTGGCCCAGCTTTGAGGCCGTTCATGCCATGACATTCCCGCCATGACTTCCCAGTTGCCTAAAAGCTGGGCTGTTCCGGCAGGTGCTAGGACGGACGGCAATGCCCTGACGAGGGAAGAGACAATCTCATCGCCCGGAAGTCCGCCGTCGCGGTAGGTGAACTGGTCCGCGGCGTCCTCCCCTGCGCTTCGCGGCGTGATCACGAACGGCGGATTGGACACCACCAGCCCGAACTCCTCACCGGCCACAGGCTCCAGCAGCGACCCCAGACGCAGGCTCACCCTGTCCTCGAGCCGGTCCGGGTCGACGGAGAGGGCCCCGGCATTAAGCAGGATGTTGAAGCGCGTGTAGGCAAGCGCCCGTTCAGAGATGTCCGTTGCGGTGACGTGCTCGCAATGGTGGAGCAGGTGGAAGCTCTGGATGCCGCAGCCCGTGCCGAGGTCCAGGGCGCGTTCCGTGTGGCGGCGGACGGTGGTCTGCACCAGGGTGGTGGACGCCTGCCCGATGCCGAGCACATGGTCGTGGCGCAGCACGCCCGCCTGCTGGTGTGCGGCCAGATCGCTGGCCACCCACAGCTCCGCACCCCCGCTGCCGTCCTCATTGGGTTCCCACCCGTAGGGCCGCAGGTCCGCCTTCGCCGTCAAAAGCCCTGAGGCGGGAACGGGCTCCACCAGCCCCAGCTCAAGGAGGCCTTTGGCGCCAATGCCCGGAAGGGCGGCGTCGAGCGTCTCCTTCGCCTGCGGCTCGGCCAGGAGCCAAAGGCGGACGACGGCGGCGAGCGCCTCGTTCCCTTCGTCCTGCCGCGCAGCCCGGTCCACTGCCAGCAGGGCCGGAATGATCTGGTCCCGGTTCAGGGCCGCGGAGGCGGCCGCGCCCAGGAGGCGGGCGACGCCGTCGGGCGTGTAGTCCAGGCGCCTCAGGTCAGCGGCGAGGGCTGTGAGCAGGTCCGGAAGGTCGCTGCGGGGTGCGTCCGGGGTGTTGCCACCGGTGAACTCGTATGGGGATTTAGGCACTGCCCAAGTTTAGTCCGGGCCGGCGCCGGAGCCCGGGGCCGGCTGCACCGGGTAGCGTGGAGGCATGCCTTCGCGTTCTTCCGTCCTTCTGCGTGCCCGGCTCCGGCCGTCGCGGCACGCCCGCCTGCTGCCGTGGTCCGCTGCAATTGCGGGCACGGCCCTTGCCCTGGCCGGCTGCTCGCCCGTTGTTTCCGTCGAGAACGCGGACGTCCCGCAGTGGCAGGCCACCGCGCTGCCCCCGGCTCCGGGGGCGGTCCTCGAGGACGCGGGCAAAATCCTCAACCGGGACCGCATCATCAGGGAAGCCGCTGATGTTCCGGCGGGCCGCTATATCCTCGCCGCCACGTGCGAGGGCGGCGGAAAGGCCTTCTTCGCCGTATCCCTGAACGGGACGATGCTGGCGGACGCCGGGGCAGCCTGCAACGGCAGCCGGGAAACCACAAAAATCACCCTCCCGGATGCCGGCAGCCTGGACATCAGCACGTACAGCGTGGACGCACCCCTCATTTACGCCTACCGGCTGGCGCCCGAGGAATAGCCCTCCTCCATGCTCTGGCCCGCCGGCGCCGGCGGGCATACAGTCTGACTATGCCCAGTGTGCGGATAGCCTCCGCGCCATCCACCCTCCATACGGACCCCCGGCAGGAAGCCCGGGTGCCGCCGGCGCGGAAGCCGGCCGCCGCCGTCGTCATCGCTGCGGTGGCCGCCGCGATGCTGCTGGGCGGGTGTGAATATACGTACGACGACGGGCGGAACCTGCCCGGGCCCGTTGAGGCGGAAGGGACGCGCCTCCCAGGGCCGGTTTTCACCCGCGATCCCCTGCAGAACGATCCCGTGGCGGCGGAAGACGTGGGAGCGTGGGCGGCCCGGACGCTTCCCGACACCGGGCAGCCGGTGGCCTCCGCCGGGGCGGGACTCCTGGCCGCGGGGAACGTCCGCACCGAATCCACGCCGGTGCTGGGAACAGGAACCTACGCGCTGGCCCTGGCATGCCGCAGCCAGCGCCGCGTGACCTTCACGGTCCGCAGCGACTCACTGACGCTGGTGGACCTGGGGCTCCGGTGCGGGATCAACCGGGAGAACGTCATCTATCTTTCGTCGGAAACAGCCCTCACCATCAGGGTGGAGGCCAGGACGGGGGCCAACTATGCCTACCGGCTGAGGCTGCTCTGACGCGTTGCCCGTCAGGCGGCGCAGCCCTCGGGGCAGCGCAGGGTATCCGGGCTGGAGGCGCACTCCGCGCAGTACAGGGTGAGGGTGCGGCAGCTGGGGTTGGAACAGTTCTCGAACTTGCTGGTGGGCGCGGCGCAGCGGGCGCACTGCCCGATGGTCTTCGCGTCCTCGCTGAACTCAAGGTGCATACGCTTGTCGAAGACGTAGAGCGAGCCCTCCCACAGGCCCTGGTCCTTAAAGGTTTCGCCGTAGCGGACAATGCCGCCATCGAGCTGGTACACCTCTTTGAAGCCCCGGTTCACCATAAGGCTGGACAGCACCTCGCAGCGGATGCCGCCCGTGCAGTAGGTGACCACCGGCTTGTCCTTGAGGTCGTCATACTTCCCGGATTCCAGCTCCTGGATGAAGTCATGGGTGGTGGCGACGTCCGGGACGATGGCGTCCTTGAACCTGCCGATCTGCGCTTCGAAGGCGTTCCGGCCGTCAAAGAAGACCACGTCCTCACCGCTTTGCTTTTTGGCGTCAACGAGCTGGTGCAGTTCCTCGGGCTTGAGGTGTGTTCCCCCGCCCACCACACCGTTGGCATCGACCTTGAGTTCCCCGGGAGCTCCGAAAGAAACAATCTCGTCGCGCACTTTGACGCTGAGGCGCGGGAAGTCCCCGGCGCCGCCGTCGGACCACTTCACGTCGATGTCCCTGAAGCCCTTGTACTCACGCGTCGTCTTCACGTACTGCTTTACGGCGCCGATCTCACCGCCCACGGTGGCGTTGATGCCGTCCCTGGAGATCAGGATGCGGCCCGTCAGCCCGAGCTTCTCGCAGAGCGCACGCTGCCAGAGCCGTACCGCCTCGGGGTCGGCAAGGGGGGTAAAGCCATAAAAAAGCACAATTCGGTTTAAAGCCACGTATTTAAGGGTACCGGCAGGTGCATAGGGTGTTTTCGCCGCATCACAATTGCATAAGCTCTCGGCCGCCCCCTGTTGCTCGGGACCGGGCTGGAATAGTCTCATGCCATGAGCCCGGAAACCATGGTTGAAGACATCACTGGCCTTCTTGAGGTGTGGGTGGCGGGCTGGGCCGGTTGTCGCGGCTACAGGACATCCACCGAGGGCCGCTTCCCCGCTGTGCTCCGCGCCGACACCAGCGGCGACTGGGAATTCTTCGCCTCCGAGCCCACGGACGACGAGTTCGCGGCCCTGGCCGCAAAGACGGCGGAGGCACCCGCGAGGGTCCTCACCATCCTCACCAACGACATCGCCCGGTACTCCACCCAGGCGGAACGGCATGGCCTGAACGTGACCTCCAGCTCGCAGGCGATGATGATCGTGGACATGGAAACCCAGGACGCCGAGGATCCGTGGCTCTCCGATGACGACCTCACGCACTCAAGCTGGGAGCAGGACGGCGTGCATTACGCGGAGGTCCGCTCCGGTGACGCTTTGGCGGCAAGCGGACGCGTGTTCGTGGTGGGGGAAACCGCGGTGTTTGACAAGATCATCACCGAACCGGCTTTCCAGCGCCGCGGCCTGGGCAGTTTCATCATGCGGGCCCTGGCAGCCCAGGCCTTCGGGCACGACGTGCAGGAGGGCCTGCTCCTGGCCTCCGCTGATGGCCGGAAACTGTATTCCCATCTCGGCTGGACCACCGTTTCCAGTGTGCTGATGCTCTCCGCGTCCCATGACGGTTCGGACCTTTCCCTGAGCTGAGCCTTCCTGTTACCCCCATGGCGAACCGGGGCCGGCAAGGCTCCGCCGGGTGAAACAATGTGGGGGTGAACCCCCATGACTCCCTGATTCCCCTGCTGGGCCGCGGCCCGGACCCGGAACAGCTTCGTCATGTGCGCACCATCCCGGCCCGCGAGGCCGAGCATGAGCCGTGGCCCGCGTGGGTGCACCCCGACCTGGTTGCGGCGTACGGATCACTGGGCATCCAGGAGCCCTACCGGCACCAGGTGGAAGCAGCCGGCATTGCGCACGGCGGGGAACACGTTGTGGTGGCCACCGGAACCGCGTCAGGAAAGTCCCTGGCGTATCAGCTGCCGGCACTCGACGCCATCCACCGCTCCGAACTTCGCGTCCTGGCTGACCCGGGGAAAATCCACGACGACGGCGCCGTCACCTTGTACCTCTCCCCCACCAAAGCCCTGGCCGCGGACCAGCTCAACGCCATCCGCGCGCTGAAACTGCCCACCGTACGGGCGGAAACCTACGACGGCGACACCGACCCCGCGTCCCGGCGCTGGATCAGGGACCATGCCAACTTCATCCTGGCCAACCCGGACATGCTCCACTTCGGGATCCTTCCCAACCATGCCTGGTGGGCCGGGTTCTTCCGCCGCCTGCGCTACGTGGTCATTGACGAGGCACACAGCTACCGGGGCGTGTTCGGCTCCCACGTGGCCAACCTGATGCGCCGGCTGCGCCGGATCTGCGCCTACTACGGAGCTGGCACGGCGCATCCGGGACCGGTGTTCATCGCGGCTTCCGCCACGGCCTCGGAGCCTGAGATCTCCTTTGCCCGACTCATCGGCGCCCCGGTCAGGGCGGTGTCCCGTGACGGCTCTCCACACGGTTCCACCACCGTTGCCTTCTGGGAACCGGCCCTGACCGAGGTGCGGGGCGAGAATGGCGCCAGGGAGCGGCGGACCGCGGTGGCCGAAACCGCGGACCTGCTGGCGAACCTGGTATCGGCCCGGACCCGGACCATAGCGTTCATCAAATCCCGGCGCGGGGCGGAAACCATCTCCTCGATCACGAAACGCCTCCTGGATGAGGTGGATCCCAGCCTGCCCCAGCGGGTGGCCGCCTACCGTTCCGGATACCTGCCCGAGGAACGCCGTGCAGTGGAACGGGCCTTGCGCTCCGGCGAGCTCCTGGGCGTTTCGAGTACGTCAGCGCTGGAACTGGGAATCGACATTTCCGGCCTCGATGCGGTCCTGGTGGCAGGATGGCCCGGCACCCGGGCTTCCCTGTTCCAGCAGATCGGCCGGGCCGGAAGGGCGGGCCAGGATGCCATCGCGGCCTTTGTTGCCAGCGATGATCCGCTGGACACCTTCCTGGTGAACCATCCCGAAGCGATCTTCGACGTGTCAGTGGAAGCAACAGTCTTCGACCCCTCCAACCCCTACGTCCTGGGACCGCACCTGTGTGCCGCGGCTGCGGAACTTCCCCTCGGCCCCGCAGAAATCGGCCTGTTTGGCCCCACCGCGGAGTCCCTCCTGGACAGGCTGGTGGCGCAGGGCTACCTCCGGCGGCGGCCCGCGGGCTGGTTCTGGACACACTCCCAGAGCGCGGCGGCCATGGTGAACCTGCGGGCCGACGGAGGCGGGCCGGTGAGCATTGTGGACTCCGAGACCGGGTCCCTCCTTGGCACGATGGATTCCCCGCAGACCCACTACCAGGCCCACACCGGCGCCGTCTATATCCACCAGGGTGACAGCTATGTGGTGGAGGACCTGAACGAGGATGACCACTGCGTGATGGTGCGCCGGGCCAATCCCGACTACTACACCACCGCCCGGGACGTGACCCAGATTGAGGTGCTGGAGACCCAGCGGACGGTGGAGTGGGGTGACGTATCGGTTCACTTCGGTGACGTCAAAGTGACTACCCAGGTTGTCTCCTTCCAGCGCAAGGCCCTGATCTCCAATGAAATCCTTGGGGAGGAACCGCTGGAACTGGGTGCCCGCGAACTCTTCACCAAGGCTGTGTGGTTTGTGGTGGACAACCGCTCCCTCACGGGCGCGGGCCTTATCGAAGCCCAGTTCCCGGGAGCCCTGCACGCGGCGGAACACGCAGCCATTGGGCTGTTGCCCCTGGTGGCGTCCAGCGACCGGTGGGACATCGGCGGGGTCTCCACCGCCCTGCACGCCGACACCGGGGTGCCCACCATCTTTGTGTACGACGGGCACCCCGGCGGCGCGGGTTTTGCCGAGCGCGGTTTCGAAAAGGCGAAGGTCTGGCTGACAGCCACCCGTGACGCCATCAAGGCCTGCGAATGTGATTCCGGGTGCCCTTCCTGCGTCCAGTCACCCAAATGCGGGAACAAAAACAACCCGCTGGACAAGGCGGCCGCCGTCTCCCTCCTGGACGTCCTGCTCAAGAACGCCACCGAAGCCGGCTCCCTGGGCCTGGAAGTGCAGCACTGACCCGAACCGGCTAAGGTGGAGGACCCGCCCGGGAGCGCCCGTGGGCAGCCCCGAACACCGTCCTTTCCACCAGCTCGGTCCTCACCTCGACAATCTGGCCCGCGCCTTCCGTGCATCCCACAAGAGCGGCCCCATGCCGGGCAGCCACCTCCGCCGCGACGGTGCACGGTTCCCCGGCAGCAAGGCCCCGAAGGGCGTCAGCAGCCGCCAGTGCCGCAAGGTCCGCAGCGGATGCGGCCCTGCTGGCCAGGACGGCCGACTGCGCCAGCAACAGCATCAGCGCCATGGCCATCATCACCACCAGGGCCAGTCCGGCCGCCAGGACTGTCCCCGAACCGCGTTCCCGGTTGGTGCCAGCTGCGCCGCCCGTCTGGTCCGGAGCATGACGCCTGCTGAGGACCGTCCGATCCCTGCTGCCCGTTCCAGGTTCCTTGCCGCGCGTCATCCGGCAGTCTCGCTCCGGGTGGAGGCCTGAGCCGTCAGGAGCCACGGGATGGATGCACCGAGGGGACCGCCCACCCGGTCGGTGACGGTGACATGCAGCCACTCGCCGTCAGCCGAAACCGTCGCGGATGCCGACCCTCCCGACAGGGTACGGACGATCCTTTCCACGGTGGCGGAATCGTCACCGCGGGCAAGCGCCCGGGCGCCGGCACGCGCTCCCTCCTCCAGCCGCAACTGGGTGACTCCGGCGGAGGCACCTGCCAGCAGCATGGCCAGCAGCAGCAGGACTGCAGGCAGGGTGACGGCAAACTCCGCCGTCACGGCGCCGCTCGAACCCGCCACGGCGCCGCATGAACCCGTCCAGCCACGCGGACCGGCCGCGGGGCCGCACGAACCTGCCACGGCGCCACGCGGACCGTGGGCTACGCGGCCTCCGGAGCAGCTGCAGGCCCGCGGATCCCGCCGGCGCGTACGCATCACGGCGGACGGTTCGCTGCCGGACGGTGCGGTGGCGGACGGGCCTGTGGCGGACGAGCACGTGACGGACGGACCCTTGTCGGAAAAACCCGGGGCCAGGAGCGCTGCCGGCGCCCCTGTCACGGCAGAGCCAACGCAGTGCGGATCAGGGTGAGCAGGAAGCCGCGGACCTCCTCGCTGCGGAGGATGAAGACCAGGAGCCCGGCAAAGCCTACGGCGGCGAGGGTGGCTATGGCGTATTCGGCCGTCGCCATCCCTGCCTCGGACCCGAGGAGCCGGACCCGGCCTTTACTGGTTCCTGGCGAGCCCGCGCCCGGATACAGCTCCACGGCGTTGGCGGGCAACGGGCTGCCGCCCCCGGAGCGGATGCCGTGGCGGGAGGAGCTGCGGTGTTCCCGGGAGGCGGGACGGGCAGCCGCGGGCGCCGCAGCTCCTCCGGCGTAGTGGCGGCGGTAATGAGTGGACATGTGGTTTTTCCTTCCTTTGGGCCGGTGGTGTTCCCGGCTGTTCTGACTCTTCCGGGCCTGGCCTGGGGCGATAAGCCCTGGGGGTTCGTAAGTGGAAAAGCTCAATGGTTCTCCCCTGTGGAGGAGGAGATACGGGTGCCTAGGACCCGGAAGGCACCAGGGCCAGCAGCACGGGGACCACTCCCAGGCAAATAAAGGCGGGAAGGGAACAGAGGCCCAACGGGACCACCAGCTTCACGCCCAGCGACGCAGCGCGCTTCTCTGCTGCACGGAACCTCTCCCGGCGGAGCCGCGCCGCCTGCGCATAGAGAATCGCCGAGGACGGGGCGCCGGTCAGCGCCGCGAACCCCAGGGCGTCCCGGAGTTCCAGGACCTCGGGGAGGCGAACCGCACTGCTGCACCATGCGGTCTCCCAGTCGGCCCCGATTGCCAGAGCCGCGACAACCGGCCGGAGAGCGCCGCTGTACTTCCCGGAAGCCGAGGCGGCCACCAGCTCAAGTGACCGGCCTATGCCCGATCCGGCGTCCAGCATGGCGGCCACAAGTTCCAGCATCATGGCGGTGTCCCTGAGTCCTTCGGGCGCAGGTCCGGGCAGGTGCCCTCCGTTGCCGGCTGAGGCTTTCGCGCCGCGGCCCGTTGCCCCGGAAGACAGGCTGAGCAGCCGCTTCCGTGGCCTGCCCCGCCCGCTGCCGGCAAGGGCTGCTGCCGCGGCGAGTGCAAGGAAGAGCGCGAGCGCTGCGGCGGAAGGCTGGGTCATGGCGCTCCAGCCCCGGCTGCCGCGGCCACCAGCCGTGCCGACCACAACCGTCCGGCCACTGTCAGGCCTGCTCCGGCTGCGAGGGCAGCGAGCCCCCACGGTGTTCCAAGCAGGATGGCGAGTGGGTCCACGCCCAGGGCGATCCCCAGGCCCAGGCCCATCAGCGGCAGCCAGGTGAGGAGGCTGACGGTGGCCTTTGGTCCGGCCAGGGCGGTCTGGCGGGCAGCATCGGCGTCATCCTCCACTTCAAGCTGCGCGGCGAACCTGGTCAGTACGTCTGCGAGCGGGCAGCCGCTTGCTTCAGCGATATCGAAGCAGGCCGCGAGCTCCGCCCAGATGCGGGACTCCCTGTCCCGCCGGGGGAAGGCGGACGGCGACGCCCGGCGGATGGCTTCCGAGACGGGTATGCCGCGGGACGCCGCAGCGCGAGCCGCGGCCAGCATGGCGCTGGATCCTGGGGACAGGCCGGGCGCCCGGGAGCCGGACGAACCATAGACATCCCAGATCTCCTCCCAAAGCCGCGCAGGCGTGCGGCCGCCTTTGAGCAGTGCGGCGAGTTGCTGCACAACAAGGGTCATGCGTGCCGCAGGCTGTTCTGTTCCTTTCCCGGCACCCCGCAGCCTCCACGGAAAGACGCTTTGCCCGGACGTTTTGGGGCCCGGAGCCGGGCCGGAGGCGCCGGTTCGGCGCAACCTGGCCGGGGCACCCAGCGGCGGCGCGGCCAGCAACACCGCAGCCATTACCAGGCAAACGACAAGAAGGAGGATCATGCGGGCAGTCCCGGGCGAAGCCCCAAGCGTGCCGCAAGCGCCGTCCAACCAGGGCCGGCGGCTACTTCACCGTCAACACGTACCAGGGCAGGCTCCACACTGAGTCCGCCGGGCCCGTCCCCGATCAGGCCCACGCAAGCCACAGCCCGGCCCCGGGGCGTCCTGTCAACGTGGATGACAACATCCAGCGCGCTCGCTGCCTGAAGCCTTACGCCGTCGGGGTTCATCCCCGCGAGCGCACCGAGCGCCGTGAGCCGGGCCGGAACGGCAGCGGCAGTATTCGCGTGGATGGTTCCGCCCCCTCCGCTGTGTCCGGTGTTCATGGCAGTGAGCAGCTCCCGGACTTCGGCGCCGCGGCATTCGCCCACCACCAGCCTGTCCGGCCGCATGCGCAATGCCTGCCGGACCAGATCCCCCAGATCCACTTCGCCGCCGCCTTCCAAGTTTCCGTGGCGTGATTCGAGGGACACGGCATGCGGATGGACAGGGTTCAGTTCCGATGCATCCTCAATGAGGACCAGCCGCTCTGCGGGGCTGCACAGGCCGAGCAGCGTGGAGAGCAGGGTGGTCTTGCCGGACCCGGTGGCCCCGCTGATGAGGAAGCTCAGCCTGCGTTCCACCACCTGTTCCAGGACGGTCTGCAGTCCGGAGTTGAACATGCCGGCCTCCCGCAGCTCATCCATCGTGAAAACACGTTCGCGCCGGATCCTGATGCTAAGCAGCGTCCCTGCCGTGGAGACGGGCGGCAGCACGGCGTGGACGCGGTAACCTCCGGCCAGCCGCACGTCCACGCAGGGTGAACCGTCATCAAGGCGCCTGCCGCCGGCCGCCACGAGCCTGCAGGCCAAGGCCCGGAGCCGGGCCTCATTGTCGAAGGCCACGGGCACACGCTCGATGCCGCGGCCCCTGTCCACCCACACGGACCCGGGAGCATTCACAAAAATGTCCGTGACGGCAGGGTCCCGGGTAAGGGCCTGCAGCGGCCCCAGGCCGTTCAACTCTGCGCTGATCCGCTCCACGGCGGCCAGTGACCCCGCCGTACCCAAGAGCTTCCCCGTGGCCTGCACCGCCGCCGCCACCCGCGAGGGCGTCACCGCCGCTGCGTCCGCCATCATGGACTCCCGCACAGACTCAAGGAGTCCCAGGTCAACAGCCTGCCGTTCACCTGTGCGGCGCGCGCGCCGGCGCCACTCACCGCCGCCGGGCTCACCGCTGCCGGGCTCACCCGGGCGCCCGTCCTCCTGCCGGGGACCGTCATGCCGAATACCGTCGTGCAGAAGACTGTCTTGGCGCGGGCTCTCCTGCCGGGGACCGTCCGGGCGCGTCTCCAGGATCCGCGCCCGCCGCCGCATCCCCGCCTCAGATCCCGGTCCCCCGGAGCTGGCCTGGTTCCTCATTCAGGTTCTCCGGAAGCCAGCCCGTCGCCAAGGAGGTCCAGCACGGAAGCAGCAAAATGCCGGACGGCCCGCCGCTTTCCCAGCTCAAGGAGGCGGCCCGACTCCATGGCCGCAGCGACTCCGCGCAGCTCAGGCATCCGCGCCTGGACAGGAAGGCCGATGGCCTCGGAAATCAGGGGGCCATCCAGGGCTGCGCCGGGACGGCCACGGATTAGGAGGGACGCCTCCACCGGAGGAAATTCCTGGAGCAACCGCACGGCGGCTACGGCAGCCTTAAGCTGCGCCGGAACCACCATGGCGATCCGGTCGCAGTCCCAGGCGAACGTATGGATGGGGTCGGATCCCCGGCCAATGTCCACCACCACCAGCTCATATCCGCGGCGGGCAGCATCAAGGATGCCCGCGGTGGCGGCAGCGCCGACGGGCACCGGCTGCTCCCTGCTGGCAGGCCAGGACAGGAACGAGAAACCGCCCGCGACAGGCAGGGAGTCCGCCAGCTGGATGGGATCGATGCTTCCCCGGGCTTCGGAAAGGTCGGGCCAGCGCAGGCCGGGGTCCTCCTCGGCCGCGAGCGCAAGTTCCAGCCCGCCGCCCCAGGGATCGCCGTCCACCAGCAGCACTCGGGCTCCAAGCCCGGCCGCCGCCTGCGCGATCCAGATCGCTGCAGTGGTGGCCCCGGCTCCGCCGCAGCCGCCGGTCACGCCCAGGATTACCCCGCCGGGACCGGGTGACCGCGAGCGGCTGAGATGGTCGGCAAGCCAGGTTGCAGCATCGGGAAGGACAGCCACCCGTTCCGCTCCGAGGACAGCCGCGAGATGCCACAGGCTGTCGCCTTCACCGTCAAGCCCCACCAGCACAGCGGGCGCCCTGCGGCGCGGCGGAAGCTCCCGGATGTCGCTTCCCACCAGCACGGCTGCCGCCCCGTCCCAATACCTGCCTCCCTCTGCTGCAGTGGCTGCAACACGCAGCTGGGCCCCTGCAGCCGCCACGATCCGCTCCACCTCTGCACGAAGGACTGACGAGGACGTCACCAGCAGGATGTCCTCACCGCCATCCGGCAGCCATGCGTCCCCGTCGCCGTCCGCAGCGCCCACCGGTCCGGCGACACCATGCCGGGAGCGTCCCGGCGGGCCTGCCCCGGCCGGGCTGCCGGCGGCATCCGTCGGGGACGTGCCAGGGTAAACCGGGCCCGGGGGGCCCGGGCCGGGGTTGGCCGGAATCAGCTGGTGCCTGCTCATACAGCCACTCTCCGCCCCCGGAAGAGAGCGGGTAAGGGTTCCGGGCCCGTATGTGGAAAACCAGGTTGAGCCAAGCGGGCAAGCGGAGGCATCCCGGCAGGGACAACCCCGGAAACAAGGCAGAATGGGACCATGTACCTGCTGCTCGCCGCCCACCCCCACGGCGCGGCACTGCAGGAACTCACGCAGGCTGGACACCCCGTCCCGGCCACGCCGGAACCGCGGCTGATCAGCAGCGGCGAGCTCGCCGCCGTCGTGCGTGACCTCGAAAACCGCCGGCCAAACGGGCAGCCGCCCCGTTGGATCTGGCACCGCACCCAGGACTGGTACCCGGCCCTGCTGGCGGCCGGCGTCGAGCTGGAGCGGTGCTACGACCTCAGCCTCTGCGGCAACATCCTGGCCGTTTCCACGTTCACCGCCCATACGGACTATGCCAGGAACGCGGAACGGGTGGTGGTTGAGGATCCGCTCCTGCCGCCCAGGACGCTGCAGCCGCCGCCTCCCCCGGCAGACCAGGGTGCCCTGTTCGATGCCCCCGGGTCCCGGCCGGAAATCCTCCGCAGCCCGGAAGAGCTTCGTGCTGAATATGCTGCCCAGCAGGTGGCCCTGGCCTCGGTCAGTCCGGAGGAGAACCGGCGCAGCCGCCTGCAGCTGCTCTTGGCAGCCGAGTCCGCTGCTGCCATGATCGCCGCCGAGATGCAGCATGCCGGCGTCCCCTGGCGCGAAGACCTGCACGGGCAGATCCTCGCAGACCACCTCGGCCCGCGCCCGCCCATGGGCCACCGCCCCGCCAAGCTTGAAGCATTGAACCAGGAACTGCGCGGGCTCCTGAACTCACCCACGCTGAATCCGGATTCCCCGCAGGACCTGATGCGCGCCCTGCACCGCAACGGGATCGAGGTCAAGACCACCCGAAAGTGGGAGCTGAGGGAATCCACCCACCCCGCGATCGGGCCGCTGCTCGCCTACAAGCAGCTCTCCCGCCTGCATACAGCCAACGGCTGGGCCTGGCTTGACGCGTGGGTGGACGGCGGCCGTTTCCGGCCCGAGTATGTGGTGGGTGGCGTGGTTTCCGGCCGCTGGGCTTCACGCGGCGGCGGCGCCCTGCAGATTCCGCGCCAGATCCGCGGCGCAGTCCACGCCGATCCCGGCCACAAGCTCATCGTCGCGGATGCCTCCCAACTGGAACCGCGCGTCCTGGTGGCCCTCGCGCGTGACCCTTCCATGGCCGAGGCTGCAAGGAACCAGGACCTGTACGCGGGCATTGCAGCAAAGGGATTCGGCGGAGACCGGGCCAAAGCGAAGATGGCATTGCTGGGTGCCATGTACGGTGCCACCTCCGGAGAGGCCGGCCGCCTCATGCCGCAGCTTGCAAAGACTTTTCCCAGGGCTGTGGACTTCGTTGAGCAGGCGGCACGCACGGGCGAAGCCGGAGGGACGGTAACCACCCGGCTGGGCCGGAGCAGCCCGCCGCCATCGGAGCGGTGGTTCCAGAGCCAGCGGTCCGCTTCTGCCGAAGAGCAGCGGAGGGCGGAATCGATCGCCCGTTCGCGGGGGCGCTTCACCCGCAATTTCGTTGTCCAGGGTTCGGCTGCGGACTGGGCGGCGTGCTGGCTGGCGGAATTACGACGGCGGCTGCGCACCCTCCGCAGCGACGGCCACATCAACGCTGAGCTCGTCTTTTTCCTGCACGACGAGGTGATGGTGCATGCGCCGGCGGAGGCGGTGGACGCCTGCATCGCAGCCATTGAAGAGGCGGCCAGCGCCGCCAAGGAACTGCTGTTCGGGCCCATCCCGGTGGAGTTTCCCGTCAGCGTGGCCGTCGTTGATTCCTACGACAACGCGAAATAGCCGCCGGCCGCGAAAGCCCCCTGCCGTGGCCGCACCTCCTGCACCGACCCCCGAGGTAACCTACCCGGGAGTAGCTCGCCAGAGGCTCGTGACGCAGGCTACAGTCTGTGTGACGACTGAGGCAGATCGGTCACAAGCTGATGCAACGGAGCATTCCAGGGGAGGTCCCGGCTTATGGCGGGAAGGTTTGAAATTCACCGAGTAGGCGACGAGTCGTACAGGTTGCGGCTCACTGACGCAGAGGGCAATACCGTTGCCGTCTCACCCAAGTTCAAGTCCGTCAATACATTGCTTGAGGGTATTAAGGCAGTCCGGGAGAACGCAGCCACCGGCGTTGTGGTGGATCTCCGCCAGCAGCAGGCCTGAGGCTAGACGCCCATCCGGTGGAGCCGGCTCCGGTCCCACGGAACGGCCCACCCAAGCTGTTCGAACAGCCCGTTCAGGACAATCCCGGTAAAACCCCACACCACCACGCCGTTAACTGTGAAGGCAGGGCTGTCGAAGCTGCGCCCGGCACGGTGGACGGTTGCCATCACGCGGTTGTCCGGGTCCAGCAGGTCACGGACGGGCACCCGGAACACTTGTGCTGATTCGGCGTAGTCCACCACACGGACAGGCGACGGCGAGCGCCACCAGCCCAGCACCGGGGTGACCAGGAAGTTGCTGTGGGCGAGGCCCAGATCCTGCAGGGTGCCAAGGACCTCCACACCCCCTGAATCGAGGCCGGTTTCCTCTTCGGCCTCGCGCAAAGCTGCCTGAACCGGCGTTTCCCGGGCGTCAATCGCGCCGCCCGGGAACGCCACCTGCCCCGGATGGGAACCCAGAGTGTGGGCGCGCTCCAGCAGGAGGACGTCAAGGTCGGCCGGCGCCAGCGGTTTGCCCGAGACGGCAGGGACGTCGTCAAGGGTGCCAAAGAGCATCAGCACCGCCGCCCTCCTGGCCTGGTGGGCGTCCACCGTCAGGGCTTCCCACAGGGGATCCGGTGCTGCAGCCGTCCCGGACTCCGCCCGGCGGGCCAGCTCCAGCAGGTCCTCGCGCGCGCTCACGGGGCCGTCCCCTGCTGGGAGGCCATGCGGATTTCGGCTGCCCTGTGGGTCTCGGCCAGCAACTGCTCCAGGAGTGCTTCGCGGCCGGGCGCGAGCTCGTACTTCAGCAGCTTCACAGCCTTGGCCGGATCCGTTTCGCCCAGCCCGAAGCTGGGGCACCAGGTGGCCACGGGGCAGGCTCCGCAGGCTGGCTTCCGTGCGTGGCACACCCGCCGTCCGTGGAAAATCACCCGGTGGGACAACATGGTCCAGTCCTTGCGGTCGAACAGCTCGGCCACGTCATGCTCGATCTGGACGGGGTCCTCGGACTGCGTCCAGCCGAAACGGTTGGCCAGCCGTGCGAAGTGGGTGTCCACGGAGATGCCGGGGATGCCGAAGCCGTTGCCGAGCACCACGTTGGCGGTCTTGCGTCCCACGCCGGGCAGCGTGACCAGGTCCTCCAGCCGTCCCGGCACTACCCCGTTGTATTCGTCCACCAGGCGGGTGCAGAGGGCAATGACGTTCCTGGATTTTGCCCGGAAGAACCCGGTGGGCTTGAGGATTGTCTCAAGGTCCACGGGATCCGCTTCCGCCAGGGACCGCGCGTCCGGGTAGCGGGCAAACAACACCCTGGTGACCTGGTTAACGGTGACATCCGTAGTCTGGGCCGAAAGGACCGTAGCCACGAGCAGTTCGAACGGGTTGCGGAAATCAAGCTCCGCGTGGGCGTAGGGGTATTTCTCCGCCAGGGCCCTGTTGATCCGCCGCGCCCGCCTTTTCAAGGCCAGCAGGGATTCGGAGGACACCACCGGCATGCCGGCAGACTGGCCGGCGGGTGCCTTGGCTCCGCCGGCCCTGGGCGCCCGGGCCTCCGCCATGGACGTCAGCCGCGCTCGATGTTGCTGAGGTCCCGCAGGACACCCAGCCGCCCGTCAGTGTGCTGCACCAGGAACTCATGGCCCCGGTCTTCGAGGGCAAGGACCCAGCCGCCGGGTTCGATAACGAACGCCGGGGCCCCGGAGCGCGGATCATAGGCGGTCCGGTGCTGCGCGACCGCAAACCAGAAAGCCTCATGGACGGGCTGTTCTTCCGATTCATCCGGACGGGTTGAGGGATCCACCGTGGCGCCGATGGGCTCCTCCGTGCGGACCTGCTGGTGCACAGCGGTGGCAGGCGTCGGCTCCCAGCCGCTGCGCGCGCCCTGCCCTGCGGCGGCAGCGCCCTGGCCGGACGGGGCAGCCGGATGGGTGCCGCCGTCGTTGTTTGGCGTGCCGTTGTGATGCGGGGCGGAAGCGGCGCCGGCGGCTGCCGGAACATCCCCCAGCCGCGTTTCCTCGGCGGCGGGCGTTGAGGAGGGGCGTACGACGTCGGCCGCCTGGGTTGCGGGGCCCGCGTCGCCTGCGGGCGTCCAGTCCGATACCTCGTCGGGAGCGGTGGAGACAGGCGCAGCAGCAGTGGGGACGGCTGCCGTGGCAGGGGCATGGGCTGCCGCGGCCTGTCCGCCAGGACGCTGGGAAGCCTGCTGAACCACCGGATCCTGATGGCCCTGTGATGCCGGCTTGTCAGCTGATCCGGGCTGGACCGCCGAGGATCCTGCACCTGCGCCGCCGAACAGCCCTGCCCCGGACAGGATCTTCGAGCCGGGTTTGGAGTCTTTCGAACCCGTCGCGGCCTCTGCCTTCGGCTTCTTGGGAGCGCGGGGCTTCTGGACAGGAACAGCGGCCTCACGGGCCACTATGTGGGCAGGCACTTCGGCCCGGTCCTGGAAATCACTGGACAGATACGGCAGGAACCGGCCCAGCACCGTTGCCGCGAAGAGCACCAGGGAACCGATCAGGCCCACCAGGAGGCTGGGCACGTACGCCCCCGCCACGGAGACAAAGAAGAACGCCACGGCAAAGGAGGCCACCACTGATCCGAACTGGTCAATGGACAGGGAGCCGATCCGGATCTTTGTGGACGGGGACAGCCTGCGGGCGGCAAAAAGCGCACTGACGATCAGGGGCAGGATGATGCCCAGGCCCAGGAAGAACAGGTTGTTGAGGTTCCACAGGTTGTACCGTGCGCCGAAGATCGGCAGCAGGGAGGCAACAAAAAGGATCAGCGTGCCGCCGAAGACTGTCAGGTCCCGGATGGTGAACGGGCCCAGCACTGCCTCGTTGGCGGTGGAAGCCTTGCCTCCGGCGGGGGCCTTGCCCGCGGCGGCCTGGGAGCCTGGCCCTTCAGCGGTTCCGGTACCGTGGCCGGAACCTGCCGTGTCGGGGCCGGTCTTCTGGCCGAAGCTTTGCTGGTTCATTCTGCTCTCCTTAGCGTGGCGGCACCGGGCCCTGTGTGGTCCCGACATCGTGCCGTCTTGACAGCGGTTCCGGGCAGGCCAGGCCCTTGCAGTGCCTGGCCAGAACGGTCCGAAGTGAAGTCACAATTCCATCCCAGCCTAGTCAAGGGCCACGCTGATCACTAGCTGGGCACGCACCGCGGGGCCGGGACCAAGCAGCCATCGAAAACCATTCACCGCTTAATAAATGCCGTTCACGGGCTGCCATGTGACACCGCCCACATCGCCGCCAGTCAAAGCATTAGTCTTGATTCCGGAACAGCTCTTTGCGGAATGTCCGTGACCAGCCGGGGCCCGGCGTCGTGCAGGCGGCGGAGCCCGGCCGGCCGGGTGACATCCCGCCCAGCAAAGATCGATGAATGATGAGGTTCACATGTCCCAGGACACTACAAGCGCCGTCGTAGACGCTTCCGCAAGCGCAGGGCACGGTTCAGCCACGGGAGCTGAGAAGGGCGATGCCTTTGAAAACCTGCTGCATGAGACCCGCAAGTTTGCGCCTTCGCCCGAGTTCGCTGCCGACGCTGTCGTCACGGCCGCGGAGTACGGGGAGGCCAACGCCGACCGTCCCGCGTTCTGGGCGAAGAAGGCCCGTGAACTCCTGACGTGGAACAAGGACTTTGACCAGGCGCTGGACTGGTCCAACCCGCCGTTTGCCAAGTGGTTTGTGGGCGGGGAGGTCAACGCCGCGTACAACGCGCTGGACCGGCACGTGGAGAACGGCCTCGGCGACCGGGTGGCCATCTATTTCGAGGGTGAGCCCGGGGACACGAGCACCTATACCTATGCGCAGCTGACCGAAGAGGTGAAGAAGGCCGCCAACGCCTTCGAGTCCCTGGGTGTGGCCAAGGGCGACCGCGTAGCTGTGTACCTGCCGATGATCCCCGAGGCCGTCATCACCCTCCTGGCCTGCGCCCGGATCGGGGCTGTGCATTCAGTGGTGTTCGGCGGCTTCTCCTCCGAGGCGCTCCGGTCACGGATTGACGATGCCGAAGCCAAGCTCGTGGTCACCGCGGACGGCACGTACCGGCGCGGCAAGCCCAGCGCCCTGAAGCCCGCCGTCGATGAAGCGTTAGCCCACAAGGGAGATGGAGACGGCCACACGGTCCAGAACGTGGTGGTGGTCAAGCGCAACGGCCAGGACGTGGACTGGCACGAGGGCCGGGACCACTGGTGGGCGGACACGGTGGGCGCCGCCTCCGCCGAGCACACGGCCGTGGGCCACGACTCCGAGCACCCGCTGTTCATCCTGTACACCTCCGGGACCACCGGAAAGCCCAAGGGCATCCTGCACACCACCGGCGGCTACCTCACCCAGACCGCCTACACCCACAAGGCCGTGTTCGACCTGCACCCCGAGACGGACGTGTACTGGTGCACGGCCGACGTCGGCTGGGTCACCGGCCACTCCTACGTCGCCTACGCGCCCCTGGTCAACGGCGCCACGCAGGTCATGTATGAGGGCACCCCGGACTCCCCGCACCAGGGCCGCTGGTGGGAGATCATCGAGAAGTACAAGGTCTCCATCCTCTACACCGCCCCCACTGCAATCCGGACGTTCATGAAATGGGGCAGGGAGATCCCGGACAAGTACGACCTGACCTCCCTCCGGGTCCTCGGCTCCGTGGGCGAATCCATCAATCCCGAGGCCTGGATGTGGTACCGGAAGGTCATCGGCGGGGACAAGACCCCCATCGTGGACACCTGGTGGCAGACCGAGACCGGCGCGCAGATGATCGCGCCGCTCCCCGGAGTCACCGCCACCAAGCCCGGCTCAGCCCAGGTCCCGCTGCCCGGCATCGCAGTGGACGTCGTGGACGAGATGGGCGAATCCGTGCCCAACGGCCACGGCGGCTTCCTGGTGATCCGGGAGCCCTGGCCTGCCATGCTCCGCGGCATCTGGGGCGATCCCGAACGCTTCAAGGACACCTACTGGTCACGGTTCGAGACCATGTACTTCGCCGGGGACGGTGCAAAGAAGGACGAGGACGGTGACATCTGGCTCCTGGGCCGCGTGGATGACGTCATGAACGTCTCCGGGCACCGGCTTTCCACCACGGAAATCGAGTCCGCGCTGGTATCCCACCCCGCCGTGGCCGAGGCCGCGGTGGTGGGTGCCGCGGACGAAACCACCGGCCAGGCCGTCGTCGCGTTCGTCATCCTCCGCGGTGACGCCGTGGATTCCGGGGACGCCATCGTCCAGGAACTCCGGAACCACGTCGGCAAGGAAATCGGGCCCATCGCCAAGCCGAAGGCCATCCTGGTGGTCCCGGAACTGCCGAAGACCCGCTCCGGCAAAATCATGCGCCGCCTGCTCAAGGACGTCGCCGAAGGCCGCGACCCAGGCGACGCCACCACCCTGTCCGATCCCACCATCATGCAGCAGATCGCCGTGTCCCTAAGGAAATAGGGGAACATCGGGCGACCGCCGGCAGGACCGGCGTCGCTCCTGGGCGGGATCAACGCACAAGCTGATGCGTGGGGGTTATCCGGAAGCGTGTCTTATTGTGGGCCCACGCCGTCAGGGTTCCCTAGCCGAGCTTGCGAGGCTGGGGAGACGGTGGGGACGCGGAGGATGACTCCCGCGCATCAGCGTGGCAGGCACCTAGACTGGGAGCAGACACGCCCCCTGCCCCGAAGGATCGCCCTGATGCTCGCCGTCGCCCGCCACCAGGCCATTTTGGACGCTCTTCAGCGCGAAAGGGTGGTCCGGGTCTCCGACCTGGCCCAGCAGCTGGGCGTGTCCCTGATGACTGTCCGCCGCGACATCGAGGCGCTGGAGGAGGGCGGCCGCCTGGAGCGCATCCACGGCGGCGCCAAGATCCCGGGGGACACCAGCACGCACGAGCCCGGCTTCGACCTGAAATCGACGCAGCTAACGGCGGAAAAGCGGGCCATCGCTGTGGAGGCGGCCTCGCTGGTGCAGGAAGGCATGGCCGTGGGACTCAGTGCGGGAACCACCACCTGGGCACTGGCCAAGGAACTGGTGAACGGCCCGCAGATCACGGTGGTTACCAACTCGGTCCGCATCGCAGACCTCTTCCATCACTCGGCATCGGCGGCCTCCGCCCGGTACGCCTCCACGGTGATCCTCATCGGCGGCGAGCGAACGCCCTCTGATGCCCTGGTGGGCCCCATTGCCACCGGCGCGCTCAAGCAACTGCACCTGGACGTGCTGTTCCTTGGCGTCCACGGGATGGACGCAGACGCCGGTTTCACCACGCCCAACCTGCTGGAGGCGGAAACGGACCGGGCCTTTGTGGCCGCTGCGCGCAAGACTGTGGTCCTCGCGGACCACACGAAGTGGGGCATGCTGGGCATCAGTTCCATCGCGTCGCTGGACGAGGTGGATGAGGTCATCAGCGATTCCGGCCTTGGCCCCGAAGCGCAGCGCGTCCTGCAGGAACAGGTGGGCCGGTTGCGGCTCGCAGCCGTCTAGGAGGCGTCCCTAGGGGCAGCCGCAGGACTGGCGGATGTGCAGCGTGGTGGGGAAGATGCGGTGCCGGGGCTTCTCGCCGCGGCTGGCTCCCACCAGCGCCGCTACCGCAGCTTCGGCCATGGCAGCCACGGGCTGCTCGACCGTTGTGAGTGGAGGCCAGGAATACTCGGACTCGGCAGATCCGTCAAAGGAAGCCACTGCCATCTGGCCAGGGACGGACAGCCCGGCTTCGTGCACCGCCCGGAGCAGACCGATGGCCTGCATGTCGGAGGTGGCAAAGATGGCCGTGGGCCGGTTGACGGACGCCAGGAGGCGTTGCCCGGCGGTGTAGCCGCCCGGACGGGTGAAGGCGCTGTACACGATCGGCCCCTCCGGAAGGCCCGCTTCCTGCAGGGCCTCCCGCCAGCCCACTTCACGCCCGTCAGTGGCGCCGGAGACGTTGGTACCCATGGCGAGGCCGATGTTGGTGTGGCCATGGCCGATGAGGTGTTCCACCGCGATCCTCGCGCCGGCTGCGAGGTCAACGCCGATGCTGTTGAACCCAGGGGCATCCTGTTCCTGATTGAGCAGGACCGAGGGTATCTCGGCCGTTTCCAGGACTTCCAGGTCGGGTTCGAAAAGGACACTGGCCAGCAGCACGCCATCTACCTGCCGGGCGGCGAGGTTGCGGATGTTGCGCCGCTCCTTGGCCAGGTTTCCGTCCGAGTTGCCCAGCACCAGTGCGTATCCCAAGGCGGCGGCGGCGTCCTCCACGGCGTGGGAGAACAGCGCGAAGAACGGGTTGGAGATATCCGGGACCACGAGTCCAAGCGTCTCGCTGGAGCCCAGCTTGAGCGCCCGGGCCGCAGCGTTGGGGCGGTAGCCCAGGATCCGGATGGCATCCTGCACCTTGGCTTCGGTGGCAGGCGCCACCTTCTTGGGTCCGCCGTTGACAACATAACTGACGACGGCGGTGCTGACGCCGGCATAGCGCGCAACGTCCTTGCGGGTCACAGGGCCGGATCGCGTCGGATGCACTGCCGGGGTAGTCATGCTGTTCATGTTACGTACTGGCACCCGGTGCATCGCCGAAGTCACGGATGGGAAGCCGTTCGCCGTTTCGGAGTGCGGACTGGTGCGCCACAATGCCGGGGAGGGTAAACCGGGCGGCCAGCCAGGCGTTCACGGGCGGAAGGCTGCCGTTGTTCACGGCTGTCACGAAGTCGTCCACCAGGAAATGGTGGCTGCCCTCATGCCCGTTCGGCGCGCCCCGGAACTCCTCCGGCAGCCGCCCGGGATCGTGGACCGGTGCCAGGCCGGAGACGAAGGCGTCCCGCAGGTCGGGTGCAACGTGGGCCAGGGACGGGTCGTCCAGCGGGATGCTGGGCCGGGTTTCCATCTGCTCGGAGACGTCGTGGACGTTCTGCTTGTCCTGCCAGACGGAGACCTTTGCCAGCTGTTCAAAGCTGGCCTCCGTTCCAAAGAACCGGAACCGCGATTCGCGGATATGTGAGGGGTAGCCCACCCGGCGCATCTCGTTGGTGCGCATCACGCCGCCGTCGTTCAGTTCAAAGAGGGCGGTGGCGTTGGAAAAATCGTTGCCGAACATGCTGACGTCCTTGTCAAAGACCCCGTCGTTGCGGTCATCCTTGACGCCGACGCAGCTGACGCTCACAGCGTGGGCAGGCACGGCACCGAGCACCCCGCCAACGGCGTGGGTGGGGTACAGCATGGGCGGGTAGCTGGCAGTTTCCTTCCAGCGCTCCCCGCCGCTGTACTGGTAGGCCTCGTAGAAGCCCAGGTCCATGTCATGGACGTAGTCGCCTTCAGCGTAGAAGATGCGGCCGAACTTCCCGTCCGCAAGCTGCTTGCGCGCATAGACGGTGGCGGGGTTGTAGTAGCTGGTCTCCCCCATCATGTACACCAGTCCGGTGTCACGGACGGCCTGGATGATCGCGGCGATCTCTTCTTCCGAAACAGCCATGGGGACGGCTGAATAGACATGCTTGCCGGCGCGGAGGGCACGCTCCACCAGGGGCCCGTGCGTCCACCGCTGCGTGAAAATGGCCACGGCGTCAACGTCGGAGGCCAGCAGCTCCTCGAAGCTGCCCTTCACGCCGGCGAGGCCGTAACGGGCCACCGCCTCCGCTGCCCGCTCCGGAAGCTCGTCGGCCACGTACACGGCGCTGGTGCCGGGGTGGAGGTTGAACAGGTGGGCGAACTGGCTGCCGAACTGGCCGGCTCCTACTACGCCGAGTGAAAACGTCATTGTTTGCCTTCCGTGGTGCTGAACAGAGGACGCCGGGCAAGCGCTGTCCTCCGGGAACTCCAGTGTTCCAGCAGTATCTACTCGAGTCAACAAGCACGCAGGCTTAGCAACTCGCTGCAATAAGCAACAAAGGTAACCTCTTGCCCTCCAGAATCTACTCGTGTAGATTACAGCTCAGTTGTTACCCCCATCACAGTCAGGAAAGGGTCGAAGATGACCACCCTTGCCAAACACTCCAGGTCCGCCTCAGCGGCTCCAGCTTCCCCGAAGCCGCAGGGAAGCCACCGCCGTTTCGGGGACCTCAAGATCGCACTGCTGTTCATCGCGCCGGCAATGATCGGATTCATTGCCTTCTACGTCGTCCCCACCATCCGGGGCATCTACCTCAGCTTTACGGAATACAACATCCTCGGTGACCCGGAATGGATCGGGCTGGATAACTACACAGCAATTGCCAAGGATCCGCTGTTCTGGAACTCACTGGCCGTCACCGGGCAGTACGTGTTCCTCAACATCCTCCTCCAGACGGCCCTTGCCCTGGGCCTGGCCCTCCTGATGCACAATGTGGCCAAGTCCACCATCATCCGGGGCACCCTGCTCCTGCCGTACCTGATGTCGAACGTCATTGCCGCACTGCTGTGGTTCTGGATGCTGGACTACCAGATCGGTGTGGTGAACCAGTTCATCGAGTGGAGCGGGCTGCCCCGCGTCGCGTTCTTCGGCAGCGAGGCGTGGGCCATTCCCACCCAGGCGCTGATCAACACCTGGCGCCACATGGGCTACACGGCCCTCCTGATCTTCGCCGGCCTCCAGGCCATCCCCAGCCACGTCTACGAAGTGGCCAAACTGGACGGTGCGTCAGCGTTCCAGACCTTCCGGAAAATCACCATTCCGCTGCTGCGCCCGGTCCTTGTCCTGGTCCTCGTGGTGACCGTCATCGGCTCCTTCCAGGTCTTCGACACCGTGGCCGTGACCACAGCGGGCGGACCGGTCAACGCCACCCGCGTCATCCAGTACTACATCTACCAGCGGGCCTTCACCGAGTCGGACTTCGGCTACGGATCCGCCATCGCCGTCATTCTCTTCCTCATCCTCGCCCTGGTGGCCTTCATCCAGATGAAGTTCCTCAAGGGCAACGAGTCGGACCTGGACTAAGGAGTCCCGCATGAGCACCACCGCACGCCGCGCACCGCTGCCGGCCGCAACCCGCCGCCGTCGTCCTTTCAATGCCCGCCGCGCCGGCGCCTGGGCACTCCTCGTCCTGGCCATCGCAGTCTCCGTCCTTCCCTTCCTGTGGGTCCTGCGCACGGCGCTGTCCACCAACAACGCGCTGGCCTCGAACGCCACCAGCCTGCTGCCGGCGGAGTTCACGCTGGGCGCCTTCAAACGGGTCTTCGGGCTGCAGTCCCCGGCGGAAGCCGTGGCCGAAGGCGGATCCGGCGCCGCCATCGACTTCTGGCTCTACCTGCGCAACTCGGTCATCTTCTCCTCCATCACCACCGCCGGCGCCGTGTTCTTCAGCGCCATGGCCGCGTACGCCTTCTCCCGGCTGCGCTGGAAGGGCCGCAACGCCGTCTTCAGCCTGTTCCTCGGCACCATGCTGGTCCCGCCGATCTTCACGGCCCTGCCCAACTTCCTGCTCATCAAGAACCTGGACCTGCTCAACACCATGCTCGGCCTGGTCCTGCCGTACGTGTTCATGACGCCCTTCGCAATCTTCTTCCTCCGGCAGTTCTTCCTGAACATGTCACGGGAGGTGGAGGAGGCTGCCATGCTCGACGGCGCCAAGCACCTGAGGATCTTCTTCCAGATTGTGCTGCCCAACGCCGCAGCCCCCATCGCCACGCTGGCGCTCCTCACCTTCATCGGCCAGTGGAACGAATACTTCTGGCCCCTGCTGGTGGCGTCGCAGGACGACGTCCGAGTCCTGCAGGTAGGCCTCGGCGTCTTCAAGTCCCAGTCCCCGCAGGGGGCGCCGGACTGGTCCGGCCTGATGGCCGCAACCCTCATCTCAGCCCTGCCGGTCCTGATCCTCTTCGCCGCGTTCGGCAAGAAGATCGTCAACTCCATTGGCTTCTCCGGCATCAAATAAGCAATCCCCCACCCATCGCATCCCAGCGAACTCCACCACGAACGGAAAGTAGAACCATGAAGAAATCCCTCGGCGCCGTCGCCGTCGCCGCAGCTATGGCACTCTCCCTCTCTGCCTGCAGCGGATCCTCCTCCTCCGAAGAAAGCGCCACGGGCGAGATCAGCTACTGGCTGTGGGACGCCAACCAGCTGCCCGCCTACCAGCAGTGCGCCGACGGCTTCACAAAGGCGAACCCGGACATCACGGTCAAGATCACCCAGCGCGGCTGGGACGACTACTGGTCCACCCTCACCAACGGCTTTGTTGGCGGCACCGCACCGGACGTCTTCACCAACCACCTGGGACGCTACGGCGAGCTGGCTGAGAACAAGCAGCTCCTGGCCATCGACGAGGCCGTCGAAAAGGACAACATCGATCTCTCCGCCTACAACGAGGGCCTCGCGGACCTCTGGGTGGGCCAGGACGGCAAGCGCTACGGCCTGCCCAAGGACTGGGACACCATCGGCCTGTTCTACAACAAGGCAATGCTCAATGCCGCCGGCATCACCGAGGACCAGATGAAGGACCTCACCTGGAACCCCGAGGACGGCGGCAGCTACGAGAAGGTCATCGCCCACCTGACCGTGGACAAGAACGGCAAGCGCGGCGACGAGCCAGGCTTCGACAAGAACAACGTGGACGTCTACGGCCTGGGCCTGAACGGCGGCGGCGACTCATCCGGCCAGACCGAATGGAGCTACCTCACCAACACCACCGGCTGGTCCCACACGGACAAGAACCCGTGGGGAACCAAGTACAACTACGACGATCCCAAATTCCAGGAAAGCATGGACTGGTTCGCCGGGCTGGCGGACAAGGGCTACATGCCCAAGCTTGAGACCACCGTTGGCGCGAGCATGGCGGACACCTTTGCTGCCGGCAAGTCCGCCATCAACGCGCACGGCTCCTGGATGATCGGCCAGTACACCGGTTACAAGGGCATCGAGGTGGGCATCGCCCCCACCCCGGTGGGCCCCGAGGGTGAGCGCGCGTCCATGTTCAACGGCCTCGCGGATTCCATCTGGGCAGGAACCGAGAAGAAGGACGCCGCCCTCAAGTGGGTTGAGTACCTCGCCTCGGCCGAGTGCCAGGATGTCGTAGCTTCCCAGGCCGTGGTGTTCCCCGCACTCAAGGCGTCATCGGACAAGGCAGCCGAGGCGTTCCAGGCCAAGGGTGTTGACGTCACCGCATTCACCGAGCATGTCAAGAACAAGACCACGTTCCTTTACCCCATCACGGACAACACGGCCAAGGTCAAGGGCATCATGGAGCCGGCCATGGACGCCGTCGTCTCCGGCAAGGCACCCGCCAGCTCGCTGACCCAGGCCAACGAACAGGTCAACGCCCTCTTCAAGTAGGCTCTGGCCCCCAAACCGTGGCTGCGTTTGTGGTCGCAGCCACTGGGCTGGATGCCGCCGTCCTCTCCTCGCGGCGGCGGCATCCAGCCCCCTTTCCCCTCCCTTGGCTCGAAGCGTAAGACGCTCCAGTGCCCCCAGACGTACAGCACGATGATGAAAGAGACTTCACCTATGGACCCCCTTCACCTCCGTTCCGCCGGTACCAGCCTGGTGATCAGCTTCGACAGCGGAGAGGCCGAGGTGGTCCATTGGGGCGCAGACCTGGGCCCGGCCCTGCCGGACCTGGCCATCCTGACCGCTCCGGTCCCCCACTCAGCCATCGACGCACGGGTCCCCGCGGCCCTACTCCCCCAAGCGTCGTCCTCCTGGCGCGGCCGGGCCGCCCTGCGCGGTTCCCGGACTGCCGACGGCGTCTCCGGCCTTGATTTCTCGGCCCGCCTCCGCGTTGTGACAGCAGGCGCCGACGGCGGCTCCGCAGTCATTGTCCAGTCTGACCCGGACGCCGGGCTCACGGTGGAATCCACCCTCACCCTTCACGTCGGCGGGCTGCTGGAAATGCGGCACACCGTCACCAACGACGGCACCACGCCGTACCAGCTCGACGAACTGGCGACCGTCCTCCCGGTGGCGCCGGACGCCGTCGAACTCCTTGACCTCACCGGCCGCTGGTGCCGGGAACGGCACCCGCAGCGCCGCGCCATCCAGCAGGGCACCTGGGTCCGGACCGGCCGGCACGGGCGCACCGGACACGATTCCTCCCTCCTGTTCGCCGCCGGCACCGCCGGTTTCGGCAACCGGCACGGCAAGGTCTGGGCCACGCACCTGGCGTGGAGCGGCAACCACGAACAGTTCGCGGACACCATCGGCGACGGCCGGACCATGATCGGCGGCTCCGAGCTCCTGGGCCCCGCCGAGGTCATCCTCCAACCCGGCGGCAGCTACACCGCCCCGGCACTGTTCGCCGCCTACTCCGATCACGGCCTGGACGGGATCACGGACGCCTTCTACAGCTGGTTCCGGTCCCGCCCGCACCACGTGCTGCCTGCTGCCTCCACGGGCCTGCCCGCCGGCAAGCCGCGCCCCGTTGTGCTCAACACCTGGGAGGCTGTGTACTTCGACCACAACCTGGACACGCTGATCGAACTGGCTGAGTCCGCGGCCGATCTTGGCGTGGAGCGCTTCGTGCTCGACGACGGATGGTTCCGCGGCCGCCGGGGCGACAACGCCGGCCTCGGCGACTGGTACGTCGACGAGACCCTGTGGCCCAAGGGCCTAACCCCTCTGATCGACGCCGTGACCTCCCGCGGCATGGAGTTCGGGCTCTGGGTGGAGCCGGAAATGGTCAACCTGGATTCCGATATCGCGCGGGCGCACCCGGACTGGATTGTTGGCCCGTCAGCGGTCCAGCACAAGGACGGCGGGCGCCTGCCCCTGGAATGGCGGAACCAGCACATCATCGACCTGGTCAACCCTGAGGCGTGGCAGTACATCTACAGCCGGATTGACGCGCTCCTGCGCGAGAACAACATCAGCTACCTCAAGTGGGACCAGAACCGGGACCTGCTGGAGCACGGCCACGCCGGCCGTTCCTCCGTCCACGAACAGACCCTTGCCGCTTACAGGCTGTTCGACGAACTCCGCAAGGCCCACCCCGGCGTCGAGATTGAATCCTGCTCATCCGGCGGCGCGCGCGTGGATCTGGGCATCCTCGAACGCACCGACCGGATCTGGGGCTCGGACTGCAACGATGCGCTGGAGCGGCAGACCATCCAGCGCTGGACCGGCGCCGTGGTCCCGCCGGAGCTGGTGGGCAGCCACATCGGGCCCACCACCTCGCACACCACCGCCCGCACCCACGACCTGTCCTTCCGTGCCATCACCGCGCTGTTCGGCCACTTCGGCATGGAATGGGACATCCGCGGCGTCCAGGGCGAGGACCGGGACGAGCTCAAGCGCTTCATCAACCTGTTCAAGGAACACCGTGGACTCCTCCACAGCGGACGCCGCGTCCACGCGGACGTGGCGGGCGATGCCCTGCTGCTGCACGGCGTCGTCACCGATGCGGCGGAAGGCACGCCTGTGGCGGCAGGCACGACGGCGGCCCTGTTCGCCCTGGTGAGCACCCGCACCTCCGCAGCGGAGGAACCAGGCCGGATCGGCATTCCCGGGCTGGAGGCAGGGCGCGGGTACCGTGTCGAGGCGGTCTTCCCCACCCCGGAAGACGCCGATTACGGCCACAACTTCACCCAGGTGCAGCCGCCCGCGTGGCTGGCTGACGGCGCGGTGGCCACCGGGCGCTTCCTGGCCGAAGTGGGCCTGCCCATGCCCAACCTCAACCCCGAGCACGCGCTGCTGCTGAAGTTCACGGCCCTCTAGCGACCGCCGACTGCTCCGTAGACGTCGTTTTCACGCTTAAAAACGCGCGGGCCCACGCCGGCAGGGTTCCCTGGCCGAGCTTGCGAGGCTAGGGGGCCGGTGGGGACCAATCGATAGGGTGCCGCGCATTGCGTAAGAATGCGCGGCACCCGGGCGCCAGCCGATAGATTAGCATCCATGACTGAAGCCTCCACAGACTCTGCTGCCGGCCGCACCATCCTGGTGATCAACGGGCCAAACCTGAACCTGCTGGGAACCCGTGAACCGGAAAAATACGGCACCTCAACGTTGGCCGACGTGGAGCAACTGGCCGCCGCAGCCGCTGAGGCCCACGGCTTCAGCGTCGAATGCGTGCAGTCCAACCACGAAGGCGTCCTGCTCGACATCATCCACGCAGCCCGGAACAACGCCGCGGGCATAGTCATCAACGCCGGCGCTTTCACCCACACTTCCGTGGCCCTCCGGGACGCCCTCGCCGCCGTGCAGCTTCCCGCCGTCGAGGTTCACATCACCAACGTGCACCAGCGCGAAGAATTCCGGCACCACTCCTACCTCTCCCCCGTCTGCTCAGCCGTCATAGTGGGCGCAGGCGTTCTGGGGTACCGGCTGGCCATCGACTACCTCGCAGAGGTCCTCTAGCCGCTACTTCTGGATGCACTGGCCGGAGGACACCGGCGCTGACAGGGACGCCGCCTGCGAGGCCACGGGAGTGAGGTCATCCATGGTGATGGCGAATCCCATCTCCGTGTCCGCCGTCGCCTTGGCGAAAATCACTCCTGCCACCTGGCCGTCCATGGTCAACAGCGGCCCACCAGAATTTCCGGGCTGCACGTCCCCGGCGAGCCGGTAGATCTCCTCGGGCGAGGCGTTGTTGCCGTAGATGTCCGGCACCAGCACCGTGGTGATGTCCTGCACTGTGGCGGGCTTGGACTGGAAGGGGCCGCCGTGGGGATAGCCGGCGAAGGCGGCAGGACTGCCGCCAGGAAGGTCCTGGCTCAACGGCAGCGCGCTTGCCTGCAGGCCGTCCACAGCCAGCACGGCAAGGTCGTGTTTCGTGTCGAAGTAGACAACCCGCCCTGGCATCGCTCCGCCGTCGGGCATTTCCACCACCGGCTGCGACACGCCCGCCACAACATGCGCGTTGGTGACCACCCGGTCCTCGGACACCACAAATCCCGTACCCGTCTGGTTCTGGCCGCACTGGTACGCGGTCCCGGCGATCCTAAGCACCGATTCCGCGGCCCGGTTCAGCGCGGGAGTGTCCGTGCTCGCGTTCGGCACGGGCACTGCCGGCCCCTGTTCCAGGCCCTCCAGCAGCGTGGGGATGCCGTTGCCGATCACGGTGGAGCGCAGCTGCGCCATGGTGGCTTTGACGGGAACGGGCGTCAGTCCATCGATGAAGCGGATGACCTTGGACTCGGCCAGCTGCTGCGACACGAACGGCACACCCAGGGAGCTGACGCTGAAGGCCAGCATGGACATCACCAGCGCGGAAACCACCACGTTCACAGCCCCGCCCACCAGCCGGTCCATCGCCCGGAGGGGCCGGATCCGCACGGCGCCGCGGATTTGCCGCCCTACCATGGTCCCCAAACCGTGCCCCAGGACCACCAGCACGACGGCGGCCGCCACGATGGCGGTCAGCCTCCATCCGGAGTCCTCAACGAAGCCGCTCACCAGGGGGACCGCGAAGAAGGCTGCCACGGCTCCGGCCGCAAAGCCTGCGATGCCGCCCGCCGTCACCAGGAAACCGTTGCGCAGGCCGTAAACCAGGTATGACAGCAGCGCCAGGATCAGGATCAGGTCCAGGACAGTCAAGCCGACCACGAAGGCTCCTTATTAAACAGTTGAATCCCCATTCTAGTGGGGGTCACTGACAGTTCTCTGGACAGCCCGCCCCTTGTGGCAGGCCCGCTTGGGGGGGCCCCCTCCCCACCTCCCGGCCGCCCCAGCGACGTCCTGTGACGCCTCCGGTGGTGGCCTTGCGGCCCGGTATCAGGGCGTTTCGACTGCCAAGTTCGTCACAGAACCTTGAAAATTCTGAAACAATGGCACAAGCGCCACAGCCGACACTTTTATTCAGGAGATTTCATGGACATCGAGGTACTGCGCCGAGCACCCCTTTTCGCCACGCTCGACGACGACGCATTCCGTCTGCTGACGGACGAGCTCACCGAGGTGGACCTGTCCCGCGGCGCTTCGGTATTCCGCGAGGGCGACCAAGGTGACCAGCTCTACTTCATCGTCTCCGGCAAGGTGAAGCTCGGCCGGACGTCTCCTGACGGACGCGAATCCCTTCTGGCGATTCTGGGCCCGGGCGAACTCTTCGGCGAAATGGCCCTCTTCGATCCGAGCCCCCGCACCGCCACCGCAACCGCAGTGTCGGAAACCCGGCTGGCCGGCCTCAAGAACGAGAGCCTGAACACGCTGCTCCGCACCCGTCCCGAGGTTTCTGCGCAGCTCCTGCAGGCCCTGGCCCGCCGGCTCCGGCGCACCAACGATTCGCTGTCCGACCTCGTCTTCTCCGACGTTCCGGGCCGCGTAGCCAAGGCGCTCCTGGACCTTGCCGACCGCTTCGGCCGCCCGGCAACGGACGGCGTCCTGGTCGCCCACGAGCTCACCCAGGAAGAGCTTGCCCAGCTGGTTGGCGCCTCCCGCGAAACCGTCAACAAGGCCCTCGCAGAGTTCGTCCAGCGAGGCTGGCTGCGGCTGGAAGCCCGCGCCGTCGTCATCCTGGACATGCAGCGCCTCCGCCAGCGCTCCCGCTAGCAACTGACTGTCTCCGGCCCGAGGCCGACATCCTCCGCGTGCTGCTCCTTCGTCGCTTTGACGCACGCTTCCGGATGCCGGACCTCGGGCCTTTTGTTCGTTACCCCGGACGCTCTCTCGTTTAATGCGGGCTTTCCCGCAACCCTCTCTCCCTTAATGCGGCTTTTTCCGCAACCCTCTCTCCCCTAATGCGGACTTCCCCGAAACCCTCTCTCGCTCGTCCTGCGGAAAGTGCGCGAGCGTCCGCCCAGAACCCACATCAAATGAAAGAGCGTCGGCGCAGAACCGCCATCAAATGGAAGAGCGTCTGCGCAGAACCGCCATCAAGTGGGAGAGCGTCGGGGACGGGAAGTCGCCCCGGCAACAGAAGCTAGCGTTCGCGCTGGGGATCGTCCGCCGTGGTCTTTGCGGCCTCGACTTCAAGCATGAGTTTGCCGTCTTCTTCGACCAGGACCGGCTGGTACACGTGGGCCTTGCGCTTGTAGCTGAGGTAGGCGATGCAGCCGTTGGCCGCGGCCATCTTCTCGAGCATGATCTCGGAGCCGGGGACCAGAAGCTCCCCCAGGGTGCGGCCAACAGTATTTTCCTGGCCAACTTCATCACCCAGGGCTGTGGTGTGGCGTTCGGCAATGACGTCGGCGGCATTAACCCACCGGCCCCACACACCTTTGCCCTCCAACAGGGTGGGCTGCTGGTTCAGGGGAACGGTGGCCGCAAAGTACCGGGTGTCGAACCGGCGGTGGGCAAAATCGGGGCTGCGCCAGTTGACCAGTGACTTGAGCAGGTCGGTCCGCACCGAGAGCCCCCGCTTGGCCAGAATCTCCGGAAACGTCTTCTCCTGCTCGGCGACGGCCACGCGGGCCCGCATCCATTCCGGGGTTGATGTCGCTTCCACGGTGCTAGCCATGTCGAGGCCGGCCAGCAGCAGGCCGGTCTCCTCGAAGAGTTCGCGGATGGCGCCCAGCACGTGCCGCCGTGCCAGCCCGACGTCGTCCGTTCCCATTTGCTCAGCCCAATGCTGTGGCGACGGGCCCAGCCAGGGGACGGGATCGTCGTCGGCCGCATCCAGC
Organism: Arthrobacter sp. AK04; assembly: GCF_021129155.1. Taxonomy (GTDB): domain Bacteria; phylum Actinomycetota; class Actinomycetes; order Actinomycetales; family Micrococcaceae; genus Arthrobacter; species Arthrobacter quantipunctorum. The sequence goes on from NZ_JAJOMC010000002.1 coordinate 161,438, forward strand.
GAGCCTCCGGGAAACGCCAGGACCCCCAGCGGCGAGGAGCCTGGCCGGTAGGCCAGCCAGGTTTCCAGGCCGGTTGGGGAGTCCCGCAGCAGCACTACCGAGGAGGCAAGGCGTGCTGCCCGCGGGGTCCGTTCGCCGTGTTCGAGCCAGCTCTGAGCCGCCCCTTCAAGGTCTTGGGGAAGGGCAAAGAGCCGTCGGGCGAGGTGAGGCAAGGGAAACGACCGGTCCTAGCTGAATTCGGCTATAAGTTCGACCTCAACGGGAGAGTCGAGGGGCAGCACGGAAACGCCGACGGCGGAACGTGCGTGCTGGCCGGCGTCACCCAGGACGCGTCCCAGCAGTTCCGAGGCTCCATTGATGACGCCGGGCTGGCCGGTGAACGAAGGATCGGAGGAGACGAATCCCACAACCTTGACGATGCGGGTGATGCGGTCAAGGTCGCCGATAACGCTCTTGACGGCCGCCAGGGCGTTAACGGCGCAAACGGCCGCGAACCGCTGCGCATCCTCGGGGGAAACGGTGGGCTCGTCTGCGTAGCCTTCGGTCCCTGCCGACACCTTGCCGGTTGCCGGCAGCTTGCCATTAACAAATGGCAGCTGGCCGGACGTGTACACGTGGCTGCCAGAGACCACCGCGGGAACATAAGCGGCCACGGGAGCGGCCACTTCCGGAAGGGTCAACCCAAGGTCCGCGAGCCGCTGCTCAACAGCGGAAACGGGGGCGTCAGCCGCGCCGGGCTGGGCCTGTGCGGAGGTGCTCATGCTACTGCTTCTCCCTCTTAAGGTAAGCAACCAGGCCGTTGCCGTCAGGTCCGGGAACAACCTGGACCAGCTCCCAGCCGTCGTCTCCCCACTGGTCAAGAATCTGCTTTGTGGCGTGAATAATGAGCGGAATCGTCGCGTACTCCCATTTGGTCATGAGAGAAAGACTAGTCCTTGCCGGTAAAGTGGAAAACATGGCGACTCGTACGAACCCATTATTCGACACTGCCACCACCCTCGGAAAAATCCTCGTTTTCCTTGGCGTGAGTGCTATCTGCGGTGTCCTGGTAGCAGGCCTGCTGGTTCCTGCGGCGGCCGTTTCAGGCAGCGCAGCCAGCGGTTCGATCGAGTTCTTCGACACCCTCCCGGACGAGCTCAAGGTTGACCCGCCCAACCAGACCACCAGGATCCTGGCTGCGGACGGCAGCGAAATCGCCAGCGTCTACAAGGAGAACCGCACCAAGGTTGCCCTGGACCAGATTTCGCCCTTCATGAAGGAAGCCGTCATCGCCGTCGAGGACAGCCGGTTCTACGAGCATGGCGGCGTGGACACCACGGGCATCCTGCGCGCGCTGGTCAGCACCGCGCGCGGCAACCGGCAGGGCGCCTCCACCATCACCCAGCAGTACGTCAACAACGTCCTCAACTCCAACCTCGCCGCCGAGGGCAGGGACGAGGACATCAAGCTCAACGGCGTGAACAAGGGCGTGGGCGACAAGCTCCGTGAGATGAAGCTCGCCATTGCCCTGGAGAAGGAGTTCAGCAAGGAGCAGATCCTTGAGGGCTATCTGAACATCGTGTTCTTCAACCGCGACGCCTACGGCATTGAAGCCGCGTCCAGGTTCTTCTTCAGCACCTCCGCCAAGGACCTCACCCTTCCGCAGGCAGCACTGCTGGCCGGCCTGGTCAACAGCCCTTCCGCATTTGACCCCATCTCCAACCCGGAAAACGCCAAGCAGCGCCGCGACCTGGTGCTGAGCCTGATGCGGGACCAGGGAAAGATCACGCAGGCTGACTACGACGCCGCCGTCGCCACCCCCGTGGAAACCAACGTCACCCCGGCCCGGCAGGGTTGCGCCTACGCTTCCACCGCCCCGTACTTCTGCGACTACGTGCTTCACCTGCTGGAAAACAACCCCGCGTACGGTGCTGACCTTGATGAGCGCAAGCGGCTCATCTACGGCGGCGGCCTGACCATCACCACCACGCTGGACCCGAACGCGCAGGCTGTAGCCCAGGAGCAGGTCAACGCCTCCGCCGGCGCCAACCCGGACAAGTGGGGAGCCGCCATGGTTTCCGTGCAGCCCAATTCCGGCAAGATCATCTCAATGGCCCAGAACACCTCCTTCCTCCCCGCCGAAGGCGCCTTCGACTCGCAGGTGAACTTCAACGTGGACAAGCTGGACAAGGACGGCAACGACCTCAACGGCCTGGGCGGCGCGCAGCCCGGCTCCACCATGAAGCCGTTTACGTTCGCCCAGTGGCTTGAGGAGGGCAAGTCCATGAACACCGTGGTCAATGCCGCCCAGCGCCGCTACCCGCTCAACTTCAAGTGGCGCAACTCCTGCGGCCAGGTGACGGGCGCCTACAACACTGCGGAAAAGTCACTCGGCGCTGCTGACGACCTCCAGAACGCAGAACCCCAGTGGTACCGTCCGCTGTCCGTCCTTGAAGGCCTGTACAACTCCATCAACACCGTCACCTTCGCTTCGGCGGCGCAGTTGGACTTCTGCGGCATCCAGAAGATCGTGGATGCCACCGGACTTCATGGCGGACTCCCCGCCGACGGCGAGCCCAACCCGAAGATCAATATGTCCATGCTGGGCAACCTGCTGGGTTCCACCCAGACGGCTCCGCTGACCATGGCCAGCGCCTTCGCAACGTTCGCCAACGATGGCAAGTACTGCGAGCCCATCGCGATCACTGCGGTGACTGACCAGACCGGGGCCACGCTGCCGGCGCAGTCCAGCAGCTGCCGGGATGCGGTCAAGCCGGAGGTTGCCCGCGGCGTGAACTACGCCCTCCAGGAAGTGCTGAACCGCGGCTCCGGCTCGCTGATCCAGCCCCGGATCTCCACCCGGACCAGCTTCCCCATCGGCGCCAAGACTGGTACGTCAAACATGAACGAATCGACGTGGGTTGTTGGCCACACCACCGGTCTGGCCACCGCTGCTTGGTTTGGTGATCCGCTGGGTGCCCAGAACCGACCTGGCCAGAACATCACGGTGAACGGAAAGTTCTACCCGGGTATTGACGGTTACATGATTGCCGGGCCGATGTTCTCGAACTTCATGTCCCGGATTGCACCCGCCTACGGCACCGAGCCGTTCCCCGCCCCGCCCAGCAGCATGCTGAATGGGACAACCCGGAACACCACCCCCGCCACCGGCACGCCGCGAGCAACCCAGGCTCCGGCAACCCAGGCGCCGGCACCGGAAGCACCTGCCGCCACCGAGCCTGCCCCGCAGCCGACCAACAGCGGCAACGGTAATGGCAATGGAAACGGCAACGGCTAGCCGCCGATGACCTCGACTACTACGCTGGCCGGCCGCGCCCGCACCCTTGGGCGCGGCCTGGCCGTCACTGCCGGGGCCGGTGCCGCCGCCGGGGCAGCCGCGTTCGGGTATGGCCTGTGGGAGAAGGACCAGTTCGTCCTCCGTGAGGAGACGCTGGCCATCCTGCCGCCGGGACATGACCCGTTCCGCATCCTTCACCTGAGCGATATCCACTTCATCACCGGCCAGAAGAAGAAGGCAGCCTGGCTCCAGTCGCTGGCCGACCTCAAACCGGACCTGGTGGCCAACACCGGCGACAACCTCAGCCACCCCAAAGCCGTTGACCCCGTACTGGCCGCGCTGCGGCCGCTCATGGAGTTCCCCGGGGTCTTTGTTCCGGGCTCCAACGACTACTTCGCCCCGAGCCCGAAGAACCCCGCCCTGTACCTGCTGGGGCCTTCCAAGGTGAAGCCCAAGCCCAAGATGCTTGACTGGCCGCGGCTGCGCTCAGGTTTCGGCATGGCAGGCTGGATTGATCTGACCAACCGCCACCAATCCCTGGTGCTGAACGGCATCCGCTTTGACTTCTCCGGGGTGGACGACCCCCACTTGAGGCGCGAAAAGTACGCCGGGTGGCCCCGGGGAACCGTGAGCCAGGACGCCGCGGACCATCTCAAGGTGGCCGTCATCCATGCGCCCTACCAGCGGGTGCTGGACCACTTCACCGAGGACGGCGCCGACCTCCTGCTCGCCGGCCACACGCACGGGGGCCAGATCTGCATCCCGGGCTATGGCGCGCTGGTGGCCAATTGCGACCTTCCCACGTGGCGGGCAAAAGGGCTTAATGACTGGCAGAGCAACGGAAGGACGACGCCGGTCAACGTGTCCGGCGGCATTGGCACCTCCCGTTTCGCCCCAGTAAGGATTGCCTGCAAACCCGAGGCCGTCCTGCTGACCCTCACTTCGCGCGGCTGATCGAGGCATTACAACCCGCAATAACTGGCCAAGCTGTTTATCACGCTCAAATTCCTGTGAACCGCCTCACGTCCATGGCATAGGGTAGTTGCTACGGGAAACTACATTCGTTTTAGAGCTTGAGAAGCGGGCATGGCCAAGCAATCATCATTTTTTCGATCGATCAGTCGTCTCTATCCACATGTCCGGCCCATCATTCCACGGCTCCTGCTGGGACTCGTGTGTGCGCTGCTGGCCAGTATCGTTGCCCTGGCAATCCCCCAGGTCCTGCGGGTGCTGGTCAACGAGTCGCTGCAGCCGGGCGGCGCCACGGAGGCCATCTGGGTTTCAGCCGGAATCATCCTGGTCCTGGGCATAGCCGAGGCGGGACTGGTGGCACTCCGCCGCCAGTTCGTCATCAACCCCGCCACCACCGTGGAAACCCGGATGCGCGTGTCGCTCTACGACCACCTGCAGGAGCTGACGGTCTCCTTCCATGACCGCTGGGGCTCAGGACAACTCCTGTCCCGCGCCATGACGGACCTCAACTTCCTGCGCCGCTGGATGGCTTTTGGCGCCATCATGCTGGTGGTCACCACGCTCACCGTAATCATCGGCATTGCCGTCATGTTCGCCATGAGCTGGCAGCTCGCCCTGATCTTCCTGGCCGCAGCCGTGCCGATCATGGCGTACAGCTTCCGGTTCCGCACCCGCTTCAGCAAGGTGGCACGCCGCAGCCAGGACCAGGCCGGTGACCTGGCCACCACGGTGGAGGAGTCAGTGCACGGCATCCGGGTGCTCAAAGCCTTCGGCCGCAGCCGGGAAGCACTCGAAAACTTCGAAGAACAAGCCGAAGAACTGCGCCAAACAGAGATCGACAAAGCGCGCCACCAGGCCATGTTCACCATGGTGGTCACGCTGCTGCCGGAACTTGCCCTGGGCGCAGGCCTGGTGGTGGGCATCATGCTCTGCGCCAGCGGTCAACTGAGCATCGGCGCGCTGGTGGCGTTCTTTGCCACAGCAGCCGTCATTGCCTCGCCCGTGGAATTCTCCGGCATGCTGCTGGCCATGGCACTCACTGCCAAGACCGCCGTCGACCGCCACTACGAAGTCATGGATTCCCCCAACACCATCACCAGTCCCCCGGAACCGCACCGGCCGGACAATCTCGCGGGCGCCCTCGAATTCCACAACGCCACTTTTGCCTACGAGGATGCCCCGGACAAGCCCATCCTGGAGAACGTCAGCCTGGACGTGCGGCCTGGTGAAACCATGGCCCTGGTGGGCATCACGGGCAGCGGCAAGAGCGCACTCATCCAGCTGGTGCCCCGGCTGTATGACGTCACCGGCGGTTCCATCAGCATTGACGGCGTGGACCTGCGGGACTTCGACGTGGAAGAGCTCCGGCGCATCGTGGCCGTAGCCTTCGAGGACACCACCCTGTTCTCCAACTCCGTCCGGGACAACGTGCTGCTCGGCGCCCCGAACCGCAGCGAGGCCGTCCTGGAGGAGGCCCTGGATGTGGCCCAGGCACACTTTGCCTACTCCCTGCCGGAGGGCCTGGACACCCTGATTGGCGAGGAAGGCCTGAGCCTGTCCGGCGGGCAGCGCCAACGGATCGCCCTGGCCCGGGCAATCGCGGCCCGGCCCCGCGTGCTGGTGCTGGATGACCCGCTCTCCGCCCTGGACGTCCACACGGAGGAACTGGTGGAGACCCGGCTGCGTGCCGTCCTGGAGGACACCACCACCCTGATCGTCGCCCACCGGCCGTCCACCGTGGCCCTCGCGGACAGGGTGGCGCTGCTTGAGGAAGGCCGGATCACCGCCGTCGGAACCCACACCGAGCTGCTGGCCGGCAACGACCATTACCGCTACGTCATCGCGAGCCTGGACCAGGAACCCCGTGACCTGGACTCGGAACTCTCGGACCTCAAGGAAGAAGCAGCTATCCAGAAAGCGGAGGTCACCCGATGAGCGCCGCTTCCTTCGGCACTGCCAATGAAGACAATGCCCACCTCAGCAAGAGTGACAGCAGGGCGGTCCGACGGCGGTCGCTGGCACTGCTGCGGTCACTGATCCGCCCGGTGCGGCTCCGGTTCTGGCTGACCATCGCCATGGTGGTCCTCTCCCAGGCGGCAAGGGTGGCCGGGCCGGCGCTGATCGCCTTTGGCATCGACCGCGCACTCCCTGCCCTGCAGGCCGGAGACAACGCGCCCCTGGTGTTCACCGGCGCCGCCTACCTCCTTGCGGCCATTGCGACGGCGGGGCTCACGGCCCTGTACGTCACCTCCACCGCGAAGCTCAGCCAGGCCATGCTGCTGGACCTGCGCCTGCGGGTCTTCCGCCAGACCCAGGGGCTGAGCCTCGAGTTCCACGAAAAATACACGTCGGGCAGGATCATCGCCCGGCAGACCTCGGACCTTGAGGCCCTCCGTGAACTCCTGGACTCCGGCGTCAGCTCGCTGGCGTCAGGCATGCTGTTCATGGTCTTCACGGCCATCACCGTGTTTGCCCTGGACTGGCGGAGCGGACTGCTGGTGCTGGCCGCCGGCGTGCCCATGTTCTTCCTGGCCCGCTGGTACCAGAAGCACTCCCAGATCGCCTTCCGCGAATCCCGCGTGGTCTCCGCCCGGCTCATTGTGCACTTCGTGGAAACCATGACCGGCATCCGCGCCGTCAAGGCCTTCCGCAAGGAGCAGGAAAACTCCGGCCGTTACGGCCAGCTCGCCGAGGACTACCGTCGGGTCACCGTCCGCTCCATCAACCTCAACGGCATCTTCCAGCCGGGGCTGGTGCTGATCGGCAACGTCTGCGTGGCTGTGGTGCTGCTCTTCGGCGGCTTCCGCGTCCTGGGCGGTGACCTGGAGGTCGGTGTGCTGCTGGCACTCATCCTTTCCACCAAGCGGTTCTTCCAGCCGGTGGACCAGATGGCCATGTTCTACAACTCCTTCCAGAGCGCGCAGGCCGCGCTCGAGAAGGTGTCGGGGCTCCTGGAAGAGGTGCCGACGGTCCGCCCGCCCAAGAACCCCGTCCCCCTGAAGCAAGCCAAGGGAGCAATCGACTTCAACGCCGTGGAGTTCCGCTACGGCGACGGCCCGCTGATCGTCCCTACCCTGGACCTGCACATTCCCGCGGGCCAGACTGTTGCCCTGGTGGGGCAGACGGGTGCCGGCAAGTCCACTCTGGCGAAGCTCATTGCGCGCTTCTACGATGTCTCCTCCGGTTCCCTCACGCTGGACGGCGTCGACGTCCGCAACCTGGGCACCACGGACCTGCGCCGCAACATCGTGATGGTCACCCAGGAGGCATTCCTGTTCAGCGGCTCGGTGGCGGACAACATCGCCCTGGGCCGCCCCGAGGCGTCCCGGGAGGAGATCGAGGAAGCGGCCAAAGCCGTAGGCGCCCACGATTTCATCATGGAACTTCCGGAAGGCTACGACACCGACGTCAACAAACGCGGCGGACGGGTCTCGTCAGGGCAGCGGCAGCTCATCAGTTTTGCCCGGGCGTTCTTGGCACGTCCGGCCGTGCTGATCCTGGACGAGGCAACGTCCTCACTGGACATCCCCTCCGAAAGGCTGGTGCAGCAGGGCCTGGCGCGGCTCCTGGCGGGCACCGAGGCAGCCCGCAGGACGGCCCTGATCATTGCCCACCGGCTGTCCACTGTGGAGACCGCAGACAGGGTGCTGGTGGTGCACGACGGCCGGATCGTGGAGGACGGCAGCCCGGCCGACCTCATTGGCGGCGGCGGGCGCTTTGCCGACCTCCACGGTGCGTGGAAGGACTCGCTGGTCTGAAGCCGCTCCACGTTTTCCTGGGATTTCGCATCGGGCCCCGGCATCGGCTATCCTTGTAAAGTTGCTTTTGCAGCGGATCGGGATGTAGCGCAGCTTGGTAGCGCGCTTCGTTCGGGACGAAGAGGTCGCAGGTTCAAATCCTGTCATCCCGACCAATAAGAAGAGGGTCTCCTTGTGGAGGCCCTTTCCTTTTCTTAAAGGAAATGGCCCCGGAGCGTGCGCTCCGGGGCCATCCTCGCCTCCTGGTGTAAGGAAGCTTTTTACATCGGGTCGGGCCAGTTGCCTACGTACGTGGTGTACGAGGTATCGATGCTCTTGTCCTTGGTCTTCTTGGACATCGGGTCAGGCCAGTTTCCAACGGCTACCGAAGTTCCGGCAGAGTCCCCGAGGGAACCGGCAGACAGGACAGCTGGAGCCGCCGCAGAAAAAGCAAGGGCGCCTGCCAGTACGGCCGCGGTTGCGATCTTCTTCAACATAAATGGGTTCCTCAATACGAGTCGGATTCGTTACAAAGCCAGCACTGTCCTTGTTGACATACATTGTAAAATGTTTTCCACAGGGACTGTCAAGCATTTTGTACGAAGACCGTCCGGAAAAGGAGGAAAACCCGTGGGCAACGGATTCGGGGAGAAGCTCCGCGCGGAGCGTCTCGAACGGGGGCTGACACAGGCGGAACTGGGAAAGGACCTGTACTCCCCTAGCTACATTTCACTACTTGAGACCGGCCGCAGGGAACCTACGGCGGAGGTCATCGAGGAACTGGCACGAAGACTGGAACTGGCACCCAAGGCGCTGGAGGCTTGGAGCCAGCCTATCTCAGTAAGCGATGCCGAGTACGTCCTCGCCGGGTTGTACGCCCGGCAGGCCTGGGACCTGAGGGACTATCAGCTGGCGGCCAGCCATGCAGCCACGGCCGCCAAGATAGCCCTCGAAGGCAGGAACACCAGCGCCTGGTGGAACATGACGTACATGCAGGCGGAGTGCCTGATCAAGCAGGGCAACTGGCAGGAATGCCAGCGGATCATGCAACACCTGCTGGAGCACCCCATGGCCACCGAATCGGCAGGCCTCGCCGTGCGGGCCCGCCAGATGCTCGCAGGCATCGCCCAGGGCCAGGGGCAGCTGAGCGCGGCGGTGGAACACGCCATGGAAGCTGTACGGCTGTGTTCGCAGCTGCCGAAGGGTTCCACGCTCATTATCGGCGCCCACCGGGCATTGATCGGTGCACTTGCCGAAAGCGGCCGCCTCGATGAGGCCTGGAATTACTGCCAGGCCATGATCGACCACGTGGACGAACACTCCATGTCCCAGCTTGCCGGCGAAGTAGCGTGGGTGATCGGCAACGTCGCCTTCATGCGGCACGATTACCAGGAGGGCATCAAGCACCACGAACGGGCAGCCCGGCTGCTCTCCCCCGCCAACGACATCGAACTGTGGGCCCGGTTCAACAAGGCCTCGGCGGCGGTTCGCCTGTCCTCAGGGATCGTTGAACCGGAAACTCTGTCCTCGATCGAACGGGCCGAATTGGCCCTGTCCATCGTAGGCGGCAACAAATCGGACCAGCTGGAGGTCGCCTTCATCCGCGCCCGCTGGCTGTACCTGACCGGGGATATTGTTGCCGCCGTCGAAAAGCTCCGCGAGATCCATGCGGAGCGCGCCAGCCTGGCAAAGCACACCGCCGGTGAAGTGTCGCTGCTGCTGGGCAAGTCACTCAAGGCCGCAGGCGAATCCGAGGAAGCCCTGGTGCACCTCGAGGAAGCCCAGAAGGCCTTCAGTGCGGCAGGAGCGGCTGACCGCGTCCAGCAGGCAATGGACGCGGTCCTGGAAATAAAACTGGCCCAGCAGCGCGCGGCAGCCGCTGCCAAAGCCAGCTAGTCACACCACATCCGCCGGGAGCTGCTGGGGCTCCGTCAGGCGAAGGCTTTCCCCGTAAGTTTCTCGTAGGCCTCGACGTAGCGGCCGCGGGTACGGTCCACAACCTCGTTGGGCAGCGCCGGTGGCGGCGTATCCGAGGACTTGTCCCAGCCCGATTCGGACGTCAGCCAATCGCGCACATACTGTTTGTCGTAGGACGGCTGTGCCTGTCCCGGCTGGTAGGTGGCGGCATCCCAGAAACGTGAAGAATCCGGCGTCAGCACCTCGTCCCCCAAGGTGATGAGTCCCGAGACCGGGTCGTAGCCAAACTCAACCTTGGTATCCGCCAGGATGATTCCGCGCTCCCGGGCAATTTTCTCGGCGGTGCTGTAGATCTTGAGCGTCAGCTCGCTCAGGCGCCCGGCAATATCGTCGCCAACCATGGCCACCACGGCGTCGTAGGAGATGTTCTCGTCATGCTCGCCCACCTCGGCCTTGGCCGACGGCGTGAAGATCGGGCGGTCCAGGCGCGACCCGTCAACCAGGCCCTCCGGCAGCGGAATGCTGCACACTGTCCCCGAGGTTTTGTACTCCTGCAGGCCGGTGCCTGTGAGGTAGCCGCGGGCGATGCACTCCACCGGGAACATGTCCAGCTTCTTGCAGATCATGGCGCGGCCCTCCACCTCGGCCGGAACGCCGTCTTCCACCGTGGAGGCCAGGACGTGGTGGTCCACATCCAGCTGGTCGAACCACCACAGGCTGAGCTGCGTCAGGATGCGTCCCTTGTCCGGAATCAGGGAGGACAGGACATGGTCAAAGGCGCTGATCCGGTCGCTGGCCACCACCAGCACGCAGTCCTGGCCCATACGCTGCAGGATGGCCTCGTCAGCCGGCTCGTAGAGGTCCCTGACCTTACCTGAGTAGACGTGCGTCCAGCCGGGAAGTTCGAGGGTCCTGGTGTTGAAACCGCGGGGTGCTGCATCGTTGCTCATGTCAGGCCTTCGTCTTGGTCCCGTGGAGGGATGCGCTGGCAGTGGAGGGGACCTTTATTTCCCCGCGGGCGGCTTTGCCACCGATATCCGTGCGGTACTGCGAGCCTTCGAGCTGGACCAGCTCCACGCCGTCGTACGCTTTTTCGCGCGCGTCCACGAGGTCGCTGCCGAGGGCGACGACGGCGAGCACGCGCCCGCCCGCGGACACCACTTTGCCCTCCTCGTCGAAGGCGGTGCCGGCATGGATGACGTGGACGCCGTCGAGCTCCTCCACCTTCTTGAGCCCGCGGATGCGGTCCCCGGTGCGGGGAGTATCAGGGTAGTTTTCGGACGCGACGACGACGGCGACGGCAGTTTCCTTGGCCCACCGCAGCTCCTCTGCCTTGTCCAGTTCGCCCTTGGCGGCTGCCAGCAGCAGGGCGCCGAGGGGGGTTTTGAGCCGAGCCAGTACGGCCTGTGTTTCCGGATCACCAAAGCGGACATTGAATTCGATGACGCGGGTGCCGCGGGAGGTAAGGGCCAGCCCCACGAACAGCACGCCGACGAACGGGGTGCCGCGGCGGGCCATTTCGTTGACGGTGGGCTGGGCCACGCGCTCAATGACTTCCTGGACCAGGCCTTCCGGTGCCCACTCGAGCGGAGTGTAGGCGCCCATGCCGCCAGTGTTGGGGCCATCGTCGTTGTCGAAAATCCGTTTGAAGTCCTGGGCGGGTGAGAGCGCCACGGTGTTGTGCCCGTCGCAGAGGACAAAAAGCGAAACCTCGGGACCGTCCAGGAACTCCTCGATGACCACGGAGCCGCCGGCATCGAAGCAGGACTGTGCGTGGGCCAGGGCTTCCCCGCGGTCCTTGGTGACCACGACGCCCTTTCCCGCGGCGAGCCCGTCATCCTTCACCACGTAGGGTGCCCCGAAGGTGTCCAGGGCGGATTCGGCTTCCTCCGCGTTGGTGGCCACCATGGCCATTGCGGTGGGCACTCCCGCTTCCGCCATGATTTCCTTGGCGAACGCCTTGGACGCTTCCAGCTGGGCCGCGGCCTTGCTGGGTCCGAACACGGGGATACCGGCCTCACGGACGGCGTCGGATACGCCTGCTGCCAGCGGCGCCTCGGGGCCGACCACCACCAGGTCAACCGTGAGCTTGGTGGCCAGTGCAGCGACGGCGTCGGGATCGTTGGCGTTGATCTTGTGGGTGGGGACCAGTTTGCTGATGCCGGCGTTGCCGGGGGCTGCATGGACCTCGGACACGTTGGGGTCGGCGAGCAGGGAGCGGACAATGGCGTGTTCGCGGCCTCCGGGGCCAATGACGAGTACCTTCACAGTCTCCAAGGGTACTTTGTGCACCCTGCAGGCTCCTAAGCTGTGTCACGGCCAGTGCCGCGGCGGCGCCGCGGCGACAATCCCGGACCCTGTCCGCTCCGAATACCGTTCATGGAGAAGCTGAAGAACTGGTTCCGGGGACCCACTGCTATGGCGGCGCTGGCAGGCGTGGTGGCGGCCGCCGTCGTCCTTGCCGTGGCCGAACTGCTCGGGGCCTTCTTCACCGCCCGCGCAACGCCGGTGATCGCCCTGGGATCGACCTTCATCGACTTCACGCCCTCCTGGCTGAAGGACTTCGCCATCGCCACGTTCGGCACCAATGACAAAGTTGCGCTCTTTGTGGGCATGGGCCTGACCATTGCAGTGCTGGCATGCGTGCTGGGGGTGGTGGCCCACCGCAAATGGGCGCTGGGTGTCCTTGGCGTCCTGTTCATGGGCGCCGTCATCGTGGCCAGCGTGGTGACCCGCGCCGGCGTGGGGGCATTTGAAGCGCTGCCCACGGTTGTGGGAACCCTCGCCGGACTACTGGCGCTGCGGTTCCTGGTCAACAGGCTGCCGGCAACGAAGGCGTGGCCGGAAGCGCCGGCCGGTTCCGCCGTCGATGACTCTCCTGATGTGGCGGCCGTGCCGGGCACGACGCCCCGCGCCGCAACCAGCCGCCGCCGGTTTTTCGCGGCAGCTGGAATCACCGCAGCCGCAGCCGGCCTGGCCGCAACCGGCGGACGGCTGCTGGGCGCTGCACGCAGCAATATCCTCCAGGCGCGGGATGCCCTGCAGCTGCCAGCGCCCGCCAAGGCGGCGCCGCCCGTCCCTGCCGGAGTCCAGTCTCCGGTGCCCGGGGTGCAGCCATGGGTGACGCCGAACGGCGATTTCTACCGCATCGACACCGCACTCAGCGTGCCGGAAATAGACGTGGCGGACTGGGAGCTCCGCGTCCACGGCATGGTTGAGGAGGAAATCCGGCTCACCTTCCAGGACCTGCTCGACGCCGACCTGATCGAGTCCCATGTGACGCTCACCTGTGTGTCCAACCCCGTGGGCGGCAACCTCGCCGGCAACGCCAAATGGCTGGGGTTCCCCCTCCGGGAGGTTCTCAAGCGCGCGCGGCCCAAGGCAGGCGCGGACATGGTCCTCTCCACGTCGATTGACGGCTTCAGCGCCTCAACGCCACTGGAGGTGCTGCAGGATGACAGGGACGCAATGCTGGCGATCGGCATGAACGGCGAGCCGCTCCCGCTGGAGCACGGCTACCCGGTGCGGATGGTGGTCCCTGGCCTGTACGGATTCGTGTCCGCCACCAAGTGGGTGGTGGACCTGGAGGTCACCCGGTTCGCTGACAGCAAGGCGTACTGGACCGAGCGGGGCTGGTCCGAACGCGGCCCCATCAAAACCATGGCCCGGGTGGACGTGCCCAAGTCCTTCGCCAAAGTACCAGCCGGGAAGGTCGCCGTGGGCGGCACCGCCTGGGCACAGACCCGGGGCATCACCAAGGTTGAAATCCAGGTGGACGACGGCGACTGGATGGAGGCCGAGCTTTCCACGGAGGCGTCCCTGGTCACCTGGCGGCAATGGTCCTACCAGTGGGACGCCGCTCCCGGGCAGCATTACATCAAGGTCCGGGCCACCGACGGCACCGGCGAGGTGCAGACGGACCAGCGCGCGGACCCCGTGCCCGACGGCGCATCCGGCTGGCAGTCCGTGATGGTCACGGTGGAGTAACGCGGGATTCAGTGGGGCGACCCATAGACTGGCAGCATGCCCCACAACCCCCATGCCACCTTTACCGTGGACTCCGCCGTGGAACTGGCCGTCGTCGAACGCAGCGGCTTTGTGGAATCCCGGCACATCGGCTCGGCCGTCCTCCTTGCGGCGGACGGGTCGGTAGTCACTGAACTGGGCGACATCAACACGCCCATCCTTGCCAGGTCCACGCTCAAGCCGTTCCAAACCCTCGCGTCCATGCAGTCCGGCGTCCCTTTGCGGGGTGCACAGGTGGCTGTTGCCTGCGGAAGCCACACCGGTTCACTGGACCACATGGACGTGGTGGCAGGAATGCTCAAAGCCGCCGGCGTCCGCGAGGACCAGCTTCAGTGCCCGGAGGCCTGGCCGCAGGACGAGACGGCCCGCACCTGGCTGGTCCGCTCCGAAAAGGGGAAGTCCAGGTTGGCGTTCAACTGCTCCGGCAAGCACGCGGCGTTCCTCTGGGCCTGCACGGAAAACGGCTGGGACACACACAGCTACCTGGAACCCAACCACCCCCTGCAGCAGCGCGTCCGTACCGTGGTGGAGGAATACACCGGCGAGAAAATTGCGCACCTGGGCATCGACGGCTGCGGCGCGCCGGTTGCCGCGGTATCCCTCAAGGGACTTGCCCGGGGGTATTCGCAGCTGGCAAAGGCGCCGGGCGACCAGAGCTTCAGCGCCCGTGCCGCCACCATCGCCACCTCCATGCTGGACTACCCCTGGGCGGTCCAAGGCATCGGCGAGGCCAACACGCTGGTCATGGATGAGCTGGGAATCATTGCCAAAATCGGCGCGGAAGGCGTCCTGGCCATGGCAACAGCCCAGGGTGTCTCGGTGGCCGTGAAGATTCTGGACGGAAACGTGCGCGCCACCTCGTTGGTGGCCCTGACCCTCCTGGCCGCGGCGGGCGCAGTGGATATCCCTGCCGTTGCCGGCGTCCTGGAGAGGGTGGTTGATCCCGTGCTCGGCGGCGGCCGGCCGGTGGGAAAGATCCGGCTTGGCCCGGCAGTGTCGGCGCTTCTGGACTAGGTGCTTTTGGCCTGGTGCTTTTGGTCTGGTGCTTCTGGCCTGGGACTCCCGGCTTGGGACTCCCGGATTAAGCGTGTCACACGTGCTGGTCCACGATCACCGGGTTGCCGTCCGGATCAACAACAATGAAGCTCGCCGGCCCCGTTGTTCCTTCCTCCGCTTCGCTGGCGAAACTCACGCCCTTGCCCTGCAGCTCGCGCTGGAGGACGCGCACGTCCGTGAAGGACTCCAGCGTCCGCGCGTCCTGGTCCCAGCCAGGGTTGAAGGTCAGGGCGTTCCGCTCCAGCATTCCCTGGAAGAGACCCACCACAGCCTGGCCATTTTTCAGGATCAACCAGTTCTGCTCGATGTCACCGGCAAAACGCGTGAATCCAAGCTTTTCGTAGAAGGCCGTTGAAGCGGCGATGTCCTTGACATTGAGGCTTACTGAGAATGCGCCGAGCTGCACGGTCTGTTCCTTTTCCTTGTGACGAGGTGCTACAGATCGTACTCCCCCACCCAATTCCGTCCTGTTCAGTATCCGCGGTACTCTGATTCCCTTTGCCGCTGCATCCCCAGGAAAGGGGCCCAAACATGGCTGTAGCCCGTCGCCGGATCGACCCCCAGGAAGGCGCCGCCGCGGTGGAGGCGTGGCGGAAAGCCGCCGGACCGTCGTCGGACGTTCCTCTCCCGCGGACCGTCCTGGCAACGGCGGTGCGCTACACACTCGAGGAGCTCACCGCGCGGGCGCCGGGCAATTCGGTGGAGGTGCGGGTGCCGCCGTTCGGTGTCACCCAGTGCGTGGAAGGACCGCGGCACACGCGCGGCACGCCGCCCAACGTCATAGAGTGCGACGCCGCCACCTGGCTTGCCATGGTCACAGGCCAGTTGGGCTGGGCGGACGCTGTGGCCGCACACAAAGTCACCGCCTCCGGACTCCGCGCGGACCTCTCGGCACTCCTCCCGCTCTAACCCCCGAGTTTTTGTCCAGATATGCAGGCTTCCGCGGCCCAAAACCCTGCATATCTGGACAAAAATTCACTGCTGCCAGCCCTGCTTCCGCAATGCCTGCCGGACGCGCGACACCACCCACTCCGGACCGCGTTGCATATCGATCCGGTTGATCTTCACCTGCCGCCAGCCTGCTTCGAAGACCCGCTGGTCCCGGTAGGAGTCCAGGGCCTGTTGTTCCGGCAAGAGATGGTGCAGGCCCTCGTACTCCAGGCAGGTCCGGAATCGGGCGCAGCCAAGGTCAGTCCAGACTGGTCTTCCCATAGCATCGTCCACCCGGCAGTTTGGGGAGAACTCAGGAAGACCGGCGTCATCCAGCATCAGGCGCAGTTTCGATTCCGGAGGCGAGTCGACCCCGATGCGCAGCTGTTCAAGTGCTTCCCTGGCCTTGCGCACTCCGTGGATCCCGTTGGCGCCTGCCACGAAGTTGCGCAATTCAGGCAGCGGAAGCATCGGGCGCTTTGGCTCACCGAAAGTCCTGGAGTGCTCGCTGACAATGGCATCGCCCGCAACGATGAGGTCCTCCAACGGCAGGACGGAGCCGAGATCCACCCAGGTCCGGGGCACCGAGGTCAGCCGCAGCCCGTCTATATCGATGAGGTCGCCGTCGCGGACTTTGAGCCGGTGCCCAGCGATTCCTTTCCGTCGCGGAAGGGTTCCCCCGCCCCGCCTGGATAGATGCAGGAAACGGCCGGGCTCACGGAAATGGGCACCCGATTTCTTCCCCCAGGGAGGAGGTTCGACGGCGGCAGTCACGGGGCCGCCGTCGTCAGGCCGAAACTCAGCCCACGGCGGAAGCGGAAGCTTGAGGATCTCGGCCGCGGTAATAAGGCTCCCGAAGGTGTCGGGGTCCAACCGGGTGTGGGAGCGGACAAGGGCAGCCAGATCCGGAGAGCTCGCTTTCGGCACCCGGATGCCCCTGCTTGGCCGGTAAAGGTCCGCCGCCTTCAGCCTGCTCGGCGGAATTCCAGCTTTCACCGCTTCCGTAAGGACGAAAGGCCTGTCTTTAATCTCCGGAGGCAATGGCGAAACTCTTCTCATGCATCCATTGAGTCACCCATTGACCACGAGTCACGGGTTATCCACAGCCGGATGCCCGGCCATCCGAGTTTTTGTCCATATATGGCGGGTTAGATTCTTCGGAAGTCACCATATGTGGACAAAAACTCGCGGGTTGGTCAGCCGCGGCCGATGAACGGCATCCCTGCTGCGGTGACGACCACCGAACCAACACTGGCGGACGGCGGCATGTTGGCCATCATCAGGACCGCGCGGGCGGCGTCCTCCACGGGGAAAGTCGGCTCCACCCGGCGGCTGCCGTCTGCCTGCAGCGCCCCCGCGCCCACGCCGATGGTGTCCATGATGTCCGTCGCCGTGTTGCCGATGTCGATCTGCCCGCACGTGATCCCAAAGCCCCGCCCGTCCAGCTCAATGCTTTTGGTCAGGCCGGTCATGGCGTGCTTGGTGACGGCGTAGGCCACGGTCCGTGGACGGGGCGAGTGCGCCGAGATGGAGCCGTTGTTGATGATCCGCCCGCCCTGCGGGTCCTGCGCCTTCATGGCCCGGACCGCGGCGGCGGCACACAGCATGGATCCTGTCAGGTTCACCGCGAGGGTGGCGTTCCAGTCCTCCAGCGAAATTTCATCCACGCTGGCTGCCGGGCCAAACACGCCGGCGTTGTTGAACAGGACGTCCACCCGGCCCCACCGGCGGCGGACGGCGTCGAAAAGATGCTCGACGTCGTCCTGCCGGGTGACGTCGCAAGGCACCACCAGCGCTTCGGGGTGATCGTCTGCCGTCTCCTTTAACTGCGTTTCCCGGCGGCCCGCCAGCGCTACCCGGTATCCGGCGGCCAGCATCTGCCGGGCCACCTCCCGCCCGATGCCGGAACCTGCTCCGGTAACGACGGCAACCCGTACGGCGGAAGGGGTATTGTTCACGCTGTTCTCCTTGGGATGTGGTGCTAAAGGGCGGCCGGCGCGCCCGTACTGTTCAGCGGCCAGCCTATGACGGTCTTGGGCCGCGGCGCAGCGTACGTCCGGACCTTGGAGGTGGACAGGCGCATGCGGACCAGGGATTCGGCGATGGCCACGGCAGACGCGACGCCGTCCACCACGGGCACTCCGGCACGCTGCCTGATCTGTTCATCCAGCCCGGCCATTCCGCCGCAGCCGAGCACAATCACCTCGGCCTTGTCCTGGCTGACGGCAAGCATCGCCTGGTTGATGATGGCTTCCACGGCGCGCTCCGGCTCCTCCTCAAGTTCAAGGACGGCCATGCCGCTGGCCCGGACGGAGGCGCAGCGCGCGTCGAGCCCTGCGAGCTTGAGCCGGTCCTCGATGAGCGGAACGGTCCGGTCCAGGGTGGTGACCACCGAGTACTTGTGGCCCAGGAACATGGCGGTGCTGGCGGCGGCCTCGGTGATGTCCACCACCGGGACGTCGAGGAGTTCCTGCAGCCCCTCCCGTCCGTGTTCGCCGTAGCCGGCCTGCACCACGGCGTCGAACGGCTCCGGGTAGGAAGTGACGGCGTCCATCACGGCGATGGCGGCCAGGTAGCTTTCGAAGTTTCCTTCGCAGGAGTCCGCCCCGAACCTGGGTGTAATTCCCACGATCTCCGTGCCTGGAGCGGCGACGCTGCGTGCCGAGGCAGCGATGGAGTCCGTCATGGATTGGGTGGTATTGACGTTCGCAACGAGTATGCGCATCAGGGGCTCCTTAGTGTTTGCTGGCGACGGCGATGGCCTCGCCGTCACGGTCTTCGAGCCGCTGCGAGCGGTCCGCAATGAAGAAGTACAGAGCGGCCGCGATGCCGGCGGCGAAGAACCAGGCGAACGGTGCTGCTGCCGCCAGTGCCGGGACGAAGGCGATGAGGAGCGCCAGGACCGCAGCCGGCACCATGGCGATGATGGCCCTGGGGTTGACGCCGTTCTTGTAGTAGTAGGCACCTTCCGGCGATGCGGTGTACAGCTCGGGGACGTTGACCTTGCCGCGGCGGATCAGCCAGTAATCAGCCATGACGACGCCGAACAGGGGGCCGAGCAGGGCGCCGAGGCCGCCCAGGAAGTACACGATCACCAGCGGGTTGTTGTAGAGGTTCCAGGGCAGGATGACCAGGCCGATAACCGCGCTGACGAAGGCAGCCTTGCGGAAGTCCAGGTGCTTGGGGAAAAGGTTGGTGAGGGCATAGACCGGGGCCACGAAGTTCGCCATGAGGTTGACTGCGATGGTCAGGATCAGCAGCGCCAGGCAGGCCAGGACCAGGAAAAGCGTGTTGGGGATGGTCTGGACGATGTCCGAGGGGCTCTCGATGATGGTTCCGTTGATTTTGAACTGCCCGCCGGCCATCACCACGACGATCGCGCCGAAGACGAGCATGTTGATGGGGATGCCCCAGAAGTTTCCGCGGACAACGGCCTTCTTGGAGACGGCGGAGCGGGTGAAGTCGCAGAAGTTCAGGACGAACGTGCCGTAGATGGAGACCCAGAGGGCACCGCCGGCGAATATCGTGAGCCACATCTGGGGCCCTTCGAGGGCGTTGTCCGAGGACCAGGCAATGGCGCCGCCCGCTTCCATGAAGATCCAGACGGCGATGGCGGCCATGGTGACCAGGATGATGGGGCCGGCAAAGGCCTCGTACTTGCGGATCATCTCCATGCCGAAGCTCACGATGACCAGCTGGACAACCCAGAGGACGACGAAGGCGATCCACCCGAGGGTGGACAGGCCCAGGATGGAGTCCTTGTCCAGTTCTCCAAGGCCCGGGAACATGGCCACGAGCATCACGCGGAAGACGACGGACGCGAGGTAGGTCTGGATGCCGAACCAGGCGACGGCGACCGCGCCGCGGAGGAGACTGGCGATCTGGGCGCCGCGGATGCCGAAGCTGATCCTGCTCATCACCGGGAAGGGAACACCGGTCTTGACGCCCATGAATCCGGAGAGATTCAGGAGGCCGAAGAGCAGGGCAGCTCCGATGCCAAGGGCCAGCAGGATCTGCCAGCCGCCAAGCCCCAGGGCGAACAGTCCGATGGCGAAGGCGTAGTTGCCGAGGCTGTGGACATCGTTGGCCCAGAGGGTGAAGATGCTGTAGCCGGACCAGCTCCGGCCGGCGCGTTTGGTGGGGGCAAGATCGACGTTGTAGAGGGTGGGGCTGATGGCCTGGCCTGATGCTGCGCTGGCTGATTCACAAAGGGCTTCGACGCCTGTGGCGGGGTGGGCGGAAGAGTCTGACGGCGCTGTCAGGTCAGGAGCCTTTTCGACGCCGACCGGTGGAGGGGTCTGCATGGGGATCTCCGGTTCTTGAAGGATTCGCAGTGGTGAGCGCAGGTCCACGGGACCGGTTCTGTTATTCCACATTGCGAAAAGTAGATATTGCTTAGTGGAATAAGAGTATGACGTGCATCACCTGCGGTCAAGGAGCCGCAGGGATGCCGCCAGTCACAATCGGCGCACAAGCGTCAGTGGGCCTACGCTGGCGCCGCGGGCCGCCCCTTGTGTTGACCGCACTTCCGCCTCCTCGCTAATCTCGTATAGCAATAATGTTTTCTCACAATACGAAAACATGAGCCCAGCATTCAAAGACGAAAAGAGGCTGACGTGGCTGCAGGAGAAGATACCTCCCATATCCTCAGCGGGTTGACTAACCAGCTGCCTGATCGTGATCCGGAAGAGACTGCCGAGTGGGTTGAGTCCCTGGATTCGTTGATCAGGGAACAGGGCACTGAGCGTGCCCAATTCATCATGCGGAGCCTGCTGCAGCGTGCGGGTGCGCAGAGCGTCGGGGTGCCGATGGTGACCACGACCGATTACGTGAAC
>NZ_JAJOMC010000020.1 GCF_021129155.1 Arthrobacter sp. AK04
GCCCAGCCCCGCACCTGGTCCAACCCCTCCCGGCGCCTGGACTACCACCGCTTCACCTCGGACAGCATGCTGGAGCACTACAAGGCCGAACGGGACATCCTGCGCCGGCACACCCCGGACCTGCCCATCGTCACCAACTTCATGCGCTTCTACAAGAACAACGACTACTGGTCCTGGGCAGCGGAAGAGGACGCCGCCGCCCTGGACATCTACCCGGACCCGCGCGAGGAAGACGCCCACGTAGCAGCCGCCCTCAACTTCGACCTCATGCGCTCGCTCCGGAAGGGCCAGCCCTGGCTGGTCATGGAACAGGCCACCGCAGCGGTGAGCCAGTGGTCCGTCAACGTCTCCAAACTCCCCGGCAAGATGCGGCTGGGCTCCTACCAGGCGATCGCCCAGGGCGCGGATTCCATCCTCTTCTTCCAGTGGCGCCAGGCCAAGGGCGGCACGGAGCGCTTCCACTCCGGCATGGTCAACCACGCCGGGCCCAACACGCGCGTTTTCCGGGAAGTCTGTGAGCTGGGCCGTGAGCTGAAGGAGCTGGGCTGCATTACCGGCACGCGGTCCGCCGCCAGGGTGGCCGTGGTGTTCGACTGGGACTGCTGGTGGGCCTTGGAACTGGGCAACTCGCCCCGCTCTGACCTGAGCTACACCCAGGAAGTCCTCCGCCTCTACCGGCCCTTCTTCGAGGCGAACATTCCGGTGGACTTCGTGGACACCAAGGCGGATCTCAGCCAGTACCGCCTGCTGGTCCTGCCGGCGTCGTACCTTCTTTCAGACGAGGCCGCGCAGCGGATCGAGGACTACGTTGCCGGCGGCGGCCGCCTGGTGGCCAGCTACCTCTCCGGCATTGTGGACCCGGACAACACCATCCGCCTGGGCGGCTACCCGGGCGCCCTCCGGAACGTCCTGGGCGCGTGGAGCGAGGAGATGCACCCGCTGGCCGGCGAGGGCGAGGAAGTAAAGCTTTCAACGGCCGACGGCGGCACGGCCTCCGCCAGTTACTGGACTGAGCACCTGCACACCGAAACAGCGGACGTCCTGGCGAGCTACGCCTCCGGCCGGCTCGCAGACTCGCCCGCCGTCACCCGGAATGCTTTCGGCGAGGGCACGGCCGTCTATCTGTCCGCCCGGGTGGACAGCGCCTTCCTGGAGGAACTGCTGGCGGCCGAGCGCGCTGCTGCGGGGATCCGTCCGGAACTTGACGCTCCGCTGGGAGTGCAGGTCCGCCGTCGTACGGGGAACGGGCGCAGCTACCTGCTGGTCCTGAACCACAACGACGCCCCGGCCCGTGTGGACATTAAGCCCGGCGGCACCGACCTTCTCACCGGCAACGCCGTCCAGGGAACCGTAGAGCTCGCTGGCTACGGCGTCCTGGTGATTGAAGAACCCACAGAATCCATCCCCGCAGAAACCGCCCGATAGGAGGCCCCACCATGGCCCTGCGACTGGAAGTACCTCCCGAGGCGGTCACCCCGGACCCGCCCGGCGCCACCCGGAACCGCCGCAACAAACCCGGCAGCTGGGGGCTGGCCCTGAAACGGGACTGGCGGCTCTACACCCTGGTGCTGCTGCCGCTGGCTTACTTCGCTGTGTTCCGCTACCTGCCCATGGCCGGCAACGTGATCGCCTTCCGGCAGTTCCAGCCCGGCGGCAGCATCTTCGGCGAGAAATGGGTGGGGCTGAAATACGTCACCCTGTTCATCAACGATCCCAGCTTCTGGCAGGCGTTCCAGAACACCATCATCCTGGGCGTGCTGACGCTGCTGTTCTGCTTCCCCATGCCCATCATCTTCGCGCTGATGCTGAACGAGCTGCGCTCGCAGAAGTTCAAGAAGTTCGTCCAGACCGTGGCGTACCTGCCGCACTTCATGTCCGTGGTGATCATCGCCGGCATGATCCTGCAGAACTTCTCCATGACCGGCACGGTCAACCAGATCGCCAACACTTTGTTCGGCACCACGGTGAACTTCACCCAGGACGCCGGCTGGTTCCGGCCCATGTACATCAGCTCCGAGGTATGGCAGACCATGGGCTGGGGCGCCATCCTCTACCTCGCCGCGCTGACCCGCGTGGACGAATCGCTGTACGAGGCCGCCCGGATTGACGGTGCCAACCGCTGGCAGCAGACCTGGCACGTGACGCTGCCGGCCATCAGGCCCACCATCATCACCCTCCTGATCCTGAACATCGGCACATTCATGGCCGTGGGCTTCGAAAAGATCCTCCTGATCTACAACCCGCTCAACTACGCAACGTCCGACGTCATCTCCACCTACCTGTACCGGGTGGGCCTGGAGTCCAGCAACTTCAGCTACGCCGCGGCCATCGGCATGTTCGAATCCGTCATCGGCCTCACGCTGATCCTCTCCGCCAACGCCATCTCCAAGCGGCTGGCCGGAACGAGCCTGTGGTGAAAGGGCCAACCATGAAAGAAACCGGCGTCCTGCTCAAGGACATGAAGGTCTCCCGCGGCATGCGGGTGTTCCGGATGTTCAACCTGGTCTTCCTGCTGGTGGTGGTGTTCCTGACCCTCTACCCGTTCCTGAACATCATTGCCCAGAGCTTCTCCAGCGAAGGCTTCATCAACGCGGGCCAGGTCAACCTGTTCCCCATGGGGTTCAACACCGAAACGTACAAGCTGATCCTCGCCGACTCCACTTTCTGGAACAACTACGGCAATACGGTCCTGTACACGGTGGTGGCAACGGCCATCTCTATGGTGCTGACCACCAGTTTCGCTTATGCCATCGCCAAGAAGGACCTGAAGGGCCGCAGCGTGTTCATTGGCATCGCGGTTTTCACCATGTTCTTCAACGGCGGCCTCATTCCCAACTACGTGCTGATCAGCTCACTGGGCATGCGGGACACCCTGTGGGCCGTGGTGCTGCCCAATGCCATCAGCGTCTTCAACCTGCTCATCATGAAGTCGTTCTTCGAGAACATGCCCCGTGAGCTGGAGGAAGCCGCCGCCATTGACGGGTTGACCCAGTACGGCGTGCTGTTCAAGGTGGTCCTTCCCCTGAGTAAAGCGATCGTGGCCACCATGGTGCTGTTCTACGCCGTGGCCAACTGGAACTCCTGGTTCCAGGCCTTCCTCTACCTGGACAACCCGGACCTGTTCCCGGTGACCATCTACCTGCGGAACATGATCGCCGGTGTAACCACCGCGGACTCTGCCGGCGGCACGGCCGAGAACCTGGGCCAGATCGCGGCGAACATCCAGTCGGTCACCATCGTCCTCACCGTCATCCCCATTTTGTGCATCTACCCCTTTGTCCAGAAGTACTTCTTCACCGGCGTCATGCTCGGTTCCGTCAAGGAATAACCCCTTATGAAAGGAAAACTTATGATCCGCAGACGAGAGTTCCTCGGCCTCTCCGCCCTTGCCGCCTTCGGCCTGGTGGCGGCTGGCTGCGACTCCGATTCAGGTGCCAAAGTGGATACCTCCAAGGCCCGCACCGGAGCCATGGACAGCTTTGGGGTGGGGGATACGTTCAAGGCGACGGCGCCGGTGAGCTTCACCTTCCTCTTCAGTGACCAGCCCTCGTACCCGTTCAAGAAGGACTGGCTGCTGTTCACCCAGATGGCCAGCGCGAACAACGTCACGCTGGAACCCACCATCGTTCCCAGCAGCGATTACGAGCAGAAGCGCAGCCTGCTGATCAGCTCGGGCAACGCCCCGGAAATCATCGCCAAGACCTACCCGGGCCAGGAGAGCGCCTACGTCTCCTCCGGGGCGGTCCTGCCGGTCAGCGACTACGTGGACCTGATGCCGCACTTCCAGGACAAGGTGAAGAAGTGGAAGCTCGAGCCGGAGATCGCCGGGCTCACGCAGGAGGACGGCAAGTACTATGTGCTGCCCGGCCTGCACGAGGAGCTGTGGCCGGACTACACGCTGGCGTTCCGCACAGACATCCTGGAGAAGGAGGGGATCGCGGATCCAAAATCCTGGGACGAGTTCCGCGAGGTGCTGCGCAAACTGAAGAAGGCGTACCCGGACGTGGTGCCGTTCTCCGACAGGTTCAACGGCAACAGCGTGCTGAACATCGCCGGCAACGCGTTTGGCACGGTGGCGGGCTGGGGCCTGGTGGACGGGCTGAACTTCGACGAATCGAAGAAGGAGTTCGAGTTCGCCGCCGGCACCTCCAAGTTCAAGGAACTGGTGACCTACTTCAACTCCCTGGTGTCCGAGGGCCTGATGGACTCCGAAAGTTTCACCCAGACGGACGACTCCGCCATCCAGAAGTTCACCTCCGGCAAGTCGTTCGTGATCAGCGCGAACTCGCAGAACATCATCACGTACCGCACGTCCATGGAACAGTCGCTGGGCAAGGGCAACTTCACCGTCCGCAAGATCACCGTCCCGGGCGGCCCGGCGGGGGACGTCATCGGCGGCTCGCGGCTGGAGAACGGCATTATGCTCAACTCGTCCGTGAAGGACAAGGACACGTTCGTGGCGCTCATGCAGTACATCGACTGGCTCTTCTACAGCGATGCCGGGCAGGAGTTTGCGAAGTGGGGTGTGGAGGGAACCACCTTCACCAAGGAGGGCGGGAAGCGCGTCCTGGCCAAGGACATCAACTTCCAGGGCCTCAACCCGGCCGGCACCAAGGACCTGCGGGTGGAATACGGCTTCTCCGGCGGCAACTTCGCCTACGGCGGCACCACGGATCTGCTGCACTCCACCTTCAATGAGGAGGAGCTCGCGTTTCAGGAGGCCATGAAGAGCAAAACGCCGAAGCCGGTGTCCCCGCCCGTGCCGTTCAGCGACGTGGACCGCGAGCAGGCCACCCTGGTGCTCACCCCACTGAAGGACCACGTCAAGCAGAACACCCTGAAGTTCATCACGGGGCAGCGGAGCCTGGGCGAGTTCGACGCCTACCTCAAGGAACTGGACAGCAAGGGCATGTCCAAGTACGTAGAGTTGGCGAACAAGGCGTACACGGCTTACGCGGAGAAGAAGTAGCAAGTACGACGGCGGCGGCCAGCTTTGGCCGGCAACCGAGAGGCAGTGCGTGGTTCAGAAGAAAATGGAGTACGGTGCCGGCCCCCTGTTCAGGGCGGCCGGCACCGTCTCCGGCGTGATGATGGGCCACGCACTGCTGGTGCTTGCCAACGTGCCGCTGGTGGTAGCGCCGCTGCTGGGCAACTGGCTCCTGGTGCTGTTGGCCTGCGTTCCGGTTGGCCCGTCCCTGGTGGCTGTCATGTACGCGTTCAACCGGCTGCTTGCCGGCCATGACACCGGGGTGTTCCGTGACTTTGTGCGCGGCTACCGGATGAACTTTGCGCAGGCCCTGTCGGTGTGGCTGCCGTACCTGCTGGTGCTGGCCGTGATCGCCTTGAACCTGGCCGGACTGCCGCTCATCCCCGGGGCCGGGCCCGCCGCGGAACCGGCCATCCGGGTGGCGTTGCTGGTCCTGGGGCTACTGGTGGTAACGGCGTCACTGAACGCTTTGCAGCTGCTCTCCCGCTTTACCTTCCCGGTGCGGGACATCTACCGGTTGTCGCTGTACAGCTTCGGTGCGCAGAAGCGGGTGGCGCTGGGCACAGCCGGCATCCTGTTTGTGGCTGCATTCCTGCTGCTGATGACCACCACCTACCTGATGCTGGTGGCCGCCGGGGCCCTGGTGTTCCTGGTGTGCCTCAACTCCCGGCCGCTGCTGCGGTTCATCGAGGACCGGTTCACCAAACGCTGAGGGATCCAACTGTGCCTGTAGGCTCTGGTTCGTGATTGCTCAAGTCTTAGGAGAAGGCCTTCCGCTCTTAGTAATCCACGGATTCGGCGTTGATCATCGGATCATGCTCCAGTTGGAGGACGCCATCGATGAGGCCGGATGGCAGCGGATCTATATCGACCTACCGTGGGCCGAGGGGAATGCTGACCCCAATGTCTCCAGCGCAGATCACGTCGCGCAGGGGGCTCTGGACGATATCCGTGAGTATCTTGGAGACCGGCCCTTCGCAGTGATCGGCAACTCCTTCGGAGGCATGATCGCCCGGCACGTAGCCCACGTGCTTCGGGATCAGGTTCTTGGCCTGGCTACTCTTGCGGGCGTGTACGAACCGACCCATCAGGCTCGTACACTTCCCCGCCGGCATGTTGTCCGGGAGGACCCGTCCGTCCTGGCTTTGGCTGGCCCGGTGCGCGAGGACTACGAGGAGATGACCGTCGTCCAGAGTGAGGACACTCTCGAGGCATTCACCCGGTATGTCCTTCCTGGTCTTCGCGGTGCGAACCAAACCATTCTCGAACGGGTGGCGGCGGAGTATGGGCTCTCTGTCGAACCCGAGGTGGCACACCCTGCTCCCTTTGAGGCGCCGTCGTTGCACCTTTTCGGGCGTCAGGACCATGTCACTGGCTACGAGGATGGGTGGAAACTGCGCAACCACTATGTCCGGGGCACCTATGCGGTGCTCGACGCCGCTGGCCATAACGCTCATCTCGAACGGCCGGACCTTACCGCGGCGCTGGTGAATGATTGGCTCGTACGGACCAGAGCCTCTGCCGTGTGAAGAGCCCACGTTCCGGTCCAAAGTGCGGTCATGTCTACGGCTGATGGTTTGAGAGAATCCTCTTCCGAACCTCAAACCAGTCACTCGGACCCATCTTGCCGGGGTACGGCAAAGGTGTCATGGGAAGCCGGGACGATGGGATGACGCCCACTTGCCAATGATCTTCGTAAATAACTCGCCCGGGATCAGCCGACACTGAGCGCTCCCACCCGACTCCCTTCGAATTTAAGATCGACAGGAGCGGCTGCAGGCGGTCCATCATGTCCTTGGGTGCTGCGCGGAACCAAGTGACGGCACCCATGGAGTTTCCGTCAACGTAAAACGGGGGATTGGGAAGGTTCTGCTGAAACCATTGATCGGTGAGGGCATATAGAACTATCTCTTTTTCGCTAAGTCTCCCGGTCCGGCGAAGGTGATCCACCGCAACGAAAACCCCAACAGGAACACCTGTTCGCCCCACGTAGCTTGCATGAAATCGTTGGAATTCCCCCATAGCCTCAGACTGTCATGGTTCCGGAGCTGTGGCTTTTCCCTTGTGTTTGAATGGCGGGATGAACAAAAGGGGACTCACCTTACCGGCACCAAAACTCCGTGAGGGTGACCGCGTGGCGATTCTGTCGCCGTCATTCGCTGCTCCCGGTTTCGCGCCCGCAGTTCACGAACAGGCCATGAACCGGCTCGCCGACGCGACAGGCCTCGTGCCAGTGGAATTTCCGACGACCCGTCAACTCGGCGCAACGGCTGAAGACCGTGCCGCTGATCTCAACTCGGCATTTGCTGATCCAAGCATCCGGGCAATCCTTGCCACCATCGGCGGTGACGACCAAATCACCGTCGTCCCTCATTTGGACTCCGGACTTGCCCGTGCCGATCCCAAGATTTTTCTTGGATACAGCGACAACACAAACCTGCTGAACTGGCTCTGGTCTCACGGCATCGGCGGTTTCTACGGTGGTTCCACACAGGTTCATCTCGGTCCCGGCCCCGGCATTGATGAAGTCCACCTCACCTGCCTGAAAGCTGCCCTTATGGCCGGCGGTGAGCTCACGATTACCGATCCCGGTGTATCCGAGGACTTCGGCAGAGATTGGCGTGACCCCAAAGCCCTTGTCGAATTCGGAGAACGGGAGCCCACCGAGCCGTGGGCGTGGGCCGGGCCGGAGCGGCAAGTATCGGGGCCGACCTGGGGAGGATGCCTAGAGGTCATCGACGAGCTCGCGCTGGCGGATCGGCTGCCGCCGGTTGATGAGCTGCACGGATCCATCCTGCTGCTGGAAACCAGTGAGCTGATCCCACCTGCCGACTGGGTGAAGCGGTGGGTCCGCTCACTCGGGGAGCGAGGCATCCTCAACGCGGTCAACGGGGTTCTCATCGCCAGGGCACCAACCAGCAACTTCGAGCACCGGCCGGCACTCGAGGCACGCTCCCGCCTGCGGGCCGCCCAGCGCGACGCGGTGATTGCGGAGGTCACCCGGTATAACCCCGAAGCCGTCATCTGTGTCGGGGTCCCTTTCGGCCATACCCGGCCCCAGTGGATACTGCCCTATGGCGGAGAAATCACAATGGACGGATCAAGCCGCACGGTCAGCGCTCTCTACAACTGACTACCCCTGGGCAGCAGCCAAGGACAATCCTCGGCACATCGCTGCGCCGTGCTGGCCTGTACAACGGATAGCGGCTCACGGGAAACTGACGCCATGCGCAAACTGGCCTTCGGCATGAACGTGAGCCTGGA
Source organism: Arthrobacter sp. AK04 (assembly GCF_021129155.1). Classification (GTDB taxonomy): domain Bacteria; phylum Actinomycetota; class Actinomycetes; order Actinomycetales; family Micrococcaceae; genus Arthrobacter; species Arthrobacter quantipunctorum. Next base: position 8,252 of record NZ_JAJOMC010000020.1, read on the forward strand.
CGGCTACATCGCCGCGCCCGGCGACGACCTCGGTTGGAGCGTCCCGAGCGACGAGCTGTTCCAGTGGTGGTCTGACAGGGTGGGGGCGACAGGCCTGGCCCTATACGGGCGCAAACTGTGGGAGGCGATGAGCTCCCACTGGCCCACCGCCGACCAGCAGCCTGGTGCCACGCCGGCGCAGATCGAATACGCCCGCCGCTGGCGGGACATGCCGAAGGTCGTGTTCTCCTCGACGACCAGCACGGTTGACTGGAACACCCGCCTGTTCACGGGCGACGCGGTCACCGAGATCACCCGCCTCAAGGCCGGCGACGGCGGCTCCATGGACATCGCCGGTGCCACACTCGCCGCGGCGGCCATGCGCGCCGGGCTGATCGGCGAGTACGCGCTTGTCACCCATCCGGTCCTGGTGGGCGGCGGCACGCCGTTCTTCACGGCCCTGGACAACTGGGTGAACCTGAGCCTGGTGGAGACCCGGACGTTTCCCGGCGGTGTGGTCCTGACCCGGTACGAGACCAGTCGCTCTGGTTGAAACCGCCGGGTCAGCCGCCGGTTCTGGGTGCAAGGAGGATCTGCACGGCCTCGAGCCGTTTGCCCACACCCGACGTGCCCGCCGCTCCGCCGTCGGCGACCCATGACTGCCAGCCGAAATCCTCCACGTGTGCGCGATAGTGGATCCTGTAATGGTTCGCCATCGCACCGGTCAGCCTGGCTTCAAACGCTTCCAAACGTAGCCCTTGCCCAGTTGTGCCGATGGGGTTGGCCGACGATGTCCACGGCTGCCAGCCGATTGACTGCACATGCCCCCGCCATTCGATGTCCCCGGTATACGCCGTGCTGGACACGTTGAGGCGCAACGCCTCGACCCTAAGGGCCCGGCCCGTGGTCCCGGCGACGGTGCCATCCGAAACGTTCGCCATCCAGCCGAGGTTCTGAACGTGGGCGGCGTACACGGCAGTGAACGCTGGTGCCACCTTGGGAACCAACTCGATCGCAACGGCCTCCACCCGCCGGCCTTCCCCAACAGTGCCGGCCGTGGCGCCGTCGACCCCGTACGGCTGCCAGCCGACGTTCTGCACGTGGGCGCGGTACCTGATGCTGTACTGCGAGGCCAGATCCCCCGTCAACCGCAGCTCAAACGCCTCCAGGCGCAGACCGCGCCCGGTCGTTCCAATCGGGGACGCCGACGTCGTCCATGGCTGCCAGCCGACGTCCTGCACATGCCCCCGCCACAGAATGTCGCCCGGCAGGAAGTCTCCTGCCACCGACAGGCGCAACGCCTCCATCGGCAGTGACCGGCCGGTTGTTCCTGCGGTGGCGCCGTCCGAGACGCTCGACTGCCAGCCGATCGTGGCGACGTGGGCCTGGTAGACCCCGATGCACGTCATGTCGTAGTCGTAGGTGCCGTCGGTCCACTGCGCGAGGTGGACGGTGCCCCCGGAGAAGCTGGGATTCACACAGAGGTCGGATGCCTCACTGGCGAAGTCGAGGTGACCTGCCGGCGACCAGACGGGCACGTCGGGAAGCTGCCACGATCCAGTGATGGCCTCCCAAGCGCTCACATAGGAGTAGATCCCGTGCGGATACCCGGCGTCCGCCAGTGCAGCCAGGAGCCCGGAGATGACGTACCGGTTCTCCTGCCGCTGGGCTGCTGTCGAGCTGGGCCAGGGCTGTCGCGGGCGGGGCTCGACGTCAACCCAGATTCTCTCCGGGCGCCATCCCACCTCATCGAGGGATGCGAGAGCCGCGCGGCCCTCGGCGTACCCGACGTTGCGCAGCCGGTCCGGCCTGGTGCTTGCGGGCCAGGGGCCGTCGTCGCCGTAGGTGTCGTATTGCGCGGTGGTGGGGAACGTGGCCATGGCATAGGCCTGGGCCCGGACGCCGTGCTCGAGGACCCACTCGAACTGCCAGTCCAGGCAGGGGTTCTCGGTGAAAGCGAGTCCGTTCGTCAGCCCCACGACCACGAAGTCCGTGTCATCCGGAGGCATCGGAAGGCCGCCCGGACACTGTGGCCACGAAACGTCATGTCCGTAGTCGACTGCTCGGGCTGGTGCAGCGAACAGCACGCCGAGTGCGAGCACAAGCAAAACCGCCAGGAGCCGGGGCATGGATGCCCGGGAGCGGCGGCCAGGTCGAAGAACACCAAGGCCGGCCATGATGGCCCCCTTTATTCGAAAGGATGACCGAATTATCCCACTCGGCCACCTTCGCCGCTAGCCAGGTTTCAGCCCTGCGGGGTGATCCGCACCGGCGTCAGCATTTCACGCTCGAAACCCACCACGCGGCGCTCGCCGTGAAGGATGACCTCGTGGGTGTGGACGTCCTGCGTACTGGAAGTGGCCACGTGCAGTTTCACCAGGCCGGGCGTGACCACGCGCTTCAGGTCCACGCCGGTGAAGGACGTGCGGTCCGCGTGGACGGTGAACTCGACCGATGCCGAGGACCCTGCCGCGAGTTCCACCCGGGCAAATCCAATCAGCTCCCGGACCGGCCGGACCACCTCGCCCACCGGGTCCGCCAGGTAAAGCTGCACTACCTCGGCACCGTCAACGGCCCCGGTGTTGGTGACCGTGCAGCTCACGGTGACCGCTTCCGCCGTCGACATCGCAGGGGCGCTGGCCACGTGGTCCGAGAACCCGAAGTCCGTGTAGGAAAGCCCGTGGCCGAAGCCGAACAGCGGCGACGGATCCAGGGCGCTGACACCGGACGGGCCGGCCAGCCGGCTGCGGAGGTAGGTGCCGGGCTGCCCGCCGGGCGTCCGCGGCACGGACACCGGCAGCTTGCCTGAAGGATTGACGACGCCGGTCAGAACGTCCCAGAGTGCCTCGCCGCCCTCCTCGCCGGGGAAGAAGCCCTGGATGATGGCCCCGGCGCGGTCCACGAAGTCACCGAGCGCGTACGGCCGGCCGCTGAGGACCACCACGACGGTGCGCGTGCCCCCAGCTTCGGCAGCAGCCAGTACCCGGTCAAGCATGCAGTGCTGGTCACCCGGGAGCCGGAGGTCGGCGGCATCGTTTCCTTCCCCGGATGTGCCGCGGCCGAAGAGGCCGGCGTTGTCTCCCACGGCGATCACGCAGGTGTCCACCTCTGAGGCAATAGTGCACGCCTGCTCGATCTGTTCCTCCGTGATGGCCTCGCACGTGCCGGTGGCGGCGCTGCGGAGGGAGCCGAAGCGGGACGCGGCAGCGTCTGCGACGGTGGGGATCCGTATGCCCATCGGTACGTCAGGATGCGAAGCTCCCACGTGTGCGTCGAAGGAGTAGCAGCCCAGCATTGCGAAGGGGTCCTGTGCCAGCGGCCCCACCACGCCGAGTGCACCGCCCAAGGTGCCCGGCAGCGGCAGGGCAGGGCCGCCGTCGTGCGTCCTGTTGCTCAGCAGCACCAGCGACTGTGCTGCGATCTCCCGTGCCAGGGCGCGGTTCACCGCGGGGTCAAGGTTGATGGTCCCCGCGGCAAGTACCGGCGGAGCGGGATTGAAATCGGGGGACAGCAGCCCGGCCTCCTGCTTCTGGGTCAGCACCCGCCGCAGCGCGGTGTCCACCAGTTCCTCGGCAACTGCGCCCCCGCGGACCCGTTCCTCCAGGGGCTTGCCGTAGCAGTTCACCGTCGGCAGTTCCACGTCCACGCCGGCGGTGAGGGCAAGGGCAGCGGCTTCGCCCGAATCGGCGGCCACGCCGTGGGTGACGTTGAGGAAGGCAACACCGAAGTAGTCGGCCACCACCGTCCCCGTGAAGCCCCACTCGTCCCGGAGCAGGGATGTGAGGAGTGCACGGTTGGCGGCCGCCGGCACGCCGTCAGTATCCGTGTAGGCGTGCATCACGGACCGGGCGCCGCCATGCTTGATGGCCAGTTCGAACGGCGGCAGCATCACATCGGCCAGTTCCCGGGGGCCCATGGAGACCGGGGCGTGGTTGCGGCCGGCGCGGGACGCGGAGTAGCCAACAAAGTGCTTGAGGGTGGCTACGATCCCCGCCCCCTCCAGGCCCTCAACATAGGAGCTGGCCAGGACGCCCACCAGGTACGGGTCCTCGCCGATGGTCTCTTCCACCCGGCCCCAGCGCAGGTCGCGCACCACGTCCAGCACAGGGGCCAGGCCCTGGTGGACGCCCAGCTGCCGCATCTGCTCCCCGATCAGCCCGGCCATCCGGCGGACAAGGGCGGGGTTGAAGGTGGCGCCCCAGGCCAGGGGGACGGGGAACGCCGTGGCTTTCCATGCAGCCAGGCCCGCGAGGCATTCCTCATGGACCTGCGCGGGGATGCCGAATCGGGACGCGGCCATGATCTGTTCCTGCGCGGCCGCCAGCCGGCGTGCACCCTCGAGCGGCTCCACGGGGACAGTGCCGTACATGCGGGTGATCTGGCCCAAACCGTTGGAGATCACTTCATCCCAGGACCGGCCGTCGCCGGCCATCTCGTTCTGCAGGGGAGCCACAGAGTCGCCGTCCGTTGAGGCATTCACCCAGACGCCGGCCAGCTGTGCCAGCTTCTCTTCCAGCGTCATCTCACGGATGAGGCGTTCGACGGCGTTGCTGCCGCCGGCCGGAACGCTGTCCTGGCTTAGTGCTTGCTTCTCGGCGGCACCGCTCGTCACGGGCTTCTCCTAGGGATCGTGATTATTTCTCTGAAACTATCAGAAACTTATTACAAGTTTCTAGGCATGAAATCCTTGACGCAGCATTGAGAAGCTCCATACGGTTGATTGCGGGCGCAGAAAGAAGCTCAAACTTGTGTTCGAAACTTCTGAATTTCCCTGGAAAGTTTCGAAACCTCTACTGCAACGACATTCGACGGAGAGATCATGGGGACGTACAGAGTGGCCATCGTGGGAACCGGCGGGATCGCGGCGGTGCACGCGGACAACCTTGCCCGGACAGGCGGGAGGGCGGAGCTCGTGGCCGCATGCGATGTGGACCAGGGCCGGCTGGACGCCTTCGCCGGCCAGCACGGGATTGAGGGCAGGTACCTCACCCTGGCCGACCTGCTGGCCGGGGCCAAACCGGACATTGTGCATCTGTGCACCCCGCCCATGTTCCACATTGACCAGGCCATCGAATGCCTGGAGGCTGGCGTCCACGTCCTGTCCGAGAAGCCGCCGGCGCTCAGCCTGGCCGACTTTGACCGCCTGGACAAAGCGCAGGCACAGGGCGGCGCCCAGTTCTCCTGCGTCTTCCAGCACCGCTTTGGCGACGCTTCCGCGGCTGCCAGGGAACTGATCGGAGCAGCGGAGTTCGGCCGTCCCCTGGTGGCCCGCTGTGACACGCTCTGGTACAGGCCGGACAGCTACTGGGACCTGCCCTGGCGCGGCACCTGGAACGCCGAGGGCGGCGGACCCACCATGGGCCACGGCATCCACCAGTTCGATCTTCTCCTCCACCTGCTGGGCCCGTGGGAGGAAATCACCGCCATCGCCGCCCGGCAGGACCGCGCCACGTCCACCGAGGACCTGTCCGCGGCACTGGTCCGGTTCGGGAACGGCGCGGTGGCCACCATCGTCAACTCGCTGCTGTCTCCCCGCGAGACCTCGGATATCCGGATCGACTGCGAGTTCGCCACCGTGGAACTGAACCATCTCTACGGCTACAGCACCGACAACTGGACCATCACGGCCGCCCCCGGCCATGAAGAGCAGGTCAACAACGCGTGGACAGGGCAGTCGCTGGAGCGGGGGAGCGGACACTCGGCGCAGTTCCTGGCCATGTATGACGCGCTCGACGCCGGGCGCCCCCTTCCTGCCGGCGCCGACTCCGCACGGCAGACACTGGAGCTCGCGGCCGCCATCTACGCCTCGGCTTTCACCGGCACCCCGGTCCGGCGCGGCGACATCGTCCCCGGCCACCCCTTCTACGCCGGCATGGACGGCGAGGGACTGGGCGCCGAAGTGCTGGACGCCACCGCCCTCCGCGCCGCCCGCGCCTGACAACCCGCAACTTTCAAGGAGACTTTTCCATGACCACCCCCGCAGCCACCACAACCCGCCAGCTGAGCGTCCTGGACGACGGCGCCGCCCTCAGCTTCACCGCCAACGGCCGGACCATCGCCACCTATACCTACATGCCCACCGACGCCCAGTACGAAAGCCCCCGGCCGTTCTTCCACCCGCTGGCAACCCTGGACGGCGACGAAGTCACCATTTCGCGTCCGTGGGACCACGTCTGGCACAAAGGCCTGTCCTGGGCCCTGCCCAACGTGGGAAAGCACAACTTCTGGGGCGGCGCCACCTACACACGCGCCACCGAGTACGCCAACCTGGACAACAACGGCGCCATGACCCACCAGGCATTCGCTTCGGTCAAGGAGACCGAAGCCGGGATCACGGCGTCGGAATCCCTTACCTGGACGTCCCAGGAGGGGGAACCTGTCATCGCGGAGAACCGCCGTTTCAGCATCCAGCTCCTGGACGCCGAAGGTACTGAGGGCGCCTACGCCATCCTGTTCGAGTCCGAAATGAGCAACATTTCCGGGGAAACCATCACCATCGGAAGCCCCACCACCGAGGGCCGAGACAACGCCGGCTACGGCGGACTGTTCTGGCGCGGCCCGCGGTCCTTCACCGGCGGCGAGTTCCGCAGCCCGGAGGGAACCGGCGGGGACGAATTCATGGGAACCCGCTCACCATGGATCGCCTTCACCGGGAAGCATGACGACACGTGCCGGTCCTCCACCATCCTCTTCACGGAGGACGGTGCCAACCCCGGCGCTCCCACCCAGTGGTTCGCCAGGTCCTCGATGTTTGCGTGCCTGGGCTCTGCGCCGTTCTTCAGCAAGGAGGTGCCGCTGGAGGAAGGCTCACCGCTGACCTTCCGCTACGCCGTGGTGATTGCCGACGGCGCGGTGGACGGGGCACGCGCCGCCGCCCTGGCCGGAGCGGCGCAGCAGGCACTGGAAAGCTGGGCATAGCCGTGGGAACAACTTTCCCCGGGGCCACCGGGCTTTCCGAGGTCACCATCTATGACTGGCCCGGCGCGGACGGCTGCGCGGGCGGGTCACCGCACATGCACACCGCCTCCACCGAGGCGTACGTGGTGCTGGAAGGGTCAGGCCGGCTGGAGACGCTGAACTCGGACGGCTTCACCTCCTCGCCGCTGGAGCCGGGAGTGGTGCTGTGGTTCACCCCCGGAACGGTGCACCGTGCCATCAACGATTCCGGCAACCTCAAGGTCCTGGTGGTGATGCAGAATGCCGGGTTGCCGGAAAACGGGGACGCCGTCATGACGTTCCCGCCGGAGCACCTCGCGGACGCCGAAGCGTACGGTAGGGCCGCGGCCCTGGAGATTAAGGATGCCGACGCCGGACTGGCCGAGGGGGAGGAAGCGGCCCGCCGCCGTCGTGACCTGGCGCTGGAAGGCTACCTTGCCCTGAAGGCTGCGGTGATCGAGTCCGGGCCCACGGCACTGGCGGACTTCCATGCCGCGGCCGCCCGGCTGGTGGCTCCCAGGACCGCGGCGTGGGCCGACGTCCTGGCCGGCGGCGCAGCGGAGCAGGCCGAGACCACGCGGCAGCAACTGGCTTCTCTGGACGCGGCGGAAAGTTTCTACCTGGGCAAGGCGCGGACTACCATGGGGCAACGGAAGAACCGCAGGTTTTACGGCATGTGCGGCCGGATCCAGACGTGGGAACTTTCCGATAGCTGACCCGGGCGCTGTCCCGGATGAAAGGACGGCTTGGTGAGCAAGCAGGAAACGGGACGTGCCACGATCAGTGAGATTGCGCGCGAGGCCGGGGTCTCCGTTCCGACTGTTTCGAAAGTGCTGAACGGGCACGCCCATGTGGCGGCGGAGACCCGGGCGCGGGTGGAGGAGATCATTGCCCGGCGGGACTACGCCCGCCGCCCGGCCAAGCGGCGCCAGAAGGCCGGGCTGGTGGACCTGGTGTTTCCGGGTATGGGCTCGGAATGGGCACTGGAAATCATCGAGGGCGTTGAGCGCGTGGCACAGCTCGCCGGCTACGGCACGGTGGTCAGCAGCCTCAGCCTGGACGGCTCACGCATCCGGCCCTGGCTGGCGAACGTTGCGGAGCGGAAATCGGACGGCCTGCTGATGGCGGTCTACCAGCTGGACGCCAAACAGATCCAGCGGATCAAGTCGCTTGGCATCCCGGTGGTGCTGATCGATCCCGTGGGCCAGCCCGGCCCGGACCTGATGACAGTCGGCGCCGCCAACTGGGACGGCGGATATTCGGCCACGCAGCACCTGCTGCAGCTGGGCCACAAGCGGATCGGCATGATCGGCGGCCGCGAGGACCTGCAGTGCAGCAGCGCGCGTGAGGACGGCTACAGCTCTGCCCTGCGAAGGGCGGGGATTCCGGTTGATCCCGCCCTGATGGTTCCCGGCGACTTCTCCATCGAGTCCGGTGAGGCCGCCACCCGCAAGCTGCTGCAGCTGGAGGACCGGCCCACCGCGATCTTCACGGGCAACGACGACCAGGCCCTGGGTGCCTACCGGGCGGCGCGCGCCGCCGGGCTGAGCATCCCCGACGACCTGTCCATTGTGGGTTTTGACGACATCCCTGCGGCCGAATGGGTGGAGCCGGGGCTGACCACCGTCCGCCAGCCCGTGGTGCAGATGGCCGAGACGGCCATGCGCGCCCTGCTCCGCCACCTGGACGGCGACGAGGAACTGCCGCAGCGGATCGAGCTGGGAACCGAACTGGTGGTCCGCGGCTCCACGGCTCCTCCGCGCCAGGCCTAGCCGGACCTGGCGGGCATGCCGGCCAGGGAGCCGAGCTCAGCTGTTGTGGGCGGGTTGGCGCCCGGCCGGGAACACGTGATGGCGGCCGCCCTGTTCGCGTAGGCCGCCAGGGCCTGCAGTTCCCCGGGGGAGAGGCGGTGCAGGCGTGTCCTGCCGTCGCCGCCCAGCGCGCCCAGCTGCCCCAGGCCGGAGACCAGTGCCGCCATAAAGGAATCGCCGGCACCCACAGTGTCCGCCACGGTAACGGGTTCCGCCGGCATCTCAACACGCCCTTGCCGGGTCAGGATCACGGGCCCGTCCGCGCCGCGCGTCAGTGCAACCAGTGCCGGTCCCAGGTCCAGCCAGGCGGCCAGCGACTCATCCGGCGTCCTGTCCGGATACAGCCAGCGCAGGTCCTCGTCGCTGGCTTTGACGATGTCGCTCACGGACACGAAGCCTTCAATGTCCTGCCGGGCGGCGTCGGCGTCGCCGCTGATGGCCGGCCGGCAGTTGGGATCGAAGCTGACGGTGGCATGGGGCCGGGCAGCATCCACCAGCCGGCGAACCGTCTGATTACCTGGAGCCAGGACGGCGGCGATGGATCCGGTATGGACATGGAGTGAGCTTTCCACCGCCGCCAAGGCCGGGATGGAAGCGCCGCTAATGTCCCAGCCAATGGAGAACGTGTACTCCGCGGCGCCGTTCCCGTCCAGCGACGCCGCCGCGGACGACGTCGGCAGGGAACCTCCCACAATCGCCTCCACGTTGTTGCCGCCCAGGTGGGCAGCGATCAACAGGCCGTGGGGATCGTCGGCATAGTGCGTCACGAGCGTGGTTGCCAGGCCGAGACGGGCAACACCTACGGCGACGTTAAGCGGACTGCCGCCCGGGTGCACCTGCGTGCGACCCACCTCGCGTGGATCGCTGATGATGTCGACCAGGGATTCGCCGATGACGGTGATCACGCTCAGCGGCCCGGGTAGACGACGGCCTTGAGCTGGCCGGGCTGCCTGCCTGCCTTGAGCGCCTCTTCGGACTCGGCGAGGGCGAACCTGCCGGTGACCAGGATGTCCAGGTCCACTTTCCCGTCGGCGATCAGCTGGATGGCAAGCGGCCAGGTGTTGGTGTAGCGGAACACGCCGGAGAGCCAGATCTCCCAGTTTTGGATATAAGAGACCGGCAGTTCGACGTCGTCGGCGCCGAGCCCCACCAGGATTACGCGGCCGGCCGGGGCCACCGCCTTGATCCCGGAACGGACCGCCTGCGGTGCGCCGGACGCGTCAATGAACGCATCGACGTCGAGCCCTTCCGCGCTGTCCGTCCTGGCGTTGAGCGCGTGTGTGGCGCCGTGTTCCAGGGCGAAGGCCAGCCGGTCCTCGGCGATGTCGCTGATGTAGATCTCCGTGGCGCCGAAGGCCCGGGCGGCCTGGGCGGCGATGATGCCGATGGGCCCGGCCCCGGCGATCAGCACCCGGCTGCCGGGCTTGATCTCCGCGCGCTCGCAGGCCCAAAGCCCCACGGAGAGCGGCTCGATCAGGGCTGCCGCCTCGTCACTGACGCTGTCCGGGATGTCGTAGGCGAAGTCGCTCTGGATGCTCACGTATTCGGCGAACGCGCCGTCCACCGGCGGGGTGGCGTAGAACTCGATGTCCGGGCAGAGGTTGTACCTGCCGGCCTTGCACTGTTTGCACGTGCGGCAGGGGCGCTGGGGTTCGACGGCGACCCGCCGGCCGACGCGCGCGGGGTCCACGGCGCTGCCGACCGCGGCGATCCGGCCGGAAAGCTCGTGGCCCAGGACCAGCGGGTGGTCCACGATGTAGGGGCCGATCCTGCCGTGTTCGTAGTAGTGCACGTCGCTGCCGCAGACGCCCACGGCGGCCACCTGCACCAGGACCTGGTCAGGGTCGAGCTGCGGAAGGGGCAGGGTTTCCATGGCCATGTCGCCCTGGCTTTTGAGGATGTTCGCGCGCATGGTGGCGGGCAGTTCCTGCTGCTGGGCGCGCACGGTCTGGGTGGTGGGTGTTGTCATCGAAGTACTCCTTGAAAAAGTTGTGGTGGGAACCGGCGGCAATTTCACGGCGCTGGTTACTTCACGGCGCCCAGGGAGAGGCCCTGGACGAGTTTGTCCTGGGCGGCGAAGCCCGCGAACAGCACAGGGAGGGAGATCACGACGGCGGCCGCGCAGACCTGGGCGAGGAAGAGGCCCTGGCCGGAGACGAAGCCGGTGAGGAACACCGGGGCGGTACCTGCCACCACGCCGGTGAGGACCCGGGCCAGGAGCAGTTCGTTCCAGCTGAAGATGAAGCAGATCAGGGCGGTGGCGGCGATGCCCGGCATGGCCACGGGGGCGATGATTTTGCGGAGGATGAGCAGGAGGTTGGCGCCGTCGATCTGGGCGGCCTCGAGCATTTCTTCGGGCACCTCGGCGAGGAAGGAGCGCATCATCCAGACAGCGATGGGCAGGTTCATGGAGGTGTACATCAGGATCAGGAACCAGATGTTGTCCAGGGCCCCGACTGTCCTGGCGAAGAGGTAGAGCGGCAAGATCGCTGCCACAACGGGCATCATCTTGGTGGAGAGGAAGAAGAACATCACGTCTGTCCACTTCTTCACCGGCCGGATGGAGAGCGCATATGCCGCCGGGAAGGCCAGGAGCAGCACCAGGACGGTGGACAGGACCGAGGCGGTGGTGGAGTTGATCAGTGACGGCCACGGGCTGACGCCGGATGTTTCGCCGAAGAACTCCCGGTACGCATCCAGGGTGAGGTTCGCGGCGATGGACGGCGGGTTGGTTGCGGCGTCCGTCTCGGAGTGGAACGAGGTGAGGATCATCCACAGGACCGGGACTGCGAAGAGCAGCGCGAGCAGCCAGGCTGCGATGCCGGCGGCGGTGTTGTTGCGGGTGGGGTCCATCCGCGCCTTGCCGCGGCGGCGTGGCGCGCGGCCGGTGTTCAGTGCGGTGGGCGATGTGGAACGGGCAGAGCCTGGGCTTTGCGGTGCAGCGGGGGTGAGGGTGCTCATCGTGCTGCCTCCTTCTTGAAGAGTGAAAAGACGGTGCGGAGGGCGAAGGTGGCCACGATGATGGTGCCGATGACCACCACGACGCCGGCGGCGGATGCCAGGCCGTATTCGTTGGCGAAGTAGAACGTCTGGTAGATCGCGTAGGGCAGGTTGGCCGTGCCCAGCCCGCCGGCGGTGAGGGTGAAGACGGCGTCGAAGTTCTGCACGATGTAGATTGCGCCGAGGAGTCCGCCGAGCTCCAGGTACTGGCGCAGGTGCGGCAGGGTCAGGTGCCGGAAGATTCCCCAGGGTGTGGCGCCGTCCATTTGGGCAGCCTCCACGGTGTCCATGGGGCGGGACTGCAGTCCGGCGAGCAGGATGAGCATCATGAACGGCGTCCACTGCCACACCAGGGAGAGGATCACGGCCATCATGGGTGCCTGGGAGAGCAGGTCCAGCTGCGGCGCCGCAGCGCTGCCGAAAAGTGCCCAAACCCAGGTGAGGACGCCGTTGATCAGCCCGTAGGTGGGGTTGAGCAGGGCGTGCTTCCAGATCAGGGCCGCTGCCACGGGAACCACCAGGAACGGTGCGATCAGCAGGGTCCGTGCCAGGCCCCGGCCGATGAACTTCTTGTCCAGCAGCAGCGCCAGTCCCAGGCCGATGAGCAGGCTGATCAGGACAACGGAAACGGTGAGGAGGATGGTGGTGAAGATCGCCTGGCGCAGATCAGGGTCGGTCAGGACCGTGGCGTAGTTCTCCAAGCCGGCGAAAGCCGTTTTGTCCGGGCTGAGGCTGTTCCAGTTCATGAACGAGATGATCAGGGTCGCCACGAATGGAAGCTGCGTGACCAGGATCAGGAAGACCAGGGCGGGAAGCAGCGGTGCCCGCCGCGCCCATGCCAGGGCTCGTTCGCGCGATTTGGCGTCCCGTGTAGGTTTTGCTGCGGTGTGTCCCGGGCGGGAGATGCGCGCCGTTGCGGTAGTCATGATGTTCTCCTGCGGTTAGGTTAGGGCTGCTTGTACTTGTCGCCGACCTTTTGGGCGGCTTCCTGGCCCTTGGCCAGCGCGTCAGCCACGCTGCCCTGGCCGGCGATGGCGGAACTGACACCCTGGGACACGTTTGTGCCGAGGGCTGCGAACTCGGGAATGCCGACGAACTGGATCCCGACGGCGGGGCGTTCCTGCGCGCCGGGGTTTTTGGGGTCGGCGTTCTCGATGGCGAAGCGCTCGGCTTCGAAGAACGGCGCTGCCTTCTGGAAGTCGGCGTTCTCGTAGGTGGAGATGCGCTTGCCGGACGGAACCTTTGCCCAGCCGAGCTCGGACGCCACGAGCTCCTCGTAGTCCTTGGAACTTGCCCAGGCAATGAACTTCTCGGCAGCGTCCTGCTTCCTGGACGCGGACTGCATGGCCCAGGACCAGGTCCACAACCAGCCGGAAGAGGCTGTTTCCTTGACCGGTGCCTGGGCGTAGCCGATCTTGCCCTTGACCGGGGAGTCCTCAGCTTCCAGGGCGCCTGCGGCGGACGTTGCGTCGTACCACATGGCCACTTTGCCCTGGCCCATGTTGTTCAGGCACTCGGTGAAGCCGGCCTGTGCGGCGCCTGCTTCGCCGTGCTCGCGGACAAGTTTGGTGTAGAACTCCACAGCTTCGGTGAACTCCGGGGAGTTGACCTGGGCATTCCAGTCCTTGTCGAACCAGGTCCCGCCGAAGGTGTTCACCACGGTGGTCAGGGGTGCGAAGACCTGGCCCCAGCCCGGCTGCCCGCGGAGGCAGATGCCCTTCATGCCCGGTTCCGCGCCGTCCACCTTCGCGGCGATGTCCGCCACCTCGTCCCAGGTGGGTTTTGCCGGCATGGTCAGGCCCTCGGCGTCCAGGATGTCCTTGCGGTACATCAGGAAGGAAGACTCCCCGTAGAACGGTTCGCCGTAGAGCTTGCCGTCTTCACCGGTGAGGGACGCCGTATAGGCCGGCAGGATGTCTTCCTGGTCAAACCCGGGATCCGCAGCAACGTTGTCCAGCGGGGCAAGCCAGCCGTTCGCGGAGTAGAAGGGAATCTCGTAGTTGGAGAGGGAGGCGACGTCGTACTGGCCGGCCTGGCTGGAGAATTCCTGGCTGATCTTGGCCCGCACGTCATTCTCCGGCAGGATCGTGTAGTTGACCCTGATCCCGGTTTCCTTGGTGAAGTTCTCCGCGGTAAGCCGCTGCAGATCCTCCATCTGCGGGTTGTTGACCATCAGGACACTGATGCTGTTCGGGTCTCCGGCGGAATTGCCACCGCCGGCACCTGCACAGGCCGAGGCACTCAGCGCGACACACAAAGCGCCGGCGGCCAGGGTCGCAGCACGCATTTTTGGGCGCATTAAGGACTCCTTTGTTCTTCAGGGGTGCACAGTCACCGCACCCGACTGCCACGTCGGGGTACTGGACCTGGGCGAGGGCCATCCACCGGAGACTCCGGTGTTCCTCGCTGATGTAGTTCAAGGTTAGGCCTGGGGCGCAGGCCACAACTAGCGCCCTGCTTGCCAATTTCTGATACTTATTTTCCGGGCATCACGGCGGATCAGGCGCTACTCTGGGACCGGGACCGCCCACGCCTGTCCATACTTCATAAACCCACACACCTACGGAGCACCACGATGACCGCCGCGGATACTGCTGACGGAGCCACGGCAAGGCTGGCCGAACGCCTGCTGGGGATGCGGGCCAACCGGGAGGTCATCCCGCCGGACCCCAACCATTCAGTCCGGTGGCACCAGCACAGCTACCCCAGCCCGGTGGCACGGTGGAACTACCATCCCGAGTACGAGATCCACTTGATCCGCAAAGGCACGGGAAAGTTCATCGTCGGAGACCATATCGGCACGTTCGAGGCCGGCCATGTCGCTCTGGTGGGTTCCGGCCTGCCGCACGACTGGGTCAGCGACCTCGAGCCCGGCGAGGTGCTTGAGAACCGGGACGCCGTGATCCAGTTCGACGGTAAGTGGGTTGAGCAGGCGGCGGCCTTGGTTCCCGAACTCGCCGAGGTGAGGCCGCTGCTGGAGCAGTCCCAGCGGGGGATCGAATTCCTGGGCCGTTCAGCGGAGGAGGCGGCGGCGGCCATCGAGGCGATGGGGGAAACCTCCGGCCTGGCCCGGCTCCAGCACCTTTTTGAGCTGTTCGGGGTTCTGGTCCGGGCGCCGCAGGAAGACCGGCGCTACCTGGCGGAGGAGTGGTTCCGCCCGCAGCTGGACGGCCAGGCCGCCGCCGTCGTCGATCTTGTCCTGGAGTACGTTTTCAGCAACCACGCCGGCACCGTCAAGATGGCCGAGGCAGCGGCATTGGTGGGTATGCCCGAACCCACCTTTTCCAAGTACTTCAAGCGCGCCACCGGCCAGAATTTCAGCGATCTTGTGCGCAAGCTCCGCCTGGCCCACGCCCGGCGCCTGCTGGAGCGGACGGACAAGGCAATTTCGGACATCTGCTACGAAGTGGGCTTCTCCAACCTGTCCAACTTCAACCGGCACTTCCTGAACGATGCCGGGGAAACGCCGCGGAACTACCGCCAGCGCGTACAAAGCTGACGGCGGCGGCCCGGCAGCAGGTCTGTTGCCCGTGACCCAGCGCCCATAGGGTGGGGCCATGGCTGATACATTCGCGTCCCTGATTGAAGCATTCAAGAACATGGGCGTCTCCAAGGCGTACGGTGCCCCGGTCCAGGTCGGAGGGGAAGAGGTCATCCCAGTGGCGCTGGTGTCTTTCGGGTTTGGCGGAGGCGGCGAAGCCGGGCCGGACGGTGCCTCCGGCGGCGGGGGAGGGGGAATGGTGCTACCGCTTGGTGTGTACCGGAACGTTGGCGGGCAGGTGTCCTTCCGGCCCAATACCGTGATGGCACTGTTTTGCCTGGTGCCAGTCATTTCGGTCGTAGGGGCTGCGGTGCGTAAGGCGATCCGGGCCGCGAAAGCGTAGCGGGAAAACCCGGCGCACCGGGCTGCGCACCGAGGCCCTGGGTCGGTGCGCGGGGACCGCCCCTGCGCGCTGACGCCGGGCGTTACTGCGCCAGACTGCAGCGCAAGGGAGGTGCCGTCGCGCTGGAACCACCCGTCCCGCCGTCGTACGCCCGGGTCTAGACTGGCCGCATGGGTGACGTTGACGATTCCCTTGCCGCCTTGCCTGAACCTCAACGCGGCTGCCTGCAGCGCGTTATCGCGGCCGCGCGGCGCATCGTCCCCGAGGCCGAGGAAGGCCGGAGCTACGGGATGCCCGCCCTGAAGCTGGACGGCAAGCCGCTGATCGGGGTGGCGGCGGCAGCCAAACATTTGTCCATCTTCCCGTTCTCGCCCGAAGTGGTGGACGCCGTCGCACCCAGGCTTGAGGGCTTCTCCCTGTCCAAGGGCACCGTCCGGTTCACGCCTGGCCATCCCGTCCCCGATGAGGTGGTGGAGGAGATGGTCCGGCTCCGCCTGGCGGAGATCCGGAAGTAACGCAGGGCCCCTGCGGCCCCCGAGGAATAAGAGCAGGAAGGGAACCGTGAAAACCAACGAACTGCTGCTGGACGCCTTTGGCCGGGTCCGCGAGACCGTGGAGGCCACCCTTGAAGGGCTCGACGGCGCGGCGCTGGCCCTGCGGCCGGGCGGCACCGGCAATTCGATCGCCTGGCTCGTCTGGCACCTGGGCCGCGTGGAGGACGCGCAGGTGGCGGACGTCGCCGGCCGCGAACAGGTGTGGATAGCGCAGGATTTTGTGGGCCGGTTCGGCCTGCCGCTCACTGCCAACGACACCGGGTATGGCCATTCCAGCGAGCAGGTGGACGCCGTGCGCGCTGAGGCGCCACTGCTGCTGCAGTACTACGACGCCGTCCACCGGCAGACCGTGGAGTTCCTGCAGACCCTGGGTGACGGTGACCTTGACGCGATCGTCGACACCCGCTGGGACCCGCCGGTCACCCTCGGTGTGCGGCTCGTCAGCACCCTTGCGGACTGCCTGCAGCACGTGGGGCAGGCGGCGTACGCCAAGGGACTGAAGCCGCCGCAGGGCCGGTAAAAATCCCCTATTTCCGTGGGCGCGATTCGGTTCCATAATGGCCTCGTAGGCTTCGGGGACCCTGGCGCCATTGATGGCTGGCGGGGCACGCAGAGTTCCAGGTGGCCGCCCCGGCAGTGGCGCGAAGGGCGGCCAGGCGTTTCCCTGACCGCCAGGTCCGGGCAGCGCAACCGGGGGAGAGCAGCCGCCATTACGGCAGACAATGCACTAAGGAATCACCATGCTCAAAGATTCAGCAATTATGGCTGTCCTTCCCGCAAAGGACATCAACAGGGCCAAGGATTTCTACCGGGACAAGCTGGGGCTGGAACCCTCCGAAACCATCGAGGACAGCCTGATGTACCGCTGCGGCAACGGAACCAGCTTCCTCATCTACCAGACCGACAACGCCGGCTCTGCCAAGAACACCCAGATGGGCTGGGAGACGGACAACCTCGAACGCGAGATGGAGGAGCTGCGCGGCCGCGGCGTCACTTTTGAAGACTACGATTTCCCCGGCCTGAAGACGGAGAACGGCGTGTCCACCGACTCATTCGGCAAGGGCGCCTGGTTCCTGGACAGCGAGGGAAACATCCTCAACATCGCCCAGCGGGCGTAGTCCGGGGGCGGTTCCCGAAGGAGGATTACGACGGCGGCACGCGCCGCCGTCGGCCGCCGCACCATGGTGTGGAGGGCTTTTGTCCGCAGTGTTACACGAAATATCAAGGCGGGATCAAGACGGAATCAAAGTTGCCTCAGGCTTCCCGCAGTTTCCGCATTACCGGTTCTGCCGGGAAATAGGCTCCTCACCATAACCACTTGTGGCTAAGCAAAGGCCCGGCGTGCTGCCGGGCCTTTATTTGTCGGGGGACAACATCAATGACGAACAATCGGTCCGGGCTCGAGCCTGTCCAGCCGGCTCCGGATCCCGGACCGGGGCCAGCACGGCGGCCCCGGCGGAAGTCCGGCGCCATCGCCCTCGGGGTCTCGCTGGCATTCTTCGTTGCCGGTGCTGCTTCACTGCCGGCGGCTTTCTCCGGAGGCCTGGCGCCGGTCGCCGTGCGGACCCCGGCTGCGGTGGCCACCTCCACAGCCACCACTGCCCCGTCGGCCACGCCCGCGCCGTCGTCCGTTCCAACAGTCCTGGACACCGGCGTGCCGCTGGACGTCGAAACCACTCCTCTTGTGGCGCCGGTTGCCGCGCAAGGTCCGGGACCGCAGCATGCCTTCACCACCACAGCGTCTGAGCTGCTGGCCACCCTTCCGATCAAGGGCCGCGCCCCCAAGACCGGCTACGACCGTGCCCTGTTCGGGCAGGCATGGGCGGACGTGGACCGGAACGGCTGCGACACCCGGAATGACATCCTCCAGCGTGACCTGACGGGTATCACGTTCACGAACAGTGTCCCCTGCAAGGTACAGTCCGGGACGCTGGCGGACCCCTACACGGCGACGTCCATCAGCTTCCTGCGGGGGAGCGGGACCAGCAGCAAGGTCCAGATTGACCACGTGGTTGCGCTCAGCGACGCCTGGCAAAAGGGCGCACAGCAGCTGACCACCGAAAAGCGGACGGCGTTCGCCAACGATCCGCTGAACCTTCAGGCGACGGACGGGCCCACCAACCAGAAGAAGGGCGACGGCGACGCCGCCACCTGGCTGCCGCCGAACAAGGGGTTCCGGTGCGAATACGTTGCCCGGCAGATTTCGGTGAAGGCGGCGTACAGCCTGTGGGTCACTCAGGCCGAGCACGACGCGATGTCTCGGATCCTCGCTGGCTGCGCCGGCCAACCGGCGCCGGCTAACCAGGCACCGGTCAACCAGGCTCCTGCCGCCCCGGCGCCCGCACCCGAGGTTGCTCCGGCCGAGCCTGCACCGGCGGCTGTGCCACCGGCCCCCGCGGCTCCTGCGCCGGTGGTGCCCGCGCCTGCTCCTGCTGCCCCGGCACCCGCCGTGTACTACGCCAACTGTGCCGCTGTCCGGGCGGCGGGCGCAGCGCCGCTGTCCACCGGGCAGGCAGGCTACCGGGCCGGGCTGGACCGCGATTCGGACGGCGTTGCCTGCGAAAGCTGACCCATTGACTTGGGGTTTACACGCCCCATTGCATCACCATCTCAACCATTTCCTAGGGGGAAACATGACCAATTATTCGAACCACCCGTATGCTCCTGCGCAGCCGCAGCAGCGCTGGAAACCGACCGTGCTTTTCTGGATTGTGGCGGCAGTGCTGCTGCTCCTGCTTATACCCTTCGCTTTGGTGGGTGGGGTGGGAATGGTGCTGTTCATTCTTGGTCTTGCTGCCCTGCTCACCGGGCTTTATGCATTCCTCTTCAAAAGGCGGTCCTGGGTGGGGCTGCCGCACCGCAAGTCCGGCGGGCTGGTAGCTGTTTCCGGATTTGTCGCACTGATCCTGGGTGCGGGCGTAGTTGGTGCCACCGCCGCCCCGCGGGTGGAGACCGACAAGGCAACCCTGGTCAGCCCCGTAAAGGCATCGGCAACGGCTACGCCAACGCCTACACCCACTGCTACCAACCCAGCCAATTCAACCTGCAGCACTGCTGCTGCAACGCAGAAATACAGCAACCAGACGCTCACTTGCACCATGGGAGCCGACCAGCGCCTTGTATGGATGACTGAAGCTGATTCCAAGCGCGTCCTTGCCGAGAAGGCTGCAGCGGAAAAGGCTGCCGCCGAGAAGGCAACGGCAGAAAAGGCAGCCGCTGAGCAGGCTGCTGCCGCGCAGGCTGCGGCGGAAAAAGCTGCGGCGGAAAAGGCTGCAGCCGACCAAGCCGCCGCGCAGCAAGTCGCGGCAGAACAAGCTGCCGCAGCTCAGGCGGCCGCCGCCCAAGCAGCGGCTGAGCAGGCGGCACGGGACGCTGCTGCCCGCCAGGCTGTACCCGCGCCGGCACCCGCAGCACCGGCGCCGTCGTCGGTGTACTACGCCAACTGTGCAGCTGCCAAGGCGGCGGGCGCGGCTCCACTTTACGCAGGCCAGCCCGGCTACCGCCCTGCCATGGACGGCGACTCTGACGGCGTGGCCTGCGAGCGCTAGCCGCAGGCTCGAATCCTGAAAGCCGTGGGCACCTTCTCCTCCGAAGGTGCCCACGGCTTTTTCACGCCGCATCTTTCACGTTTGACAGCGTGCTCCTCCGGATTGACGAAAGCTGTCTCTAACCGCACACCTTTTGGCTTCTTTAGTTGCAAATCCTGAAAGGAACCTGAAAATTTCCTAGACACTGGAATAGCCGCAGGTCTAGGCTGAGCGCCATTGGGGGCCCAAGAAAAAATTCAGCTGGAGGCAAAGCATGCCACAACGCAGTGGATTGGTAGTTTTTGCAGCTTTAAGTACCCTGGCGCTATCAACAATCGGACTCACCGGCGCCCTTGCACACCCGGACGGCCAGGACGGCATGGACGAGGGTCACCTCGTTGGCAGCGGAGCGTTCGGGAAGATCAATCTGGTGGATGTGGTCGACCTGACCGATACCCCGGACCTCATTGCAGATGTAAGTGTTTCTCCCGACGGGAACACCGCCTTCCTCGCCAATTGGGGTGAGCCTGACTGTGCGGGACCGGAAACCGGAGGGCAGAACAGCCCGGATGCCGGCGTTTACATTGTCGACATCACAAGCGTGGATCAAGCGGAACCGGAGGCGGGAACCGAACCTGAACAGGTGGGATTCATCCCCTCACACCAGGACACCCGTCCCGGCGAAGGCCTCCAGGTTGTGGCCGTCAGCACCGCAAACTTCACCGGTGATGTCCTGGTGGTCAACAACGAAGCGTGCGGCAAGAACGCCAAAGGCGGCGTATCCCTTTATGACGTCAGCGACCCCCTGAACCCCAAGAAGCTGTCCGAGAATTTCGGTGACCGCGAACCGGGCAGCCGTGATGCGAATGAAATCCACAGCGTTTTTGCCTGGGACGCAGGGGACGGGGCCTACGTGGTGGTCACCGACAACGAAGAGACCGCGGACGTGGATATCTTCGACATCACCAACCCGCACCGGCCGCGCCTGGTAGCGGAATACGACCTGAACGATTTTGACGTGGACCAGCCCGATCTGGGGCTCACCGAATCTTTCCTGCATGACATGGTGGTCAAGGAAATCGACGGCGAATTCATCATGCTGCTCTCTTACTGGGACGGCGGCTATGTCCTCCTGAACGTTGATGATCCCGCAAACGCCGTGTTCCTCGGCGACTCGGAGTTTGCACCGGTGGACCCCGAACTGCTGGAATCCCTGGGCGTCTCGCTCACGCCCGAGGGCAATGCGCACCAGGCCGAATTCACTGCAGACAACAGGTTCATCATCACTACGGACGAGGACTTCGCCCCCTACCGCACGGACGACTTCACCATCACCAGCGGCGCTTACCAGGGCACCTACCCGTCAGCGATCGTCTCCGGGGGCCAGACCCCGGCCATTCTGGATGACCTGACCTTGAATGGTCCGGTGGTTTACGGCGGCTACGGCTGCCCGGGCTCCGCTGCCATCCCTACTCCTGAAAGCATCCCCGGCTACCTGGACTCGCTCGCAGCCGGAGAGGAAGCCACCCTTGTCCTCCAGAGGGGTCCCGCGGGAGACCCAAGCGCAACCGAGGAAGCGTGCTTCCCGGGTGAAAAGGCCCACGAGGCAGCGCTCGCGGGCTGGGATGCGGTGGTCTTCGTCAACCATCACAGTGGTGAGGCCACCGCGGGTGAGCCGTTCTGCGGCTCGGGCGCCTTCGTGGATGAGATCGTCGCCGTATGCACCACCCATGCTGCATTCCACCGGCTCTTCGACCTGGCCCCGCTGGATGCGCCGTGGAGCTACCCTGAAAACCTGCCAATAGGCACGGTAGGGGCTGACATCGAAGTGGGCTCAATCTTTGACGGCTGGGGCTACGTCCACCTCCTGGATGCGAACACCCTTGAAGAGCTGGACACCTTCGCCATCCCGGAAGCCCATGATCCCGCCTACGCCCTCGGCTACGGGGACCTGAGTGTCCACGAGGTCGCCGTTGATCCGCAGGATCCTTCGCTGGCGTACCTTGCGTACTACTCCGGCGGCCTCCGGGCGGTCCAAATCCAGTGCAGCAACCCCGCGGACAATGCCACCTGTGAGCTGGTGGAAGTCGGTGGCTACCTGGACCAGGCCGGCAACGACTTCTGGGGAGTGGAAACGTTTGTTGGCGAGGACGGAATGACCTACGTCCTGGCCAGTGACCGGGACAGCGGCCTCTGGATCTTCACGGATCCGTAGGCAGGACCGGCAATCGCGGAGGGGGCGTCTGGGCGCCCCCTCCGTTCATTTAGGGCCTGGTTCGCTTTCATTGAGGGGAATGATCAGTGCGAGGTCAGTTCGCGCATCAGTCCGAGCTGTGACAGGAACTCCACCTGGTCGAAGTAGAAGTGGTGGGATGTGATTTCGCCTCCTTCAACCCGGGCGATGTCGCAGCTCCGGACCCTGACCTGCTTGCCCGTAGCCGGCATTGTTTCGCCGGTGGGCAGGCTCAGCGGTCCGGTGTTCGTCCCTACAACGAAGCCCTCGTCGATGGCCACGTTCCCGGCCTCGTAGCTGTCACCGTGCTCGTATCGGACGTCGGGCATCGATTCCCAGAAGTGGAAAAGGTAGTTGGTGATGGCGTCGCGCCCGGCCAGTTCCCCTTCATCAGGGGTGTAGGCAACAGCGTTGGCGGCATAGCACCGGGCCAGCGTCTCTTTGTCCTTGTTGTCCATGGCCGTGGTGAGACGGTCCATGACTTCGCGTGCCTGTCCCATTGTGGACCTCCAATTTTTGGGCGGCCTCACGGAAGCGGGGGCCGCTTCGTGGATTGGTTCCGGCTGCTGCCGGAACCTCTTTAATTGCACGTCCGCCAAATTTTGCTGTCAACGGACGCTGCTACCCTGCTTCAGAACGGCAGCGTCACCAGTGCCAGCAGGGCCGGGACGGTGGCGCCGAGGGTGCCCGGGATGCTGTCGCCTTTCTTCGGATAGTGGCCCAGCATGTCCGCCAGGAACATGGCCGGAGCGGTCAGCACCATGTTCAGGCAGCAGTAGACCACCAGGGTGTAGCCCACCACCAGGTAGCCCATGTTCACCGCGGCCACCCCCGCCAGGACTCCCAGGCCGATCACCAGGTTCCGGAACCCGGTGGGGATGGCCCACATCATCACAGCCGGAACGTTCCGCGGTGGGGTGCTCAGGAACTTTTGCGCCCACGGCCGGTCCATCAGGAAGCTTTCCAGCGGGAACACCGCGATGTACACCACGGCGGCGAGGACCGCGAAGATCTGGGATACGGCGTTCATGAGGGAAGAGTACGACGCCGGTGCGCGCCTTCCCTATCCCCTGCAAGGGGGTTCCGGGGTGCTTGGGAAATCCCCACTTTGGGGGATTGCGGTGCGGCCCCTCGGGCGGATACTGGAGCTATGTGGGAGGAGCGCGCTGAGCGTGCCCGGCGTGACATCGCCGCCCTGGCCACCAGCGGAATGAACCTGGCGGACCTTTACCCCGCCGCGCTCGCCGTGGTGCAGCGGACGGTGCCGTTCGACCAGGGGTGCTGGGCCGGCGTCGACCCCCACACCCTGGTGATGACGTCCATTACCAACTGGAAGCCATGGCCGGTGCGGGAAGACGAGTACGTGGAGTATTCGGCGCGCTTCGCCGAGACTGAATATGCTGGCAACGAGCCAAACACCTTCGCCCAGCTGCTGCAGCGCCCACGTCCCATCGCCCGCATGTCCGACGCGCCGCACCGGGAGGTAGTCCGCAGCGTCCGGATCAACGACCTGCTGAAGCCTCAGGGCCTGGAACACGAGCTGCGGGCGGCCTTCCGGGTGGACGATGCATGCTGGGGTGTCGGCAGCATCTTCCGCGACGCCGGCCGGGATTTCACGGACCGTGAGGTGGAGTTCCTCGCAGCGGTGACAGCCACCCTCGCGGCAGCCACCAGGATCGCCGTGAGGGCAGGGCACCCAACCCGGGCAGCCGCCGTCGGCCCGGTGATTGTCATCGCCGGCCCGCACGGGGAACTGAAGGCGGCAACCACCGCCGCCGTTACCTGGCTGGCCGGGGTGGAGGATGCCTTGCCGGGCCGTTTCAGCATGGTGCTGTACTCACTGGTGTCGCAGGCTTCAGCCGCAGTGTCCGGCACGGCCCGGGCCAGGATGCGCGACGCCGGGAATAACTGGGTGGTGCTGCAGGCCAGCCGCCTGATCACCGGCGACGATCCATGGCAGATGGTGGTCACCGTGGAACCCGCCACCACCCATGACCTGGCCACCCTGCTGCTCGCAGCCTATGGAGTCACGGCACGCGAGCAGGAGGTCTGCCTGGAGGTGCTGTCCGGGAACGCAACGGCAGACATCGCCCGCCACCTGTTCATCTCGCCGCACACTGTGCATGACCACCTCAAATCGCTCTTCGAGAAGGTGGGTGTGGGCAGCCGCGGCGAACTGGTGGCCAGGCTGGTGGCCTGACAGCAGGCCGGGGTGCCGCCCCTGTGCCAGTGCTGTAAAGCCCTTCCTCGCCGGTGCAGGCGCTTGTATGCTGTGGATCGGAGAGCCGGGAAGCCTGGTCGGCCCGCAGCCAGCGGCTGCGGAACGCCTTGGCGCCGCCACAGGCGTTCGCGTGACGAGCCAAGGAGCGGACTGTCCATGGATGCAGCAGCACAACCCGTGATCGAAGCCCGCGGCCTGGTTAAGGACTTCGGTAAAACCCGGGCCCTGGACGGGCTTAGCCTGAGCGTGGCGCCGGGGGAGGTGCACGGCTTCCTGGGCCCCAACGGTGCCGGCAAATCCACCACCCTGCGGATCCTGCTGGGCCTGATCCGGCCCACCTCGGGCACCTCCCGGGTCTTCGGGCTGGACCCGTGGGCCGAGCCGGTAGCCGTGCACCGGGACGTCGCATACGTTCCCGGTGACGTGAGCCTGTGGCCGAACCTTTCCGGCGGCGAAGTGATCGACCTGCTCACCGGCCTTCGCGGCGGTGCTGACGAAAAGCTGCGCCGCGACCTCGTCGAGGAGTTCGAGTTCGATCCCCGCAAGAAAGCCAGGACCTATTCGAAGGGCAACAGGCAGAAGGTTGCCCTGATTGCCGCGTTTGCCCGCCCGGCGCGCCTGTACCTGCTGGATGAGCCGAGCGCCGGCCTGGACCCTGTGATGGACGCCGTGTTCCGGCGCCAGGTGGACCGGGTCAGCAGGGACGGGGCTACGATCCTGCTGTCCAGCCACATCCTCAGCGAAGTGGAACAGCTCTGCCACCGGGTGACCATCATCCGTGCCGGGACTGCCGTGGAAACGGGCACCCTGGGCGAACTGCGGCACCTGCAGCGCACGCATTTCCGGGTTACCGGGCTGGCCGATCCCGCACGGGTGGCCGCGTTGCCGGGCATCCACGGGGTGAGCGTTGCCGGCAGCGCGGCAGAGTTCGACGCCGATGCCGGTGACCTCGGGTCTGTCCTGGCCGGCATCGCGGAACCCGGCATCAGCGGGTTGTCGGCGGCCCCGCCGTCCCTGGAGTCTTTGTTCCTGCGCCACTACAGCGACGGCAACGGCAAGCGGACTGGCAAAGGCAGGCGGACCGGCGGCGCCGCAGAGGGCAGCGAGCGCACGGACAGCGGGGTGCTGTGATGTCCGGTGTGCTGCGGCTGGTCCTGTTCCAGGCCCGGCGGGACAGGGTGGCGCTGCCCGTCTGGATCCTGGGCATCACCCTGCTCAGCTTCGCCACCTCCGCCGCGGTGGCCACCCAGTTCGGGGACGAGGCCGGGCAGGCCGCCATCCTCCGCCTTGCCGCAGCCAACCCGGCGTTCCTGTTCCTCCGCGGCCTGCCTGACGGGACCGGCACCGGCGCGGTGGTGTTCTTCCAGGGTTTTGCGTTCACGGCTGTCCTGGCAGGCCTGATGAGCACGTTCCTGGTGGTGCGGCACACCCGCACGGACGAGGAGCTCGGGAGGGCCGAACTCCTGGGCGCGGTGCCCATCCCACGGGCCGCGTCCCTTGCAGCGACGCTGCTGCTGGGCACGGCCGCGAACCTGGTGCTGGCTGTTTCTGCGGCCGGCGCCTTTATGGGAGCCGGACTGCCCGCGGTCGGCTCGGCTGCGGCGGGTGCCGCCGTCGGGAGTGTTGGCACGTTCTTTGTTGCCCTTGCCGCCGTCACCGCCCAGGCCCTGCCCTCGGGCAGGAGCGCCAACGGTGCCGCCGCGGGCTTGGTTGGGGCGGCCTACCTGGTGCGCGGCATCGGGGACGCGCTGGGGACCCCTGCGGCGGACCTGCTGCACGTTTCGAGCGCCTGGCCCTCGCTCCTCTCTCCGATCGGCTGGGGCCAGCGCACCAGGCCGTTCAGCAGTCCGGACCTGGCATGGCTGCTGGTGCCGCTCGCTGCCGCGGCGGTCCTGATGGCACTCGCGGTGATAGTCCGACGACGGCGGGACGTGGGTGCCAGCCTGCTGCCCGAGCGTGTGGGCAAAGAGCGTGCAGGGGTGGGCGGGACCTCCTTTGTGGGGCTGGCGTGGCGGCTGCAGCGGTCCACGGTGGCTGGCTGGTGCATTGCGGCCGCGGCCCTGGGTGCCGTGGCGGGGGCCCTTGGCCCGGCGGTCACCGAGACGGTGTCCAGCCTGGGGCCGGTGAAGGAGATGATCGAGCGGCTGGTGCCCGGCGGGCAGGCCGGGCTGATCGACGTGTTCGTCACGGCGCTGCTGGGCATGGCCGGGGTGTTCGCGGCCGCCGCCGGGATCCAGGCAGTTCTCCGGATGCGCGCCGAGGAAGCGGAGGGCAGGGCCGAGCTGCTGCTTTCCGCGCCGAAGTCCCGCGTCCGGTGGCTCGGCGCCAACCTGGCCGTGGCTGCCTTTTCCGCCGCCGCTGTTTCCTCGATCGCGGGAGCCGCTGCCGCCGTCGGCCTTGCTGCCTCAGGCACCTCCGATGGACCTGCCTGGTCACTGGTGCCCGCGGCACTGGCCCACGTCCCCGCAGCCCTGGTTTTCCTTACAGTGGCTGCGGTTGCCTTCGCCGTGGCGCCGCGGCTCAGCATCCTGGCCGGCTGGGGGATTCTCGCCGCGGGAATTGTCCTGGGCGAGTTCGGGGAGTTGTTCGGCCTGCCGGTGTGGCTGCAGGACGCGAGCCCGTTCCGGCACTCTTCCGCTATGCCGGTGGAATCCTTCGACCAGGCCGGGGCGGCGGGCCTGCTGCTCGTGGCGGCGGCCGGGGCCGCGCTGGCGGCCTACGCCCTGCACCGGCGGGACCTGACCGCATGATGCCGGCCCTTGACACGATGAAACGGACCCTGAAGCCATGAAGATAATGCTGCTGACCGCCGGAACGCGCGGTGACGTGGAACCCTTTTTTGCCCTGGCGCGGGCCGCCGGGGCGCGCGGACATGAGGTCCGGACCGCCATTCCGGAGAACTCCGGTGCGGACACCGCCGGCCTGGACACCGTCAGCCTGCGCATGGACTTCGCCCAGCTGGTCAGCGACCAGGGTGTTTCTCCCCGGGCTGCGGCCAGGACCTTCAAGACGGTCATCCGGCCGGCGGTGGGCCGGCTTCTTTCCGCGGCTGTGGAGCACATCGTTGCCTTCGCCCCGGATGTGGTGGTCTACCACCCCAAAGTCCTCAGCGCCCCGGCCGCAGCCAAGAGACTGGGAATCCCGTCCGTGCTGGTTGAGACCGTGCCCGCGCTGACGCCCACCAGGGAGTTCCCGTCGCCCATCATCCCCGCGGCCAGCCTGGGCCCGCTGAACCGGTTCAGCTACGCACCGGCGAGGGCGGCCACACTGATGTTCAGGCGGGAACTGCAAGTTGCGCTGGACCTGCTGCCGCCAGGACGCACGCCGGCAACGGGGACCCGCGCCACACTGATCCCCGTCAGCCCCCACCTGCTTCCCCGCCCGGCTGACTGGCCGGCCTCGGTGCACCTCACGGGCCACTGGGCCGCGAAAGCCAAGGCCATGGAGATCGATGACGAGCTGAAGGCCTTCCTGGACGGCGGGGATTTTGTGTACGTGGGGTTCGGCTCCATGAAGGCCGGCGACGCCAGGGAACGGGGCGCGGCGGTCATTGAGGCAGCCCGAAGGAACGGCTTGAGGGCGCTGGTGGCAAAGGGGTGGGGCGGCATCGAGGTCCCGCCGGCTGTGATGGGCGGTGACGTGCTGGTCAGGGAATCGGTGGCACACCACATGGTCCTTCCGCGCGCCGCGGCAGCCATCCACCACGGCGGCGCAGGCACGGTCCATGCCGTGGCGCGGGCCGGCATCCCGTCCGTGGTGGTGCCGTTCATCGCTGACCAGCCGTTCTGGGGTGCTGTCCTGCACCGTCGGGGCCTGGGCCCGCAGCCGGTCCCGTACCGGAAACTCACCGCGGACCGCCTGGCCCGGGCGCTCGGTGAGGCCGGAAGCTGCCGGATCCAGGCCGCCCGGACAGGTGAGCTGGTGCGCGCCGAGGACGGGACCGCCGTCGCAGTTGGTGTCCTGGAAAGCCTGGCGGGGACTTAAAGTTCCGCGGCCCGCCGGTCAGGCAGGACCGGGGACACGTGCCGGACGGTGCCGGGCGGGGTCGAAGTTGTCAAAGGACGAGGCTCCAATCAGGAAGATGCCCCGCTGCGGGATCCAGAAGCCGCCCAGCCGGGTCTGCACCCGCAGGGGCTGCAGGCGGCCGAGGTCTTCTCCCTTAAGCGAGGCAGAGCTCCGGGAAACGAACCACACACGGCGGGGTTTCGCCCGGAAGCCTTGCCCGTTGGGGACGGCGCCCGTCAGGCCCAGCCGGCCCGCGCGGAGCACCGGACCGGAGGCGGCGCCCATGGCCTTCAGCACAGCCTTGTTCTCCAGGGCTGAAGCAGGGAGGGCTGCCAGTGCCGCCGTCATTGCGCGGGTGACGGGCGTTGACGCCAGCTCCAGGTCCCACGCCAGGTCAACGTCCCCGCCAATGCGGACGCTGAACGCTGCGTCACCCGTCCAGGTAACCGTGATGGGGCATTGGACCACGGCCTCCAGGGCGGCGCCGAAGTAGCGGGCGCAGGACACCGCGGGCGGTGCGTCGGCGTAGATGGTCCAGGAGCCGGAGGGCCGGCGCAGCCAGACTGACCTGTAGCCCGGGCCGATACTGGTGACGGGGAAACGCCGCATCGCCAGGACGTGGCCGGTACTGAAGGGCAGGCCCATCACCCCGTACCCGGAAAACCGTTCGTCGTCCCCGGGCCCCAGGGCGGCACTTTGTTCAGCTTCGAGGACCTGCGCCCGGATGCTTTTCATGGCTTCCTGCCTCCACCGTCAGCGGTGGCGTCAGTCTACGCCCGGCTGCCCGCCCGCGGGAGTCACCCGGACACACCCATGACACTTGAGGTGTCTCTTAACAATGCCCCGGTTCCACCGCAAGTGATTGTTGACTCCTTTTGAGTCCTGAGTAGGCTCGCAGGTGCCGGGGAACGCGACAGTAGTTGTTTCGGCGCTGCGCGGCGCTGCCATGGGCAGTCGCTTCGCCAGCGTCGCCTCGCCGGATGTTTCGGCGACATTCGAAGTGAGGCTAACTTCTGGAAGCCCACCGTTCTGCTGCGGTCAATTGGCCGTCCAAGCCGGATCATTTGGAGACATCATGCGTTTTCCTGCATTAAGTCAACTAGTTCCCGTGTCCCTTCTTGCTGCCGCGGTACTTGCAATACCGACTGCCGCCACGGGCGCGCCACCAATCCCCAACGATCCCCTGGCACCGTTTGGTCCCTTCGATCTTCCGGCTGGAATCGCGTGTCCGGACTTCGACTTGCGAATTGAAGGTTCCGACCCTATGGGAAAGGTGAGGACGTTTGTTGACCGGAACGGCGATCCTGTGCGGATCCTGACCACTGGACTGGGTTACACCCTGACATTCACCAACCTTGAAACCGGCGAAGAGTTGGTTACCAGGTCCACAGGATCAAGCCAGGTTACTGTCCCTAATGCAGATGGTACTTACAGCTCCACCATTCGAGGTTCCGCGCTGATAATTCTCTTTCCGGAAGATGACCCCGCGGGGCCTAGCAGCAACATTTATCACGGCCGTACGGTGTTCTCGCTGGAGTCTGATGGATCAACGTTCACGTCGCTGGAAACCTATGGGACCAGCTCCGACATATGTGAGGCCCTGAGCTGAGCTGATTCGCTTCCTCTGTGAACCTGCTTCCACCATCAGCGGTGGAAGCAGGTTTACTGAGGCTGCCCGCCCGCGGGAGTCACCCGGATCCGGGAAATGCGCAGCCGGTCCATGGCCGTCACGGTCAGCACATGGCCAGCCACCTCCACGCTGTCGCCCACCCGGGGGAGCCGGCCCAGCCGGTCGATGACGTACCCGGCCACGGTCTCGTAGTGGCCCTCCGGCAGTTCGATGCCGGACGCGGTTTCGAACTCCTGCAGGATCAGGGCACCGTCCACGTCCACTGTCCCGTTGGCCCTGGTAACGCGGTCCTCCGGGTCGGTGCCGGTGTCGTACTCGTCGTAGATCTCGCCCACCAGTTCCTCCACCAGGTCCTCCAGGGTGACGATGCCGTCCGTGCCGCCGTACTCGTCCACCACCAGCGCAATGTGCTGCCCCAGCCGGCGCATCCGGGACAGCGAAGGCAGCACCTTGTTGGTGCCCGGCAGCGGCAGGATCTCCCGCACGATATCCCGCACCGGACCGTCGTCGTACTCTCCATCGCGGGGCATAAGGTCCCGGATATGGACGAAGCCCAGGACGTCGTCGGGCGATTTGGCCATGACGGGATAGCGCGAGAACGGGCCGTCCCGCACCATGCTGCGCGCCTCGCCGATGCTCATGCTGCCGTTGATGAAGGTCACCTCGGTGCGGGGGCGCATCACCTCCTGCAGCGAGCGCTCGCCGGCGCCAAACACATCGCTGAGGATGCTGCGGCTGTGCTCCTCCAGCATCTCGCTCTCAGCCACCATGTCCCACAGTTCCTCGGAGCTGATGCTCTCCTGCTTGGCGTTGGGGTCGCCGCCGAACAGCCGCACCACCGCGTCCGTGGAGACGGACAGCAGCCAGACGGCGGGCCGCATGATTTCGGAGAGGACGCCCAGCGGAGGGGCAAGGACCCTGGTGAAGCCGACGGCGCTCTGCATGGCAAGGCGTTTGGGCACCAGTTCGCCGAGCACCAGGGAAAGGTAGGCCACCAGCAGCGTCATGCCGATGAAGGCAACGGGTTCGGCAGCGGAGCCGAAGCCGATGCCTTCCAGGAGGGGTTCGACGTCGGGCGCGATGGTGGAGGCGCCGTACGCGGCGGAGAAGAAGCCTGACAGGGTGACGCCGATCTGGACCGTGGACAGGAACCGGTTGGGGTTGCCGGCGAGTGCCGCGATCCGTGCCCCGTGCTTCCCGGACCTCTCCATCTGGCGCACCTGGCTCTCGCGGAGGGACACCAGTGCCATTTCCGTGCCGGCGAACACCCCGCCCAGCAGCACAAAGAAGAGGACCAACAGGAAATTGAGCAGGGTGTCGCTGTCCATGATCAGACACTACCGAATGGCGCTGCGCGGGTTACGCTCGGGGCCTTTGCGGCGTAGGGTCTGAGGGACCATGACCGAACAGCAACCCTATGAGCTCGTGAGGCGCTACCCGCACTTCGAGCTGCGCCGCTATCCCGCCTATGTTGTGGCGGAAGTCCAGGTCAATGCGACCTTTGACCGTGCCGGCAACGCAGCCTTCCGGCACCTCTTCAATTACATCAGCGGCAGCAACACCGCGCGGCAGAAGCTTGCCATGACGGCGCCCGTCATCCAGGAGCCGGGGCCCCCGCAGAAGCTGGCGATGACCGCCCCCGTGCTCCAGAGCGGCCCGCTGCAGGGCGGTGCACCCACTGATTTTGCGGTGGCGTTTGTGCTCCCGGCGGGCGTGACTGCCGAGACGGCGCCGGAGCCGCAGAATCCCGACGTGAAAATCCGCCCGGTCCCCGGCTCCCTGACCGCAGTTGTCCGGTTCTCGGGCAGCGGGTCGGAAGCTGCGTTTACCCGGCACAACGAGGGGCTGCAGGCGGCGCTGAACCTGGTGGGGCTGGCGCCGGTGGGGCCGCCCCGGTTTGCCCGCTTTGATCCGCCGTTCAAGCCGTGGTTCCTCCGCCACAACGAGGTGCTGCAGGACGTCGCGGACGCCTAACCGAAAGTGGGACTCAACTGAAGGACGACGGCGGACGCCGGGTGCCGTCGTCGACCCCGGGGACGCCGGTCAGGACGCGCGGTCCTTCGCCAGGAACCGGCGCAGGACGGTGGCCGTCAGCCAGGTGACCAGGCTGCAGGCAGCGGCGCCCCACAGGATGTCCGTCACGGCGACGACGGCGGTGAAGTCCTTGAGCACGGCGAACGCCGTCAGCGCCCAGGTGGCGTAGGTGAAGAAGCCGAACAGCGCCGCGCCCGTGACCCGCTGCCGCAGGGTGGCGTGCGTGTCGTTGGGCCGCACACCGTAGTGCACCATCCCGGCCACGAAGATGAGGTAGAAGGCAACGGCCCCGGCAGCGTTGGGCCGGGGTGCGATCAGGTGGCCGATCTGGCTTTGGTAAAGGTTGCTCGCCACGAAGCTGATCCAGACCAGGTCCAGCACGGCGAAGATCACGGCGGTGACCGCGTAGGAAATCAGCCATCTCTTGGTGCGGGTGTTCATGCTTGGCTCCTTGACTCGGCGTAGAGGTTCTCCACGATGTGGCGGGCGCGTTCGGTGAACGCGGTGCGTTTGAGCTTCATGGTGGGCGTGACCATTCCGTTGGCCTCGCTGAGGTCGGCCAGGAGCAGCACGAATTTGCGCACCTGCTCGGAGCGGGCCAGCTTCGCGTTGGCGGCATTGACCGCTTTGCCGATGGTGCTGAGGAGGCGGGCGTCCTCGATCTGCACGGCGCCGCCGTCGTCCGGGATCCGCAGGCCGGCGAGATCGGCGATGCCCTGGCGCTCGGCCCACGCCGTGACGGACTCGGGGTCCAGCAGCACCAGCCCGCCCAGGTACGGTTTGCCCTCGCCCACCATGACGGCGTGCGCCACAAGGGGATCGCCCTCCACATAGCCTTCCCAGATGGCCGGGGTGACGGTCTTGCCGCCGGCGGTGACAATCACGTCCTTGATCCGGCCCTTGAGCGTGAGCCGCCCCAGCTCATCGAGCTCGCCGAGGTCCCCTGTGCGGAAGTACCCGTCCGTGAACGCGCCCTGGTTGTCCGCCGGCCTGCGGTAGCCGGCGAACACGCCCACGCCGCGGGCCAGCACCTCGCCCCGGTTCGAGATGAGCACGGTGGTTCCGGGCATCGGGACGCCCACCGTTCCGGCGCTGATGGCGCCGGGCATGTTCCCGGTCAGCGGCGCGGTGGTTTCCGTCAGGCCGTAGCCCTCGATGACGGGCAGGCCCAGGCCGCGGAAGAACAGGGACAGCTCGGCGTCCAGCGCGGCGGCGCCGGAGAGCAGGTAGTCCAGGCGGCCGCCCACCAGCGCGCGGAGGCGGGCGTAGAAGAGGCGGTCGAACAGCGCGTGCCGCGCACGCAGGCCGAGCGGGGCGCGGACGGACGGGTCGGCGTCGTGCGCTTCCGCGAACCTGCCGTACTCGACGGCGGTGCGCTGCGCCGCAGCCCACACCCGGCCAAGGTGTTTCT
Organism: Arthrobacter sp. AK04; assembly: GCF_021129155.1. Lineage (GTDB taxonomy): Bacteria > Actinomycetota > Actinomycetes > Actinomycetales > Micrococcaceae > Arthrobacter > Arthrobacter quantipunctorum. Next base: position 41,477 of record NZ_JAJOMC010000020.1, read on the forward strand.
GTGCTGCGGCGGCGGCAGCGGACGCCTGGATCTTCTGCAGCACGCGGGGGACCACCACCAGGAACGTGGGCTTCAGGACTCCGAGGGCGGGCACCACGTCCTTGGGATCGGACAGGTGGGCGATGCGCATGCCGTTAGCCAGGCAGATCAGCTGCAGGCCGCGGGCCAGCACGTGGGCCATGGGCAGGAAGATCACGGTGTTGCCGCCTTCGCGGACCACGCCCGTGTAGGCGGCGCCCACGTTCAGCACCTGGCCCACGAAGTTCCCGTGGGTGATCAGGGCGCCCTTGGGGGCGGCGGTGGTGCCGGAGGTGTAGACGATGGTGGCCACCGAGTCGAGGTCCGGCAGCAGGCGCCGCTCCTCAACGGCGCTGTCCGGGACGGCGGCGCCGCGCTTAGCCAGCTCGGCGAGGTCCGCACCGGGACGTGCGTCCATGGTCCAGACGCCCAGGCTTGTCCGCCCGGTCTCTTCAAAGCCCTGTTCCAGCAGGAGGGCATGCCCGGCGGTGCCGGCGATGGCCAGGCGGACGGCGGCGTCGTCCAGGACCGCTGCCACCTGGGGCAGGGCGGAGGTTTCGTAGACGGGGACCACGACGGCGGCGGCGAACCATGCCGCCATGTCCGCCACTGCCCATTCGTACCGGGTGGGGGACATGATGGCGAGGGAGTCGCCGGGCCGCAGGCCGGCGGCGATGAGGCCTTTGGCGAGGGCGCGCACCTCCTCCACGAACTGCCGGGTGGTCACCTGGCGCCAGGGATCCGTGATGGTGCCTCCCGGGGCCCGCACCTCGAAGGCGACGTGGTCCGGGGCCGTCCGGAACCGCTGCATCAGCAGTTCCGTAGCGTTCCGGTGGCTGGATGGCTCAACCAGCAGCGGGGTGGAGAACTCTTTCAAGCGGTGTCCTTTGCGGAAAGGGTGTGCAGGTGGTCCTTCATCAGGCCTTGGGCGGCCCGGAGGAAATCGGCCACCGCGTCCTGCTGGGCGGCGGGCAGGGATTCGATGTGCTGGTTGGTGGCGTCCATGAGGGGGCGCATCAGGCGCATGATGTCGCGGGAAGCGGCAGCGGTGGCGCTGACGTGGACATGCCGGCGGTCCCCTTCGCCGCGGAGGCGTTCGGCGTAGCCGCGGGTTTCCAGCCGGCTGACGATCGCGGTGGTGGTAGCGGCGGTGGCGCCCAGCTTCACGCCGAGATTACCTACCGTCATGGGTCCGGACTGGGACAGCGCGGACAGGGCGCGGTAATCGGTGAGGTTCAGCCCGAGCTTGCCTGCCACTTCACGTTCAGTTTCGTTGGCCAGGGCCAGCACAGCCTGAAGGGCTCCGGCGGCCGGATGGTACGGCGGTCTGCTCATGGTTCCTCCTCTCCTTCGCTAGTCTATATAGTAATTAGATAGGCTTGTAATCAAATCAGTTTGAATAGGCGGTTGCGCCGGTGCCCTGTGCGGTTCCCGGCCCGGCGTGGGAAAGGAACGTCCTGATGAAGGATTCGGACCGTAAGGCGCTCATCATTTTTGTAGTTTCGGTGCTGGTGGGCGCGCTCGTCGCCGTTGCCGGTAGCCAGGGGGGCGCCGCCGTGGGCGGTTTCCCGCTGTTTGCGCTGGGTGTGGCGGCGGCGTTCGTCATCCAGTGGCTGGCCTTTATCCCCGCGTTCAAGGCGCAAACCGAAAAGTACTACGACCTCACCGGCGCCCTGACCTACATCGGCATCACAGTTCTCCTGGTCCTGCTGACTCCGGGCGTTGATGCGCGGGGGCTGTTGCTGGCTGCCATGGTGGTGGTGTGGGCCGGGCGGCTGGGAAGCTTCCTGTTCCGCCGCGTCAGCAAACACGGCAAGGATGACCGCTTCGACGAGATCAAGCCGTCCTTCTTCCGCTTCCTGAACACCTGGACCGTGCAGGGCCTCTGGGTTGTCCTCACCGCGGCCGCTGCCTGGATCGCGATTACTTCCGCCACCCGGGTGGGCCTGGACTGGTGGGCGCTGGCGGGCTTCCTGGTGTGGGCCGTAGGCTTCGGCATCGAGGCGGTGGCGGACAGCCAGAAGGGCCGCTTCAAGGCGGACCCGGCCAATGAGGGCAGGTTTATCTCCACCGGACTGTGGTCCAAGTCCCGCCACCCCAACTACTTCGGCGAGATTGTGCTCTGGATCGGTGTGCTCCTGATCGCCGTGCCGGTGCTGGAAGGCTGGCAGTGGGTGGCCCTGCTGTCCCCGGTGTTCGTGGCCTTGCTGCTGATCAAGGGCAGCGGCATTCCGCTGCTGGAGAAGAAGGCGGACAAGAAGTGGGGCGGCGAGCCCGACTATGAGGCCTACAAGAAGAACACGCCGGTGCTGATCCCGAAGCTGTAGCTAACTTCTCGGGGGCCCGGCTGCTGATAGGGGCGCTGGGCCCTAGCTCTCGCTGTCCCTGGTGGGTACGGTTTCCGCATGCAGAAGATATCGATTGATGCCCTGGCCCGCCAGCAGCTCGAGGCCGCGGTGGCGGCTCCCAGCGGGCGGGCGGCGGACACGGCCTTCGGCGGGCATGAGAAGAAGCTGCGCCAGACTGTCATGGCCTTCCGTGCCGGCACCCAGCTGAGCGAGCACCAGAATCCCGGCGAGGCCACGGTCTACGTGATCAGAGGATCGGTCTGGCTGAAGTCCGGCGGCGAGGCCTGGCAGGGCAAGGCCGGGGACCTCCTGATCGTCCCGGACGGGCTGCACAGCCTGGAGGCGGAGGAGGACTCGGCGGTGCTGTTCACGGTGGTTAAGACGGACCGCTAGTCTCCGTGCGGCGCAGCCGCGCGAACAGCCACACTGTTCGCGGGACGGACCATAGGAGGGCCAGCCCGAGCACCGGCACCAGCGAGACGCCCACGTCGGGGAACTGCCGGATGATGACGGCCAGGTGGGTGTCGAACCGGGCAGGGGCGTAGGCGAAGCAGAGCCAGAAGGCGAAGCCGTCCAGGGCAAGCGCAGCCGTGCCCAAGGCAAGGGGTGCCAGCCGGCGGTTGGAAGCGGGCGGCCTGCGGAACAGGAAGCGCAGCACAAGCCACAGGCTCAGCACCTCCGCCAACAGTAAAGCCAGCGCAACGGCCCAGCTGTACTGCTGCAGCCAGTCCTCGTGGATGACCGCGGCCACCGGTTCCTGCCCGTGCAGGATCCGCAGGATGTTGGTGTCGATGGCCTTGAGCCGGGACGGTGCGGCGGTGTCATTGCCGTTCACCACCAGAGCGACGCCCAGGCCGGAAGCCGGAACCATGGCCAGGTAAGTATGGCTGTTGCCCCATTCGCCCTGGTGCTCCACGAGCAACGGCAGCTCCGTGTCCGGAACCGGTGCGCTTGAGGGGTCTACGGACTCCACCAGCGGCCGGGTGAACCAGCCCATGGCGTACCCCTTGGACCCGTCCACCCGCACCCGGGGTTCAAACATCGCCGCCACGCTCGAAGGCCCAAGGATCCGGGCATTACCGTACCGGCCGCCGTCGAGCAGTGCAGTGAGCCCGTTGCCAAGGTCCTCCGCGGAGGCGTACAACGTGCTGGACGGCATCCCTGCGATGGGCGCGGGGACGTCTGTCTGGAGCCAGAACGAGCTGAACCACCGGGAGTGGCCCCCGGCCATGTTGTCTTCCAGGGCAGCAGCACGGGTGGGGTGGCTGTGGACCATGTCCAGTGGCCCGAACACGTGCTCCTCCATATAGTCCCCGAAGGGCTGGCCGGAAACGGCCTGCACCAGGACGCCCAGAATGTTGAAGTTGGCGCTGGCGTAGTGGAAGCCCCCGCCCGGTTCGCCTGCCAGGGGAGCGTCCGCAAGGGCTCGGACTGCTTCCTCCAGCGCTTTCGGGTCCTGGGAGCGGGAGGCTTCGAAAGCGGTGTCCCGCGAACCCATGCCGCTGGCCTGGTGGAGCAGGTGCCTGACGGTGATGGCGGCCGAACGGGGGTCATCGAGCGTGAACCACGGCAGGTAGGTCTGCACGGGCTCATCCAGGCGCAGCCTCCCGGCCTCCACCTGCTGCATCACGGCGATGGCGGTGAAGGACTTGCTGGTGGAGGCCAGCAGGACCGGCGTCTGCGCGGTCATCGGCCGTCCGGAATCGTCAGCCCGGCCGAACGCGGCTGAGTGCACGCGGGCCCCGTCACGGACGACGGCGATGGCGGCGCCGGGAAGGCCGAGGGTTTCCATCTGTTCCCGGAGGAACGAGTCCACGGCCTGGTTTTCCTGCCCATGCCGGGCGGACGGGGTTTGGACGACGGCGGGCTCGAGTGGCGGGGGAGCGGCACCACCGAGGGTGGCTGCCGGAAGGAGGCAGACCAGGAGGCAGCGCCCTAACCACGAGATAGTCCGCATGGCTGCACCTGCTTCGGCCCGACCGTCCTTTCACGGTAGGGCGTGGCGGAAGGGAAAACAATGAGGGCGGGCGCCTTGGCCGGGCTTTCGCTCTACGTTGTTTCTTCGGGCGGGGCAGGCCTTCCGCCGGGCCCGTCCTGGGTTGTCGTCGGGAGCAGGGAAGCTGCCATGTAGCTGGTGATGTACCGGGCGAAGCGTGGCAGGGACCAGCCCCGCTTCAGCACGAGGAGCTCGTAAAGCTCGGCCGAGCTGCAGACCCACAGAACGTCGGCCGCCTCGGCCGCCGAGACGCCGTCGCGGAGGTAGCCGCGGTCCTTGAGGTACCGGGCGTGGTGCCGCATCCTCTTGAGACGGTCACTTTCGATGTCCTCGAGAAGGGCAGCCATTTCCTGGTCGTTGACGGCGGCCGCGCGCATCAGCAGCCGGATCGGGGTGACCATCGAACCTACCTCGGCGGTGAGGAGGCCCCACTCGCGCATGACCGCTGCCGGCTCGGATTCGCGTTCCCGCATCGCATCGGAGCGCTCATACGCGGAAACAGTGCCGGCGCCGGCCAGATTCCGCTCGTAGAGGGCACGCACCAGGCCCGCCTTGCCGCCGAAGGCCTTGTATGCAGTTTCCACGGAAAGGCCGGCCTCGCCGGCGACCGCTGCAACCGTGGTGCCGGCGTAACCGCACTCATTGAGCTGCCGCTCCGCTGCCTGCAGTACGGCATCCCTGTTCCGCCTGGCCTGCTCCTGCCGCCCGCTGGAGTTGTACCGGCGCTTACCCTTGACGTCTGCCACTATTCGTTCCATGCTTGAGTATCAGATACAGGCGACTGTATCAAATCATTCGAGGAGTGGGAACGATGGGAACGGCAGCTCCCGCCGAAGAGGTTTTGCGGCAATTACTCACCGCCCTGAATGCCCACCGGCCGGACGATCTTGCGGCCTGCTTCTCCCGCGACTACCTCAACGAGACCCCCGCCCACCCGCAGCGGGGCTTCCGCGGACGGGACCAGGTCCGCAAGAACTGGCTGGAGATCTTTTCCCAGGTTCCGGATGTTCGCGCGCGCGTCCAGAGGACCGCCACACAGGATGACACGCTGTGGACCGAATGGGAGATGGCCGGGACACGGCGCGACGGCGCTCCCTTCCTGATGCGCGGCGTCGTGATTTTCAGGGTCACGGACGGCCTGGTTTCCTCAGCCCGGTTCTACCTCGAACCGGTGGAGGATGCCAGCGGCGACGTCAACGCAGCAGTCAGCCGGGTGCTCGGCCGCAACCCGGACTCCAGGGAGGAAGCAGCATCATGATTCTTGTCGCCGGGGCCACCGGCCAGCTGGGCGGCCTCATTGCCCAAACATTGCTCACCAAAGGGTTCCAGGTGCGGGTCCTGGTCCGGAAAGGTGCGGCGCATGATGCCCTGGTGACGGCCGGCGCCGAGGCCGTCACCGGTGACTTGAAGGACCCCGGCTCACTCGCGGCCGCCTGTGACGGGGTGGACACCGTGGTGACCACAGCCAATTCCTCTGCCCGCGGCGGCGCGGACACCGTGGACTCCGTGGACCGCCTCGGCAACCGGAACCTCATTGAGGCAGCCAGCAGTGCCGGCGTCGGCCGTTTCATCTTTGTGTCCAACCTCGGCGCCAGCCCCGCCAGTCCGAACCCCTTCATGGCCGCCAAAGGTGAGACCGAGCTGCTGCTCCGCGGCAGCACGATGTCTTGGACCATCATCCAGCCCAACCTTTTCATGGATAAGCTGCCGGTCCTCGTGGTGGGGATACCGGCTCTTTCCGGCCAGCCGGTCACCCTCGTGGGGGAGGGCAGGCGTGAGCATTCCCTGGTGGCCATGCGTGATGTGGCGCAGTACGTGCTGGCCGCGGTGGAACACCCGGAATGGGATGGCCGGGTGCTGGTCCTCGGCGGGCCGGAGGCGGTGTCCTGGCGTGATGTGGTGGAGGCTTTTGAGCAGGAGCTCGGGCGCAGTATTCCGGTGCGGACGGTTCCCCCGGGTCAGCCCGTACCCGGCATGCCGGACCTGCTGGCCGGGTTCCTTGCGCTGCTGGAATCCTATGATTCACGGCTGGAGATGGCGGATCTCGCCGCGCAATACGGAGTAGCGCCCACAAGTCTCAGATCCTGGGTGCACCGGTTCGTGCTGGAGTCCCCCGGCGCTCCGGCCGGCGCCGGGGGACAGCCGTAAGGCCTGGCCACGCCTTGCCGGCCGGAGCCCCCGGCGTCATCCGTTCACACGGATGACGGCGCGTCCCGCCGGCCGTGGCGGGGTTCTGCGCCGGCCAGTCCCTCCGCTGCCAGATACGCGAAGAGCGCCCGGATGCCGAACTCCCAGGCCGGCAGCTCCTCGGCAACACCGGTGGTGTTCACCAGTGCGCCCAGGTGCGGGCTGCTGATGCTCACCGCGTCCCCCGGCTTGTGGGTGAAGCCCAGGCCCGGGGTGTCGCGGTCCTGGTTGGGGGCGAAGAGTGTTCCGGTGAAGAGCGCAAAACCGTCCGGGTACTGGTGGTGCGCGCCGCAGGTGGCGGCGGCCAGTTCCTCGAAGGAGCGGCTGATCCGGGACACGCTGTTGCGGCCCTCCAGCAGGTAGCCGTCCGCACCGGCCACGGCCAGGCTGATCTCCTCCGTGCGCAGGGTATCCACGGTGAAGGCGGCGTCGAACAGCCGGATGAACGGGCCCAGCGCGCTGGAGGCGTTGTTGTCCTTCGCCTTGCCCAGCAGCAGTGCGCTGCGGCCTTCCACGTCCCGCAGGTTGACGTCGTTGCCCAGCGTGGCGCCGCGGAGCCGGCCGCGGGAATCGGCGATGAGCACCAGTTCAGGCTCCGGATTGTTCCAGTCGGAGAACGAGGGAATCCCGATCCGGGAACCGTAGCCCACCGAGGACAATACCGGCGCCTTGGTGAACACCTCGGGGTCCGGCCCGATCCCCACCTCCAGGTACTGCGACCACATGCCCTGCCCGATCAGCACCTCCTTGGCGTGCGCGGCCTCCGGGGAACCCGGCCGCAGCGCACCGATGCTGCCGCCCAGCGCCTGCGCCACCTGGGCGCGGACCTCCGCGGCCCGGGACGCGTCGCCGGCGCAGCGTTCCTCGATCACGCGTTCCACCATGCTGTCCACAAAGGTGACGCCGCACGCCTTCACCACCTGCAGGTCGATGGGCGCCAGCAGGAACGGCCGCGACGCGTCCTGCGCCAGGGACGCTTCCACGAGGTCGTCCAGCCGCCAGCGCGGGGTGTCCCCGGCGCCAGCCAGGACGTCCAGCGGGTCCCCAAGGTCCATCAGCCCGGCAACTGTAGGGGCCGCATGGGTGATGTCGACGACGGCGGCGCTTCCATCCGGCCCGGCCGTCACCGTGACCACGCGCGGCCCGCCGGTTTCCGGGTCCCAGACCCTGCCCACCCACTGTCCCGACGCGAAGTCCGCGGGGAGGATGTGTACGGTTTCGGTCATCTCACGCACCGTCCTTGCCGGTAGGGGCAGCTGGCGCCCCCGCGCCCGGGACCGGTTCCCAGACGCCATCCACGCGGCGCGTGATGCCCCACGGGTTCGCGTCCCGCAGGGCGGGCGGCAGCTGGGGCTCGGGGAAGGAATCGTACGCCACCGGACGCAGGAAACGTCCGACGGCGGCTGTCCCCACCGAGGTGGTGCCGGCTGCCGTCGTGGCCGGGTAGGGACCGCCGTGCTGCTGCGCGTAGCTCACGGTGACGCCGGTGGGCCAGGCGTTCCAGAGCAGCCGGCCGGCCCGTTCGCGCAGGACCGTCACCAGGGCGGAGAGTTCCTCCTCCGGTTCGGCCTGGAGGGTGGCAGTCAGCTGGCCCTCCAGCAGCGTGGCGAGTTCCGCCAGGTCCGTTCCCGGGCGGTAGCGGATCAGCAGCGTGGCCGGACCGAACATCTCCTGCTCCAGCAGGGCCGGGTTGGCGCGGACGGCCTCGGCGGTGGTGGCCAGGACGGTGGGCCGGGGCGCCTCGGCCTGGTCGCCGGGGACCAGGACCTCCACGCCGTCGCTTCCGGCAAGCCCGGCCAGGGCCTGGTCAAACCCTTCGCGGAGTTTCGGACTCAACAGCGGGAAGCTTGGCTTGCCGGCGAGATGGCCGCCCAAGGCGGTGCCGACGTCGTCCGTGTGCGTTTCCGGCACAAAAAGCAGTCCCGGCTTGGTGCAGAACTGGCCCATGCCCATGGTGAAGGAACCCGCATAGCCGGCAAGGATTTCATCCCGCCGGGAAGCCCACGCCTTTTCGGTGACGAACACGGGGTTGATGCTGCCCAGTTCGCCGTAGAAGGGTATGGGTTCGGGGCGGCGGTTGGCGCGGTCGAACAGGGCCCGCCCGCCGGCGGTGGAGCCGGTGAAGCCGATTGCCTTGACCAGCGGATGGTCCACCAGCGCCTCGGCGGCGGCGCGGCCGGTGACCGTGGAGAACAGGCCGGCGGGAGCACCGGCGTCGTGCAGTGCTTCCACCACCACCTCGCCGGTCCGCAGCGCCAGCCGCAGGTGCCCTTCATGGATCTTGTGCACCACGGCGCAGCCCGCGGCCAGCGCGGAGGCGGAGTCTCCACCCATCACGCTGAAAGCGAAGGGGAAGTTGGAGGCGCCGAACACGCCCACCACGCCCAGCGGAACGTTGACCCGGCGGATGTCCGGCCGCGGGCCCATGCCCCAGTTCGGATCGGCGTGGTCAATGGTGGCCTCCAGCGCTTCGCCGCGGAGCACCTCTTGGGCCATCAGCCGCAGCTGGAAGACCGTCCGGCGGAGCTCAAAGCGGAGCCGGCCCTCGTCCAGGTGGGTGTCCGCCTGGCCCAGGCCAACCAGCTCGTCCGCGTGGGCTTCCAGCCCTGCCGCTACGGCCTCCAGCCAGCCTGCACGGGTGGCCGGGGCGGCGTCGCGGGACTGCTCGAACGCGTGGTGGGCGGCCAGGATCTGCTGCTCAGCCTGGTCCGCGGTGCTGGGGGAGTGCGGCGCGGTTTCGGTGGTGGTGCCGGTCATCAGCTCACTCCTGCGGTGACGGCGGCGCGGTTGCCGATCTCCAGCCAGCCCTGGCCGGTGGGGAACGTCCAGCGCTCGCGGGATTCGGGCAGCATTTCGGCGCCGGAACCGGGCAGGCGCGGCGCAACGTAGCGGCCGCCGTCGATCCTTACCGGGTCCGTGAAGTGCTCATGGAGGTGGTCCACGTACTCGATCATGCGGTTGTCCATGGTGCCGGAGACGGCCGCGTAGTCGAAGAAGGAGAAGTGCTGCACCAGTTCGCACAGGCCCACGCCGCCGGCGTGCGGGCAGACGGGGGTGTCGAAGCGTGCGGCCAGGAGCAGGGTGGCGAGGTTTTCGTTGACGCCGGCCACGCGGGTGGAGTCGATCTGGACAACGTCGATGGCGCCGGCCTGGAGGAGCTGCTTGAAGACGATGCGGTTGGCCACGGCCTCGCCGGTGGCCACCTTGACGGGGGAGACGCCCTTGCGGATGTCGGCGTGTCCCAGGATGTCATCGGTGCTGGTGGGTTCCTCGATCCACCACGGGTTGAATTCCGCCAGGCCGTTGACCCAGTCGATCGCCTCGCCCACTTCCCAGCGCTGGTTCGCGTCGATGGCGATCCGGATGTCCGGGCCCACGGTTTCACGGGCCAGGCGCATGCGGCGGCGGTCCTCCTCCAGGCTGCCGCCCACCTTGAGCTTGATGAGGCCGAAGCCGTCCGCCACGGCTTCCTTGCTGAGCCGGATCAGCTTCTCGTCGCTGTAGCCCAGCCAGCCGGGGGAGGTGGTGTAGGCGGGGTAGCCGTGCTGCTGCAGCTCGGCGATGCGGGTTTCCTTGCCCGCGGTGCCGCGCCGGAGGATGTCCAGCGCGTCCGCCGGGGTGAGGGCGTTCTGGATGTGGGTAAAGTCGATGGCGCTGACGATCTCCTCCGGCTGCATTTCAGCCAGGAGCAGCCACAGGGGTTTGCGTTCGCGCTTGGCGCGCATATCCCAGAGGGCGTTCACCAGGGCGCCGCAGGCCATGTGGGAGACGCCCTTTTCCGGGCCGAGCCACCGCAGCTGGGAGTCGTGGACCAGGCGGCGGGAGGCTGCGCCGAGGTCGTTGACCAGTTCGTCGGTGTCCCGGCCGATCAGGAGCCGGCCGTAGGATTCGATGGCTGCGGTGATGATCTCGTTGCCGCGGCCGCAGGTGAACACGAAGCCGTGGCCGCTTTCGCCGTCGTCCGCGGTGATGGTGACGTACGCGGCGGAGTAGTCCGGGTCCACGTTGACGGCGTCGGAGCCGTCCAGCTCAAGGGAAGTGGGGAACCGGAGGTCCTGGGTGGTGATGGAGATGATTCTGGACATTGGTGTGCTTGCCTTTCGAAAGGTTAGTGGAAGCCGAGCAGCGTGGGCAGCCAGAGGCTGAGCGCGGGGACGAAGGTGATGATCACCAGGGTGGCGAGCATGGGGACGAAGAAGGGCATGACACCCTTGATGACCTGCGGGACGGGAACCTTGGTGACGCTGGAGAGGACAAAAAGCACCAGTCCCACGGGCGGGGTGAGCAGCCCGATGAGGAGGTTGAAGATGACCACCACGCCGAAGTGGATGGGGCTCAAACCGAACGTTTCGGCCACCGGCCCCAGCACGGGGACCAGGATCAGGATGGCGGCGGTGGGTTCCAGGACGCAGCCGATCACCAGCAGGAGCAGGTTGACCAGGATCAGGAACACGATGGGGTGGTCCGTGAAGCCCAGGATGAAGTCGGCGGCCAGCTGTGGTGCCTGTTCGCGGGCCAGGACCCAGCCGAACAGGGATGCCGCGGCCACGATCAGGAGCACGGAGCCGGTGGTTTCCACCGATCCGAGCAGGATGCGGTAGGTCTTTCGCCAGGTCAGGGATTTGTAGAGCAGCGCCAGGACGAAGATGTACAGCACGCCGATGCCGGAAGCTTCGGTGGGGGTGAAGATTCCGCTGAGGATTCCGCCGAGGATCACGACGCCGGCACCGAAGGCCGGCAGGGCGCCCAGCAGGGACTTGCCGCGTTCGCCCCAGGTGGAGCGGGGCATCACCAGGTGGTGCTGCTTGCGGGTGAGCCACCAGACCATGAAGCAGAGGCAGCCGATGAGGATCATCGCCGGGACGATGCCCGCCATGAACAGGGCGCCCACGGAGACGCCGGCGGTGACGGCGTAAATGATGGCGGGGATGCTGGGCGGGATCATCGGGGCGATCAGGGAGGAGGCTCCGGTGATGCCTACGCCGAACTCCTCGGTGTAGCCGCGTTTCTTCATGGCCGGGACCTGGATCTTGCCCATGGCGGCGGCGTCCGCGATGGCCGCGCCGCTCATCCAGGAGAAGCCGAAGCTGGTGGCGATATTGACGTACCCCAGGCTGCCGCGGATGTGGCCCAGGTAGGCGACGGCGGCGGTGTAGAGGCGGTCGGAGACGCCGGAGACGTTGGCCACGTTGCCCAGCAGGATAAACAGGGGAACGGCCAGGATGGCGAAGTTGTTGACGCCCGAGGTGGTCTGCTGGACGGCGATGCCCAGCGTGGCGGACGGATCCATGACCACGTAGGCCAGGGCGGGGACCAGCAGCGCTATGGCCACGGGAACGCGCAGGGCCAGCAGGCCCAGAAGCGCTGCGAGCATGAGGGTAAGTGTCATTGCGGGTCCTCAGAAGGATTCTTTTTCGAGGTTTTCCATGGCGCCGGGAACCTGGTCCGGGTGCTTCAGGTTGACGTAGGTGTTCAGCAGGCCGTGGATGAAGATCAGGGCGAAGCCGACGGCCGCGGCCGTGTACACCCAGCTCATGGGCAGCTGGGTGGCCGGTGCCTTCAGCCTGGCGGCGGTAAGAGCGAACTGCAGCCCCGCATAGGCCATGGCTCCGGAGACCACCAGGACCACCAGCATGGCGAAGGAATCCATCACCACCGCCGCGCGCTTGCCCAGTTTGGCGGCCAGCAGGTCCACGGTGACGTGGAGGCGGCGGGCCATCACGAAACCGGCGCTGATGAAGGTCAGCCAGACCAGGGCGAACCGGGCGAGTTCCTCCGTCCAGGTCAGCGGGCTGGAGAAGATGTACCGGCTGGCCACCTGGCCCAGGACCAGGAAGAACACCAGGACCAGGAAGCCTGCGGCCAGGACACGCTCGGCGTTGACCAGGGCCCGGATTGCGCGGCTTTTGGCCTCGAGGAAGTCCGGCTCGTCCGGGTGGTCCGGGAGGGCGGGCACAGCGCGGGGCGTTGTTTCCGTGAGTTCGGCTGTCACTTGCTGGCCTGGATTTCCTTGTAGAGCTCGCCCCAGGAGACCTGGCCGGGCAGGGCTTCGCGGGCCTGGTCCATGAAGGCTGCGCGGTCCACGTCCTCGTTGACATTGATGCTGCCGCCCTGCTTCCATGCGGCCAGGGTGTCCTTTTCGGCCGTTTCCACGCATTCCCGGACGCTGGCGGCGGCAACATCCATGGCTTCATCCAAGGCTTTTTGCTGGGCTTCGTCCAGGGAGTCGTAGATGGACTCGCTGGTGACCACGTTGACGGCCTGCACCAGGTGCCCCGTGAGGTTCACGAAGTCCTGGACCTCGTTGAACTTGGCGGTGGCGATGGTGGGGATGGGGTTCTCCTGGGCATCGATGACACCCTGCTGCAGGCCCAGGTAGACCTCGCCCAGGGCCATGGGGGTGGCGGTGCCGCCCATGATCTTGGTGTTGAGCATGTACTGCGGGGCGTCCGGGGTGCGGATCTTCAGGCCCTGCATGTCCTGCGGGGTGTTGATGGGCTTGTTGGAGGTGACGTGCCGGGTGCCGTAGTACCAGCCGGAAAGCACCTGCAGGCCGGACTCGTCCTTGAGGTCCGTGTAGATCTTCTTCATGGTGCCGCCTTCCAGGGTCTTGGCGAAGTGGTCCACGCTTTCGAACAGGTAGGCGCCATCCAGGACCGCTGCGGGTTCATGCCACACTCCCAGGAACGAAGGGCCCGCGATGGACATGTCCAGGGCGCCGCTGGCCACCTGCTCCAGAGCCTGGGCCTCGCTGCCCAGCTGGCCGCCCGGGAAGCTTTTGACGGTGATGCCGCTGCCGGCCAGTTTTTCCGTGAGGGTTGTGACGCCGCACTTTTCCACGGGGTGGCCGGCGTCGTAGACGTGGGCCAGCTTGAGGGCGCGGCCTTCGCTGGCCGCGGCGGCAACGTCCTTCTTCGTGCCGGCGTCCACGGGGCCGCCCACGCCACAGCCGGCGAGGGTCAGGGCCGCGGCGGCGGCCAGGGAAAGCTGGGCGCCGCGGTAGATTTTGCGGGTGGTCTTATTCATGGGGTTCTCCTTTGAACGGGCATAGCTGTGTTGGGGAGTGCGTGAAGGTTCGGGGGCCCTGTCCGGCCGGTGAATCAAAAAATATAGGATTCGTGAAAAAACTATATATGATGGGAGTCACATTGCAAGCGGCAGTGTGAAAGCTTCTTCTGAAAGGGTTGCAAAGTGGCAATCTCCGATGCTGTGCCCAGGCAGCGGCCGGCCCAAGGGGTCTACGAGGCGCTGAAGGACCAGATCCTGGACAACAGGATTCCGCCCGGGACCAAGGTCAACATTGACGCGGTGTCCCGGGAGCTGGGCGTTTCCCCGACACCTGTCAGGGAGGCACTGCAGCGGTTGCAGGGCGACAACCTGGTGGTGGCCACCTCCGGGCGCGGCTACAGCACCACGGCACTGCTCGACGCCGACGGCCTCCGTGACCTGTTCGAGTTCCGGCTCCTGGTGGAACCGTGGGCCGCCCGCGCTGCCGCCGTTGACCGGCTCAACAACCCGGCGCGCAGGCTCGACGGCGAACTGGCGGACTTCCGCGAGCGCAGCAGCACCGGTGGTGACATCCGGCAGGACCTGGTGGCGCACGACACCCATTTTCACGAGCTCATCCTGACGGCGTCCGGCAACGGCGTGATCCGTAACGCGTTCGAGCAGACCCACTGCCACCTGCACCTGTTCCGGCTCTACCCTGCCGACGTTGACGGCACCATCACCATCGAGGAACACCGCCAGGTATCCGAGGCCATCCGGGACTGTGATCCGGCCAGGGCTGAGGAAGCCATGTACCTGCACCTGACCGGTTCCTACCGCAGGTTTGCTGAGGCTTTCAACGGGGGCGGTGCGGCCGCGCTCCAGGCGCGGCGGGCCTCATCGGTTGCCGACGTACGCTGAGAGCTCGGCTGGGCGTCACCCGATGATGGGGCGTTCCTCCGGCAGTTGGAAGAGCCTCGGGCGCAGGGCCAGCGCCAGCGCGGTGCTGACGGCGATCGGTCCAATGCGTCCCAGGAACATCAGGACGATGAGCACGAACTGGGCGTTGGCCGGCAGGCCTGCGGTGATGCCGGTGCTGAGCCCCACTGTTCCAAAGGCCGAGGTCGCCTCGAAAAGTGAGTCGTCCAGGCTGTGGTCCGTAAAAGTCAGGAGCAGCAGTGTGCCGATGATGACCGCCGCAACGCCGAGCAGGGCGACCGAGAGCGCCTGGCGCTGGACGGAGGAGGAGATGCTCCGGTGGGCGATGTTGACGTGTTCGTTGCCGCGGACTTCGTTCCAGATGGCATAGCCGAGGACCAGGAAGGTGGCGATTTTGATGCCTCCCGCTGTGCCTGCGCTGCCGCCGCCGATGAACATCAGGACGTCGGTGACCAGCAGGGTCTCCGGTGACGCGGCGCCGTAGTCGATGCTGTTAAACCCTGCGGTCCTGGGGAAGATCCCGCCGGCCAGCGACGCCAGGAGCTTGCCTCCCTGGGAAAAGCCGCCCAGGGTCTCCTGGCGGTTCCATTCAAAGGAAGCGAACAAAGCGGTTCCGAGGACCAGGAGGGCGCAGGTGCCGAACACGGTAAGCCGGGTATGCACGGTCCAGGACTTTACGTTGAACCCTTGGCGCCAAAGTTCGATGAGCACAGGGAATCCCAGACCGCCCGCTATGAGGGCCAGGCAGATGGGGACGATGATCCAGGGATCCTGGGCGAAGCCCATGAGGCTGTCGCTGTAGAGGGCGAAGCCCGCGTTGTTGAAGGCGGAGACGGAATGGAAGACGCCGTTCCACAGGGCGGCCAGGGGGTCTTCCGTGTAGGCAATCCAGAACCTGCCGGTCAGGAGGACGGCTGTGGCTGCTTCGAAGACCAGCATGATCCGGGCCACGCGGAAAAGCACATGCCGCACGTCCCCCAGGTTGAGGGTGTGGGTCTCGGACTGGGCCACGAGCTGCCCTTGGAGGCCGATCGACTTCCGGAGCATCAGGGTAAGGAGCGTTGCGAGGGACATGATGCCAAATCCGCCCACTTGGATCAGCATAAGGATCACAACGTGCCCGAACGGCGTCCAGAACACGGGGGTGTCCACGGTAACGAGTCCCGTGACACACACCGCTGACACGGCGGTGAAGAGGGCGGGCATGAATTCTCCACCGGGTTGCCCCGTGCGGGCGGCAGGGAGCATCAGCAGGAGTGTGCCGACCGCAATCGCGCAGAGGTATGCGATCGGGACCAGGCGCACCGGATGGAGAACGAGGCGTTTGAGGAACCCCGTCCACCGGCTGGCCACTGGATGGTTCTCCCACGTCCGGGCCGGGATTTTGGAGTTACGCTGCAACACAATTTGACGCTACCGCCGGCGGCATCCGCCTTGGGCCGGGTTGGCGTAAGGGTCCCGTAAAGAATTCGTGCGCTTCGGGCAGAATGGGTGAATGAGCCGGGGCGGAAGTATGGGGAGCGCGGGTTTAGGCGCCTCCGGGCTGGGACCGGTCCGGACCCTGACCGGGTTCGTCCTGGCGCTGGTGCTCCCTGCGGGCATGACCTTCCTGCTCAGTCCGTTCGACGAGCTGAACCTGGCCACGCATGCTTTGGCACGGCTGTGTGCCGTCATCCTTGTCGCCTTTGTTGGCGGCCTGTGGCCTGCCGTGCTGGCGGCAGTCCTGGACGCCCTGTTCCTCAACTACTTCGTGACCCATCCGATCGGGACCCTGACGGTCAATGATCCCCAGGACGTTTTCGTGCTTCTGGTCTACCTGGGGGTTGGGATTGCAGTGGCACTGGTGGTGGGGCTTTCAGCCCGCAGGTCCCGTGCCGCCGCCCTTTCCAGCGCCGAGGCGCTGACGCTGAGTGAGCTGGCCCGCACCTCCTTGGCCGGAGACCAGAGTTCCGAGGAGTTCCTCGGCCAGTTGCGCGGGCAGTTCGGCCTCGCCGGCGTCAGTGTCTTCGAGAGGGCCGACGACGGGCTGTGGCGCCTGCGCGCCTCCGCGGGGGAGTACGCCCCACAGCTTCCGGAGGAGGCGGACATCCTTGACCGGCCCCGCCCCGGATTGCTGGTGGGGCTGAAACAGCCGGCGCCGACCGGCGGGGACCGCCGCTTGCTGAACGCTTACGAAGCACACCTTGCGGCGCTGCTCGAGCGGGAAAAACTGGTCCTCCATCTGCGGGACTCGATCAAACTCATCGAAGGCAACCGGGTCAAGACGTCCATCCTGCGGGCTGTCTCCCACGACCTGCGGACGCCGCTGGCCGGGATCGAGCTCGCGCTGACGGCATTACGCCGCCAGCGGTCCAAGACCACTCCACAGCAGCAGGAAGAAATGCTTGACGTGGTCCAAAGTTCAACGGACCGGCTGAAAAGTCTCGTAGGAAACCTCCTGGACATGTCCAGGATCTCCAGCGACAGCGTCCAGGTGCTCCACGAGCCCGTCACGTGGCTTGACGTCGTCCCTGAAGCGCTGGCCGGTGTGCCGGAGGGGGCCGTCCGCGTGGAGCTGGCTCCCAACCTGCCTCCGATCGATGCCGACCGCGGGCTGCTTGAGCGGGCCCTTGCAAACATTGTGGAGAACGCTGTGAAGTACGCTCCGGGAACAGACGTCCTGGTACAGGCCACGGCCGGAAGCGGCGTGCAGGTTGGTCCGGACGGCCGTCCCTACAGTGAGTTGCGCGTTGTGGATTACGGGGGTGGGGTACCGGCCAGCCGCGTTGTCGCAATGTTCCAGCCTTTCCAGCGCCTCAATGATTCTTCTGCCGGAGCCGGAGCCGGAGCCGGAGCCGGTATTGGACTGGGGCTTGCTGTCGCCAAGGGGTTTGTCGAAGCTATGGACGGAGAGCTCCTGGCCGAGGAGACGCCGGGCGGCGGACTTACCATGGCAGTCAGGCTGCCTCTCTATATGGGATCAGCAGAGTCCAAGGATGACCAATGAGAACTGTCCTGGTGGTTGATGACGAACCCCAGCTGGTGCGCGCCCTGCAGGTCAATCTCGAGGCGGAAGGCTACACCGTTACCACTGCGGCCGACGGCGCCAAGGCACTGCGCTCCGCCGCTTCCCAGCCGCCGGATGTGCTGGTGCTGGACCTCGGCCTGCCGGACATGGACGGCACGGAAGTGATCCGGAGGCTGCGCGTCTGGACGGAGCTGCCCATCATCGTGCTGTCCGCCCGCCATGGCTCCTCGGATAAGGTCGAAGCCCTCGACGCCGGAGCTGATGACTACGTGACCAAACCCTTCGGCCTGGACGAGCTGCTGGCCAGGCTTCGCGCCGTCGAAAGGCGTTCCTGGCCCGTCCGCGAAGGTGGGACCGTGGTGGCTGGCGATCTGGAAATCGACCTGATGGCTGCCACTGTTTCCCTTGCCGGGGAGCGCATCCGGCTCACCCCCCGCGAGTGGGGCGTGTTACAGCTGCTGGTCGAGAACCGGGGCAGGCTCGTCTCCCAGCAACAGATCCTCAACGAGGTGTGGGGGCCCGCCTATGAGAAGGAAACCCACTACCTGCGCATTTATGTGGGGCAGCTCAGGCGCAAGTTAGAAGGCGACCCCGCGCATCCCCGTCACCTGGTAACCGAGCCAGGCTTGGGCTACCGCTTCGAAACATAGCCCGGGCACCTCGGCTGTCGAGCGGCACCCCTCTCTGGTTAGGCTGGCGCAATGGACTTTCAGCTTCGCCAGGCCACACCGGAGGACGCCGAGGCGGTGGTGCTTATGCAGACGCTGGCGCACGAGGAGTGCTACCCGCACCTGCTCTCGCCCGGATTCTTCCGCGGACGCAGGGCCAGCATCCCGGAACGGGTGGAGCGGCGCCGGCCGCATCTGGCAGTTCCCCATCCGCGGATCATCGCCGTGGACGCCAACAACGAACTGGTGGGGTTCGCGGACGCCGGGCCGGGCCGCGACGACGACGGCCCGAAAGCGCTGGAGCTGTACTCGATCTACACCCTCCGCCGGACGTACGGAACGGGGCTCGGCGCTGCGCTCATGCGCGCCGCCATCGGCGAAGGCCCGGCCTACCTTTGGGTGGTGGAGGACAATCCGCGGGCGCTGGCCTTCTACGTGAAGCAGGGCTTCCGTCCCGACGGGAAGCGCAACACGCTGCCGCCGGAGTGGGAGGAACTGCCGGAGTTCCGGATGGTCCGGCGCGCACGGGCCGGGAGTTGACGTCCTACTTTGCACGCTACGCCGGGGCTCTCAGCAGCCCAACACTCTGGTTTGCCCCAACGGCTCTTTCCGTCCCTTTTATGGGGCTTTTACTTCCGGGACGGGGGCTGCCGGTTGTCCGGCCCCGGCGACTGCCGGTGCTTGTGGTGCAGTTCGTAGCTGTCGAACACTGCTGATGACGTGGATCCAGCATGGCCGAACTTGCCTCGAAGGACGTCCGCCAGGTCGTCCAGGGCTGCCTGCAGCATCCGTCCGGCAAACCTAAGTTCAGAGTTGTCGCTTCCTAAGGCGTCTGCGGCCAGCTGATGGGCGTAGGCGATGGTGGCCGGGAGGGAACCGCGCTTCTCCACCTCGTGGAAGTAGTACGTCTCGTGGAAGGACAGCAGATCGATGCTCACGGCGGCCACGTTCTCCGCCATTGATTCCAGTAGCCCTGCCGCGTGGCGGGGTTCAAGCGAGGCGATGCCTAATGGTCCTGCTGCTTCCCGGAACAGGTTCAGCTGATGGGCCAGGGCCCTGCGGCGGCTCAAGGCCGGATAGGTCTGAAGGATCCATGAGACCGTTGCGGTCAGCAACCCGAAGCCGGTGACGGACTGAAGGGCCATCACCAGCCTGAGCAGCGGATGCGCGGCGACAATCTCCCCGAAGCCCACGGTCGAGAGAGCCACCAAGGAGACGTAAAGCGCTTCGGCGAAGTCGCCCTGGCGGGGCACCCCGTCTGAATAGATAAAACCTTCCGGCAGGTGGGGCAGGTACAGCAGGGCCCAGCCGGCGGCCGCCAGGCTTGCCCAGGCCCCAATGACTGCTGCCATGGCAAGCGGCGCGGCAATGGTGGAGGCGCCGCCCCTCAGTTTCTTCGAGAGCAGCCAGAACCCGCGCATAATGGTCCGCCCCACGGGGCCTGAACCGTGGGGATACAGAAGCGTGTGAAACACGTCGGCGAGCATCAACAGAATCAACCCCGCACCCAGAGCGGTCCAGAGCGTTTCCTCGAAGTCCATGCCTCATCCTATGGGCGGCGTTGTTTTCAGCGGTGCGTCCCCGCGAGAGGCGAAAGCCCCTGGATTGCATCCGGGAACGGGCAGATACTGGACGCGAAGCCCCGTGCAGCATCCCTGGCAGAGAGACCGGCGCCCGCTCCCGGGACGGTTTGCCTGCCGCAGTTCGGGGAAGGAAGGTTCCCATGTCATTGTCGGATGAAGAGCGCAAACGCCTGGACCAGCTCGAACAGGACCTCGCCGCGACCGACCCGGAATTGAGCCTCGAACTGCAGTCAGGGCAACCCCGCCGTATGGCGGCACGTTCTGTCAGGGGCATCCTGGCCGCTGTTGCCGGCTTCGCACTGGTCATTGCCGGGATCGCCACACGGATGACCATGCTCGGCGTCATCGGCTTTCTGCTGATGAGCATGGGTGCTTACTGGTTCCTCAGCGGCGTGCGCCCAGGGGGCTGGTCCGGCTTTCCGCTGTAACCCGCTGAGCCGTCATAACCCACCATGAAGCCCGTGGACTCCTGCAGAGATGGAACCGGCGGGCACGCGCTGTGAAAGGACCGCACGTTGTTCACGCAAACCGACCTGACCCGCTTGATGGCCACCGAGTCAGCAGCCGCAACATCGATATTCATGCCAACGCACTCCACAGGAAAAGAGGTACGGCAGGATCCCATCCGCTTGAAGAATCTCCTGGCGGACGCCCGGTCGAAGCTGTTGGCGGCCGGCCTGTCCGAAGGAGACGCCGATACTACGCTGGGCCCCGTAACGGCCCTTTTGGAGGATCGGGACTTCTGGCAGCACCAAGGCAGCGGATTGGCTCTTTTTATCGATGAGAACCAAACAAGTGAATACCGGGTGCCTCTTGCCCTGGAGGAACGCGTGGTTGTTGGAAGAAGATTCCACGTCACGCCTTTGCTGCCCGTGCTGGCAGCAGACGGCCATTTCTCTGTCCTGACCATCACGGCCGAGAAAGCCACGCTCTTCGATGCGTCCCGCTATGAACTGGCTGAGGACAGGGCTGCCGGGCTTCCCGACAGGGCCTTGGTGGAGAACGACTATGAAAGCCCGGCGCAGGCCAGCCCACCTGCCCGGCCCAACGTGGGAACAGCGAACATTCCCAATGCACAGGTGTATGGGGACAGCCCGCCTGATTTTAGGAAAGCGCGGCTCCTGGAATTCGTGGCGGACGTGGCGCGGGCGGTTGGGAAGCGCCTTACCGCCAGCCCGCAGCCCCTGGTCCTTGTGGCAGATGCTGAAATCAGCGGGCACTTCCAGCAGGCCGGCGACGTGGGCCAGTTCCTGGCAGGGGTCGTGGAGACCAATCCGCATGCGCTTGATGCTGCGGCGCTGCACGACCTGGCCTACCCAGAGGTGAAGGACCGGCTGGACAGCGGACGGCTGGAGGCCCTGACCAATGCCGCTGAACTCCTGGGGCGGGGTGACCAGGGAGCCACGAGCCATCTCGCGGACATTGTGCGGGCCGCACACCAGGGCCGGATCGACACCCTGCTCCTTCACGACCGCGCGCAGGTCTGGGGGCGCTACGACAGCGACGCCGACAGCCTTGAGGCGGGGCCGGAATTCGAGTCCTCTGGAGAGGACCTGTTGGGCATCGCCGCCATGAAGACCCTGCAAAACGGCGGGGATGTCCACGTGATGTCACCGGAGGAACTTCCTGGGGACGCCGATGCAGTAGCGCTTCTGCGCTACTGATCCGGGTGCGTTACCGGTCCGGGCCGCTTGTGCGCCCGCTTACTCCGTGACTGCAGTGGGCACCGACTCGCCTCGGTGGGTAACAGGAATGCTGCGGCGGCGCCAGTAGGCGGCCAGGACGGCGCCGGATACGTTGTGCCAGACGGAGAAAATCGCGCCGGGCAGTGCCGACTCGGGGGTGAGGTACTGCCGGGCCAGGCCTGCTGCAAGGCCGGAGTTCTGCATGCCCACCTCAACCGCGGTGGTGCGCCGGGAAGGAATTGGCAGCTTGAACAGGCGGGCAGCGCCGTAGCCCAGGGCATAGCCCAGGCTGTTGTGCAGGATCACGGCTGTAAGGACCAGCAGTCCGGCGGCGAAGATGGCCTTCGCGCTGGCGGCAACCACCGCAACCACCACGGCCGTGATGGCCAGGACCGAGATCCAGGGAAGGGCCGGCAGGGCCTTGCTGACCAGCCGCGGCAGGAAAAGCCGGATGACGAGTCCCAGCAGCACGGGGAACAGCACGATCTGCACGATGGACCACGCCATGGACCCGGCGTCCACCGGCATGTACTGGCCGGCCAGCCACAGCGCCAGGACGGGCGTCAGCAGGGGAGCGAGCAAAGTGGAGACGGTGGTCATTGCCACGGACAGGGCGACGTCGCCCCGGGCCAGGTAGGAGACCACATTGGATGCTGTTCCGCCGGGGCAGCAGCCCACCAGGATGACGCCGGCGGCCAGCGCGGGCGGCAGGCCCAGCGCCGCCGCGATCAGCCAGCCCAGCAGCGGCATGATGGCGTACTGCGCCACCACGCCGATCACCACGGGGACGGGGCGTTTGGCGATGACGGCGAAGTCAGGGGGAGTCAAGGTCAGCCCCATGCCGAACATGATGACCCCCAGCAGGGGGTTGATCCAGGGTGCCAGCCCGGTGAAGGCGGTGGGGGTGGCAAGCGCCACGGCACCTCCTGCCAGGATCAACAGGGGGAAGAGGGTGACCGCGATGCGGGCGCTGCGTTCTTCGGCGGCAGAGGCCGTCGTCGAAGATTCGGGTAAGGAAGACATGACTACCGGATTATCACAGCGGAGGCCGGGTTTCAGAATCAGAAGGTTTTGATGACGCCGCGCTGGTGCGGTGGGCCGGGTGTAACGGGCCGGGTGCGGCCGTGGGGGGGGGGGGGGGGGGGGGGGGGGGGGGGGGGGGGGGGGGGGGGGGGGGGGGGGGGGGGGGGGGGGGGGGGGGGGGGGGGGGGGGGGGGGACGGGGGGGGGGGGGGCGGGGGCGCCCCCAAACGGGGGGGGCCCACGGTCCAGTGTGTACTAGGTGTGGTGCGTACTAGGCGCGGGCGGATTCCTTCTCGCGCTCGGCCGGCCTGTAGGACTCCCAGAAGGTGGCCCCGGTGATGCCGAGGGGACGGGGGTCGAAGACCGGGTCGAGGCCGAGCTTCTGCTGGCGCTCAAAGTCCTTGAGCGCCTTGAAGGCCGGCTTCTGCAGGATCAGGATGCCGATGATGTTCAGCCAGGCCATGAGGCCGACGCCGATGTCCCCCATCACCCACGCGTTGGCGGCGGTGTTCACGCAACCGTAGGCGACGGCGATCAGGATGCCCACCTGCAGGGCCATTGTGGTTACGCGGCCTACGCTGGCACGGATGCCGGGGATGACCTTGCTGGAGGACTTGCCCACCAGGAACCGGAGGTTGGTTTCCGCCATGTAGTAGTAGGCGATGATCGTGGTCAGGCAGAAGAAGAACAGCGTGACTGCGATGAACGCGGCGCCCACGCCGGGGAAGACCGAGTCGAACCCGGTCTGCACGTACTGGGGACCCACCACGGCCGTGGCTGACAGCAGGCCGCCTTCGGCGAGGACCTCGCCGTCTTCGGTGCCTCCGGAGAAGACGCGGTAGGCGCCGGTGGAGAGGATCAGGAAGCCGGTGGCCGAGCAGACGAACAGCGTGTCGATGTATACCGCGAAAGCCTGGACCAGGCCCTGCTTGGCCGGGTGGGACACCTCGGCGGCGGCAGCGGCGTGCGGGCCCGTGCCCTGGCCGGCCTCGTTGGAGTAGACGCCGCGCTTGACGCCCCACATCACGGCCAGGCCGATGATGGCGCCGAGGGCCGAATCCATGCCGAAGGCGCTGCGGAACACCAGCGAGATGATCTCCGGGAGCTGGGCGGCGTTGATGACCACGACGATCAGGGCGAGGATGATGTAGCCGACGGCCATGAACGGCACCACGAACGAGGCGACGCTGGCGATGCGCTTGACGCCGCCGATGATGACGAACGCCAGGACGATGACGGAGCCCACCGAGACGATCCAGGGGTCAATGGTCCAGGCCCCGGCGATCGCGGTGGCCATGGAGTTGGCCTGGACACCGGGCATCAGGACGCCGCAGGCCAGAACGGTCACGGCGGCGAAGACGTAGCCGTAGACCTTGAAGAAGCCGGCGCCTTTGGTGTGGGACAGCGCGCGGGAGAAGTAGTAGGCCGGGCCGCCGCGGTATTCGCCGGACAGCGGGTCGCGGGTCTTGTAGATCTGGCCGAGGGTGGACTCGATGAAGGACGTGGATGCGCCCAGGAAGGCCACCGCCCACATCCAGAACAGGGCGCCAGGGCCGCCGAAGGCGATCGCGGTGGCGACGCCGGCGATGTTGCCGGTGCCCACGCGGCCGGACAGGGACATGGCCAGGGCCTGGAATGAGGAGACGCCGGAGGCGGATTTTTCGCCCCGGAACAGCTGCTCGATCATTCCCTTGACGTGCCGGACCTGCAGGAAGCGTGTCCGGACCGAGAAGTAGACGCCCGTGGCGAGGCAGAGGTAAACGAGCCAATCGCTCCAGATCACGCTATTTATTGCTGACAAAACACCGCTCATAAGTGTGGGTTCCCTCCATGGAAGAGCGCGGGTGATGCGGTTCGGGTATGGACGCTGTTGGGTGAACGAAAGTGGCGTACACCACACCAAAACCTGTGAAGTGTCGCACAAAGGCGCGTCGTCCGTCCATTTGACTAATTCCCAGGCTGCCGCACACGTCACATTGGCGAATTTGTGGTGGATGCTGCAATGTGCGCGAGACTTGGAGTCCGGCCCCGACGAAAGCAGTTGTTCCTTGATCACTCTCCAGCAGGACGCAGAAGGCTTCATCCGGATGAACCGGCACTACCCCGCAAGCGTCCGCATCCGGATCAATTTCCAGGACGGCAGCACCGGCGAGTTCTCAGGCCAGGCCCTCAACAACGCCTACGATGCGGCCCTTGCGGAGTTTCGGGCGAAGAACAACCTCGACGCGCGCGGATACTCCAGGACACCTGCGGGCCGCTCGAACTCCGGCAACAGGATCGACTTTGTACCGGTCCACCCCGGGATGAGCGGGGAGTAGGCGCTCCCGCGCCTAGGCACGGCCCGCCCGCAGTGATGTTCCTTAGACAAGGCCGTGAGAGGCTATTTTGTTCATGACTCGTTTGGGGGAATCTTGATTTCAATAGTTGCGTCCATAGTTGCCATTGTCTTACCCGCGCTTCTCGTTGCAGTCGTCCTGTACTGGATCATTCGTTTGGGTGTAAAGCACGGCATGAGGTCCTATTACGCTGAGAAATTTCGCGAGTCTGAGACGATTTAGGAGCCTTGCGGGTCATTGACACCCGACCCTGAATCTTTAGCCAGGTTGTTCCAGCGGACCGAGTTGGAACAACCTGGCTTTCGCTGGCGTAGGCTGAGGCAACCGATTTCTGCGGCACATATTCGGGGGTAATCAGAATGCTATTCGAGGACCAGTTGGGGAACTTCCTGTTCATCGTATTTTGGTCAGTGATCCTGCTGGTGGCCGTCTATTGGGTCGTGAGGCGTGCAATCAGAGATGAATCCAGTCAACGCACCAAGAACGACTAGCTTCCCCTCAAAGCCGCCGCTTCGACCCCTCCGTCGTTGGGTCGGCAGAGCCGACGGCGGCCGTAGGAGGTGCTCCTGGGAGCCAGCTAAGGTACCAATTCCGTTGCAGCCGGAGATGAATTGTCACTCCGTTCCTTCCTTGGCTTTAGGCTGGGGAACACGTTGCTTTCTGATTGGGGACAGAAATGAAACACTCACTTTCCTTCGGCGCTCTGGCGGTCCTTGCTCTTTCGTTGACATCGTGCGCCGCAATGGCGCAGGGCGAGCCGGGCGCTAATGTCTCACCCACCGTGAAGCAGGAGTTACCGACCGAGGTAGTTTTCAGCGGTGACGGCAAAAAGGCCGTGGTTCATTCCGGCACGTCGTCTGCCCCGAGGGAAGAAGCCCAGCTCACGGGTAGCTTGGAAAAGGACGGGGCCGGGTGCCTTATCATCCGAGCGCAAGACGGCGATGACTACACACTGATCTTTCCCGAAGGAACAAAATTCGATGGTGAGTCATTGGTCCTGCCTGAGGGCTCACCTCTTTCTGAGGGCGAGACGGTTTCCTTGGACGGTGCCCGTGTTCCTGCAAACGAAGGCGTGAGTATGTGTCTGAACTACGCCCGGCTCTTGTCGGTGGAAAAGGCCAGCGTCGTCCCGTCCTAGCCCTCGAGCAATTATTAACCCCATGGCGTACCGGAGGCGGCAGATCGCGAAGTATCCGTCTGGTCCGCGGGAAATTTTCGGTCGCCTAGCATCGCCCGTCCTGGTCGCCTGCCGCAGCATGGTGGACCAACTGTGAGTGTGTGTCCACTCCGATGGTTGCGGCCCGGGCGGTTCTTGGTAGGTTCGACAACAGTCATTTTTGGGGGACATAATGAAAAATCGGGTTTCTAAAACGCTGGCCATCGCTGCTGCACTACTGTTATTGCCTGCCTGCTCGGGCTACCAGGGAATTGCGGCTGTCCACCGGGAAGTGGACGCGCGGGATAATCTGCCTATCGACGTTCGGAACGCAAGTCCGGACCAACCTTCTGATTTTCAGGCTTCTGGTCGAGGGCGCGGGAGTGAAGTACTTCGCAGCCGAGAGCGAAGACTTCACCAAGGCATGCATAGCCGTCTATCCCGTCGATGAGCCCGACCAGTGGAGCATCGGATGCAGCGACGGGATTACGAATGACCGGGAGATTGTGACGGTAGGCCATGTCGGCCAGCCGACAGCGAAACTGGTGACGACGGGCTTCGATACCCGCGCTCTCGAAGACAGCGGTTGGAAGAAGATCCACGACAATGTCCTCATCGGCGGAATGTAAAGGCTCCTCAGTGCATCAGCGCGGGTTCTCCAGTGAGATGCTCTCCAGGTGCTCCGGGACGCGGACCTTCCAGCCGAGCTGGTGCTTGATGCGTGCCCGGAGGGCGTCAGAGGCGTCCGGTTCCCCGTGGGTGATGTACGTCATGGACGGCGCCTGCGGCGCAGCCTTCATCCATTCGATGATCCCGTTGGAATCAGCGTGCGCGGACAGTCCCTCCATCTGGATGACCTCGGCCTCGATCCTGACCTCCTGGCCGTAAATGCGCAGGTACTTCCCGCCCGCTGCCAGTGAGGCGCCCCTGGTTCCGCCCGCCTGGTAACCGCTGAGGATGATGGCGTTCCGCCGGTCGGGCCCGTAGCTTGCCAGGTGGTGGAGGATCCTGCCGCCGGTGAGCATGCCGCTGGCCGAGATGATGATCATGGGCCCGCCGCGGAGGTTCAGCAGCTTGGACTCGTCCGGGCTGCGGACGGGGACAGCCACTTTGTACATGGCCTCGAATTCGCGGTCTTTGAGCCGGTGTTCCTCGCGGTGCCGCTGGTACATGCCGGACGCGTCGATGGCCATGGGGCTGTTCAGGTAGACGGGGATGGGCGGGATGGCGCCCTTGGACAGGAGGCGGGAGAGGTGTAGCAGCACCGTTTCGGCCCGGCCCACCGCGAACGCTGCGATCATGATGACCCCCTGCCTCTTGGCCACCCGCGTGATGATCGCGCCCAGTTCCGCCTCCGGGTTTCCTGCCGGGTGATCCCGGTTGCCGTAGGTGGATTCGGTGACAAGCACGTTGACCGGTTCCAGCGCCCGGGGCGGGTACATCAGGGGGTCGTTGGCGCGGCCAAGATCGCCGGTGAAGTGGACGGTGCGGCCGCCCAGTTTGAGATGCACCTGTGCCGCGCCGAGGATGTGGCCGGCGGGCAGGAAGGTCGCCTCGATGCCCCCGGGCAGCGGGAACGGTGTATCGAAGTCGCGGCTGATGAAACTGTCCAGCGAGCGGACGGCGTCCGCTGCCGTGTAGAGGGGCACGGGAGGGTGGTGCGAGGTGGATCCCGCGTGGTCTGCGTAGCGGGCTTCCTCTTCCTGGAGGTAGCCGCTGTCAGGCAGGAGCAGCTTGCACAGCTCCGTTGTGCCGGCCGTTGCGTAGACGGGGCCGCGGAATCCGTCCCGCACCAGCGCGGGGATATAGCCGGTGTGGTCCAGGTGCGCGTGGGTCAGGACAACGGCGTCGATGTTCGCGGGATTGACCGGGAAAGGCACACGGTTGCGGTCGCGGAGGCGTTTGTAACCCTGGAAGAGCCCGCAGTCCACCAGGACCTGCCGGCCCTGTGAGCGGACCAGGTAGCGGGAGCCCGTCACCGTATCCGTCGCCCCCAGGAAACGCAGCGTCGGGGGATGCTGTTCCCTCATGCCCGCTCCTGGTGCCCGATGGTGACCGTGCCGGCGTCGCCATCCACGGTGACCTGCTGCCCGGTGGCCAGCCGCTGCGTGGCCACGCCGGTGCCCAGCACGGCGGGGATGCCGTACTCGCGCGCCACGATGGAGCTGTGGCTGAGCGGGCCGCCCACGTCCGTCACTATCGCGGAGGCCATGGCGAAAAGCGGCGTCCATGCGGGAGTGGTGATGCGGGTAACCAGGACGTCCCCCGGCTCCATCCGGCCAAAGTCCTGTGGTCCGGCCAGGACGCGGGCCGGAGCGGTGACCCGCCCCGAACTGGCGCCCGCGCCCTTGATGACGTCGCCGCGCTGGCGCTGCGACGCCGCCGGCATCATGGACCCGAGGGCCTTCTCCATCCACCGGCGCTCCGGAAGCATCTGCGGGGCAGCCGCCCGCGCCTGGCCCCGCCACAGCATCCGGCGTTCCTCGACGGCGGCGTCCCGGACCGGGCGGTCCGCTCCGGTGATGGCGGCCCGCGCTCCGGGAGCGGCGAGGCCAAACTCGACGGCGGTCCGCAGCTCCTGGAAGCGCAGCCAGAACACGTCGGCGGGTTCGGCGATGACGCCGGAGGCCACCAGCCGGCGCCCGAGTTCCAGCAGCATCCGCCGCAGCAGCGGCCAGGCGAGTCCGACGTCGGCCAGCGCGTCCTCGCGGATGGGCGCGGTGGTCTGGGCCCACCGGAGCAGCCGGAAGAAGGCGGCCCGGCGGCGCGGCCCCAGCCGGGCGGCCATCCGGGCGGTCAGTTCCTCCCGGCGCTCGGTCAGCAGCCGCTGCCGCTCATGGGGGTCGGTGCCCTGCCCCCGCAGGTAGAACTTCACCGTTGCCAGGAGGGTGGACGGATCATCCGCGGCCACCGGGGTGGCGAAATCAAGGTTGTAGACCGCGTGGCCGTAGCGGTCCAGGTGCTCCCGGAAGGTGAAACGCCACTCCTGCCACAGGGCATCGTCCACCCCTGCGGGCGGCGAGCCGGTGCGCTGGCACTCGGCGAGCACCGCCGTCGGCTGTTCCAACAACACCGCTGCCAGCCCGGGATCGCTGCGGGCCCAGGCGGCCAGGTCCCACAGCGACTTCTCCGCCTGGATGGGTTGGCTGTCGTAGCCCAGGAGGAATGTCTGGGCGGGGGGATCCCCGGCGCGCCGGACCAGCTTGTCGTAGAAGGTACGGAACGCCAGCTCGCTGCTGGTGGCGAGCGGAATGATGGACTGCACGGCCGTGTAGTAGACGGTGCCGGCGTCCAGCAGCGCCTGCGCGCCCGCCAGCAGCTCTTCGCCGGTGAGCTCCGCCGGTGGCCTGGCCTGCCGGTCCTTGATGGCCTGTTCGTAGCGGGGGTGCGAGAACTCCCGC
Source organism: Arthrobacter sp. AK04 (assembly GCF_021129155.1). GTDB lineage: Bacteria > Actinomycetota > Actinomycetes > Actinomycetales > Micrococcaceae > Arthrobacter > Arthrobacter quantipunctorum. The sequence continues at coordinate 70,810 of NZ_JAJOMC010000020.1, forward strand.
CACCCGGCGATTCCCATGTGCGCCTTGCCGCGGGCCAGCGCGCCCACCGCCGTCGGCAGCTTGGCCATCATCCGCCACAGGCCTGAGCTGCGGTAATAGTAGTAGGCGTAGCCGTTGACGGTGGGCAGCCCCACGTCGCCGTCACGGATGACGTTCCTGCCCAGTGCCTCCGCCATCAGGGCCTGCAGCGACTTTGCCACCGAGCCGTCCACCAGGTCGGCGAACAGCGGCGTGAGGGGATCGGGCAGCTGTTCCACGATGCTGGCGCGGAAGTAGAGGCCGTTCGGATACGGCACGGGCCAGGCCTCGGGCGTGTCGGCCGTTGGCTCGGGTAGCGCCGTGATGGGGCGGGACTGCAGGATGAAGAACCTGCCGCCGGCCCGCGCCCATTCGATGTCCTGCGGGGCACCGAAGTGCGCGGCGGCCCGCTGCCCGTGGCCGGCAAGTTCCGCGGCCTCCCGGTTATCAAGCACGGGTTCACGACGGCGGGCTGCCGCCACCGGCTGCTCCCCGGTGCCGTTCTCCGCGTACACGGTCATGACGTCCTTGCTGGCTGTCCGCCGCGACGCCACGACGCCGGTGCCGGCGTCCACCACCACGTCGTCGGTGGTGACCGCCCCGCTGACCACAGCTTCGCCCAGGCCCCACGCCGCGCTGATCAGTGTCTGGTCCCGCCGGCCGTTGGCGGGGTTGGCGGTGAACATGACCCCGACGGCCTGGGCCTCCACCATCTGCTGGATGACGACGGCGAGGCGCACCTGGCCGGGATCCACTCCTTCGCGGGCGCGGTAGGACATGGCGCGCGCCGTCCAGAGGGAAGCCCAGCAGTCAATCACCGCGGTGGAGAGTTCCACCATGCCGCGGACGTTCAGGAAGGTTTCCTGCTGCCCGGCGAAACTGGCCGAGGCGAGGTCCTCGGCCGTGGCGGAGGAGCGGACTGCCACGGGCGTTCCGCTGCCGAGGCGCCCGTATGCGGCGCCGAGTTCGGCGGCAATCCCGGCGGGCATGGTGCCGGTTTTGAACAGCCCGCTGATCCGCCGGGAGGCATCCCCGTAGGCCTGCGGCTCCGTGTGTGGTGGAAGCGCGGCGAGGTCCTGGATGCGGGCCGCGAGGTTGTTTTCCTCGACGAAATCCGAGTACGCGGCGGTGGTGAGCACGAACCCGGGCGGCACCGGCAGCCCGGCCCGGATGAGGCCGCCCAGCCCCACGGCCTTGCCGCCCGCTGCGGCAAGATCGCCGGGTCCCACGTCGCTGAGGTCCTTGATGTAGCTCATGGCCGCGCGTCCTTGCTGCCCGGCTGGGGGCGCCTGGGGGTGAACCTGTTGCTCACATACTGGCACTGCTGCGGGCGGCCCGCCATGGGTCCAAAGTCAGGTGCCGCCGTCGTAATTTACGACGACGGCACGCGGCTTTGGATCCCTGGGG
>NZ_JAJOMC010000021.1 GCF_021129155.1 Arthrobacter sp. AK04
TAACGGGATCAGCAACGGCTGGACCGAAGCCGACGGCACAAAGACCTACCGTCCAACCCTCGCCGTGTCCCGCGAGGCCATGGCCGCCTTCATGTACCGGCTTGCAGGAAGCACCGCGAGCTTCTGAACCCCGCCCTGCGAACAGCAATCGGCCTGAGCCAGTTTAAGACTTGTCGGCGTTGCGGTTATCCGTGCGCCAGCGGATGCCGGCGTCGATGAAGTCGTCAATTTCGCCGTCGAACACGGCGGAGGTGTTGCCTACTTCGTGCTCGGTCCGAAGGTCCTTCACCATCTGGTAGGGGTTGAGGACGTAAGACCGCATCTGGTCCCCCCAGGAGGCCTTGACATCGCCGGCCAGTGCCTTCTTCTCGGCGTCCTCCTGCTCCTTCTTGAGTAGCAGGAGCCTGGACTGCAGCACCCGCATGGCAGCGGCGCGGTTCTGCAGCTGCGATTTTTCGTTCTGCATGGAGACCACTGTGCCGGTGGGAATGTGGGTGAGGCGGACGGCGGAGTCGGTGGTGTTGACCGACTGCCCGCCGGGCCCCGATGAGCGGAAGACATCGACCCGGATCTCGTTGTCCGGAATTTCGATGGAGTCTGTCTGCTCGATAAGCGGGATGACCTCCACAGCGGCAAAGGACGTCTGTCGCCTACCTTGGTTGTCGAAGGGGCTGATCCTGACGAGCCGGTGGGTGCCCGCCTCGACGCTGAGCGTTCCGAACGCGTATGGCGCCTTCACCTCGAAAGTTGCGGACTTCAAGCCGGCTTCTTCGGCGTACGAGGTATCCATGACTGTTGTGGGGTAGCCGTGGCGCTCCGCCCAGCGGAGGTACATGCGCATCAGCATCTCGGCGAAGTCCGCGGCGTCCACGCCACCGGCCCCTGCACGGATGGAGACGACGGCTTCCCGCTCGTCATACTCACCGGAGAGCAGGGTGACCACTTCGAGTTCCTTCAGGGCCTTCTTGATGGACTCGAGCTCTGCGGCCGCCTCGCCCATCGAATCGGCGTCGTCCTCGTCCTGTCCCAGCTCCACCAGGACTTCGAGGTCGTCGATCCGTGAGGCGAGCTTATTAAGGCGCTCGAGTTCGGACTGCTTGTGCGAGAGCTTTGACGTGATTTTTTGCGCTGCCGAGGGGTCGTCCCACAGGTCCGGCTCGCCTGCCCGCTCGCTCAATTCGGCTATGTCTTCCTTGAGCGCGTCGACATCAGAGACCCGCTCAATGGAGTCGTAGGTGGCGCGAAGGGCGCGGATTTCAGCGGAAAAATCAATATTGGCCATGGTTGTTTAAGCCTACGCTATCCGGCAAAGCCTGCGGCATGGACTGGTTTTGCTGCCTTCCGGGGCTTGGGCAAGAGGCCAGCCGGTACCGGTCATGTGGCCCCGCCGGGGATCGGTCAGCGCGTCAGCCGTGAGCGTGCCGTTGACGTCGCTTCGATCCTTATGCCGTCCGGCACCAGGAAGTTAACCACCGGAGGGTGGACAGCGGCTGTCAGCACCACGACGGCGGTGGAACCATCGGGGCTGCCCGTTGCCCCGGCGACGGCGAGTCCGCTGAATCGCTGGGCAGCAGGGCTCCTTGAGACGAAGTCCGCCGCGACGTTCCTGACCCGTGCCGGGTTCAGTGTTGCAGAAGGACTCCCGCCTTGCGCGTCCACGTCGCCCAGGGTGTAGCTGTCCGCTGCCGCCAGGGAGGCGCCGTCAGCGAGCGAAAGCAGCCGCTTGTGTTCCAGGTACACGGAGGAAATGCCGATTACCACAGTGGCGACCAGCAGAGCCAAGGTCACGTAGCCGAGGATCATGACCATCATCTGGCCGTCTTCATGGTTGGTCCTGGCGGTCATCGGAATCTGCCCACCAATTGTGTTGCGGAGGCCTCAACCTCGCTTGCGGCCAACCGGAAGTCACTGTTGAAGGGCGCAAACGGCAGGGGCACCGACAGGCTCACCGTGATGGTCACCGCTGTGCCTGGAGCTTGGCAGTCTGCGGGGTCGCACGTCGTTGAGATGCTTGCCTTGTCCGGCTGGTGGCCGAAGTCGGCAAGGGCGATAGACACCGCTTGTTCGGCGGCAGCCTGGGCCGTCGGTTGGTCAGGCTGGGCGACGTAGACCTTGGCTGCCTGGTCCGCTGCTCCCACCACGGCAAAAGAGCCGCCCTGGATTTGCCCCACGGTAATGACAAAGTAAACCAGCGGGACCATAAGCAGGAGGGCAAGAAAAGTGAACTCCACAACGGCACTCCCCTGCTCGTGTTCTGCCCTGCCTTTCTGGCCATTGCCTGCTGATGGCGGCCTCAGGCACAGTGCTTGGACCAGCCTGCGTTTCAGGAACAGCGCACAGAGCCTACGGCTGCACGGCTGCATGGCCTTTCACCTCCAGCATGTCCCGGGGACCGATAAGCCCGATGACCGGCATCGGCGCCCGCACTGTCACTTCCAGGGTTCGGAGGCCTTGAACGGTCACTTCGCTGGTGCTCACCTGTTCGGCAAATCCGGCATTCAGCGCTGAGCCGATCAGGCTGCGTGTCCGCTCTTCGGCGTCGGCTGGTCCCCTGTCCGCGAGGGTGCCGTACCTGGCGCCGGAGGCCGCAGCATCGATCAACGTGTTGCGGACGTGCAGGATCAAGGTCAGCTGGATGATGGCCAGGAAGAACATCGTGAGGAGTCCACCCACCAGGACAAAATCCACCACCGCCGAACCCTGCTCCCGCGCCGCGAGCAAGCCGCGAACCCTGCAGGCCTGGCTTGGCGGGCGGGAGGACCTCGACACGGGCTAGCTTCCGACCGTATCCATCGCCTGGTTGAACATCGACTCCAGCGCCGGTCCGGCAAGCGCCAGCAGCGCCGCCACCAGCACAGCCGACATTAGGGTGATCATGACCCATCCAGGCACATCTCCCCTTTCATTGTGGTTGTCATTGTGGTTCCCACCGCGACGGACTCCCGCGCAAAGGGCAGTGCCCAGGGCGGTGTTCACAACAAGGAGCAGGGATGCCCAGCGAGTTCCCATCATTTTCATTTCCCGTCCTATTCCTGGTTCGGTTCTTCGATCGATATGCATTCCGGCTCCACTGGTTGTCCCTAAAACCCCAGGTTGATGGCCGCGAGCCCTGGGAAAACGGCAAACACCACAGTCAGCGGGAGCACGCCGAAAACAAGCGGCACCATCATGGCGATTTCCTTCTTGCCTGCAGCTTCCATAAGGTCGCGTTTGGCGATATCCCGCACGTCCTGGGCTTGGGCACGCAGGACATCCGCCAGGGGCGTGCCTCTCTGGACAGCGACAATGATGCCGTCGACGAACCTCACCAGAGGGGCCAGGTCGGTCCGTGCCGAGAACTCCTGCAATGCCTGCACCAGGGGCTTGCCCGCCCGGGTTTCGGCAAGAATGTCCGCGAACTCCTTGGTGAGCTCCCCCTTGGCGCTGCGACAAACCCGGTCGAGGGCTCCGGTGGCGCTCTCCCCTGCGCTGACGGCGAGCGCCATCAGTTCAGCCAGGCTCGGAAACTCCGCCATCATCCTCGATTCACGCCGTTTGACCTGTACGCCAAGCCAATAGTCCCGCAGCATGAAGCCGCCCACAGCACTGCCCAGGACGGCGACCGCGGCGAGCAGTGGGTTGAACCTCCCGGCTGCGGCTCCCAGGGCAGTGACGCCAAGGGCGGCCACGAATCCGGCAGCGGCCCACAGTAGCTGCTCGGCCCGGAAGTCGATGGAGGTCTTGGTTCTTCCCGCCTGCGACAGCCGTCGTGCGGTCGCTCCGGGCGATGGATTCAGCCTCCCCAATGCCGCCATGCCGTCCCGGATCACCGGACGCAAAATCCTTTCAAGCGGACCGAAAGGCGTCAGGTTGGCCTCCCCCAGGCTCAAGAGCCGGGATTCAAGGTTTTGGGACTTCAACTGCGGCTCAATGCGTTCTGCCAGGGTGGTGGCGCGCATCAACGGCGATCTGAAGATGACGAGCCACAGACCGGTCCCCAGGACAATCCCGCAGGCGACGGCGGCAGGAGATATGTCGATCACCTGAGCACCCGCTCATCCTGGGGCAGGGCCCCAATCCTTAGCATGATGGAGTAGCAGACCAGCGAAATTACCAGGCCACCAAGCAGGACTGCTGCACCCATGGCGGTGTTGTATGCCTGCACCGCCTCCGGTCTTGTTGCCAGCAGGAGCATAACGATCCACGGGGCAGCGACCGCAAGGCGTGCGGCGTTGACGGTCCAGGACTGCCTGGCCTCCAGTTCACTTCGGGTGCGGGCACTCTCGCGGAGGAACTCAGCCAACGTGCCGAGCAACTTTCCCAGGTCCGAGCCTCCAACTTCGCGGGTCAGCCGAAGGGCTTCGACTATACGGTCGGCGACCGGGTCTGCGAGCCTGTGCTTAAGTTTGTTGAGCGAGGCGTCGAACTGGCCTCCGGCGCGGTAGTCGGCACCGAACTCCCGGAATACGTGACGAAGCTCGTCAGGCCCCTTTTCCCCCAGCTGAATGAGGGCTTCCGGCAGCGGCAGGCCGGCACGTATGGCGGAGCGGAGGTGATCAACGACGTCGGGCCACAACTGGCGCAACAACGCGCTTCTCTTTTTTGCCCTCCAGCGCAGGATGCTGATGGGAAGCCATGCAGCAAACAGCGCGAAGCAACAGGCGATAGGCCAGGAACGGCTGACAGCGTAAAACACCAATGCCACAAAGAGCCCCAGCCCCGCGCAGGTGCCGATGAGGCCACCCGGGGATACTTTGTCGACGCCGGCGGAGGCGAGAAGGTCGGCCAGGCGGCTTACCTTCGGCGCCATGGGGCGCTGCTCAGGTGTCTCCCAGAAGGACCACCAGATGAGGAAGAGGCCCGTCCCGGCGCCGATACCCAGCAAAGCCGACGTCATCGCGGATCCAGCAGCGCCGCGACGTCGTACCCTGCCCGGCTGAACTTTTCCGCGGCCGGCATCGAGCTGGCGCGTGCCTGAAGGGTACCGTCCACCATCGCAAAGACGGGAGACGACTCGATAATGCCGTTCTCCACTCGCCGGCCCAACGAGAGGATTTCGGTGACCTCCCTACGGCCGTTGGCCTTCCGGCTGCAATGAACCACAAGGTCGATACAGGATGCGACCGTTGGGACGACAAAGGCTGACGAGATGTTCTCGCCTGCGAGCAAGGGCAGCGTGCAGATCTTGGTGACTGCGTCATGCGCCGAGTTCGCGTGTACGGTGCACATGCCTGGCAAACCACTATTCAGAGCGATGAGCATGTCCAGGCTCTCAGCTTCACGGACTTCCCCCACCACCAGGCGGTCCGGGCGCATGCGGAGCGCCTCCTTGACCAGGCGCCGCAACGGAATTTCGCCCTCCCCCTCCAGGTTCGGTTGGCGGCATTGGAGTCCTACGACATCGCGCAGGGGGAACTGCAGTTCGAAGATTTCCTCAACGGTGATCACCCGCTCCCGGCTGCCTATGCTCGCAGCCAGGCAGTTGAGCATTGTGGTTTTGCCGGCCTGGGTTGCGCCTGAAACCAGGATGTTGAGGCCGCTGGAAACGGCTGCACCCAGAAAACGGGCGGACTGCGGCGTCAGCGTGCCCAGCTCGACAAGATGTTCAAGGCGGCTGGCCTTGACCACGAATTTCCGGATGTTGACTGCCCAGTACTTGCGGGTCACATCCGGGATGACCACGTGGAGCCTCGACCCGTCAGGAAGCGCTGCGTCCACAAACGGAGAGGACATGTCCAGCCGGCGGCCGGAGCTTTTCAGCATCCGCTCAACCAGGTCCCGGACCTGCTGCTCAGTCAGGCTTAGCGAGGTCAGCTCGGATTCACCGTTCCGGGCCACGAAGATCTCGTTGGGAGCGTTCAGCCAGATCTCTTCGATGGTTGGATCGTCCAGCAGCGGCTGTAGGACGCCGAAACCAGCGACGGCGTCAAAGAGGAATCTGCGGGCCGCGTCCAGGGGCCCGAGGGGAGGGAGCGGACCCAAAAGCGCCCGCTCATCGTAGTCCGTCACCGCCGCCTCTACCAGGCGGCGGACCTCGCCGGCCTGATGAAGCGGATCAAGCCCTCGACGACGGATAAGCTCGCGGACTTCATCCTCGACTATTCCCAGCGCGTCCATACGTTCCCCAATACAACTGCCGCCCCCGGCGGAGGCAGTGCAACTGGGATAAAGACTAGGGACCGGACAAGAAGCTGCCAAGTCATAAACATTGTCTGTGGATAAACGCAGGATTGTCACAGGATCCACACATGCACCACCAGCACCTCTGTTGTCACCAGCACCATGGTGCTATGGTGAGCGCGTTAAGTGTCAAATCCCTGTTCGGCTGATTCCTGGGGGAACCATCCGAAACAGCAACCCAGATGAGGACTCGCAGGAGCGCCTCATTGTTTCCGGAGCCAATATGAAGCGGAACCCGTCTCAGTCCCGTCGCCCCGTCATGAAGTCCTTTGGGATAGCCCTCCTGACTGCATCCCTGGTGGCCGGCCCATGTTTGACGGGTACTGCGTCCGCCGTTGAGCCCGCTCCAACGCCGACAATGTCCTCGCTTCCGAGTGAAACCTCGACTGCTGTCGCACCCTCTCCGGCGGTTCCCTCGGCAACGTCATCCGCCGAAGAATCAGTCCCTGCGGAAGCACCTGCTGCCCAGCCCACGGCCGAGGCCACACAGTCAATGGCGGAAGCAGTCGGCATTGGCGGAGCTGAGATGGGACAGCGGTCTGCACGCGTTACGGCGTCGGCTTCATCCGATTCCTTCAGGCGGCTAAATGCGGAGTCGCTGTCTACCGAAGGCACCTGGATGCCTACTTTCGGCATCCAGGGACTGGACGTTAGCGGCCACCAACCGACCGTGGATTGGCAGCACCAGTGGAACATGGGTGCCCGCTTTGCCTACGTCAAAGCGACTGAAGGCAATTACTACAAGAACCCTTCATACAGCTCCCAGTATCAGGGTTCCCGCAACGTTGGGATGATCCGCGGCGCGTACCACTTCGCCATTCCCAATTGGTCTTCCGGAGCAGACCAGGCACGCTACTTCGTACAGAACGGCGGCGGCTGGTCGGCAGATGGCTACACCATGCCGCCAGTGCTCGACTTTGAGTTCAATCCGTACGAAGGCCGCACGATTAACGGTTTCTACTTCGGCAACACCTGCTACAACATGTCTCCTGCCCAGCTCACGTCATGGGTGCGGGACTTCGGCAACACTATGCAGTCCATGACTGGCCGGTTGCCTGTCATTTACACCAACACCAGTTGGTGGAACCAATGCCTGGGCAATCCCGCCGGCTTTGGTGACTACCCGCTGTGGGTTGCGGCCTATCCCAGCTCCCCCACGAACAATGCAGGACCGGTTCCCACGGCGAGCTGGAGCACCTATAGCATGTGGCAGTACAGCAGCACGGGCCCCTTCGCCGGTGACTCGAATGTCTGGAATGGGGACTACACGCAGTTGAAGGCCTTTGCATCAAGTGGCACTTCTCTCCCCTCAGCACGAATCTCCCAGGTTGGGGACTCCAATGGTGATGGTCGGCCGGATCTGATCGCCCGTCGGCCTGATGGATCATTGTGGAGCCACCGCGGAACGGGCACTGGAGGCTACGCCGCCGGTCAACTGCTAGGCACTGGTTGGAACATCTATGACATGTCGGTCGGAGTTGGCGATTCAAACGGAGACGGCAAACCTGACCTCATTGCCCGTCGACCAGACGGAACACTCTGGTTCTATGCAGGCAACGGAACCGGTAACTACGGGGCAGCCCGCCAAATAGGTAGCGGCTGGCAAATCTTCGACACTATCCAGGGTGCCGGTGACACAAACGGTGATGGCTTTGCCGATGTTATCGCCCGGCAGCCCGACGGCGCTCTCTGGTTCTATGCCAGCGACGGAACCGGAGGATACAAAATGGGCCAGAAGATCGGCGCCGGTTGGCAGATCTACGACCAACTCATCAACAGCGGCGACCTCAATGGCGATAAAAAGCCTGACCTTTTGGCTCGCCGGCCCGACGGGACGATCTGGTTTTACGCTGGCGTTAGCACCACCACCTACCAGAACGCACGGCAAATCGGCACCGGATGGGGCGTCTACGACCAAGTACTCGGCGCCGGCGACAACAACAACGACGGCAAAGCCGACATCATCGGCCGCCGAACAGACGGCAGCCTCTGGTTCTACGCTGGCGACGGAATGAGCAAACCAACCGACGGCTACCTGTTGGCGGTTCCCGTCGGTTCCGGCTGGGACAGCCGTGAGCGCCTTAGCTCCGTTGGGGACTCCAATGGTGATGGTCGGCCGGATCTGATCGCCCGTCGGCCTGATGGATCATTGTGGAGCCACCGCGGAACGGGCACTGGAGGCTACGCCGCCGGTCAACTGCTAGGCACTGGTTGGAACATCTATGACATGTCGGTCGGAGTTGGCGATTCAAACGGAGACGGCAAACCTGACCTCATTGCCCGTCGACCAGACGGAACACTCTGGTTCTATGCAGGCAACGGAACCGGTAACTACGGGGCAGCCCGCCAAATAGGTAGCGGCTGGCAAATCTTCGACACTATCCAGGGTGCCGGTGACACAAACGGTGATGGCTTTGCCGATGTTATCGCCCGGCAGCCCGACGGCGCTCTCTGGTTCTATGCCAGCGACGGAACCGGAGGATACAAAATGGGCCAGAAGATCGGCGCCGGTTGGCAGATCTACGACCAACTCATCAACAGCGGCGACCTCAATGGCGATAAAAAGCCTGACCTTTTGGCTCGCCGGCCCGACGGGACGATCTGGTTTTACGCTGGCGTTAGCACCACCACCTACCAGAACGCACGGCAAATCGGCACCGGATGGGGCGTCTACGACCAAGTACTCGGCGCCGGCGACAACAACAACGACGGCAAAGCCGACATCATCGGCCGCCGACCAGACGGCAGCCTCTGGTTCTACGCTGGCGACGGAATGAGCAAACCAACCGACGGCTACCTGTTGGCGGTCCCCGTCGGGGGCATATAGGTGTATTCCCCCGGCACGTTGATGATGGCATGAGGGGACTCGGCGGGTGTTATGTGTGCTTGTCGAGAACACTTCCAAGGGCTCCGCTTGCCCCGTGCGGCACTCGTGGGCGCAGATATAACAAAATCCCGCGTCGGCATTCCCATCGCAGGCCAGCAAGAGAGCCGCTGTCAGGTTTGGATCGCATTAGAAGGTGGATGACCATTCCCCGGTTCATCCACTCGGAGATGTGCCGATAAAACTAGCGGGGCCGCGCCGAAGCTCAGGCACGGCGCATAGTGGTTTGGCCTTCAAGTGTCGCGTCCATCCGGAACAGCCCGCTAAAGGCTCCTACTACCGAGGATCGCGCTCGTTTGTAAGCCAGGGGCTTCGAGCTTCACTGGAACTATGCAAGTGCTCGTCTCAACACTGCGGCACTTCGCCAAACTGTCTGCACACTGGAGGGCCATCAGACGCAGTGTTGTCAGCGTACGCTCCGGTTGCCGCACGGCCTGAGCGTAGCAGTTGCATCACTGCCGAGGGATTACGACTTCTTCATCATTCTGCTTGCGTTCCAGAACACCGGGTTTGAATATCCAGTGCTTGTACAACAAGTAGTTCCATGCAGTCGTCATTATCGTGGAAACGACCTTGCCTAACTGGTAGCCAGCGCCGAGCATGTCGAAAACATTGACTATGACATCAATGGCAAGCGTGTTGAACACTACAAGAAGGCAATATTTAATGAAGCTGACACTCTTGCCGTTATCAGCACGGAAAGTGAAAATTCGCTGAAGTGCGTAATTGAAACCAAGGCTGGTAAGAAAGGCGATTGGAGTTGCAATTACAAGATCAACTGCGAACACCTCGTGGAGAAGCATGAGCAGCCCCAGGTCAATGGCGAACGACACCCCGCCCACCATAATGAACCGCGCGATCTCACTATCGAGCACAAACTTGGTATGCCGTTTCAGCACTTATCCTCTTATTTCAAGTTGGACGGCGCCAGTTCGGCACACGCTGGGCGTAAGGACCATCACAGTCAAAGAAGGACGAACCCCGGAATCTGTTCTGGCGTCGGGGTACGTTCAACTGGCGGGTCGCTTGCGCCACTATGGCTACGTAATAGGCTAGCATACTAGGGTTGTCGCAAGGCCAGGCCGCCTCTTGTCGCTTCCGCGCGACAGCGTGACGCCACCGACGCCCAGCTTCTATTCCCTAGGACCCACGTTTGACAGCGACAGCATTATCAGCACCTGAGCACGCCGCTCCAAAAAGATCGTTCTTTTCGCCATTAGGGAAGAAAGACTACCCACTTCGCATTTCAGCCATAGTTCTCTACATCATTGTTGTGATGTTGGGTGCCACCACCTCGTCTATTGGCATGCCCACGCTCAGGGAGAACCCAGCTGAACCGCTGGGTTATCAGTTGGGCGAAGCTTCTCCTATTCGGTCCGATGAATATAATGCTTTTTCCCCAATTGTGCTTTCAACCATGGCGACAGGGGGCGCACCGACTACGAGCGTCCTGTCTGCTCCAGCGGACATAAATCACCGCTATTCTTCCGGTGGGTTTTTTGAGACCTTTGTCTTTTTTGACTCCACTTTGCTCTATACCGCCTCTTTCCTGCCCGATGCAATGGTATTTGCAGCCCACTGGTGGCTGCCCGCGCTACTTCTATTCCTTTTCCTGCCAACATGGTTCGAGCAAGTCGGCTCAAACCGTCGCTGGGGATGGATGGCAGCTTTCCTCATAGCATTATCGCCGGCATCATCCTGGTGGACCATGATGCCCATCCAGTTGATCGCCTACACGATTGCTGGTTCCAGTCTCCTTCTGTCTGCTTATCGAAGGTTCACGATACATCAACGCGTAATACCAGCATTGCAGTCTGTGGCAGCAGGAATATTAATCGCGGGACTTCCGAGTTTCTACATCCCTTGGTCCCTCGTTCTAGGCCTGCCTATACTCGTTGCGACAGTCGCTTGGGTGTTTGCCCATAAAGGTAGGTGGAAGCCGAAACTGCTGGCATTGGGCTGTTCGGGTATTACCGCCATGGTTTTTGCGGCTGGGATGTTGTGGGAGAACCGCGAAGGCATCAGCGCCCTTTTGAACACGGTCTACCCTGGATCCAGAAGGTCGACAGGAACAGCCCAGTCCATTGCCTTGCTCTTCGGCGCACCTGGACTGGCCCCGATGCAAGATATGTTGCCCGTCGGCATCAACCAGAGCGAACTGTCCACGGCCTTCACCATAACTTTCGTATGGGCGTTGTTACTGATCGCCAACATCAATCTCGTTGGGCAGCTCCGGGAAAACGTTGCCGTTTTTGTGGTAGGGGGTTTCGGCCTTCTGTGGCTTCTGTGGTGCACTGTTAATTTCGGAGCGAGAGGTTCTTCGATACCGCTCTTGAATTACGTACAGCCCGCGAGGGCAGCCCAGGTCTGCGGCATTTTAGGCTCCATACTGGTATGTCTCCTGTTGGCCCAGTTGCCACGCAAGGTAAATTGGAAGCTTCCCCTGACAGCAGCCGCAAGTTGCACCCTTGTCACGGCCTACGCCGTTTCTTCGCTTCAACTGTCCTACCTCCCCGAGATGGCAACGTCATCGATTGCCACCGCTGCCCTTGCAGTCGGTCTATGCGTTTTTTTCGCCACCAAATTTGCTTCCAGGGTGTGGCCAATGGTGCTCATATCCGCACTGGCTGCGGTTCCGGTGTTCAGCGCCAATCCGCTGCTTTTCGGCCTCGGTGATTTGCGGGAGTCGGAAACTGCCAAGTATCTTTCAGCGGAGGGCAAGCGCGCAGCAGAGAATAACGAGGTATGGGCCTCGGATTTTGGCGCATTCGACACGGTCATGCTGGCCAACGGGGTTCCCTCGCTGAGCGGACTTCAGCGTTCGGGCCCCAACACCGAGCAATGGAAGAAGTTGGACTCAGAGGGCAGCCACGCAAATGAGTGGAATCGTGGAGGCGGCTTCGTCCATTTCCAATGGACCCCAGGAGAACCTATGACCTTCGAAGCGCCTGTGCCTGACACCACGGTTGTCCGCGTCGATCCTTGCGACCTGAAGCTGCGCTGGCCCAGCCTTCGGGCAATATCTTCCTCGCAGACTCTTAATGCACCCTGCCTTCTTCCCGAGCGGACTTTGACATGGTCCGGCAAGGAATTTTTCGTGTACAAATTCCAGTAGTTCGGTGGCCAGCAGGCCCTGGTGACGGCCCTTCCGAGGCCGCTTGTTCCTCAGTTGAGGAGGAGCTGCACACCCTTGGCGGCCACATGCCAGTGGTAGAAGCTCGTATTGGAGTTCTGATACGTCGAGCTTCAGGTGATGGCCCCATATAGCGGAAACTCGACGTAGGCTACGGGAGGACGGAGTACGTGATTTCGCTCCTCCTCCCGTAGCGGCCCATCCCCTCAGCCTCATAGGCAAGAAACCCTCCGTCGAAGACAATGCCCGGCTGGTGGGGCTCGAACTTCCTCAGATCGGAGACCTGCGTTTGGCTACTAAAGCTGCCCCTGCGCTGCTGCACCGCTTCGGCGGCTTTGCAGTTTCGCTCGTCTTTTCGACTCTCGTCAATCTCTTAGCAATACCCTTTGTCATTTTCACTCTTGGGAAAGGGATCTGGGGGGAGCTCGCGCTCGCGCAAGCTACCGCTGCACTCTTTGGCATACTCGTCGCCTACGGTTGGGGGACGGTGGGGGCCGCCATGGTTGCCTCGTTGCCGGTTTACGAACGTCCGCAGATGTACCTGGACTCCTTGGTCAGCCGCAGCTATCTTTTTCTGTTCGCCGCCCCGGTGATGTTCCTCGCCGTGCTGGCCATTTCCCGTGTTGATCCCATCGTTGCCGCTGTTGCGGCAGTTGCCTACCTGCTCCCCTTCCTTGGAGCTTCCTGGTATTTCGTTGGGCAGGCGAAGCCCTGGCAGTTGTTGGTTTTCGATGTGCTGCCTCAAGGCCTCGGCGTAGTTACTGGCGTCGTCCTAATGATGTTCATGCCCCACGCATACACGTTCGTAGGCTCGCTCCTCTTCTTCAACCTCGTGGCAGTCATACTTGGCGCCACAGGTGCGCTCAGATCCCGACCAAGCCAACCCCTCAAAAGGAACTTAGCCCTCGTACCGGCGATGCGGCGCCTTCGGGATCAACGGCATGGCGTCATCGCGGCCGGGACCGGAAGTTTGAACAGTAACTTGCCGCTGCTGGTGGTGAACCAGGTTGTGCAGGCTGCCCTGCCTCAGTACGCCATGGCAGACAAGCTGTTCCGCTTTGCCGTGGCCGGGTTCGGGCCCGTGCTCCAGGTGATTCAAGGATGGATTCCTGAAGCCGGCGTGTCAGCAAGCAGGAATCGCATCCGTGTCGTTGCCCGCCTGGCTCCCGCTGCTGGCCTGTTGGCCGGAGTCGTGCTTGCCGCATTGACCCCTTGGGCGAGCTCTGCCTTCTCCGGGGGCTCAATAAATATTGGCCTCGAACTGAGCGCGCCATTCGGTGTGATCTTGGCTGGCGTGATCGTGGCGCAAATCGTGGGCCTGGCCTGCCTGATACCGCTTGGCAAAGGAGCAGCCCTCGCGAAATCGACCGCGATTGGCGCGGCACTGAACGTCCCACTGATGATTTTGCTGGGTTTTGCGTTTGGAGCACCTGGAGTCGCCTGGGCCGTGGGCCTGGCGGAGTTGGTAGTCGCCAGCTACCAACTCTTGGTTGTAGGAACAACGCTGAGGCATCTCGCACGGGCAGAGCCCGCCTCGGCCAGCGAACCCCGTAAGTAGTATCCAAACCGAAGCACTGTGTTGGGGAAAGCTGCCAGCAGTATTACGGTGCTGATTGCGAACCCTTTTTGAATACTTCGACTGGAACACCAGCCAGGAATTCCAGAAAACACGGCCAGGCGACGTCTCCGCGTTTCAGTGCCAATACAAGCGTCCTAATGGTATCGGTCCAGGCGTGTCCACTCTCGAACGGGGCTATGCCCTTGTCGAACCCGGGAGCGGCGATATTAACCCGGGTCCGAAGTGTATTTGCCATCACCTTCCGCCAACCAAAACTTAGCTCGTGTGCGGTCTTCAGCACGGCTAGCGGACTCGTGGCGCCCTGATACTTTCCGGCGAGGTAGCGCAGGTGATTGAAGGATGCCAGGACGCTCTTACGTTTCCCGACCTCGCCCAGAACGTTTCCGCCATGCTGGATGTAGTCCTGCACGACGTCATCAATCACCGTTACTCCCCCAGTGGACTTGGCACACACAGCCAGCCAGTGGTCATGCACCTGCGAGATCGTGTTCAGACGGGGGAAGGGCAGAGCCAGGTCCAGCAGCTCCCTACGGAATATGCAAAGACTGCCAGTTACCTGGTTCTGGGCCAGCAGGGCGTCCAGGGCGACACTCTTCCTGCGGGTAGAGGATGAAACCACCTCGTTGTCGGGAAGACGAACTACGCGTGCTTGCCCCGCGACCAGGCTCGCACCCTCAAGATACGGGATCATCCGCTCCAGCTTCGAGGGATACCAGTAATCGTCCTGATCAGACAGCGCCACCCATGCGGCCCGTTCCGGCGCCTGTTGAACTGCCCTTTCGAAGTTCCCGTAGAAACCAAACCGGTCATCAAAGCCAACCACCCGGAACCGCTCATCGCCGGCCAGCTCCGTCGCAACGAAGTCGCGGATCTCATCGAACCCACCGTCGGCGGAAATGAGGCACTCAAAGTTACTGTGGGTCTGGTTCTGGATGGACTTCAGCTGTGCGGCAAAGAGCGTCCAGTCCGGCTTGTAAGCAGCGAGGGCGATGATGCCATAAGAACTCTTGTCGTAAGGCATGGGCCGACTATTCCACCATCACATGCTGGCCGACGTACTCTTCCAGTGCCACCCGGGCAGGTCTGGGTGCAAAACCTGACCCCTTGATCTTTGTCAGGTCCAGGATGCTGTGAAGCGGTCGGGGCGCCACATCCTTGCCTTTGAAGTATTCCTCGGTGCTGACGCCGGTGACAGCGGACCGCGGCTCCCCTACGAGTTCGTATACGTCCCCGGCAATGTCCGCCCAAGACTGGCCGTCGCCGTCGTTACTGAGGTTGTAGGTGCCGTAATCTGCTTGGGATTCCAGCAAGTGCCGGATGCCTGCGGCGATGTCCAAGGTGAAGCTGAGCCGGCCAATCTGGTCGTTGACCACGGACGGCTCGATGCCGCGGCCGGCGAGCGATGCCATGGTCCGCACGAAGTTGTTTCCCTCACCGATAACCCAACTGGTCCGCACGATGTAGTGGCGGGGAACCACGCTGACCACGGCGTCCCCTGCTGCCTTGGTCTGGCCATAAACACCCAGGGGCGTGAAGGGTTCAGTTTCGTTATGACTCTCCCGCGCACCATCAAAGACGTAGTCGGAGGAGACGTGCACCAGGGTGAGGTCATGGTCGACGGCGGTACGCGCCAGCCGTGCGACGGCAGCAACGTTGACGGCCCAGGCGGCTGCCCGGCCTTCCGCGGTTTCCGCGGCGTCGACCGCGGTGTACGCGGCGGCATTGATAATTGTCGAGTAGTTCTTCCAGTTCCGCTCCGCGAAGGACGCCTCGCTGCCCAGATCGAAGCCCGCACGGCCGGCAAACTCAACTGTTGCATCGCCGTCGTACTGTTCCCGTAGGGCCTTGCCCAACTGGCCGTCGGCACCTACCACGAGGATCTTCTTGGCCGGCATCGGAACAACGTCCGCGAGGCGGGGGTGCGCCTTGTCCTTGTTGGACAGTTCTGCCTCCTCGAGCGGCACCGGCCAGCCGATCGCCGCCGTCTCGTCGGCGAGGTTCAGGAAGGTGTACTGACCCTGGGCATCCGCTGACCAGTGGTCGTTGACCAAGTAGGTGTAGGCCGTGTTGTCCTCCAGGGTCTGGAAGGCGTTGCCCACGCCGCGCGGAATGAAGATCGCCTGGCTGGGGTTCATTTCAGCGGTGAAAACGGCACCAAACGACGGGCCCTCGCGCAGGTCAACCCAGGCGCCGAAGATCCGCCCGGTGGCCACCGAGATGAACTTGTCCCACGGTTCTGCGTGGATGCCGCGGGTGGTGCCGGCCTTCTCGTTGAAAGAGATGTTGTTCTGCACCGGGCGGAAGTCCGGCAGCCCGAGTGCCACCATTTTTTCCCGCTGCCAGTTCTCCTTGAACCAGCCACGATTGTCGCCGTGGACCGGCAAGTCGTACAGGACGACGCCGGGGATCGGCGTTTCGTGTGCGGTCAGCTCCTTTGAGAACTCGATCGACATCGTCTACTGGCCCTGTTCCTTGTACTTGGCTTCGGTCTGCGCCTTCTGCGGGCGCCACCAGTTTTCGTTCTCGCGGTACCAGGCGATGGTGTCCTCAATGCCGGCGTCAAAGTTGGAGAACTTAGGTTCCCAGCCGAGCTCGTCGCGGAGCTTGGAAGAGTCGATGGCGTAGCGCAGGTCGTGGCCCGGGCGGTCGACAACGTGGTCGTACGCATCGGGGGCCTGGCCCATGTGCTTCAGGATCAGTTCAACAACGTCCTTGTTGTTCTTCTCCCCGTCGGCACCGATCAGATAGGTTTCACCGATCCTGCCTTTGGCGATGATCGCCAGCACGGCCGAGGAATGGTCGTTGGCGTGGATCCAGTCGCGGACGTTTTCGCCCTTGCCGTAAAGCTTGGGCCGGATACCGTCGATCACGTTGGTGATCTGGCGCGGGATGAACTTTTCCACGTGCTGGTAGGGCCCGTAGTTGTTGGAGCAGTTGCTGATGGTAGCCTGCAGGCCGAAGGAACGGACCCAGGCGCGGACCAGCAGGTCCGAGCCGGCCTTCGTGGAGGAATACGGGCTTGAGGGGTTGTACGGGGTCTGCTCGGTGAACCGCTCCGGGTCATCCAGTTCCAGGTCGCCGTAGACCTCGTCGGTTGAGATGTGGTGGAAACGCTTGTTGTGCTTCCGTGCAGCCTCGATCAGCGTGTAGGTACCAATGATGTTGGTGTCCAGGAAGGGGCGCGGATCATGCAGCGAGTTGTCATTGTGTGACTCCGCCGCGTAATGGACAACGACGTCCGTCTCGGCCACCAGGCGGTCCACCAGTTCGGCGTCCGAAATGTCACCCTTTACGAATTTGAACCGGTCCTGCGGCAGGCCCTGCAGGGACTCCAGATTGCCGGCATACGTCAGCTTATCCAGGACGGTGACGTTGTCATCGGTGTTCTCGAGAACGTAGTGGACAAAATTGGAGCCGATGAAGCCGGCACCGCCGGTGACAAGGAGATTCTGCATCATGCCAGCTTACCTAACCTTCTTTGGCCGCCTCTAACGCTCATCACCTCTGACAGCCCCGCGCGTCCTCCGGAAAGCCTCGAACATAAGCCTCAAAAGCATTATTCGGGCAGCAGCTATTTTCCGCAGGGACCTCCATCCTGATGGAGTCTGATTCTCGCCATGCAGCCGCCGGAGCACGGTCGACTCGTCCAGGTGGGCTACAGAGCCTGCCATATTGCCGCAAATGGCCAACCACAGGTCATGCGACTCCCGCACAAAGGCCGGGATCGGCACCACCAGGTCCAGGGCATCACGCCTAAACCCCATAGCGCAGCCATAATAGGCGCGGTAGCCGATCAGAATTCCCCAAAGATTGGCCAGGTTCCTTCCTGAATCAGATGAGCGCAACTTGGGGATCCAAGGCCGGGGACCGCCGCCCAATATTTCGAAGTTACTGGCAACCACCTTGGACGTCTCAAGGGCTGCCAACATCATCGTCAAGCGTCCCTTAGTCCAAACGTCATCTTGATCCGATAGAAAAATGAACTGACCACGGCTTAGCCTGATGGCTTCCTCAAAGGTGCGGACGTATCCCCGATTGTGTGGTGCCACTAAGAGCCGAACCCTCGCGTCCTTCACTCGTCCCACAACGGCAGCGGTTTCGTCGGGCGACGCATCATCAACTACGACCACTTCGTCGTCGGGCCCCAACTCACGGAGGATGGACCCCAACTGTTCCTCTACGAACTTGCTTCCACGGTAGGTTGCCATGCACACGCTCGCCCGAACCTGCGTGGGGTGCCCAGACGCTGCATAGTTCATTTTCTTACTCCACACAGATAGATGACTGACTCAGGGTCACGGACCGTGCATCATCCTACGGTGTCCCTTTGGAGCAAGGATTATGCCTCCCCGCCGCGGACGGAGCTTGAGGCCTGCATTCGCCGCTATTCCGTCGCCGGGAGCAGGGACATGACTCATGTCCAACTAAGTTGTTTCTCTCCTATGGCGGACCCCCGGTGATACCACGCAAAGCGGGATATTGGTCACTCCGAGGGTCGGCTGGGCTGCGCCCCAAGCCCGCAGTGGCCCGGCCAGCCCCGGGCCATTGATATATTGGGACCCTATGAAAACTGATACCTCTGCGCGGGTCCTAGTCATCATGCCTGCCTGGAATGAGGCTGAATCTGTAGGAAATACCGTCCGTGAAGTCCTGTCCGTGGGTATGCCGTACGACGTTTTGGTCGTCAACGATGGTTCAAAGGACGAAACTGCCGTCTTGGCGGCGGCCGCCGGCGCAACGGTGCTCAACCTTCCCTTCAACCTCGGCGTGGGGGGAGCAATGCGTGCGGGGTTCAAATACGCACAGCGCAGAGGATACAGCCGCGTGATCCAAGTCGATGCCGACGGGCAGCACGACCCGCGGAACATTGAGGAGGTCCTCTCGGGCTTGGAATATGCTGACATTTCCATTGGTGCCCGCTTCGCGGACCGGGGCGATTACGAGGTGAAAGGACCCCGTAAATGGGCAATGCAGTTTCTCGCCCGTGTTATCTCGGGGCTGGCAAAAACGCGGCTTACGGACGTAACGTCGGGCTTCCGGGCGGCGAACGAACGTGCGATTAATCAATATCTTGACCACTACCCAGCCGAGTACCTGGGAGACACCATCGACTCCTTGGTCGTCGCCGTCCGCTCCGGATGCAAGGTAACCCAGATACCGGTGGCCATGCGCCCCCGGCAGGGTGGAACGCCAAGCCATGACCCTGTAAAAGCAGCTATCTATCTTGGACGTTCGGTGTTCGCTTTGCTCTTTGCGCTGACACGCAAGCGGTCGCTGCTCCAGACATCAGACAAGACCAGTCAGGAGCCGGCAACATGCTGAACATCGCTGCCTTTATTCTCGCCCTCGCCATAGTTGGCGTGGTATTCGAGATGCTTCGACGGAAGAAACTCCGCGAGAAGTATGCCGCGCTCTGGCTCTTCGTGGGTATCGGGACACTGGTACTGGCTGCTTTCCCCCGGCTCCTGACGATCGTGACAGAGTTCTCAGGCGTGCAGCTCCCCTCAAACCTTTTGTTTATCATCAGCATCCTCCTGCTCCTGGGCGTGTGCCTCCACCTGTCATGGGAGATCTCTGTCGTCGAAGATGAGACCAGAACGCTGGCTGAGGAGGTTGCAATCCTCCGGGCCCTTATTGAAGCGCTGCCGGCAGCGGAAAACGCAGAGGGCAATCCCACAAAATTGCCCGGCTCGCAGTAGAGAAGCGCGAGCAATGGCACTTGACATCTTCATCCCTTATTGGGGTGACGTGAATTACATGAAGCAGGCAGTCGACAGTGTTCTGGCACAGGACAACGATGACTGGTTGCTGACGGTGGTGGATGATGCCTATCCAGGTGATGAAGTGCGGCGGTACGTTGAGGCTATAAGCGACGAACGCGTCAGGTACGTGCGGAAAGCAACCAACGAGGGGATTACGGAAAATTTCCGCACCTGCATTTCCCTTGCAACTCAAGACATTGTGGTCGTCATGGGTTGCGATGATGTCCTGCTCCCCAACTTCGTCACCGTTGTTCAAAAAGCCGGCGCCAATTATCCGGAGGCGGCGATAATACAACCAGGCGTACAAGTTATCGACGAGGGGGGCAACCCGACGAAGCCCCTCACCGACCTCGTCAAACAGCATATGGTTAAGCCCCGGGGAAGAGATCAAAGGCTTGTCAAAGGCGAACACCTGGCCGAAAGCCTCCTACACGGCGACTGGTTGTATTGGCCGTCCCTAGCTTTCAGGCGGGAAAGCATCAGCAGGTTCGACTTCCGCGATGGATTTCCCGTCATCCAGGATCTGGCACTCGTGATGGACATGGTGCTGGACGGCGCCGTGTTGCTCATTGAACCCGAGGTATGCTTCGCGTACAGGCGGCATACCCGCAGCGCCTCCGGGGCGAAGCTACTTGACGGATCGCGCTTCGAAGGCGAACGTGACTATTTCGCTCTTGCAGCCCGACTCTGCGACGCTAAAGGCTGGGGCAGGGCAGGCAGGGCCGCGAGGCTCCGTCTAACGTCCCGGGCCCACGCCCTGCTCTATGTGCCATACGCCCTTCGCAGGCGGAGAATCAACACACTTAAAGGATTGGTGAACCATGCCTTCGGAAAGTGAAGTGCAAGGTTCAGAGTCCATGGCTGATCCTGCCCCTCTGTCCCAAGTAGCCTGTGTGGTGACGGCCTACCGCCCCTCAGCGGAACTAATAGCCAATGTCCAAGCACTGGTGGCCCAGTCCGGCAGGGTCATTGTGGTAGACGACGGAAGCGGCCCTGGTTACGAACAAATTTTGGGGAAAGTGGCAGAAATTGGCGCCGAAGTTGAACGTCTGGCGACAAATTCTGGCATCGGGGCAGCCCTCAACCGCGGGCTGGAACGGGCACGCCAAACACCAGGCATTGGCTATATAGTCACTGTCGACCAGGATTCCGTCCTCCCTCCGGGCTATGTCCAATCGCTCCTTGCAGGCGAGGCTGCTGCTCGTTTGCGTGGACTTGCCCCTGGACTTATTGGGCCAGCGCGCATACACGGCAACCCGGTGATGTCCTCAGGAACGCGGAACGGCGT
Source organism: Arthrobacter sp. AK04 (assembly GCF_021129155.1). Lineage (GTDB taxonomy): Bacteria > Actinomycetota > Actinomycetes > Actinomycetales > Micrococcaceae > Arthrobacter > Arthrobacter quantipunctorum. Next base: position 20,806 of record NZ_JAJOMC010000021.1, read on the forward strand.
TGTTCTCGGAAGGGAGCCCATCCAGTCGGGGCTGATGATCACAATGCAGGCCTTAGAGCACGTAGGCGCTTTTCAGGAAGAACTGTTCATCGATTTGGTGGACACAGAATTCTACCTTCGTGCAACCGACGCGGGCTGGCCAACCATCCTTGCTGATGCCGAATTCGATCACTCACTGGGTACTTTTGTCGAAGCGCGAGTATTTGGACTGCCTGTTATGCTGCCTGCCGGCCCGCTTCGAGTGCGTACGGCCGCCTCGTGGCGCTATTACTACATCTTCAGAAACAGGATTTTGGTCTCGCGGCAATATGCGAAGCGCCACCCCGTTTGGATTGCCACCGGCTTGTGGGCTGATCTTCGACACTTGGCCTGGGTCACAACACTGGCGCCAGGACGGTCATCACGACTTGCAGCAGCGGCGACCGGCGTCAGGGACGGCATTCTGGGGCGCAGCGGCAAAAAGCCGCGCCCCTGAACTGACGGACACCAACTCCCTACCGCCACAGGTTTGGCTCACGAGTAAGCCTTAGGAGAGGATATAGTCCATGCGCGGAATAATTTTGGCTGGCGGAACTGGATCGCGGCTTCACCCAATCACCCTTGGCATCAGCAAGCAGCTCGTTCCTGTTTACGACAAGCCAATGATTTATTACCCCCTCTCCACCTTGATCCTTGCCGGCATCAGGGACATCCTGATCATCACGACACCACACGACGCAGATCAGTTCCAGCGGCTGCTGGGCGATGGCTCCCAGTTCGGTATCAATCTGACCTACGTCCAGCAGCCCTCCCCCGACGGCCTCGCGCAGGCGTTTATCCTGGGTGCCGAACACATCGGTGGCGAGACGGTAGCGTTGGTGCTCGGCGACAACATCTTTTATGGGCAAGGGATGGGTACGCAGCTGCGCCGTCATGCTGAGATCGATGGCGGTGCAGTCTTTGGCTACTGGGTAAAGGATCCCAAGTCGTATGGCGTCGTGGAGTTCGACGATGACGGAAAAGCGCTTTCACTCGAAGAGAAGCCGGAAAGGCCACGAAGCCATTACGCGGTTCCGGGACTTTACTTTTACGACAATGACGTCATCGAGATCGCAAAAAACTTGAAACCCTCTGCCCGTGGCGAGCTCGAGATCACGGACGTAAACCGGACATACCTTGAACGGGGCAAGCTTCAGGTAGAGATTCTGCCCCGCGGCACAGCTTGGCTGGATACCGGAACTTTCAATGATCTCAGCGACGCATCGAATTTCATCCGGACGGTCGAGAACCGCCAAGGACTCAAGATTGGTGCTCCCGAGGAAATTGCATGGCGTCAGGGCTTCCTGACTGACGACGAGCTCCGGCGCCGCGCCGAGCCTCTCGTCAAGAGTGGATACGGCAACTACCTATTAGAGCTTCTGGAGGACTAGGCTCTGCGGCTTCAACCTCACCCGCCGTTTACCTGCTGTCTTTCCGTGGAGTCCTCATGAGTTGGTTTTCTGTCATTCCCATGGCTGCCGTGTGCGTGGCCCTACTGTTTCTGCCGGGCACGCTACTCATCCTTGCTCTTGGCCTCCGCAACCCTGGCTTTATTGCCGTTGCTCCCCTTCTGACAGTTAGCATTGCGGCTGTAACCGCCATAGTCGCGCCTTATGCCGGAGTAAGTTGGTCACTCCTGCCCGTCATCGTCGCCTCCCTGGCCGCTGCTGCCGTGCTCTTTGTCGCCCGGAAAGCCCTAAAGCTGCGGCAGCCGCACCAAAAATGGCGCGCAGCGGTCTTCCCCTCCAAGCAAATGCTTCTCCTGGCGGTAGCCGGCTTTCTTGTGGGCGCTGGCTCCGTAGGCCTGCAACTGCGCGCAGCATTCGGCCGTCCGGAGAACGTCTCCCAGACCTTCGACAGCGTCTTTCACCTGAATGCACTTCGGTATGTCCTGGAAACGGGAAATGCCTCTTCGATGACGATTACGGGGATGACCAACGGCGACAATCCTCCATACTTCTACCCGGCCGCCTGGCATGGCCTGGCGTCCCTTCTTATCCAAATAACTGGTCTTCAACTACCCGCTGCGGTCAACGTACTCAACCTTTGCGTTGCAATGACCGTCTGGACACTCGGCTGCATGTTCCTTACCCGATCCATTATGGGCTCTAACCCCTATGCCATCAGTGCAGCGGGAGTCCTGGCGGCGGGCTTCGGATCCTTTCCCATCCTGCTGCTCGACTTCGGGGTCCTATACCCAAACTTCCTGTCCGTAAGTATGCTTCCCGCGGCGTTGGCCTGTGTTAGTTTGTTCTTCGGTACCAGTACCTTTTCACATATTGGCCCTCTTGCCCGTTACACACTGGCTCCACTTTCCGCGCTCGGCGTTGCCATTGCCCACCCTAACGGAGTGATGTCCTTGGCGGCCATGTCTGTCCCGATCCTCGTCGCTTCCTTCATAGCCGTCACATTGAGGCAACGCCGCGAGGGGAGGCCGCCAGGCGCAACGCTCACCGCCACTGCCGGGCTGCTCGTGGCCCTGGCCGTTATCGCTGTGCTGTGGAAATATGTCCGTCCGCCAGCCGCTGCCGCGACTTGGCTCCCTGTACAGACTCCCGGGCAAGCAGTCGGTGAAATCCTGACGAATTCAGCTATGCAGCGTCCTCCCGCCTGGGCGGTCAGCATTCTCGTCGTGGCGGGTCTGATCTACGTACTGAAACGCCCGTTCTCAATGTGGATCGCAGCATCCTTCCTGGTCATTGCGACCCTCTTTGTCATGGTTTCCGCCGGGGCGGCAGGAAGCACAAGGGACCTGTTAACCGGTGTCTGGTACAACGACAGCTACCGTTTGGCGGCACTGCTGCCGGTTGCAGGGGCAGCCCTTGGCGCCATCGGGGTTGCATGGGTCGTCCAATCGCTGCAAAGCCGCATTCAGGCGGCTCCTGGCAGAAACAAGCTTGTCCGGAGAGCGCAAAGGCCCTTCACTTTGTTCACTGCCGGGCCGCTCGTCTTCCTGGCTGTCATTGGACTCCTACAGGCGCCCCCGATGATTACTCCAGTCCGGTCCGCCCAGGCCAACTACTCCACGACGCCGGACTCCCCTTTGGTGAGTTCAGACGAGATGGCCCTGATCGACGACCTCGACGAGTACGTTCCGGCGGACGCAACCATTGCGGTTAATCCCTGGACCGGAGGTGCAATGGCATTTGCAATGGCGGACCGCAACACGACGTCCAAGCACACACTGACTACCTATACAGAAGCCACCGAACTGTTGAACAACAAGTTCCGGGAAGCAGCGAGCGATCCTACTGTGTGCCCGGCTGCACGTGCAAACAACGTCCGATTTGTACTTGATTTCGGAACACGGGAAGTCCACGGAGGCAACCACGGCTTCCAAGGCCTCCAAATTCCTGATTCAACGCCAGGTTTTGAACTGGTTGCGCGGCATGGAGAAGCAAAGCTGTTTAGGGTCACCGCCTGCGGTTGAGGCTCTGCCTAGCCTTAGCCCTCGCGGCACCGAAGGTGCAGGCATCGTTGCCGAACAGTGCGCGTGCCGGAGTTGCACCACCGCCGAATCGTTTTCTCGATGCCTTGCAAGGGTTCCCATAGCAGGTCTACAGCCGGGATGAACTAGCTCGCCGAACAGGGACAGGCGGTTCCCGTGCCCCTGCTGCCAGCTACTCGGGAGCTATCTTCTAGGACCGAAGCATCGCGACGGCGTCATGGATGGACCCATCGAACTTCACGTTGCCATGCTCCAGCAGGATGCCGCGCTCACAGATTCGGGACACAAGATCGAGGTCATGGCTGACCACGACGAGGGTCTTCCCGTCGCGGGCCAATTCCTGGATCTTGTCGATACATTTCCGCTGGAACGGCTCGTCGCCGACAGCAAGGATTTCGTCGATCAGGAATACTTCCGGATCGGTATGCACGGCCACCGAGAATGCAAGCCGCAGGTACATGCCCGACGAGTAGAACTTGACTTCCGTGTCGATGAATTGACCGATCTCGGAGAACTCGACGATGTCATCAAACCGGTCCTTGACCTGCTGTTCAGTCATTCCCAGGATGGCGCCGTTCAAAAATACATTGTCCCGCCCGGAGAGATCCGGATGGAAGCCTGCGCCCACCTCGATAAGGCCAGCAACCCTGCCCCTCGTTTTCACGGTACCGGAATCGGGAAGCATGACCCCGGAGATATGTTTGAGCAACGTGGACTTACCGGAGCCGTTAAGGCCCAGAAGAGCGACAGTCTCCCCTGTCTTCACCTCCACAGTCACGTTTTTCAGCGCATGGAATTTCTCTGAGAGGTCGCCTTTACGACCTTTCACCAGCCACACCACTGCTTCCTTGATAGAGCGAGTGTGCCGGAGCACGAACTGTTTGCTGATATCCGATACTTCTATTGCGTTGACCACTTACAGCTCCTGCGCGAAACGGCCCTCGAGGCGCCGAAAGGTGAATTGGCCCAGTGTGACTACTGCCAAGGCGACGAAAAGGCCCACGGGCAGCCATAGGGTGAAGAGCGCCGGGGGCATCGCGGCAGAGCCGTCAGTCGTCGGGAACCAAAAGGCGTAGTGGAATAGTTCCACGCCGATGGTGATCGGGTTCGCTTGGTAAACGGCGAACCATCCGGGACCCAACTTCTCATGCACCATGGTCCATGCATACATAACGGGCGAGGCCCAGGTGGCCACCATCAACAACATGTCAACAAGGTTTTCCGAGTCGCGGAAGTAGACGTTTGCTGCTCCAAAGAGCAGCCCCAAGCCTGTCGCGAGGAGCCCTACGATAAGGAATCCGGCCACAGCGGCAAGCAACTGAACTACGTTAGGTTTCCAGCCGGCGATAACACAGCCGGCCACAAGAACAACCAACTGCGGGAAGAAGTGGACTGCCGATACCCAGACCGAAGCCACCGGAAAGAGCTCCCGCGGCAGGTAGATTTTCTTGATCAGGTTCCCGTTATTAACGATCGACCTTGCGGCATTTCCCAGAGCTTCCGAGAAGAAGTTAATCAGCACGATGCCGGAGAACAGGTAGACCGCATAGTTGGCCAACCCGTCAGGATTCCTGGGGCTGCGTTCCAGCCCAAGGAAAACACCCAACGCGACGTAGAAAACGACGAACTGCACGCCCGGTTTGACGTATGACCACAACAGCCCCAGTACCGAGCCGCGGTAGCGAACCTTGAGTTCCTTGCGCACCAACAGCTTGAGCAGGAAGCTTGACTGCCTAACATCACGAAGGCCGCTGCCAAGCCCCGGAGTAGTCAGCTCACCCGGTGAAACTGTGCTCACTTGATCTCGTTCTGAGTGTGTTGCTCGAACGTCTTCCTCCAGGACTCGATGGAGGTCAGGTCATGCAGGGCAGACTTGTACTTCTTGCTCAGGGCAGGCCACTCCTTCAGGAGGGCAGCGTGAAGGCGGGCACTTTCCGCCAGCATCTTCCGAAGCTGCTTCGGATCCCGCCGGTACCAGGAGGCGCCGGTGCCTTCGGCGTTCGAGACCACGGCGCTGTCGTACTGTGCCATGCGCCACCAGCGGTTGTCCTGGTGTGCAATCGTTGTCTGTGGCCGGTCAGCCGTCGCGCCTTTCACTGGGCTGGCCAACTGCCGAACAACGGTCTTGGCAGCCCAGGGCAACAAGGTGATTCTTGAGGGCTCAGAGGGCCCATGACCGCGGCGTGGCGGCTTGTCCATTTTGGGCGCGGGGAAGTCTTCAGGATCGGGACGGAAAACAGCGTCCGAATGACCTGACATCATCTCGCGGATCTTGGGAAGTTTTGTTGCAAGCAGTTCCGGCAGCGCGGAGGGGCCCTTTAGCACGTCTTCCAGCGCCCATTGACGCCCTTCTGCTGTTGCGTACTGCATGGAGACCAGATGCTTTACATCGGCGTACTGGGACTCCTTGACCACGCGGCCCCCAAGCTCATATGGGCTGTGCAGGAGAGCCGCCACAACCCTGTTGCGGGCATGGAAGTATGCCTGCCAGCCAACAAGGTCATCCTTGTCTATCCAGGAGACGTGCCACACGGCCGAGCCGGGCAGCGACACCGTGGGAAACCCATGCGCCTTAGCCCGCAAGCCGTACTCGGAGTCGTCCCATTTGATGAACAGAGGCAGGGAAAGTCCGATTTCCCTGATTACCTGGGTGGGGATAAGGCACATCCACCAACCGTTGTAGTCGACATCGCAGCGGCGGTGCAGCCAGGACGTTTGACGCAAGTTTGAGGACATGAAGTCATGGCCCAGAATCATGTCCTCGCTGGGGAGGGCCGGCTGGAACCTGTAAGGGTTAACGATCTCGCCAAACGTGTGGAGCACAGTCCGGTTGTACAGGTCGAACATGTGGCCGCCTACGAGCGTGGGCGTCTTGCAACGATCCGCAAAGGTGAGAAGTCGGATTATGCTCTCAGGTTCGACCACGACGTCATCGTCCATGAGCAGCACGTAGTCACTGCCATTTTCCACCGCTTCGAACATGCCCCGGGCGAACCCGCCAGACCCGCCGAGGTTGGACTGGTTGATGATACGCAGTTTCCCCCTCAGCGACTTCTTAACGTCGTCGAAGCCTTCTGCGTCTGCAAGCTTCTGGGTGCCTTGATCGACGATGAGGATCTCTTGCACATGCTCGAGCGCTTCTGCGCTCTCGGCAAGCAGCCGCAGGTTGTTGAGGCAAAAGTCAGTCTTGTTCAGAGTGGTGATCTGGAGGGTGACAGCTCCCGGCTTGCTCTCCGTCGCCGGACCCTGCCACTCGGCGTCGAGCATGATGAGCGGCTCTGTGCCTGCAAGCAGGTCAAACCAGTACCAGCCGCCGTCACCGAAGGGCGCGAGCGAAAGCTCAAAGACGTTATCCGCGATGCCCTCAACCCGCCGCGTGTCCACCCGCTGCAGAGATCCCCGGGCGTTGGATTTATACACGATGACTGAGCCTGTGCCCTGCGTCCGGACTTGCAGGCGTATCTTGTCCACGGTGGTCCAACGCCGCCAGTAACTGGCAGGAAACGCATTGAAGTAGCTGCCGAAAGAGACACGTTCGCCTGAGCGGACCGACGTCGAATGCCGGGAGAGGAAGTCCTCGACGTGAGCTTCCTTTGCCGGGCTGCTGAATGCCCTGGCCTTTGCGGGCTTTCCATCCCGGTCACCCACGGTGGGCAGCTGAATGCCTGTAGCAGTCCCCATGTCCATGTAAAGGGGTGCCGTATCCATCTGGCTGGCGCTGGGAAGGATCACCCGCTGCAGTGTTTGCCACTCGCTGCGGGCATCCTCCGAAGAGGCCTTCGGAGTGTTCTTCTTGCTGTCGGTTGAGACACTCATGCGTCAACGCCTCCGCTTTCGAGCTTTGCGCCGCTTTCATAATGCGGCCGGATCTTGTTGTCGAACATGCTCAGGGCTGCACCAATGGCCATGTGCATGTCGAGGTATTTATACGTGCCGAGCCGCCCACCGAACAGGACGTCCTTTTCGGCAGCCGCCAGGTCGCGGTACTTGAGCAGGCGCTCCCGGTCCGCCGAAGTATTGACGGGGTAGTAGGGCTCGTCGTCCTTCTCAGCGAAGCGTGAGAACTCGCGCATAATGACAGTCTTGTTCGTCTGGTAGTCGCGCTCCGGATGAAAGTGACGGGGTTCGATGACGCGGGTGTAGGGGACGTCTTCGTCGTTGTAGTTCACAACCGAGGTGCCCTGAAAGTCCTCCATATCGAGAACTTCCTCTTCGAAGTCGATGGTGCGCCAGGAGAGATCGCCCTCGGCGTAGTCAAAATAGCGGTCCACGGGGCCCGTGTAGACCACGGGAATGTTGCCTACCACTTTGTTCTTGCTGTATTCGTGTGACTCGTCGAAGAAGTCAGTGTTGAGCCGCACGTCGATGTTCGGGTGTTCCGCCATCTTCTCGATCCAGGCGGTGTAGCCGTTCGTGGGAAGGCCCTCGTACTTGTCGTTGAAGTACCGGTTGTCGTAGTTGTAACGCACGGGGAGCCTGGAGATGATGCCAGCCGGCAGGTCTTTGGGATCCGTCTGCCACTGCTTTCCCGTGTAGTGCTTGATGAATGCCTCGTACAACGGACGGCCAATCAGCTGGATTCCCTTGTCGTTCAGGTTCTGAGGATCCGTCCCGGCAAGCTCGCCGGCCTGCTCCTGGATAAGTTCCCGCGCCTGGCCGGGCGTGAGGTTGGCGCGGAAGAACTGGTTGATCGTGGCCAGGTTGATGGGCAGGGAATAGACCTCGCCCTTGTGGACGCCGTAGACCTTGTGGACGTAGTTCGTGAACGTGGTGAAACGGTTGACGTACTCCCACACGCGCTCGTTGGACGTGTGGAACAGGTGGGCCCCGTACCGGTGCACCTCGATACCGGTCTGCTCTTCCTTTTCGCTGTAGGCATTACCACCGATATGGTGGCGGCGGTCGATGACGACGACCTTCAAGCCAAGCTCGGTGGCGGCCTGTTCTGCGATTGTCAGGCCAAAAAAGCCGGACCCTACGATGACGAGGTCAGCGGTCACAAAATCTCCTGGTTTGAATGCGGGCAGCGCAATGGTGCGAATTGTCTGCTGCTCTAGCCTACCCGAGGCAATCCGGGGGCCGTCGAATCGGCTGGGCACCAGGATGCCCTCAGCACCTCTGCCACGGATCTACGGAACTTGTCCACATAGGACATTCCGGAGTGTCGCGCGTTCGGCGCCTCTGGCTAGCGTGAGTGGAAAGGCACCAAAGGATCTGCACCCATGACGCTTCATTGCACCCTGGTCCGAGGCCCCCGGTCACCACAGGCCGGACCGCCCCTGGAACTCACCTTAGCGGCTCCGCCCGGCACGTCCGGTGAGGCAATCCACGCTGAGCTTGTCAGGACGTTCGGCACGGGAGCTGTCTATGTTGACGGGGAGGACCTGTGTTCCCTGAGCCTCGGAACGGCGCCCTTGATCGCGGGCGCCGTCCTGGTTGACGGCGGAAGCCAGCCCGCTGGCCGGAAAGCCCGGCGGTGGCCTGCCTCCGACCCCGGTGCCCCCATCGCGTTGGCCATTCACAGCGGCGCCGGAGCCGGCACCCTGATCCCCCTGCAGCGCGGCAACTACACCATCGGCAGAAGTAATACCCGCATCGTCATCCCGGATCCTGAGCTTTCCCGGGAACACGCCCGCCTGGTAGTCACCGAAAAGGACATCATGATCGTTGATCTGGGCAGTGCCAATGGCACGTACATCGACGGCGAGCGGGTACGCCATGCGCTGATCTCCACGGCTACCGCAATCCGCTGTGGCAGTTCAACGATGTCCCTGGTCTTTCTCAATGGCCCGGACAAAGCACTTGCCGACGCCGGCGCTTCAGTCCAGGATCCCCTCACCGTTGCGGGCCGTCCGGAGTCCGGCAACCGTGGAATCCTTGTTCTCACCGCAGTGCTCCCCCTGGTCATCGGCGTGGGACTCGCCATCCTCACTGGCATGTGGATGTTCCTGGCTTTTGCGGTGGTTTCGGCGGTATCCGTGCTCATCCCGCTGGCTGCCGGGCGCCGGCAGCGGCGCGAATTCGCCAGCAGGATCAGCGCCGCCGTCAAGGCGGACCAGGAGCGGCGGAAGCGCGCCGGCCCGTCACTGGCGCTGCTGGTGCTCGCTGCAGCCCAGTGCCAGGTTGCGCCTTCGGCAGCTCCCGGGGAGGGCAGGGTGTGGCTGCGGCTTGGACTGGCTCCGCAGGCCGCCAACCTGAAGATCGAATCGGGGAACGCTGTGCAGGCGATTCCGTCCGCCGGAGAGATGCCCGTGATGTTGAACCCGGCGCACAGCCCCACCACCTTGCGGGGACCCCGGACAGTGCTGGCGGGAATGCTGCGGTCACTTGTTATGCAACTCGCCGGGTACCCAGGAGGCTGCAGGGCACGCATTGTGATCTGCGGCCGTCCGGGAACACTTCCCCTCCCTGCCCGCTTTCTCCGCAGCGTCACGCTGGCCGCCTCCCCGGAGTCGTGCCTGCGCACGCTCACGGAAGGTTTCAATCACGACCATGATCACGGCGTGCTCCTGCTCACGTCCGCCTTGGGCGAGGATGAGGCAGTGCTGCTCGAGCAGGCGGCTCAACGGGGCTGGCAAGTGCTGAAGTTTCGTTCGGCTGACAGCCCTCCCGGTATTGCCGACGTAGAACTCACCGAAAAGGAGTCGCGCCTGCGCGAGCCAGGCAGGGAAACCACGTTCATCCCGGACCTCGCGCCTGAGGATGTGTTCAGCAGCTACTGCCGGCAACTGGCGGCCTCCCCGCAGCGGCTGGACCGCGCGGAGAACCAAGTTCCCTCGGTCTGCACCCTTGACGGACTGCTGCCTCCCTCCCCCGCGCACACTGCTGCCCGCTGGAACTCCCCTGCGCGCGCGGGCACTCTGGCAGTCCCCCTGGGCCTCCAGGCCACGGGTCCCTTGGTCCTGGACCTGCAAAGCGATGGTCCGCACGTGCTGGTTGCAGGAACAACTGGATCAGGAAAGTCCGAACTGCTGCGCAGCCTGGTGCTGGCACTTGCCTTGGCCCATCCGCCGGACCGCGTCAATTTTCTCTTCATTGACTTTAAAGGCGGTGCCGGGCTCGGTCCCATGGACGGGCTGGTCCACTGCGTCGGCGTCCTGACCGATCTGTCCGCCCATGAGCTCGAACGTACGCTCACCTCGCTCAAGGCCGAGATTAGGCTCCGCGAGCAAGCCCTCGCTGCGGCACAGGTGCCGGACCTTGCAGCCTACCGAACCTCTCCTGCCTCCCGGGACAACCCACTTCCCCACTTGGTGATCGTCATCGACGAGTTCCGCATGCTCGTGGACGATGCGCCCGAAGTACTCCGAGAACTGATGCGCATCGCCTCAATCGGCCGCTCGCTTGGCCTGCACCTGGTTATGGCCACCCAGCGGCCCCAGGGCGCACTGACCGCAGATATCCGGGCAAACGTCACCTCAAGCATCGCGCTCCGCGTTCAATCCGATATGGAGTCGCACGATATCCTCCACAGCAACGCTGCTGCAGGAATCAGCCTCAACACCCCGGGGCGTGCCTTCATCGCCCGGGGTACGGAGCCGCCTGTGGAGTTTCAAGCTGCATCAACCGGGATACCTGCCCCGGACGGGGACGCGGAAGAAGTAAAGGTGCAGCTCGCCGCCGACTTCCTCTCTACCTGCGGCCAAGACAGCCCGGCACCTGCAGGTGCCACGGATCGGACTCCCGCGCAGGCAGCAGCCCCTCTTGTCGCTATGGTTCGGCATCTTTGGACCACACAGGCGGGTCCAGCACCGCGGCTTCCGGTGGCCCCTCCGCTGCCGCTGAAGCCCGCCCGCCCCGAATCCGGCATGGCCGTGTTGCACCCGGGGGACGGCGGGACAAAGGGTCCAGCCATTGCATTGGGCCTGCTCGATATGCCCCATCGGCAGGAAATCAGGTCCTTGGTCTGGTGCCCGTCAACGGACGGGCATCTTGCCTTGATAGGAGGTCCCCTGTCCGGAGCATCCGAAGCCCTCGAACTGGCAGTCCATGGCATGGCAGACAATGCGGAAGAAACCCACTTGTACTTCCTGGATGCGGCTGCGGCCTTCCGCAGGCTGGCAGCGCACCCGCGCACCGGAGCCCACGCCGGTCTGCATGAGCTGCGGCGGAGCGTCCGCGTCCTCGAGCGGCTGGGCCAGGAGCTGGCCACCCGGCTAAGCCGGACTGACCACGGGGGTGTTCCGCTGGTTCTCGCCATCTCCGGATGGGGTTCCTGGGTGTCGGCTTTTCGGGCCGGCCCGTTCGCCTGGGCCGAGGAAGTAATGCTGGATCTTGTCCGCGACGGAATGAGGGCCGGAATTACTGTCATCATCTCCGGGGAGCGGGAACTCGTTACCGCCAGGTTCTGCGGATCGATTCCCAACCGCATCTATTTCCCTGCCGGTTCAAACGAGGACAGCAGGATAGCGTGGCCAAAGCTGCCTGCCACAGCAGCGGTCAGGGGCAGAGGCGCAGCGTTTGGCTCCATCGCCTGCGGCACCGCATCCGTGTGCCAGCTTTACGAGCCCGCTCCTGACACTTCCGGGCCCCACGGGACCGGCAGGGCCGGGACCCAGCAGTCCCTGGCGCGGCCCTTTCGGATTGAGCCGCTGCCCGTTCGGGTGACAATCGCGGAGGTCAGGGCCGCAGCCCATGTAACTCAAGGGACCGGGACGGGACGGGGACAGCGTGCCGCTGGAAATGTTGTGGCCCAGACAAAGACTGCAGGAGCCGCAAAAGACGGGCCCAGGCAAGCCGGGGAGAGCGCGCCGGAAGGAATATCCGCGCCCGCACCGGCCCTGGTTGCCGGACAGCGCCCTGCGGGCGGTGCATCCGTGCCGCGGGATGTGCTTCTCGGTGTCGGTGGCGACGAGCTGGACCCCGTCTTTGTGCATGTGCCGCCAGGGGGCACCTTTGCCGTCCTGGGAGGACCCGGATCAGGGAAAACGAACTTCCTGCGGGCCCTGCAGGCGCTGAACCCGGGTACAGACGCTTGGGTTGACCCTGGCACACTGAGCGACCCCGCTGAGTTTTGGAAGGGAGCCCTGGAGAAGGCGCGGCAGGGAACCCTGCCAGGATCAGCGGCGCTGTTGGTGGACGACATCGACCTGATGGCTGCCGGTACCCTCAGGGATCTCTCCGAGCTGCACAGCCTGGGCCACGGAGTGGTCTTCACGGCCAGCTACAGTCCTTTGCTGATCCAGCGCGTTCCGCTGGCGATGGATGCCCGGGCCGCCGGGAGGGGGCTCCTGCTAGCTCCGCGATCGATGTCGGAGGGCGACCTTTTCGGAATCCGCTTCGAGGTAGAACCCAATCCTCCCCCGGGCAGGAGTGTTCTGATTGCCCGCGGGAAGTCCTCGGCGGTGCAGGTGGCCTGGGCCGGGACGCCCTGATGCGACGGGGCCAGGTCATAATGCCGGGGTGGTACCTCCGGTGCGGGAGGCGTAGCTGATCACCTTGTTGTGGAACAGGAGCACGATTGCGGTGACCGCAGGAACCAGCATTGCGAGGCCGGCGGGCACGAGGCCGCTGCTGAGGGTTGGGAACCCGATGGTCAAAACGAACAGTTGCGCCACAAGGGCAGCGGCACGGGTCCAGCGGTACCCCCGGTAAAGGAAGGCGGCAACCGCGTACAGCCACGCAGAAAAGGCAAGCAATAAGCCTAAGGTGAATACAGCTCCCCAGAAGGACAGGACCGGGCTCCCGATTGCCAACTGGTACCCGTACCATCCGGCGACGAGCAGGAGTGCCGTGGCTTCCGCAGCTACCACCAGAGCCACGACAATAACGGCCGGCGGCCGGTGTCCATGGGCACTCCCGTCAGGCCGCTGCGGGCCCTGGCCGGGTTCTTGGGAGGAAGGCTGGGGGTTCGTTGGGTTTATCGGGGGTCTTGACACACTGGCACCCTACCGGACATAGTCGGACAGTGGTTGGGGCCGCCAGCGCCAGTGTGATGTATCGCTCAGCTTTCCGCGGATATCAAGCCTTATTACCTCTTGTTTACACGTCGTTAACATGACAGGCTTGATTCAGATGACCAAGGGGGCCCTGCCGGGCCCTTTTCCTTTGTAGCTACTAGTGAATAATTTCACAAGGGCTCTTCCCAGAAATGGAGCAACTGATCAGCATGGATTGGCGTAACCGCGCAGCGTGCCTCGAAAAGGACCCTGAACTCTTCTTCCCCGTCGGGAACACCGGGCCAGCCCTTCTGCAGATCGAAGAAGCAAAAAGCGTCTGCCGCCGCTGCCCCGTTGTGGATACTTGCCTGCAGTGGGCATTGGAATCGGGCCAGGACGCAGGCGTCTGGGGTGGCATGAGCGAAGACGAGCGCCGTGCGCTGAAGCGCCGCGCTGCACGCGCCCGCCGCGCTTCCTAGGCACACCGCAACGCACAGACAACAGCCCCGGCTGCAACCGCAAGGTCGCAGCCGGGGCTGTTGCTTGTTCGGCCTACCCAACGTGAAGGTCGGGCTAACCTACAGCTTCCCGTGCCGGGGATCTACTTGCCGGCCAGGCTTATTCTTATCTCCACTGCGGTGCCGCCGCCTTCGCGCGGCCGCCACTGGATAGTCCCGCCCAGCTCGCTTGTCACCAAGGTCCGAACGATTTGAAGCCCAAGACCCTCAACATGAGGCGTATCCGGAAGCCCCACGCCGTCGTCGGCAATGGTGACTGTGAGTTCCTCACCATCATCCCCCTCGGACCGGTCAGCGATGAGCCAGACAGTCCCGGCCCTGCCTTCGAGCCCGTGCTCCACAGCGTTGGTCACCAGTTCATTGATGACCAGGGCCAGCGGGGTGGCAAGATCGCTCGGCAGCTCTCCGAAAGTGCCGGATCGTTCCGTCCGGACCTGCTGCGAGGGTGAGGCGACTTCGGCCGACAGCCGGAACTGGCGCCCGATCAGCTCGTCGAAATCCACGCTCTGCGTGAGCCCCTGGGATAAAGTCTCGTGGACCAGCGCGATAGTGGCGACCCGGCGCATGGCCTGCTCCAGCCCCTGCTTTGCTTCGTCGCTGACCATCCGGCGGGACTGCATGCGCAGCAGCGCCGCGACAGTCTGGAGATTGTTCTTAACCCGGTGGTGGATCTCACGGATGGTTGCATCTTTGGTCACCAGCTCCATTTCACGCCGGCGAAGCTCCGACACATCACGGCAAAGGACCAGCGCACCGAACCGTTGCTGCTCATCCCGCAACGGAATAGCGCGCAGTGACAGGCTCACTCCACGTGATTCAATTTCACTGCGCCAGGGCATCCGCCCGGTAACCACCAGGGGCAATGTCTCGTCCACCATCCGGCGGTCCTTGAGCAGGCTGGCGGTCACCTCGGCCAGTGAGCGGCCCTCCAACGATTCCCCGTCACCCAGCCGCCTGAACGCCGAGACGCCGTTGGGGCTCGCGTACTGCACGATTCCCTCCGCATCCAGCCTGATGAGCCCGTCCCCTACGCGGGGTGCGCCGCGGCGGGAACCGGTGGGCGAGGCGAAGTCCGGCCACAGCCCCAGCGTGCCCATCCGCAGGAGGTCGTATGCGCACTGGCGGTACGTCAGTTCAAGGCGCGACGGCATCCGCGAGCTGGAGAGGTCCATATGGGTGGTGACCACGGCCAGCGTGCGCCCGTTGCGGACCATGGGAACGGCCTCCACGCGGAGGGCCATATCGCTGCTCCAATTGGTTTCACTGGAGCGCTCGATGGAACGGCTGCTCCAGGCCTTGTCCACAAGGGGCTGCAGGTCCGAGCGGATGCCCTCCCCCACGAAATCCCCGTGGAACACGGTGTGCGTGGTGGAGGGCCGCACGTGGGCGAGCGCCACGTAGCCAAGCTCGGGATGGGGGAACCACAGGGCCAGGTCGGCGAAAGCAAGGTCCGCAACCATTTGCCAGTCCCCCACCAGGAGGTGCAGCCACTCGGCATCGCCCGGCCCAAAATCAGCGTGTTCCCTGATAGGGTCCGTAAAGATTGCCACTGCACCTCCATTTTCGACGCCGGACTTGCTAGCGTCGGACGATTGACCTCAAGAGCCTCAATGCTACCGACAGTGAAGCCATATCGTCGGCCTCCAGCGAATTCACCTCGTCGAACATGCTCTTGGCCCTGGTGAGCTGCTCGGCATTCCGCGCCTCCCAGTCCTTCAGCCGCGCCTCCGGCGAGTCAGCGGCGGCAGTGGCGTCCAGCACCGCCGTCGTCATGTCCGAAATGGTGGAGTACAGGTCATCCCGCAAGGCCGCCCTTGCCAGCGCCTGCCACCTGTCCTGCCGGGGCAGGCTGCTGATCCGCTCCAGCAGTGAATCGGCGTGGAACCGGTTGAAGACGGTGTAGTACACGGCCGCGATCTCCTCGACCGGGTCCTTGCGCACGTGGGCAATCTTGGCGATGTCGAGCAGCACAAAGCTTTCGAAAAGTTCTGCCCAACGCAGGGCAAGACCTTCCGGCAGCTCCCACTCGCGTGCGTTCTCCAGCCAGCTGGCCACACGTTCCCGGTCATCACCGCGCAGGTATTCCAGCAGGCGCCCCCGCATTGGCTCCATTACGGGTTTGAACTCGGAGACCACGTCTGCGATGGGCCGCGACAGCGTTCCCTGTCCCAGGAGCCAGCGGACTGCCCGGTCCAGCAACCGCCTGATGTCCAGGTGGACGGTGCTCCAATGCTCTGTGGGGAAGGACGCCGGGAGGCTGTTCAGTTCCCCCACCATGGTGTCCAGATCGTAGACCTCCCTCAGCGCAACAAACGCCTTGGCCACGGCCACTTCACTGGCGGAGGTTTCCTCCATGACCCGGAAGGCGAACGTGATCCCGCCGAGGTTGATCATGTCGTTGGCGACCACCGTGGCGATGATTTCGCGGCGGAGCGGATGGGTGTCCAGTTCGGCGTCAAAGCGCTCGCGCAGCTGGGCCGGGAAGTAGGCGCGCAGGGTCTGCCTGAACCAGGGGTCATCGGCCAGGTCGCTTTCCCGCAGGGCCGTTGCCAGCTCGATCTTTGCGTAAGCGGCCAGCACCGAGAGCTCCGGAGACGTCAGCCCCTGCCCCTGCTGCAGCCTCTCGTGCAGGGCCTCCGTTGTGGGAAGCGCTTCGAGATCCCTCTTCAGGTCGGCTTTCTTCTCCAGCCAGTCCATCAGACGTTCGTAGCTGGGACTCCACTCGGCAACCCTGGTCCGGTCATTAAGCAGCAGGATGTTCTGGTCGATATTGTCTTCGAGCACCAGCCGGCCCACTTCGTCGGTCATTGATGCCAGGAAGCCAGCGCGCTCTTCCGGCGACAGCTTTCCAGCCGCCACCATCCGGTCCACGAAAATCTTGATGTTGACTTCATGGTCCGAGCAGTCAACGCCGGCAGAGTTGTCAATGGCGTCGGTGTTGAGGATGACGCCCTGCAGCGCTGCTTCAATGCGGCCGCGCTGTGTCATGCCGAGGTTTCCACCTTCGCCCACCACCTTGACGCGCAGGTCCCGACCGTCGACGCGGATCGCG
Organism: Arthrobacter sp. AK04; assembly: GCF_021129155.1. Taxonomy (GTDB): domain Bacteria; phylum Actinomycetota; class Actinomycetes; order Actinomycetales; family Micrococcaceae; genus Arthrobacter; species Arthrobacter quantipunctorum. The sequence goes on from NZ_JAJOMC010000021.1 coordinate 37,720, forward strand.
TCGTTCGCCTTGTCCCCGACCATGGCGTTGGTTTCGGTGCTCGCCTTGACGTACGTACCGATGCCGCCGTTGTACAACAGGTCCGCCGGGGCCAGAAGGATGGCGCGGAGGAGTTCGGGCGGGCTGAGCTCGGTTGTCTCAGCCGGCAGCCCCAGTGCAGCACGAACCTGGGCTGACACCGGGATTGATTTGGCCTGCCGGGCAAAGACGCCGCCACCCTCACTGATCAGCGACTTGTTGTAGTCGTCCCAGGAGGACCGCGACAGCTCGAACAACCGCTGCCGTTCCACGAACGAGGATTCCTCGTCGGGGTTGGGATCGAGGAAGATGTGCCGGTGGTCGAAGGCGGCGAGCAGGCGGATATGGCGGGATAGCAGCATGCCGTTGCCGAACACGTCTCCGGACATGTCACCCACGCCGACCACGGTGAATGGCTGTGTCTGCGTATCAAGGTCGAGCTCGCTGAAGTGGCGCTTCACCGACTCCCAGGCGCCGCGGGCGGTGATGCCCATGGCTTTGTGGTCGTAACCCACGGAGCCGCCGGACGCGAACGCGTCCCCCAGCCAGAACCCATATTCATCAGCCAGGCCGTTGGCGATATCCGAGAATGTCGCCGTGCCCTTGTCGGCGGCCACTACGAGGTACGAATCGGCGTCGTCGTGCCGGACAACGTCCGACGGCGGCACAAGCCTTTCGTTGTCACCCTCAGTAATGAGGTTGTCGGTGATGTCCAGCAGGCCCCTGATAAAGGTCTTGTAGCTTTCGATTCCTTCCGCCATCCAGGCAGCGCGGTCGGCGGTGGGGTCCGGCAGCTGCTTGGCGAAGAACCCGCCTTTGGCGCCCGTCGGCACGATGACCGCGTTCTTGACAGTCTGTGCCTTCACCAGTCCGAGGATCTCGGTCCGGAAATCCTCGCGGCGGTCGGACCAGCGCAGCCCGCCGCGGGCCACCTTGCCGAAGCGGAGGTGGACGCCCTCAACCCGCGGCGAGTAGACCCAGATCTCGAACATGGGACGTGGGAAGGGCAGTCCCTCGATCTGTGATGGATCGAGCTTGAAGCTCAGGTGGGTTCTGTTCTGGTAGTAGTTCGTCCGGAGCGTCGCCTCGATCAGGTTGACGAACGTGCGCAGGACCCTGTCGGCGTCGAGCGTTGCCACCTTCTCGATGGACACTTCAAGATCCTTGCGGACGGAAGCCTGCGCCTCGGCCCGCTCGTCTTCGGAAAGGGACGGATCGAAGCGCGCCGCGAACAGCGCATTGAGCCCCTTGGTTACATGCGGGTTAGCCAGCAGGGTATCTGCCATGAACCCGAAGGAATTGGTGTTGCCCATCTGGCGCATGTACCGCGCGTAGGCCCGCAGCACGGTGACCTGCCGCCATTGCAGGCCCTCCCTCAGGACCAGGCGGTCGAAGCTGTCCGATTCGGCTGCGCCGGTAACTGCCGCGCCGAAGGAATCGGCCAGCAACTGCCCGGTTGAGAGTGGATCCACCTTGGCCGGGTACTTCAGGCCGAGGTCGTACAGGAAGAAGTCGCGGCTGTCCGCGGTTTCAATTTCAAAGGGCCGCTCGTCCAGGACTTCCAGGCCAAGGTTGTGGAAGTAGGGCAGAATCTGGCTGAGGCTCTTGGGTTCCAGCATGTAGAGCTTGACGCGGGCGTCTTCCTCCAGCGTCGCGCCCGCTCCTTCCGGGAGGTAAACGTGCACGCCGGGCCGCTCCTGCACGGCGCCTTCAGACCGTTCCGCGGCCGCGCCGTATTTCTCGAAGCGCGCAATGTCTTCGAGGGCGTCCTCGACTTCGTAGTCCACGCGGTAGCTGGCCGGGAAGGCCTCGGACCAGATGGCGGCAAGCTCCTTTGCCCCCGCAACGTCACCCTTCTCGCGCAACACCTCCGCGATGCCCTCGCTCCAGGACCGGGCGGCACGGACAAGGCGCTTCTCGAGCTCTACGGTATTCACGCCACTGAAGTCCGCATTCTTGGGCAGCCGGATGCGGAAGAACAGGCGCGCCAGCGCCGACTCCGTCATGCGCGCTTCGTAGTCGATGGAAACAGCCTGGAACGTTTCGCGGAGCTCCTGCTCGATACGGAGCCGGACGTTGGTGGTGTACCTGTCCCTGGGGAGGTACACCACGGCGGACATGAACCTGCCATAGATGTCCGGCCGGAGGAAAAGCCGGGTGCGGCGGCGCTCCTGCAGCTTCTGAATCCCAAGAGCCGTTGCGGCCAGGTCCTGGATCTCGATTTGGAACAGCTCGTCCCGCGGGTACGTCTCCAGGATTCCCAGCAGGTCCTTACCGGAATGGGAGTCCGGCGGAAAGCCTGCGCTCTTGAGCACCGCGTCCACCTTCTCCCGCACGATGGGGATATCCCGGACGGAGCCCGTGTAGGCACTGGTGGCAAAAAGTCCAATGAAGCGGCGCTCCCCATTGACGTTGCCCTCGGCATCGAAGCTCTTGACCCCGATGTAGTCCAGGTACGCCGAACGGTGGACGGTCGACCTGGAGTTCGCCTTGGTGATGACCAGGGCCCGCTTTTCACGGGCTTTTTTCCGGCCGGTGTCTGTCAGGTGCTGGATGTGGGGCGAGTCCTCGGAATCCCGCAACAGGCCAAGGCCGCTGTTATCGCGCAGCTCCAGGACATCTTCACCGTCGACATTGACCAGGTCGTATTCCCGGTAACCAAGGAAGGTGAAGTTTCCATCGTCAAGCCAGCGCAGCAAGTCTTTCGCGTGCCGCAGTTCTGCGATTTGTGCAGGATGGGCGATCTGGTCCAGGCTTTCGGCGATCTGGATGGCCTTCTGGCGCATCTTCGGCCAGTCCTCAACGGCGGCGCGGACATCCATAAGGACACGTTCAAGGCCCTCGAGAAGGGCAGCCTTTGCTTCCTTGGACACACGGTTGATCTCGACGGCAATCCAGGACTCCATGTGCGAGGAATCGCCGCCCTGGGCAATCAAGTGCGAAAGGCTGGGCATGGCAGCCGTGTCGCCGCTGGATATACCGAGGTGGGCGGGGACCCTGCTGACCTTGGCCAGCTGCCCGCTCTCCCGGTTGCGTGCCGCTACAAAAAGCGGGTGGATTACCAGCTTGATGGCGGCATGCTGCCGGACAAGCTCGGCATTCACGGAGTCGACCAGGAACGGCATGTCGTCCGTGACAACGAAGACGACGCTGCTGTCTTCCTCGTCCATGACGGCGATGTTCGCCTGTCCCCGCTGCCGGACCGAAGCAACCTTGCGGTGATAGTCCGCCCGCGCCACCATCACGTCCCGAGGGTAGGCCCGGGCGTCCTCTTCGGCTAGGTGCTGGTAGTAGTCCCCGATGAAACTCTCATCGCCTTCAATGGAAAGGGGCTGATCCTCCACGCTGGATCCAGACGACATCGACAAACGCCTCCATCACGAAATATTTGCTGCACCATTGCAACTCTTATGGCGAGCCTAGTCCTTCCCCCGGCGGCTTGCTGTAGAAGAAAAGACAGAGGATTTCCGCTTTTGCTGGGCGGGTGCACAAACCAGTTCCCGGATGGCATGACGAAGAGGAGAGTCTGGTGCCGCTTCAAGCAGCAGCGAGCCTCCCAGGAGGGCGGCATCGGCCGCGGCAGCATCGTGGGGCAGGAACCCCTTCAGGTCGGATGCCGGCCCATACCGTTCCCACGCATCCCTCAACTGGCGTTCGGGCCCCCTGCCCACGGCCGAAGCACGCACCTTATTCATAACAACAACGGGCGCGACGCCGGGCACGGCCTCGTCGAGCTCGGCAAGACCGCGCACCAGCCTTGGAACACCCACAGGATCGGCGGCGCCGACTGCGTAAACCGTGTCGGCCAGTTCGAGGGACCGCAGCGTTGCCGCATTCCGCCGCGGCGCCATCGTGTCGAAGCTGAGCTCCTCATCCGCTTCAAGGCAGAACCCGGCGTCCACCACCACAACCTCCGCTATTTCCCGCGCCCGGCTGAGGACGAGCGCTAGGGCTGAGGCGCGAAGCTCCGTCCAGCGGTCTGAACGGGTTATGCCCGTGAGCACCCTGAAGGTACCGGACTTCATTGCAACAGGCGCTGCGATCTTTTCAAGGGCTCCGCTGTCCAGCAGTCCCTGGTCTGCGAGCCGGCAAGCTTGCGCCAGGCCAGCGGACTCATCGAGGAGCCCGAGCACTGCAGCGATGCTGGCGCCGTAGCTGTCAGCGTCGACAAGAATTACCTCTTTGCCATCCGCCGCCAGCTCGCCGGCGATGTTTGCAGCCAAGGTGGTCCGGCCCGGCGCTCCAGCCGGTCCCCAGACGGCAATGATCTTGCCCGGCCCAGGATCGTCCGTGCCTAAAGAGGGCTCCGCGGGCACCGGCTTCAGCGCGTCGCCGGGATCAGCCGGGCTGCTCCGGGCGGAAGCGTGCAGTCCCGCTCCCGACAATTGGGACACAGCTTCGGCAATCCTGTCCGACAATGCAGCGGACTCCACCCCGGTCAGCGCCGACGCTACCCCTATCGTCCGCAGCCTCGCAGCTTCATCAGCGTCGTCTGTCAGGGCGATAATGGCCACCCCCACCGCTGAAAGCCGGTCCACCAGCGAGGAGGTCAGCCCTTCGGACCCTTCCGCCACGACGGCGGCCCGCGCCAGTCCGCTTTGGCATGCGGCGAGGAGTTCGGGAAGTTCCGCACACCTCCTGACCACCGTTACCGGCCCGTGCAACCGCTCCAACCCACCGACCAGATCCTCCCGGCTCTGGCCGACGGTGACCACCGGAATGCTCATCTGGTGCCGCCACCCGGGTTCCAGACCACCGAGATCTTTGCTCCGTTGGCTTGGGCTCCCAGCAAGGCAGGCATGTGGCTGTCCTCCACCAGCACCATCAGGACGGTTTTCTTCGATGACCCCAGCGCCGTCGAGCCGGCTGCCACCTCGGCGATCTCGGCGCCGGGAAGAAGGAGCTTCGGCTCACTGAACCCGTTGCGGGCATCCGGCTGCCCAACCCACACGTCCACCCTGGCTCCGGCTACGGCCTGTGCCGGAAGCGTCTCCTCAATAGTGATAGCCACCGGCTTTCGGTCAAGTTCGTCCACCTCGCCAAGGCTGGCCCGGGGAACCAGCTGGTTCTCTCCAATGCGCTGAAGTGCCACGACGCCTTCAGGGAGCCCGGACTCTGCCGTGATGTACTGGTTCTCGGTATCCCCCAGGCGCACCCTCGCACGGACCACGTTGTCCTGGGTCAGCCTCTCCCCTACAGCGATACCATCCCTCGCCGCGAACACTTCTGTTGTCCGGTCCGCGCTGCCGACAAGGAAAACGACTCCCGCCACCGAGACCAGGACCAGGAGGATACCCACCAGGAGCCGGGGATCCTTCCAGGATGGCCGCTTCAGCCGTGCCGCTGTGGCAGATACTTCAGGCACCATTGAGTCTTCTCCCCCTATAAGCCGGCCCTGCTCGCCGTATCACCCTCATTGTTACCGCCGGGACGCCGGAACAAAAGTCATCTCTGCAGACAAGGCCAATCTGTGGATAACAGCAGCACTTGAAGCCATTCGATGGCAAAATGGGAGCATGCCCAGGTTCCTCACGCTCGCAGATGTTGCCGAACAGCTCCAGATCAATTCTCCGGCCGCTTACGCACTGGTCCGCAGTGGAGAACTGAAAGCCATCCAGGTTGGCGGCCGGGGTCAGTGGCGCGTGGAAGAGAAGATGCTGGAGCAGTACATCGAGGAGCGTTACGCCGAGGCCAGCCGGATGATCCAGGAGTCGAAGGCCAAGTCCGTCTGAAGTCCGCGCTGCTCACCGCGGCGGGCCAGGCCACTAGAACTCAGCGGACCTTCGGGACCTGATGGCACCCAACGCCGCGAAGGGGATGACTGCCACCTGCTTGACCTGGCTGCTGCGCCGCGCTTCCCCGGGAGTGAAGACGGCCAGGTCCAGATGGTCCTTGCCCACCCTGTCGATGACTCCAACCAGCCTGACAGGTTCGGAACCATGCCCCCTCACCGTCACTGACAGTTCCGCGCGGTCCCTTGCCAGGCCCCGCAGGGAGTGGGCAAGCCCAATACCCTTGCGCACCCGTGACTGCTCTGCCACGGCTGCACGGCCCAGCCCTTCGTACCACATGACGGCCATGTATGGGATGAGAACCTGATGCTGCTCCTCGTTCAGCAGTAGGGCATCCGCACCGGCATGGCTCAATGCGCCCCGAACGACATCCCCACAATTGAGATGGGCCGCAATCCGGCAGCCAACCGCCGCCCGCAGCCGAAACGCAAGTTCTGTGGACACCATCTCAGCCCTGGTGCGTTCATTTATCTCAGAGTCAATCGCCAGCCGCTCTGATTCAGCGAATTGGCTTTCCATGTCATCGAAAAGGGCATCCCAGCGCATTCCGTCAGCGTAGGGCCCTGCGCGAGACACGGTCAATCGGAAGAAACATCTCTCCAGTGTATGGACAAATCGGGACAGTCGACCGCAAACTGTGTCTATGCCCATCAAAATGCATCAAACTGCATCAAAAGCTATTACCACCCCCCGGTCCGGAGCCTCCCGGCCGTCGGGTGACATCCTGACAGCGCTTGCTCTGCTGCTACTTGGACTGGCTCTTTGCCTTATCGGTATGGGCCTTGTGGGTGAGCTGAAGGAAGACTTCGGCCGGCGCCAGGAGACCAGAGTCGATGAACTCCTGGGTGTGGGGGCAGCCGTGGCCGGGGCAGGCATTGTGGCCTGGTGGATCTTGTCGCTGGTATGTGCTGCCGTGACCGCCCTCCTGGACCGGACCGGCCGTACCCGCGCCGCGGCAGCGACCCGAAGACTTTCACCGGCGTTCATGCAGAGACTGGTTCTGGGCGCACTGTCAGTCCACCTTCTGGCCGGGCCTGCAGCGCATGCCGCAGTCACCGGCCCGGGGCCGGAATGGGCGCCCACGCAAGGACAGTTCTCCTCGGCTCCGGCCATTCCCGCCACCGAAGAACCCGCAAAAGCGGAAACGGGGGCAGCCGCGACAGACCCGGTGCAGGACCAGACCCCGCAGACCAGCGCCGGGACGCCGGCCACCGTACCGGAGCCTTCCAGTGCACCTCAACAGGTCCCTTCGCGGGAACCGGCAGGAGCAGTAGAAGCCGCTCCCCCGTCAACCTTCAACCCCGGCTGGCAGCCTGCCCCACCTGTCACAGATCCTGGAATGCTCGCAGCTCCGGCCACCCGTGCCTCTGCAGGAGAAGGCGGCCTGCCGGACGAAGGTGTCACCGTCCAGGCCGGAGACACGCTCTGGGACATAGCGGCCCGCCATTTGGGACCCGGCGTGTCCGATCTGGACATCGCACTTCAATGGCCCCGCTGGTACGAGGCCAACCGGGGCGTCATCGGGCAGGATCCCGATGCATTGCTCCCGGGGCAAATTCTTCAGCCACCGCTGGCCGGACAGAAATAGCCCGGCCCGATCAGCCAAACAACGTAAGGGGAAGACCGATGACTGCAGCAACACCATTACACGCCGTTCGGGAGAGGACCGCTCCCGGAGCAGCAGAACCCGCCCAGCCACCCCATGAGCCGGCTGCAACAGCCGCTGCAGTGCCTTTACGCGACGGAACCTCGGCACCTCTGCGCCCTGTGGACCCTATGGCGGAAGTCCGCGCAATCACCCGCAGTACAGTCCAGGCGGCAATGGAAGTCCTTGCCGGAATCAGGCCGATCCATCAGCTCGCCAGGCCCCTTGACCCCCGCTGCCTTGCCGCACTGCAGCACCGCGCCGCCCTGATCAGGCGGGAAATCACCAGGACCGGCAACCCGGCGCTCGCCCGGCTCCACCGAAATTCCGCGGTCCGCTCCGTCCGTGTCTGCGAAATCTCCGACGGTATCTACGAAGCCAGCGCTGTGGTGGTGGATGACGTGCGCGCACGTGCCGTGGCCGTCCGGCTTGAACGGAGCAAACAGGTGTGGCGGGTGACGGAACTTGTCATCGGCTGAAGGGGGACGGAACACGGCAGGGCCGGGAACACTGTTCCCGGCCCTGCCAAAACCACAGTGAGCCCCAGCGCGGCTGGCAGCTCAACCCTCCGTCAGCGGCGCTTCTTCTTCGCCGGACGTTTGGCCGCATCCTGTGCTGCCGCCTTGGCCGGGTTACCTGACCTGCCCGAGGAGCGTGTCTCCACCCGGGTCTGCGTTCCACCGCTTTCGCTGGGGGCGGTGTACTGCAGCTGGGCTGGTTTCTCCGGCGCTTCAAGCCCGGCAGCGTGAACCTGCGGCTGCACGTGCTCGGTGTGCTCGCCGGCGTCGTCCGCGACCACGACGTCCTGTGCGGGGGTGACCTCAACTTCGAGGTTGAACAGGAATCCGACGCTTTCTTCCCGGATGGCCTCCATCATGCCCTGGAAGAGGATGAAGCCTTCACGCTGGTATTCCACCAGCGGGTCGCGCTGGGCCATGGCGCGCAGGCCGATTCCTTCCTTGAGGTAGTCCATCTCATACAGGTGTTCCTGCCACTTACGGCCAATGACGGAGAGCACCACGCGGCGCTCAAGTTCGCGCATGCTCTCAGAGCCAAGGGCTTCCTCCCGCGCCTGGTACACCAGCCGCGCGTCGGACAGCAGTTCCTCCTTCAGGAATTCCACCGTCAGCCTGGACTTGCCGCCGGCTTCCTCAATGATCTCTTCCGGGGTGACGCTCACGGGATACAGGGTCTTGAGGTTGGTCCAGAGCTGGTTGAAGTCCCAGTCGTCGCCGTTGCCTTCTGCCGTTGCAGCGTCAATGAGGGCAGTGACAGTGTCTTCGACGAAGAACTGGACTTTCTCGTGCAGGTCGTCGCCTTCGAGGATCCGCCGCCGGTCACTGTAGATTGCCTCACGCTGGCGGTTGAGGACGTCGTCGTATTTCAGGACGTTCTTGCGCTGTTCGGCATTGCGGCCCTCAACCTGGCCCTGCGCCGAGGCGATGGCGCGGGACACGAGCTTCGATTCCAGTGCGACGTCGTCGGGGACGGAGCTGTTCATGAGCCGTTCCGCAGCGCCCGAATTGAAGAGCCGCATGAGGTCATCGGTCAGCGACAGGTAGAAGCGGGACTCGCCAGGGTCACCCTGGCGGCCGGAGCGTCCGCGGAGCTGATTGTCGATGCGGCGCGATTCGTGGCGCTCTGTTCCAAGGACGTAGAGTCCGCCGAGGTTCAAGACTTCCTCGTGCTCGTCCTTGACCGACTGCTTGGCAGCTTCGAGCGCTGCCGGCCAGGCGGACTCGTACTCCTCGGAGTTCTCCTCCGGGTCCAGCCCGCGCTTGGCAAGCTCGGCCACGGCGGTGAATTCAGCGTTGCCGCCAAGCATGATGTCCGTACCGCGGCCGGCCATGTTGGTTGCCACCGTGACGGCGCCCTTACGGCCGGCCTGGGCGACGATGGCAGCTTCGCGTGCATGGTTCTTCGCGTTGAGGACCTCGTGCCGGATGCCTTCCTTGGCAAGGAGCCTGGAGAGGTATTCGCTCTTCTCCACGCTGGTGGTACCCACCAGGACCGGCTGGCCCTTTTCATGCCGTTCGGCAATGTCCCGGACGACGGCGTCGAACTTTACCGTTTCGTTCTTGAAGACCAGGTCCGGCTGGTCGATGCGCTGCATGTCGCGGTTGGTGGGAATGGCCACCACGCCCAGCTTGTAGGTGCTCATGAATTCCGCTGCCTCGGTTTCGGCAGTACCGGTCATGCCTGAGAGCTTCTGGTACATGCGGAAGTAGTTCTGCAGCGTCACGGTGGCCAGGGTCTGGTTCTCGGCCTTGATCTCGACGCCTTCCTTGGCCTCGATCGCCTGGTGCATGCCCTCGTTGTAGCGGCGGCCGGCAAGGATGCGGCCGGTGTGCTCATCGACAATCAGGACTTCCCCGTCCAGGATGACGTAGTCCTTGTCCCGCTTGAAAAGTTCCTTGGCCTTGATGGCGTTGTTGAGGAACCCGATGAGGGGTGTGTTGGCGGACTCGTACAGGTTCTGGATACCGAGGTAGTCCTCCACCTTCTCGATGCCGCTCTCCAGTACGCCGACGGTGCGCTTCTTCTCGTCCACCTCGTAGTCCTTGTCAGGCTGCAGCCGGAGGACCACTTTGGCGAACTCGCTGTACCACCGGTTGGTGTCCCCCTGCGCCGGCCCGGAGATGATGAGCGGTGTGCGGGCTTCGTCGATGAGGATGGAGTCCACTTCGTCAACGATGGCGAAGTGGTGTCCGCGCTGGACCAGTTCGTTCTTGTCCCAGGCCATGTTGTCGCGGAGGTAATCGAAACCGAATTCGTTGTTGGTGCCGTACGTGATGTCTGCGGCGTACTGCTGGCGGCGGACGGCGGGGTCCTGGTTGGAGAGGATGCACCCGCTGGTCAAGCCGAGGAAGCGGTAGACGCGGCCCATGAGGTCAGACTGGTATTCAGCGAGGTAGTCGTTCACGGTGATCACGTGGACGCCCTTGCCGGTGAGCGCGTTCAGGTAGGCGGGAGCGGTCGCCACCAGGGTCTTGCCTTCACCGGTCTTCATTTCTGCAATGTTGCCCAGGTGCAGGGCGGCGCCGCCCATCATCTGGACATCGAAGTGGCGCATCCCCAGGGTGCGCGAGGAAGCTTCCCGGACGGCGGCAAACGCTTCCGGGAGCAGGTCATCGAGCTTCTCCCCGTCCTGGTGCCGCTCCCTCAGACGGTCGGTTTCCTCCCGGAGTTCGGCGTCCGTGAACGTCTTGAACGAATCTTCCAGTGCATTGATGGAGTCGGCATAGTTCCGCAGTTGCCGGAGGGTTTTTTTATCACCGGTGCGGAGAAGTTTTTCGATAAGTGATGCCACGTGAAGATGCTCCCAGTCTTTGCCGCCGAATTCTGGCGTTTTTAGTCTACGGGAGAGACACCGCCGAGGTGCCCGCTTGTTCCCTCAGAGCGGAGTCCGCTCCGGTGCTTACAGCGTGGGCGAGGCTGGCTGCAAGGTCGCCAACAGGGAAAACCTCAACGCCAGGCAGGCCCAGCCAGCCGGCCATGAGCCAAAGCTCCGCAGCAAGTTCGACGGCGGTGTCCGGCGGCGCGCCAGGCTCCGCGAAAGAGGACCTCACCAGCAGCTTCCCTTCTTTCCGGTCAGCCTTGAGGTCCACCCGCGCCACAATCCTGTCCCGAAGGAGGAAGGGCAGGACGTAGTAGCCGAAGCGTCTTTTGTGCTCGGGTGTGTAGATTTCGATCCTGTAGTGAAAGCCGAACAGTTCTTCGAGCCGCCGGCGTTCGAAGACGAGCGAATCGAACGGGCTCAGCAGCGCACGGCCCGTGGCCCGTCGCGGCATTTTCGCGTCGACATGGCGGAAGACGGCACGGTCCCAGCCGGCCACGGTGACCGGTTCCAGCCTTCCCCGCTCCACAAGATGTCCGACGGCGGCCGCAGCCGCTTTGACAGGCGTGCGGAAGTAGTCCGCGAAGCAGCGCACGGTTCCGATGCCGTGGGCCTGCGCGGCGGCGTCGATCAGGCGGTGCATCGCCTCGGCGGCCGCATCGGCGTCTGTTCCCTGGATGGGAAGCTGAGGCAACACTTTGGAAGCCAGGGTGTACCTGCGCTCGAACTGCTCCGTCCGCGATGCAGCTGACACCAGGCCCTCCTCAAAAAGATGCTCCAGGACCCTCTTTACGGCATTCCAGTTCCAGCCCCAGTTCACCGTCTGCGTTTCCTCAACGTGCCCTATCCGGGTGGTCAGCTCGGCAGCGGTCAGGGGGCGGGACCGGGCGAGGGTGTCGAGGATGCGCCCGGAGATGTCGGCACGAAGCCCGGGGTCCATGCGGGACGCACCCACCCATGACCGCTTCTGCCATAAAAGGAGGTCCGCATAGTGTTCCGGCCGGATGTAGCTGGCCTCGTGTGCCCAGTACTCCACCAAGCGCCGCGGATGAACGGCGGACATCCGCTGGAGGATCGTGCGGTCGTAATTGCCGAGCCGGGAAAAGAACGGAAGGAAATGGCTCCGGGCTACAACATTGACGGAATCGATCTGGACGAGCTGGATCCGGGCAAAGGTGCGGCCCACCGCCCGTGATGTCACGGGGCCGGCGGGCCGTCCTTTATCGAGTCCCTGAGCTGCCAAAGCGATCCGCCGTGCCTGGTCCAGGCTCAGCGTTGCCGGCACATCAGTCCTCTCTGTTGATGGTTTTCACCAGCCTAGGCGTTGGCCGGAGTGTCGTCCGAACGGTAGGCAAGGACTTTTTCCTCCACCACGGTGTCTCCAGGTTCGCATTCGTGGTCCAGGGTGATCACCCCGTAGGTCCAGCCGCGGCGGCGGTAGACGACGGATGGCGTGTTGGTGGCCTTATCCACGAAAAGGTAGAAATCGTGGCCAACGAGTTCCATGTTGTCCACGGCATCGTCGAGGGAAAGGGAAGCGGCGGGGAAGACTTTCCGCCGGATCAGGACCGGGGAATTGCCGGCCGGGATGTCGTTTTCGACATCGTAGGGAGACTTGTCGTCGGGGGCAGCCGCAGCCTCGTTCCGGTGGCTTGCCTCGACGTAGAGGGGCTCGTTCGGGCTGGCCGGTTCGAGGGAGGCGGTAGCTTCGCGGACAGCTTTGGGTGTGTGCCGTCCATGGTGGACCTTCTTGCGGTCCTTGGCGCGCCGGAGGCGTTCAAGCAGCTTGTTGTAGGCGAGGTCGAATGCTGCGAACTTGTCAGCGGCGCTGGCCTCAGCGCGGATCACGGGCCCCCTGCCCAGGACTGTCACCTCAACGGTCAGCTGATCGCCGGTCTGCCGGGCATTGGTCTCCTTGGAGACTTTCGCATCGACCCGCTGGACCTTGTCGCCAAGCGATTCGATTTTCGAGATCTTTTCCCCGGCGTATTCGCGGAACCGGTCTGAGACTGTCAGATTTCGTCCGCTGATCATAAACTCCATGGTGCCCTCCAAATGACTTCGGTGACACGACGGCGGCGCTTCCCTGGGCCGATCTGCCTGACAGTCGAGCCCCTCTCCGAGCCGCCATCGAAAGGTACATTCTGTTCTTGGTACCCACCACCGACGTTAGTTCATAGGCACCCGTTATTCATCCTTTCCCGGTTTATTTTTTTCTAAGTCATGGCAGGTTCCGCGGGTCTGCGCGGCCGCTGCGGCGTAGCCGTCGGCGTCCGGCGGGCGTGTCGCCGCGAGGACGACGGCGCCCGCCACCTGCGCCCCGGCCGCATGAAGGGCCCGAGCTGCTTCAGCCAGAGTGGCTCCGGTGGTCAGGACGTCGTCGACGATGACACAGGGGTATCCGGCGACCTTGTTCCGGGCCCGCCGGCGGACCCGCATGGAACCGCGCACCCGCTTTGCCCGGGCACCACGGCCAAGGCCTTTCTGCCCGCCGGGCAGCTGCAGGCCCGGCCCGCGTGCTTTCGTGAGGACATCTGCAACACCCAGCCCCGGCAGCCGTCCAGGCGCGCCGCCGAGGAGCAAATGAACGGGGCTGAACCCCCGGCTCAGGTACGCCCCGCTGCTGGTGGGGACGGGGACCAGGAAGAATTCTCCTGCCCCTTCCGTAGCGGCACGGACCGCGCCGCCCAACGCGCGTCCCAGGCTTCCCTTGAGCTGGTGCTGGCCATGCCTTTTGAAGGAGAGCAGCGCCTGGGCAAGTTCTTCCCGGTATACGCCGGCGGCAACCACAGGAAGCAGCACCGTCCCCGCCACGTCCATAAGCGCCGGGGCGGCGCTCTCCGCTCGGAACGGGGCCGCGGTGAGCCGCCGGATGTGGCGGTCGCACCGGATGCAGAGCGCCCGGTCTTCCGCGCCGCAGCACACGCAGTCCACAGGAACTGCCAGGGAAAGCAGATCAGCCGCCGCGCCTGCGAGCTGGTCCAAGACGCGCAGGACCCTGCTGCCGTGGTCCGCACGGTGCCTGGCGCTGTATCCGGGCGGCGGGGTCAGGTCAGGGTCCAGCCGCAACAGTGTCCGGGCGCTGTCATGCAGTCCTGTTCTGGTGGCCATTCCTTGACTGTCCACCGGGCGGCGGCTCCGGGACAGCACACACCTGCCTTATGTGGACAGAGCCCGGTCCCGCCGGGCCCCGCGCCGCTTCCCGGACATGGTGGTCAGCCTGGAAAGGATAGATCCGTAGGCCCCTTGATCTGCGGAGACCAGCCGTTGCCCAGGCGCTGGAAGATGCCCTCAGCTGACTGGGCATAAATGTCCTCAGGCCCATTCCCGGCGCTCAAGGCGACGAGACCCGGCCAGGGCGCCAGCTGCTGCGGCTGCCCGGAGGCGAGTGACAGCAACTCCGGCGTCACGTTTGATGCCGCCGACCCCTTCATGACCGCGATTGTTGTGTCGGAAACCCACGCGCCCTGGTCGGGCTCGCTGCCGGTTGCCAAAGTAACGGGTGGTGTCAGCTCACGGGGCGTCCCGTCGCCGCCGCGGATTATGCCGGTCACCTGCACCCGGGTCTTTCCGTTCTGCTCCGAAATCACCAGGGCACGGACCCCTTCCCTGGAAATCCTGAACTCCTTGACGGTCCGCCCGGCCAGCCAGGCCGGCGTCATGGTGACGGAGGGCACGGTGGCGCCCTCGGCAATACCCTCCGGGCGGTAAGCCACCACTTCGGTGCCCCCCGTTGCTCCCGGCCCAGCCGACCACACCCATTCATTAAGCCCGAAGGATGGCCGGGTCAGGGTGCTTCTCGTGGTGAGTGCCCGGGCCGGTTGGCCGGGACTGATGCTGTACAGGGTGGTGCGGCTGTCATTGAGGAAGGCCGCAGTCTGGGACACCGGAGATTCCGCGGGAAGCCTGGGATTGAGGGAGGAGACGGGCTGCATGTCGGGGAGCGGCGAAACCCTGTTGTTTTCGTACCGCACCAGCTCATTGCCGCTGATGGCTATCTGGCGGGAGGGTACGTTCTTGTCCTGCACCGGCGGAAGCACGGATCCATTGTCTTCCACCCGCACGAGGTCCTGGTTTGCGCGCAGTTCGACGTTGACGACGTCGGGCTGGCTGCGGAAAGTCAACGTCAGCTGCATCTGCATCCGCAGCCTGTCCTCCGGCGACGTTTCCATCAGCTCTTTTGCAGTCAAGTCCACCTGCGCCGCGCCGGAAACGACCGGGACCGACTCACGGGCCAGCTTGATGCCGGAAGGAAAGGCGCTTGCGACGGCGCCGCGCAGGTAGGGTGCCGGCCCCGCCAGCAATGCGCTGGTCATCGCCTTGACGGTCTTGTTCTTAATGAACCAGCGGACGTCCGGGACGGCGAACGTAAAGGAGGGATCGTAGAAATAGATTGGGTAGGCACCGTAGATGACCTTAAACGTTTCCTCCGCGATGGCAGTGCCGTCCGGAATGGCGGAGATCCTCCATTCACCTTCCACCTGGGTGACGGTCACCGGGATGTTCTCAATCGTGCCCTCCGGCGACTGAGTGGCAATGCCGTCTGCGTCCACCGTGTAGGCGACGTCGAGCTCGTAGTTGTAGACGTTCTCGGTGGCGGTTGCCACCACCCGCGCCTCCCGGTACACGAGGGCACGCTGGTCCGGCTTCCAGGACACGGAGGAGGCCTGCGTCAGGTACTGGCGGGCCACGGCGTAATCGTCTTCGTAGCCGCTTCCGGCCCGGTAGAAGTAATCGATGATGGTCTCCGGCGAGGCGCCCGGCTGCGGCGCCGCCGGCAGGAATACCGGCGCGCTGAGGTTGCCCGCGCTGCCCTCACTGCTTTTGCCAACCGGCCCGGACGTGGGAATCCTGGCGCAGCCCGCCATCAGGACGAGCAGGAGGACCAGCAGGGAAGCAGACAGTTGTGCCTGACGACCGGCGCGGCCTGTCATGTTCTCTCCTCGGGGGCAGTCCCTGTTCCGGCCGGGGCGTGTGTTCCCAGGACCAGCATGCTGCCGTTCCCCTGTTCTCCAGGCATCACAATGTCCTCCGGCTCGAGCTGGACCGGCGATTTGTCGATTTCTTCCCCCTGGCGCAGGGGCAGCGTCAGCCGGAAGTTCGCCCCGCCGCCTTTCTTGCCCCATGCCTGGAGCCAGCCGTTGTGCAGCTTGGTGTCCTCCATGGCGATGGAGAGGCCCAAGCCGCTTCCGCCGGTTGTGCGGGCACGTGCGGGGTCGGCCCGCCAGAAACGGTCGAAGACGCGCGCCGCTTCTGCGGGCGCCATTCCGATCCCATGGTCCCGGACGGCAATTCCGACGGCGGTCTGGCTAACTCCGACGGTGACAGTGACCGGCTTCCCTTCGCCGTGCTCCACCGCATTAAGGATCAGGTTCCGCATGATCCTGTCGATACGCCGGGCGTCCATCTCCACGATGACGGCACCCTGCGGCGCCCTGAGGACGATCTCCGAACCGTATTCCGCAGCGACCGGGGCCGCGCCCTCGATGGCATGTGTAATCACCTGCAGGATGTCCTCCGCTTCGGCGTCGAGCACTGCCACGCCGGCATCGAAGCGGGAGATTTCGAGCAGGTCCGACAAGAGTGACTGGAAGCGTTCAACCTGGTTGTAAAGCAGCTCGGCGGAGCGCTTATTGATGGGATCGAAGTCGTGGCGTGCGTCGTACAGTACTTCCGCCGCCATCCGGACCGTGGTCAACGGTGTGCGCAGTTCGTGGGAAACGTCGGAAACGAATCGCTGCTGCATCTGCGACAGGGTTGCCAGCTGGGTGATCTGCTCCTGGAGGCTGGCTGCCATGTGGTTGAAGGATGCACCCAGGCGCGCAACTTCGTCTTCGCCCCGGACCACCATCCGTTCCTGCAGCTGGCCGGCGGCGAGTTTCTCCGACACCATGGCGGCATGGCTGACCGGGCTGACCACGTTGCGGGTGACGTACCAGGCGACGGCACCGATCAGCAGGACAAGCACCGCACCGCCGGCCCACAGGACGCTCTGGATCTCGTCCAGGGTCTGCTGTGCGGAGTTCAGGTCATAGATGAGATAGAGCTCATAGACGGTGCCGTTAAAGGTCACCTTGTTCCCCACTGCAATGCCGGGGCGGTCTTCGGTGCCCACCGGAATGACGGTGGAGGCCCAGTACTGGTCCTTACCCGACTCCTGCACGGCCTTGCGCAGTTCAGGCGGGATGACGCTCACAGTCAGCTGGTCAGAGGCGCGGGATTCGACCCAGCGGTTCCTGGGCTTGGTCTGCTCCGGCATGGCCTCAAAAACGTACCTTCGCTGGATGACCGAGCCGCGCCCTTCCACCGCATTCAGGGTGTCGTACACCAAAGTGATGACACTGGCCTGGTCGGTGACCTGCGCGCCGTCGAACGTGTCCTGCACCTGCTTGACGTGGTAGCTGGTCTCCGACTCAGCCTGCGCCAGCCGCTCCTGGAAGAGGTTGTTGGCGATCTGGTTGGACAGGTAGGCCCCCACAACCGCGAAGGAGGTGACGGCAAGGAGGAGCGTGGTGAGGACTGTCCGGAACTGCAGTGACCGGCGCCACCGCCGGTGAAGGGACCGGCCGATGAACCGCAGCGCCGGCAGGAATCGCCGGAATCCGGTCCTGACCAGCCGTGCGACCCGCAGGCTGACGATCAGGGCACGCCGCTGCCAGAGGTGAGAGCGGAACGTCAGGCGCCGGAGGCGGGCAGTGACGGCGTCGGTGTGTTCGGGCCCTGGAGGCAGACCCGCCCCGCCGCCATGCCCGGAAGCGGAACTCCCAGCGGGAGCGGGCGCGCCCGTATCCGGTGCACCGTCCTGCGCCGCGGGTTCAGGCCCCTGCTTTGTAGCCGACACCACGCACCGTCAATACGACTTCCGGAGCTTCCGGATCCTGTTCGATCTTGGACCGGAGGCGCTGGACATGGACGTTCACGAGGCGCGTGTCGGCAGCATGGCGGTAGCCCCAGACCTGCTCGAGCAGCAGTTCGCGGGTGAACACTTGCCATGGTTTCCGGGCCAGGGCCACCAGGAGGTCGAATTCCAGGGGCGTCAGCGAAATCCGGTCGCTGCCCCGGCTGACTGTGTGCCCGGCAACGTCGATGGTGATGTCGGCAATGCGCAGGGTTTCCGGAGCTTTCTGGTCGCCCGGGCGGAGCCGGGCGCGGACACGGGCCACCAGTTCAGCAGGCTTGAAAGGCTTGGGCACGTAGTCGTCTGCACCGGATTCAAGTCCCCGGACGACGTCGGACGTGTCCGATTTGGCGGTGAGCATGACGATGGGCACATCCGACTCTCCCCGGATCTGCCGGCAGACCTCGATGCCGTCCACGCCCGGAAGCATGAGGTCCAGCAAAACAAGGTCCGGCCGCGATGACCGGAAAACGTCGAGCGCCTGGGCGCCGTCCGCGCAAAAGACCGGCTCGAAGCCGTCGTTGCGAAGGACAATTCCAATCATTTCGGCCAGCGCTTCATCATCATCTACCACCAGAATGCGTGCCTTCATAGTTATATATTCCCTTATCAGGATGGCTTTGTCCTGTTCAGCGCCTTCCGGCATGGCGGGCGCTAGGATGCCCGACGCCGGAACTATAGGCTGGTGCCACGCCGGACGTTTTGAGCGCCACGCGGGAGGTGCGGAGCCGCGCCAGGCCGACGGCGGACTGGATGGGGGAAGGAACATGGTGTCACCAAAGGATTCAGACGCGGAGGAGCCCGGGGACCCCGGCCTGCCTGCATGGCGGCAGACCCCGGAGCAGCACCCGCCTTTGGGAGGGCAGCAACGCGAGCAGCAACCCTGGGGTCCACCGCCGGATCGGCAGCAATCCTGGGGCGCGCCATCGGATCAGCAGCACCACTGGGGCCCGCCGCCGAATCAGCAGCAACCCTGGGGGCCGCCGGCGTGGCAGCAGCCGTGGGGCCAGCCCGGTCCGGCATACCCGGGCCCGCCGCGGGCGCAACCTCCCAACGCCGGCTATCCCGCCGGCTATCCCCATGGGGGCTCCCCCTACGGCCAGCCACGATATGTGGCTCCGCCCAAGCCGGGCATCGTCCCCCTGCGCCCCCTGATGTTCGGCGAGATCATGGACGGTTCCTTCCAAACGATCAGGCGGAATGCAAAAGCCATGCTGGGTGCTTCCCTCCTGGCCCAGTCCCTTGCCGCCATCCTGACGGCTGTCCTTACGGCCGCCACAGCCACATCGGTGGGCTCCATCGAGGCCTGGGCGGAAAGCGCCAGCCCCGCCGACCTCACATCGCTCGGCCTGGGCTTCGTTGCCGCCATCATGCTGGTTGCCGTCCTGACCATCTTCCTGGCCTCAGTCCTGCAGGGCGCCATGGTGGTGCCGGTGGCGCGGTCCATCCTGAACCGTCCCACCGGTTTCCGCCAGATGTGGGCCCTGGCCAGGCCGCGGGTGGGAGCACTGATGCGGCTGGCGGCACTGCTGATGGTTGCCGGCCTGCTTGCCATCCTCGTCCCGGCAGCGGCAACCGTCGCACTGATAGCCAGCATGGAGCGGATAGGCATCCTGCTGCTCATCCCCATGTTCCTCGGCCTTGTTGCCCTGTTCGTTTGGATCTACATCAAACTCATGGTGGCTCCGGCCGCCGTCGTCATTGAAGAACTGGGCGCGCTGGCCGCCCTGCGCAGGTCCTGGGAACTGACACGGGCCAACTGGTGGCGGATCCTTGGAATCACCCTGGTGGTGGGCATCATGGTGGGCGTCATCAGCCAGGTGGTCATGATTCCAGTAAGCCTTGTGCCTCCGCTGATGGCAGGCTTCGTGTCACCCCACGGGGGTGCCGGGCAGGATGTAGCCATCGCCGTCGCCGTCGGCATCATCACCGCCGTCCTCGGTGCACTTGCAGGAGCGTTGGGCTATGCCTTCCAGACGTCCGTCATGGCGCTGATCTACATGGACCTCCGGATGCGGAAGGACGGACTGGATATCTCGCTGCTCCGCATGATGGAGTCCGGCGCGGATCCGGACGGCATCCCGGGACGCGGCCACGGAACCGCCCGCTCCGGAGGATACGCCGGTGGCTGGAACCCCGGCACCGGGCCTGCGCCAAAGGCATGGCCGGATGGCCGCTGAACCGCCGGTGCTGCCGGGCGCGGAGGAAGCCCGCCGCTGGGCAGCAGAGGAGCTTTCACAACCTGAATACCGCGACGCCGCGCCGCCCTGGGTGGAGACGCTTTGGGAGGACTTCCTGGATTGGCTTTCGTCCCTGGACGGGTCCCCGGATCCGGCCAGTACGGTGCCAAGCCCCGTCATTGGACTGGTGATCGCAGTGATCATCATCGCCGCGGTGATCATCGCCAAACCCAGGCTGAACCACAGGGAGCGGCAGGTTAAAGAGGTGTTCGGTACCGAAAGCGTTCTGGCGGCCGCCGACTACCGGCGGCGCGCTGAAAGTTCCGCAGCGGCTGGAAGGTGGGCAGACGCCGTCGTGGACCGTTTCCGGGCCCTGGTCCGCTCTGCCGAAGACCGCACCATCCTGGACCCCCAGCCGGGGCGGACGGCCGATGAAGTAGCCCGGGACCTGGCGCTTCCCTTCAGCACCGAAGCGCAGCGCCTGGGCTGGGCGGCAGGCACCTTCGACGCCATCCGCTATGGAAACAGGGCGGCGGACGAGGGAGACTACCGGGCGATGGCCGGCCTGGACAACGCGCTCGAAGCCCTCAGGCCCGTCCGCAGCCCGGACCACCAGGACGGAAGCCACCAGGACCTCGGAGTATCGCATCCGGCGGCCCTGCCATGACGGGGACAACGCCGGCTTCCACACGTCATGAAAGCCCCAACGCGGACCAGGCTCCCCTCCGCAGGAGAGGTTGGCTCCGGCGGCACCGTGCCATTGCGGCATTCAGCGCCGTGGTGGCTGCCGCGCTGGGACTGGTGCTCTGGGCGCAGCTCAGTCCTAAAGGCGACGCCGTTCCGTTGTCGGTCCACAATGCCGGCCCCGAGGGCGCCCGCGCAGTCACGCAGATCCTGGAAAGGCACGGCGTTGCGGTCCAGGATGCACGAAGCTACGAAGCAGCCATGGCAGCGCTGCAGGCGGGTTCCTCCCCCACCCTGCTGCTCTACGACAGGAACGGCTTCCTGGGCGGGCCCCGTCTCCTCAACCTGGCGGCGTCCGCGCAGAGGATGGTGGTGGTATCCCCGAGGCTCCAGACCCTCGACGGCCTCGATGCCGGCATCCGGCAGGCGGGGGTTGTGCCTGACGCCTCTCCGGTGCTGGAGCCCGGGTGCAGCCTGCCTGACCCGCAAGCCGCAGGTACGGTTTCCGGGGAGTCCGGCTTCCTGTACGACGGCGGGACGTCCTGCTACCGGCCGGACGGTTCCGGCGCCGGACTCGTTGCCGCCAGCAGCGACGGACGGCTCATCGTCGTCGGCAGCACCGCCGTCTTTAGTAACGGAGAGCTGGACCGGCTTGGGCATGCCGCGCTCGCCATCCGTACCCTCGGCCCGTCCCCGGACCTTGTTTGGTACATCCCAACCCTTGAAGACCTGGAAACCGGGGGCAGACCCGAAAGCCTCGACGAGCTGGCCCCCGACTGGGTGCGCTTCCTTGGCCCATGGCTCGTCCTGGTTGGCCTGGCGGCAATAGCCTGGCGTGGCAGGCGCCTTGGCCCGCTGGTGTTTGAGCCCTTGCCGGTTGTGGTCAAGGCAGCGGAGACGGCAGAGGGCCGGGCGAGGCTCTATCAAGACTCCCGCGCCGTGGACCAGGCCCGGGACAACCTCCGGGCCGGTACGCTGGTGCGGCTTTCCGGGCATCTGCGCACCGGGCCAGGCGCCACTGCCGGCCAGGTCATCGAAGCAGCCGCGCAACACCTCGGCAGGCCGGCCCGGGATATCCGCGAACTCGTTAACGAACGTCCCGGCACCGAGGCGAGGCTTGTGGCCTGGTCACGGGAGCTGGACACCCTAGAGAAAGAAGTCAAGAGCCGATGAGCGAGCAAGGCAGCAGCCCCCGGGTCATGGACCACATGGACCACGATTCCGCCCGGCAGGCCCTTTTGGACGTGCGGCACGAGGTAGCCAAGGCCGTGGTGGGGCAGGACGCCACCGTCACGGGGCTGCTGATTGCGCTCCTCTCCCAGGGGCACGTGCTGCTGGAGGGCGTCCCGGGCGTCGCAAAAACCCTGCTGGTTCGTGCGTTGTCTGCAGCCCTGAGCCTGGACACGAAGCGCGTTCAGTTCACGCCGGACCTCATGCCCGGTGACGTCACGGGATCCCTGGTCTACGACTCGCACACCTCAGAGTTCACGTTCCGTGAAGGGCCGGTGTTCACCAACATCCTCCTGGCGGACGAGATCAACCGCACGCCGCCCAAGACGCAGGCGTCCCTGCTTGAGGCCATGGAGGAACGGCAGGTTTCCGTGGACGGGGTGTCCCGTCCACTGCCCGCACCTTTCCTCGTGGCTGCCACCCAGAACCCGGTGGAGTACGAAGGCACCTATCCCCTGCCCGAAGCACAGCTGGACCGGTTCCTCCTCAAGCTGACCATGCCGCTGCCCGGACGGCAGGATGAAATGGAGGTCATCCGCCGCCATGCTGCCGGCTTTGACCCGCGGGACCTCACAGCTGCCGGGGTCCGGGCAGTAGCGGGCGCGGCAGACCTGGCCAAAGCCCGGCAGGCGGTGGCTTCGGTGGCGGTGGACCCCGAAATCATCGCCTACATCGTGGACCTGGTGCGAGCCACCCGCTCTGCCCCGTCCTTCCTGTTGGGAGTCTCGCCCCGAGGCGCCACAGCCCTGCTGAACACGTCCAGGTCCTGGGCCTGGCTGTCAGGCCGGAGCTTTGTTACCCCGGACGACGTCAAGGCCCTCGCCCTCCCCTGCCTGCGCCACCGCGTGGCGCTCCAGCCGGAAGCCCAGATGGACGGGGTCCGGGTGGATGACGTGCTGGGCAGCATCCTGGCTTCCGTTCCCGTGCCCCGCTGATGGCCATCTCCGGCCGTTTCGTGCTGCTGGTGCTGCTGGGCGTGGTGCCGGTTCTCCTGCTGCCCGGCTGGGGAACGGTGCTGTTGGTGGCCGGGCTGCTGACGGTTCTTGCCGCCGTCGACCTTCTGGCAGCAGCACCTCTGCGGACGGTCAGCCTCCAGCGCACAGAGCCCGGAAACGTCACCCTGCATGCGTCTGCGGATGCTCTACTCACGGTCCGGAACGACGGCGGCCGCCGGCTCCGCGGAGTCCTCCGCGATGCCTGGCAACCCTCCGCCGGAGCGGAGAATGCGGTACAGGACATTGAGGTTCCGGCCGGCGAGCGCAGGCGCGTCACCGTCCGGCTGCGTCCCGTCCGGCGCGGAGACCTGCGGACACCGCACGTCACCCTCCGCTCGTTTGGCCCCCTCCTGCTGGCGGCGCGCCAGCGGACCGTGCAGTGCCCCGGCTCGCTGCGGGTGCTGCCTCCTTTCCATTCACGGCGGCACCTGCCCTCTAAGCTTCGTAAACTGCGCGAGCTCGACGGCAAGGCCGCGGTACAGATCCGGGGCGCGGGCACCGAGTTCGATTCCCTGCGGGACTACGTCCGCGGCGACGACGTCCGGTCGATTGACTGGCGGGCCACGGCACGCCGGTCAGCGGTGGTGGTGCGCACCTGGCGGCCGGAACGGGACCGCCGTGTGGTCATGGTCCTTGATACCTCGAGGACGTCCGCAGCAAGGATCGACGACGAAACCCGACTGGATACGGGCATGGAAGCGGCGCTCCTGCTGGGCGTCCTCGCGGAGCGGGGCGGGGACCGGGTGGATTTCCTCGCCTTTGACCGCCGGACACGCGCCCGGGCAGGGTCCGCCGGGCAGGGGAACCTCCTGGGACAGATGGTCCAGGCCATGGCACCGCTTGAAGCCGACCTCATCGAGATGGACTGGCCGTCCGTCCCGGCGCAGGTCCGCGCCGTGTCCGCGCACCGGTCCCTCGTTGTGCTGCTGACATCGCTGGACGGCGGCGCACCCGAGGAAGGCCTGCTTCCCGTTGCGGCCCAGCTGGCCCGGCAGCATGTGGTGGTGGTTGCGGCGGTCCGGGACCCGCAGCTGGGAACCATGCTCGAGGAACGCGCCGACGCCACCGGTGTCTTCCGGGCCGCCGCGGCAGAGCGGGCGCTCCTGCAGCGCGCGGCGATCAG
Organism: Arthrobacter sp. AK04; assembly: GCF_021129155.1. Classification (GTDB taxonomy): domain Bacteria; phylum Actinomycetota; class Actinomycetes; order Actinomycetales; family Micrococcaceae; genus Arthrobacter; species Arthrobacter quantipunctorum. The sequence goes on from NZ_JAJOMC010000021.1 coordinate 61,622, forward strand.
CGCAGAGCTCCGGCAGCATGGCGTGTCAGTGGTGGATGCCGAACCCCACCAGCTGCCGCCGCGGCTGGCGGACATGTACATCAGGCTCAAGGCTGCCGGTACATTGTGAGGTCACAGCACCTTGTTCCAGCCACATTCCCAGCAGGAGGTTCCCATGAACATTCCCATCTACCAGCAGGCCCTCGGCGCGGACTTTTCGCGCCTGCAGCCCGAGCTGCAGGACTACTTTTCCCTGGTTCCCGGCTCGGGCCGCTACGGCGTGGGTGAAGGAACGTTCGACGTCGTGGGCTGCCGGCAGGAGTGGCTGCGGCCTTTGCTGCGGCTCACCAGCGGGGAGGAAGCGTTCTTTCCCGAGTACGGCGAAAACATTCCGTTCCGCATCGAAAACCACGCCCACCAGGACCCCTTTGGCCGCTCCAGCCTTACGGCCCGTCGTGAGATCCGGTTCCCGGGGCGCACCCGCATCTTCCAGGACACCACAAGCGCCACCCGCCGGGACGGAGCGCCCCAGCTGGTGGATTACGTGGGCCGGTACCGGCGGCTGGTCACCGACCTGAACCTGAGCGTCACGGCAGAGGGCCGGCTGCGGGGCGTATCGGAAGCATCACGGCTCCTTCTGGGCCCCCTCCGCATTCCGCTTCCTGCCGCCCTGGACGCCAAGGCCTACGCCGAACAGTGGTGGGACCCGGCAGAAGGGCCCGCCGGGAAACACCGGATCCAGGTGAAGGTCATCCAGCCGCAGATCGGGCTGGTCCTGGTCTACGCCGGCAGCTTCGACTACCGGCTGCGACCCTACACCGGCGGCAGTTCAGCCCACAGCTTCCTGCCGCGCTACGCGCAGCCGGACCGCTGGGAGAACCGGGTCTGACTCCCGTGGCGGAAGCCGCGCCGGCTAGCCCTGGGCGAGCTGGTTAAGCCCGTCTGCAAGCTGGGTGAGCCTGCCCAGCACGGCCGTGGCCTGCGATGGCGAGCAGCCGGCAAGCCCGGCCGAGGGTGTAACCCGGATGGAAGCCAGGGTGTCTGCCGGTAGCCCCAGCTGCCGCCAGGGCCGCCACACAGCCTCCACTGATTCAGCGACCTTTGGCAGTGGCCCGCCGGCCGCCTCCAGCGCGCCGAGCCAGAGGCTTGTGCCTGATTCCACCGCTCCGGCCAGCTGCTCCCGCTGCCGCGAGGTCAAGGCCTTCAGTGGAACAGCGATGCCGTCCGCCCCGGCAGCCAGGATCTGCTCGAAGGGCGCCTCCACCTCCGGCACAGAAATTACTGCTTCGACGGCGCCCGCGGCCCGCAGGGCGTCAAGGACCACCCGCCATGATTCGCGGGCTTCGGATGCCGGCACCGCCCGGAGGGTACGGTAGCCGCTGGAGGTGGGAATGGTGCCGGCCAGCACCGCGGCGATGTCCGGCTCGTCCACCTGGACTACCAGGCGCGCGCCCGGCACGGCGGCCGCCACCCGGGAGAGGTATCCCCCTACACCGGCGGCAAGCGAGGCTGCAAGGTCCCGCCGGGCACCGTAGTCGAGGAGGGCCCGCTCGCCGTTGTGCAGGTGGAGCCCCGCCGCCAGGCTCAGCGGCCCCACCAGCTGGACCTTGATCTCCGTGGCAGGGTTCTCCTCGGCACCGGCTACGTCCGCAAGGACGTTGATGTCCGTGGCCAGGGCTGACGCGGCGCGGCGGAAGTCCTTGCCGGGACGGTCAACCAACCGCCACCCATAGGGCTGGACGTCTACGGCAAGCTCCGCAAGGAGGGAGGCCGTACGCCCCAGGGCATCGGAACCAACTCCGCGGTCCGGCAGTTCGGCGAGGAACGGCAGGTGCGGGCTGCCCAGTTCACCCCGGATGATCCTGGCCGCCTCGACGGGGTCTTCGCCCGGCCACGGTCCCAATGCGGTGGCCGTTACTTCCCGCGGCGGAGCGGGTGCCGGTGAGGAGGCACTGCCGCGGTGTTCGTGCCTTTCGACCATGCTCACGCGAGGGCTGATGCCTGCGGGTGCTGGCCCGAGGCAGCCTCATGGTCTTCGGCGATGGCCTCGTGGTGCCTGATGACTTCGCCAATGATGAAGTTGAGGAACTTCTCGGCAAAGGCCGGGTCCAGGTGGGCGTCCTCGGCAAGGCGGCGAAGCCTCGCGATCTGCGCGGCCTCACGGCCGGGATCGCCGGCGGGCAGCCGGTGGGCGGCCTTGAGGAAGCCCACCTTCTGGGTGGCCTTGAAGCGCTCCGCCAGCAGGTAAACCAGGGTGGCATCAATGTTGTCGATGCTCGAACGGATGGAGAGCAGTTCAGCCATCACCGACTGGTCCACCTGGTCCGCCAGCGAACTGGCTGAGGGGTCGTAGTCATCGGAGTCAGGAGTGTGAAGGTTGTGCTGCGTCATGGTTCAAGTCTATGGGCAGGCACCGGAATCATCCGGGTGTTAAGCGCCGGTGCCGGTATCGGGCACCGGCGCTTAAGGCCCCGACGCTGGCCTGCGGTTTAGCGTTCAGATGCCAAGCAGCGCGCGGTGCGCTTCCCTCCGCTTCGCCTGTTCATCCGGATCGGGCACCGGCAGGGACGCGATGAGCCGCCGCGTGTAATCGTGCTGCGGGTTTCCCATCACCTGGCTGCCGATCCCCTGCTCCACCAGCCGGCCTTTGTACAGGACGCCCACCCACGAGGACAGCGTGTCCACCACCGCGAGGTCGTGGCTGATGAACAGGCAGGCGAAACCAAACTCCTGCTGGATGTCCCTGAACAGTTCCAGGACCTTGGCCTGCACCGAAACGTCCAAAGCCGACGTTGGCTCATCGGCTATCAGCAGCCGCGGATTCAGGCTGAGTGCCCGTGCCAGCGACGCCCGCTGCCGCTGGCCGCCGGACAGTTCGTGCGGGTACCGTCCTGCGTACGACGCCGGCAGCTGGACTGATTCGAGGAGCTCGCCCACACGTTTGCGCGCCTGCGCCGGGCTTGGTTTTGTGTGGATGACCATGGGTTCTGCGATGCAGTCCCCGATGGTCAGTTGCGGGTTGAAGGAGGCTGCAGGGTCCTGGAACACAAAACCGATGTCCTTGCGGAGCGGCTTGAAGGTGCGTTCCTTGAGGTTCAGCATCTCGTACCCGAGCACCTTCAGGCTGCCGCCGGTGGTCCTGTTCAGGCCGGCGATGGCGCGCCCAATGGTGGTCTTCCCGGAACCCGACTCCCCCACCAGGCCGAACACTTCGCCCCTGGACAGCGTGAAGCTGACCCTGTCCACTGCCTTGAACGCCGGTGTGCCCAGCCTGCCGGGGTACTCGATGGACAGGTTGTTGGCCTCCACCAGGACCTCCTCCTCTTGGTGGGCCCGGCTGCTGAGCCCCTCGGAGGCGGAGTTCCGCCCGAGGTGGGGAACCGCAGCGAGGAGAGCCCGGGTGTAGTCCTGCCGCGGTTCTGCGAACAGGGTCCTCGCCGGGGCTTCCTCCACCACGTCTCCCTGGTACATCACCACCACGCGGTCAGCCAGGTCAGCCACCACCCCCATGTTGTGGGTGATGAGCACAATGGACGTACCGTACTTGTCCCGCAGGTCCCGGAGCAGTTCCAGGATTTCCGCCTGGACGGTAACGTCCAGGGCAGTGGTGGGCTCGTCGGCGACAATCAGCCCGGGGTTCAGGGCCAACGCCGCGGCGATAACCACCCGCTGTTTTTGGCCGCCGGAGAACTGGTGCGGGTAATAATTGACCCGGTGTTCCGGATCGGGGATACCCACCTTGCGCAGCGCCTCGATGGCCCGGGATTTGGCTTCCCTGGCCGAGACCCGCTTCCCGTCGCTTCCTGTGTGGGCCCGGATGCCTTCTGCGATCTGCCAGCCCACGGTGAACACCGGGTTCAGTGCGGTGGACGGTTCCTGGAACACCATGGCAACGTCCCGGCCGCGGATCTGGCGCAGCCGTGCCGCGCTGACGCTGATGACGTCGGCCCCGTTGATCACCACCGCCCCGGAACTGCTGGCCGTTTCCGGGAGGAGGCCCAGGATGGTCTTGGCGGTGACAGTCTTGCCGGATCCGGACTCCCCCACGATCGCCAGCACCTCCCCCTTCCGGACCTCCAGGCTGACGTCCTTGACTGCCTGGACAGGACCGCCGTCAGTGGCGAACGTGACCTGGAGGTGGTCGATGTCGAGAACGGGACGGCCGTCGCCGGGCTCCCCGTTGGAGTTCCGCCCGGACAGCGGATCGATGTTGACGGTCATGATGCCCTCACTTCGGTTGCGATGGCGGCGCTGTCCACCGGCGCCGGGGAGCTGCTCCCGGTGCTCTTGCGGCCGCGGAGGCGCGGATCGTTCAGGTCGTTGATGCTCTCGCCCACCAGGGTCAGTCCCACTACGGTCAGCACGATGGCCAGGCCGGGGAACAGGCCCGTCCACCAGATCCCTGACGTGGTGTCGGCGAGCGCCTTGTTGAGGTCGAAACCCCACTCCGCTGCCGAACTGGGTTCGATGCCGAAGCCCAGGAACCCGAGGCCGGCCAGGGTGAGGATGGCTTCTGAGGCGTTCAGGGTGAAGATCAGCGGCAGGGTACGGGTGGCGTTGCGGTAGATATGGCGGCTCATGATGCGGATGTTGGACGCGCCCACCACTTTTGCGGACTCGACGAACGGCTCAGCCTTCAACCGGACGGTCTCTGCCCTGATGACCCGGAAATACTGCGGGATGAAGACCAGCGTGATGGCAGTGCCGGCAGCGAAGATGCCGCCGATGAGGCTGGATTGTCCGCCGCTGATGACGATGGCCATGACGATGGCCACCAGCAGCGAGGGAAAGGCGTACACGGCATCGGCGATGACCACCAGGATCCGGTCAAGCCACCCGCCGAGGTAGCCGCTGACCAGGCCAAGGACGACGCCGATGACGATGGACATGGTCACGGCGACGACGATCACCAGGATCGCCGTCTGCGCTCCCCAGATGACCCGCGACAGGACGTCATAGCCGCCCACTGTCGTCCCCAGGAGGTGTTTGCCTCCAGGGGCCTGCTGCGTGGGGAAGTTGCCATCGGCGTCGGAAAGCTGGGAGAAACCGTAGGGTGCCAGCAGCGGTGCGAAAAGCGCCGTCAGGACGAACAGGCCGGTGAGGATCAGTCCGGCCACCAGCATTCCGCGCTGGAGGCCGACGCTTTTGTTGAAGTGCGAGACCACCGGAAGGCGGCGGTACCAGGGGGCCCGCGGGCTTTCCATCGGGACGGGAACGGCCGGGATGCTCATGGTCAGTACCTCACGCGGGGATCGATCAGCGCGGCGATGATATCCACGATGAAGTTGGTCATGGCCACGATGATGGCCAGCAGCACCACGATGCCCTGGACGGCCACGAAGTCACGGGCCGTGAGGTAGTTGGCGAGCTGGAATCCCAGGCCCTTCCACTCGAAGGTTTTCTCGGTCAGCACCGCCCCGCCGAGCATCACTGCTATTTGCAGGCCCATCACCGTGATGATGGGTATCAGGGCTGGTTTGTAGGCGTGCTTGGTGACCAGGCGGTATTCGCTGACACCCCTGGACCGGCCGGCCTCGATGTAGTCCCTGCCCAGGGTGCCGATGACGTTGGTCCGGACGAGGCGGAGGAAGATGCCGGCTGTCAGCAGTCCCAAGGCCACCGCGGGCAGCACGGCGTGGGCCATGACGTCTCCGAGGGCGCCCATGTTGCCGCTTCGAAGCGCGTCGAGCCAGTAGATTCCGGTGGGCGCTTCCAGGGACGTCAGGGCAAGTTCGCTGGACGTCTTCGCCCGCCCTGCGACCGGCAGCCAGCCGAGCCAGACGGAGAAGGTCAGCTTCAGGAGCATGCCGGCGAAGAACACGGGGGTTGCGTAGCAAAGAATGGCGAAGACGCGCAGGACGGCGTCCGGCGCCTTGTCCCGGCGGTGGGCCGCCACCATGCCCAGGGGAATGCCGACCAGGAGGGCGACGAGCAGCGCGTTGATGCTCAGCTCAAGGGTGGCCGAACCATACGTTGTCAGCATTTCGACGACGGCACGGTTGTCCGTGAGCGTCCGTCCGAAGTTGCCGGTGGCCAGCTGGCCGAGGTACTCGAAGTATTGGACCAGGATGGGCCGGTCGTAGCCGGCGGCCTGGATCCGTTCCTGGAGCTGGTCCGCCGGCAGGCGTCCGCCCATGGCTGCGGTGATGGGGTCACCGGTGATCCTCATCAGGAAGAAGACCATGGTGACCAGGATGAAGATGGTGGGGAAGATCAGCAGGAAACGGACCAGGATGTACTGTCCCAGTCCGCCGCCGGATGTTTTTTTGGCGGCCGGGAGCAGGCCGTCCGCGTCAGTTGGTGGCGCGTCGATCAATGTAGTCATGGGTACCTCAGGTTGTCTTTGCGGTGCCCGCGTTGGGCCGGCACCGCTTCCCGACCAGCACGCGGGGCGGGACACGTGCACCTGGCATCAGGTGCACCGTGTCCCGCCCCGTGTGCGGTCAGAGCCGGATGGTGCGGTGGACCTACTTGGACATCACGCCAAGACGGGTCTTGAACGACGCATCGAGGGTCTTTTCCACTCCCTGGACATCCGTTCCGGCCACCATGACCTGGGCACCCTGCAGCAGCGGCAGCGTGGAAAGGTCCTTGGCGATGGCTTCCTGGGCCTGGCCCAGGAGTTCGCTCCGCTCCGCCTTGTCCGCGGTGACCAGCTGCTTCTTGACAATGTCCGTCACGGCCGGGTTCTCGTAATGGTTGCCGAGGAAGTTGCCCGGGATGAAGAACGGCGTCAGGTAGTTGTCCGCGTCCGAATAGTCCGGGAACCAGCCCAGCTGGTACACGGGGTACGCGTCGGCCCGGCGTTCCTTGGTGTAGGTGGTCCATTCGGTCGACTTGAGGTCCACGGTGAAGAGCCCTGACTTTTCGAGCTGTTCCTTGACCAGGGCGTATTCATCGGCCGCGGAGGTGCCGTAGCGGTCCGTGTACTGCAGCTTCACGTCGACCACCGAGGTGATGCCGGCGTCGGCCAGGACCTGCTTTGCCTTGTCCAGGCTCGGCTTGCCGCTGCCGTCGCCGTAAAGGCTCTTCAGCGGCTCCGTTGCGCCTTCGAACTCCTTGGGCACATAGGAGTAGACCGGGGTGTAGGTGTCCTTGAAGACCTGCGAGGCAATGACGTCGCGGTCAACAAGGTGGGCGATGGCCTGGCGCACGGCGAGGGCTTTGGCAGGATCGGCTTCCGGGGTCTTCGCACCGAACGGCATGGTGTCGAAGTTGAAGACCATGTAGCGCAGTTCACCGCCAGGGCCCTTGTGGACTTTCACCTTGTCATCGCCCTCCAGGTCTGCGACGTCGGTGGCGGTAAGGATCCGCCCCGCGACGTCGATGTTGCCCTGCTGGACGTCGAGCTTCAGGTTGTTAGGGTCAGCGTAGTGCTTGAGGGTGGCACCGTCGTTGGCCGCTGCGCCCAGCATCCCCTGGTAATCCGGATTGGGCTTGAAGCTGACCAGTTCGTTCTTCTTGTAGCTTTCGATCGTGTACTGGCCGGCGAAGGGCTTGGCCGCGACGATGGCGTCGTCGTCCATGATCTTGTCTGCCGGGAAGACTTCCTCGTCCACGATCGGGCCCGGGTTGGAAGCGAGGACGCCCGGGAACACCTGGTCGTTGCCGGCGGCAAGGGTGAACACCACGGTGTTGGCGTCCGTCGCCTCGATCTTCTCCATGTTGGAGAGCAGCGACGCCGGTCCGTTGGGATCATCGATCGATTTGACCCGGTTGAAGGAGAACACGACGTCGGAGGAATCCAGCGTGTTGCCATTGGCGAATTTCAGGCCGGGCTTGAGCTTCACCGTGTATTCGGTGGGGCTGGTAAATGAGGCGGACTCGGCGATGTCCGGGGCGGCATCGGCAGTGCCGGGCTTGTAGTTGAGCAGGAAGGGATAGATCTGGTTCATGACCATGAAGGATCCGCCGTCATAGGACCCGGCCGGATCCAGGGTGACCACTTTGTCCGTGGTGCCGTACGTGATCGCACCACCCCCTGCATCGCCGGTCGAGGTCCCGCCGCCTCCGCCTGAGGGGCCCGTGCAGGCCGTCAGTGCGAGGGCGGAAATGCCTGCCAGCGCGATTGCGCCGTGCAGTGCTTTATTGCTCTTCGTCATCTGTGAACTTTCTGTTCGATGAGTGCGCGCCCGCCGACCGCTGATGGGTGCATTTGCTCAGGCGGGAAGCGCGCGGTGCTGATGCCTAGATTCAATCAGAGAGTCAACACTCAGACCGGCCCATTTTGTGAGTTGAGACACAAAATTTACCTGATTGCTCCACAGCCCCCGGTAACCCGCGGCACAACCAACAACACCGCCCCGGCGGAACCGGGGCGGTGTTGTTGTAAACGATGGATTAGAGCTCGGCGCGCTGAAGGGAGCGGGCAGCGTCAATGGTTGCCTGGCCCAGCACCCGGCTGCCCTGGTAAAGGACGATTGTCTGGCCGGGAGCCACTCCCCGCAGCGGGGTAGTGAGCCGGACTACCAGCTGTCCGGGGGCACCCGGGTCGTCGCCAGCCGCTTCCATGCGGGCGCTCGCAGGCACGGGATCGCCGTGGGCCCGGACCTGGGCGTGGCAGTCGAATTCCTCGCCAGTCCCTATCTCGGTGATGGGCAGTCCTGCCCAGGAGACCTTGATGCCACGGATCTCGTCGATCGCCAGCAGGGCCTCGGGGCCCACCACCACTTTGTTTTCCTTGGGCCGGATCTCCAGGACGAAGCGGGGCTTGCCGTCGGCGGCGGGGGTGCCCAGCTTCAAACCGCGGCGCTGGCCCACGGTGAAGGCGTTGGCGCCCGGGTGCTCGCCCACCTTCGTGCCGGTTTCGTCCACGATGTCCCCGGTGGACATGTCGATTTTTTCTGCGAGCCATCCCGCGGTGTCACCGTCAGGGATGAAGCAGATGTCATGGCTGTCCGGCTTGTTGGCCACCGAGAGGCCGCGGCGCTCGGCTTCCGCACGCACTTCAGCCTTGGAGGGCGTGTCGGCCAGCGGGAACATGGAGTGCTTGAGTTGCTCGTGGGTCAGGACGCCCAGGACGTAGCTCTGGTCCTTGGCCCAGTCCGCGGCACGGTGGAGCTCGCGGTTGCCGTCAGCGTCCTCGATGACCTTGGCGTAGTGTCCGGTGCACACAGCGTCAAACCCCAGGGCGATGGCCTTTTCCAGGAGTGCGGCGAACTTGATCCGTTCGTTGCACCGCATGCAGGGGTTGGGGGTGCGGCCGGCCGCGTATTCATCGATGAAGTCCTGGACGACGTCTTCCTTGAACCGCTCGGAGAAATCCCAGACGTAGTACGGGATGCCCAGGACGTCGCACGCGCGCCAGGCATCGCGGGAGTCCTCGATGGTGCAGCAGCCGCGGCTTCCGGTGCGCAGCGTGCCGGGCATGCGTGAGAGCGCCAGGTGGACGCCGACGACGTCATGCCCCGCCTCTACGGCGCGGGCGGCGGCAACGGCGGAGTCGACTCCGCCGCTCATGGCTGCTAGAACTCGCATGATGGCTTTCTGTTGGGGAAGGTCCGGCTCTGGCCGGGGCTGGCGGATGCGCTGGGTAACAGGAAGGCAGGCTCCCGGAAACGATCCTTGCCTATCTATTCTAAGGCCCCTGCCCCACGTTCCGTGAGGCGGGGCTCCTTCAGCCGCCGCTGGGGGCCCGGCGGGCCAGGGTTCCCGCCGTCTGGATGCTGGACTCATGCCCGGCCATACCTGCCTGGCGGGCCCGTGCGTAGGCATCAGGCAGTGCGGCCAGGAGGGCGTCGACGTCGCCCTCCACGGAAGCATGGCCCAGGGTGAAGCGCTGCGCGCCGCGGGCGGTCTCCTCGTCCAGGCCCATGGCCAGCAGGACGTGGGAAGGCCGGGGCACACCCGCTGTGCAGGCCGAACCGGTGGACGACTCCACACCGGCCAGGTCCAGGAGGAACAGCAGGGAATCCCCCTCGCACCCGGGGAAGGTGAAGTGCGCATTGCCGGGGAGCCGGCCGTTCCCGGCAGCACCGCGCAGGACTGCTTCCGGAATCCGTTCCAGGACACCGTCAATCAGCTTGTCGCGCAGGCCCGCGATGCGTTCAGACTCGGCGCCCAAGGTGGCTGCGGCCTTCCCCGCGGCAGCTGCGAAGGCTGCGATGGAGGCGGTGTCCAGGGTGCCCGAGCGGACGTCACGTTCCTGGCCTCCGCCGTGCTGAACGGGGGTCAGTTTCACTGCCCGCCCCAGCAGGAGTGCGCCCAC
>NZ_JAJOMC010000022.1 GCF_021129155.1 Arthrobacter sp. AK04
GACCCTGCCCCACCCCCGTGCCGCCGTCCGCGCCTTTGTCCTCTACCCGTGGTCGCTCATCGAGCCGGCCGCCACCCTGGACGGCGAACGGATCAGCGCCCTGGCCGCACAGGCTGATGATTTTGGCGACCTCGCACCGTTCGACGGCTTCGGTGACTTCGACGGCGTACCTACCGCCGGAGCGGTGGACGAACGATGAAACCCATCAATCCGCTGCGCCTCCTGCTGATCGGTTTCATCCTGGCCGTGGCGGGCTGGTCTGCCACTGTGGTGACCAGCCGGTTCGGGATGTCCACCCCCGTCCTCCCGGCCACCGCACTGGCCACCATGGGCGTGATCGTGGCCATCACCCTGATCCTGGGCATCCGCGTGCTGAAGTGGCGCAACAGCCTCGACGCCAACGGCGCCAGTAAGGGTACGAAAGCGGGACCCAGGAAAAGGCCCGTGCTTGACCCGCTCCTCGCCGCCCGGACCCTGGTCCTGGCCCAGGCCTGCGCCTACGCCGGAACGGTGCTGCTGGGCTGGCACGTGGGCATTTTCCTGGACCAGCTCCGCATCTGGAGCCTGCGCAGCAACCAGGGCATTACCTGGCTGGCACTTGCCATGGCCGGCGGGGGACTGGTGATGATCGTGGTGGGCCTGCTGGTGGAGCGGTTCTGCAAGATCCCGCCGGAGGACGGCGACACCAAGGGGATCGAGGGAAAACCGGGCCGCGCCGTGCACGGTGAAGCCTCCGGGGAAGGCGAATATGCATACCGGGGCGATTGATCCGCCAGGCATCACTTGGCAGCGCGTTTCACCGAAATACGTCACCGCCAGGGTGGTGCACTGGGCCCTGGGCAACCTGGCCGCCGTGCTGGTCCTGTCCCTTCCGCTGGTGCTTGTCCTCGCGGGCGTGTGGGCCTGGCCGCCGCTGTGGCTCGCAGCCACGGTACCCGGTGTGGCTTTGGTGGCGGCCCTCTGGAAGCTGGCACTCATCCCGCGGCAGGTCCGTGCCATCGGCTATGCCGAACGGGACGACGACCTCCTGATCAGGACGGGCATCTTCTTCCAGCGCACCATGGCCGTCCCTTATGGGCGCATGCAGTACGTGGACATCGGCGTGGGCCCGGTGGAGCGGTCCCTGGGCCTGTGCACCCTCAAACTCCACACAGCGTCACCTGGCACCAACGCCCAGATCCCGGGCCTGCCCGCAGCGGAAGGTGCCCGGCTCCGCGAGCAGCTGGCTGCACGGGGCGAAGCCAGGCTGGCAGGGCTGTGACCGCGGAGGAACCGCGTCCCGCCTCCTTCCCTGATGCGGGCGGCACCGCGCCTGCACCCCAGGCAGGAAATGCACCCCAGCCAGTCAGCGCGTCCGACGGCGAGTGGCTGCGTGTGCACCCGGCGTCGCCTTTTGTCCGCGGCTGGGTGGCCCTGGCCGCCATAGGTTTCTTCTTTGGCCGTGACATCTTTGAACGCTCGCTGCAGGGCCGGCCGGTCTTCGAGGAAGAAGTCGCCGGCCGGGCGTCCTGGCTGCTGGCGGGCGGCGCCATGGTGCTGCTGGTCTCGGTGCTGGGCTTCCTTCTCACCTGGTACTTCACTAAATACCAGGTGTCCGGCGGCTACGTCCGGGTCAACACCGGGTTCCTGTTCCGGCAGCAGCGGCAGGCGCGGCTGGACCGGGTCCAGGCCATCGACATCGAGCAGCCGCTGCTGGCCCGGATTTTCGGCCTAGCCGAGCTGAAGTTCGAGGTGGCGGACGCAGGAGAGTCGGCGGTGCGGCTGGCCTACCTGAAGATCGACGACGCCCGGCAGCTCCGCGCCACCATCCTGGCCCGTGCCGCAGGGGTGCCCATTAACCCGGCCCATCCGGAGGAACCCTCACCCGAGGCGCCCGAATACCAAGTACTGTCGGTGCCGCCGCAGCGCCTCGTGGGTTCCCTGCTGCTCAGCGAGCAGAGCTTTTTCGTGGTGCTTGGCGGCATTGCTTCCGTGGTGCTCGCCGCCGCCACGGACAGCCAGGCGTTCTACCTCTACCTCATCCCGGCTGCCCTGGGCCTGGCCGCCAGCTACTGGGGGCTGTTCAACAAGGGCTACAACTTCACCGCGGCAATCTCCCCGGACGGCATCCGGCTGCGCTACGGCCTGCTGGACACCCAGGCGCAGACCTTGCCGCCGGGGCGCATCCAGGCCCTGAAAGTCACCCAGCCGCCGCTCTGGCGCCCGCTCGGTTGGTACCGGATGCAGGTCAACGTGGCCGGCTACGGAGTAGTGGAAAACGCCGGCGAGGGCTCCGCCCGGACCACACTCCTGCCCGTCGGCACGCTGGCGGACGTGATGGCAATGCTTGCCCTGGTGCTGCCTGACCCCGGCACCCCGCAGCCAGCGGCCGTCTTTGGCGCGGGGCTCACGGGTTTGGATTCCGACGGCGGATTCGTCACCACTCCGCCAGGGGCCCGCTGGCTCGCCCCGCTGGGCTGGCGGCGGAACGGGTTTGCCGCCACGGACACCGCCCTGCTGCTCCGTTCGGGGCGCTGGTGGCGGCAGCTTGTGGTGGTTCCGCACCAGCGCACGCAGTCCATGGCCCTGCACCAGGGCCCGCTGGCACGCCGGTTCGGGGTTGCCGACCTGGTTCTCCACACCACCCCCGGCCCCGTTGTGCCGCGCCTGGTCCAGGCCGGCCGGGATGCTGCGCTGGCCCTGTTCGACGAACAGTCTGCCCGTGCCCGGCTGGCCAGGAAGAGGCAGACTACGGAACAGTGGCTCCGGCAGGTGGCTCCGGATGCACCGGCCATGGGGGTTGCCGGCGCCGGCTCCCAGGCAGTGGCCGGGCCGCTGGAAGCCCACACCCCACAACAACAGGAAGGCGGGCAGCATGGCTAAGCCCGGACGCCTCGGCGTCGGAATCATCGGCGCGGGCAAGGTGGGGGCGGTCCTTGGTGCCGCCCTGCGCGCCGCTGAACACGCCGTCGTCGGAGTTTCGGCGGTGTCCGAAGCGAGCCGAGAGCGCGCAGAAACGCTGCTCCCCGGCGTGCCTGTCCTTGAAGTGCAGGAAATCGTGGAGCGGGCGGAACTGGTCCTGCTTGCTGTGCCCGACGACGCCCTCCCGGGCCTGGTGGACGGGCTCGCAAAGCTGGGCGCCTGGCAGCCGGGCCAGCTGGTTGCCCACACCTCCGGCCGGTTCGGCGTGGGCGTCCTGCACCCGGTCCGCGCGTCCGGCGCCGTACCGCTGGCGCTGCACCCCGCCATGACGTTTACCGGGATGAGCCTGGACCTGACCCGGCTGCTGGACTGCACCTTCGGCGTGACGGCAGATGCCGCCATGCTTCCCATCGCCCAGGCCCTGGTGGTGGAGATGGGCGCGGAACCGGTAGCCATCGCCGAAGCGGACCGCACGCTGTACCACGCAGCCCTGGCGCACGGCTCCAACCACCTGGTCACCCTTGTTGCCCAGTCGTCCGAGCTGCTGCGCTCGGTGGGAGTGGAACTGCCCGAACGCATGCTGGGCCCGCTCCTGCGGGCCACCCTGGAGAACGCGCTGGCGTCCGGCGAGTCAGCCCTGACCGGTCCGGTAGCGCGCGGTGACGTTGGCACCGTCGCGGCGCACGCGGAGGCGCTGCGGGAGTTCGACGGCGGCGGGCACGGCGATGTACTGGCCGCCTACCTTGCCATGGCCCGCGCCACCGCCCTGCGCGCAGAGGGTCGCGGAATGCTGAAGCCGGACCAGCTGCAGGGGCTGCGCCACGCCCTCGATCCCAAGGAGGACTGACGATGCCGATTAAACTTGCCACCACGGTGGCTGAGCTCCGCACCGAAGGCGCCCGGCTGTTGGGCGCCAGGCAGGGAACATCGCAGGGGCTGGTGCCCACCATGGGCGCACTCCACGAGGGCCATGCCGCCCTGGCGCGTGCCGCCGTCGAACAGAACGACGTTGTGGCGGCCACCATCTTCGTCAACCCGCTGCAGTTCGGCGACGCCGTGGACCTGGACCGCTACCCCCGCACGCTGGACGCGGACCTTGCACTGCTGGAAGAACAGGGCGTGGACCTTGTTTTCGCGCCGTCGGTGGAGGAGGTCTACCCCGGCGGGGAGCCGCTGGTGCGGGTCACCTCGGGCCGCTTGGGGGAAAAGTGGGAGGGGGCCTCCCGGCCGGGCCATTTCGATGGCGCGCTGACGGTGGTGGCCAAACTCCTCCACTACGGGTCGCCCGCCGCGGGCCTGCCCGCCGCCGGGCCGGTACCGGGAGGGCTGCCTGCCTACCGGGCGTACTTCGGCCAGAAGGATGCGCAGCAGCTTGCCCTTGTCCGGCGCATGGTGGCGGACCTCAACTTCCCGGTGGAGATCGTGGGGGTGCCCACGGTGCGTGCCGTCGACGGGCTGGCACTGTCCAGCCGCAACCGCTTTCTGTCGGACGAAGAGCGGGAGGCGGCCCTGGTGCTGTCGCGTGCCCTTCGGCTGCTGGAGGAACGGGCCCGCGCCCGGGAACCGCTGGACCTTGATTCAGCCCGGGCCTTGGTGGAGTCCCAGCCGCTGGTGGCGCTGGATTACTTCGACGTGGTGGACCCGGACACCCTGGAGCCGCTTGCGGAGAACTGCCGGGAGACGCCGTTCAGTGGTGAAGCCCTGGCGCTCATCGCCGCCAAAGTGGGGCCGGTGCGGCTGATCGACAACGCACCGCTGAGTTCCTGACGCCAGGCCGCTAGATGCAGGGCTCTTCCCGGTTGATCATCAGTTGTTCGAGCAGCGCGCGCTCCGGCCTGCCGGGGTGCTTGGCGACACAGCGGCGCAGGCGTGCCCTGGCAAGCTCCTCACCGGGTTCGCGGCTGCAGAGGACTTCATCGATGATTTCCTGGGCCTGCCATCGGAGGGACTCAATGGCGAACTCCCGGATCTCGGACGGGGTGTCTTCGGCCATCCAGGGATCAGGGTCTGAGGGAACGCTCTGGAACATCCGCTCTGCTGACATCGGGGCCTCCTTGCACCAGTCCGAGGGGGCCTGTGTGGGGGGCCTCCACGGCGTCGAAGCACTGCGCTACGGGAAACATTACAGGGGGGAAGACCGGTCTGTCTCCCCCGGGAGTAGACTGAAATCGCGATGAATCCAGAGGCGAAGGTCCCGGCAATCCGCGACGTTGCCGCAGTCCCAGAAGTTGCCGCATACCCCCAAGCAGCCGCGGTGGTGGAATCCGGTCCTGCCCATTCGGTGGACAGGATCCTGGCCGCTGCCTACGAGTTGTTCTCCACACGGGGCGTGCGGGACGTGGGCGTCAACGAGCTCATTGAGCGGTCCGGGGTTGCCAAAGCCACGTTCTACCGCCATTTTCCGTCAAAGGATTCCCTGGTGTTCGCATTCCTGGAGCTGCGGGACAAGCAGTGGACAATGGACGGGATCCTCTCCGAGGCGCGCCGCCGGGGCAGCACTCCCCAGGAGCAGCTGCTGGCCATCTTCGACGTCTTCGGGGACTGGTTCCGGCGGGAGGATTTCGAGGCCTGTTCGTTTGTGCGGGTCATGCTGGAGATGGGCCCGGCCCATCCGCTGGGGCGGGCCAGCATTGATTACCTGGCGAAGATCCGCGGCCATGTCCAGGACGTGGCGGAAGAGGCCGGGCTGGTACGCCCCGAAGAGTTTGCCCGCTCGCTGCTGATCCTGATGAAGGGCTCCGTCATCCAGGCCGTGGAAGGCGACTCGCTGGCCGCCGAACGTGCCCGGCAGATGGCGGGCTGGCTGATCGGGCACCACAGCAGCTGACTGCAGGCCGCCCTCAGGCAAGCGCTGTTTGGAAACCAGGCACTGTTCAGGAGCCGGAATGCCCGGCGGGGATGCGGGGAGCGGAGGTGCTTGAGCGGACCACCAGCCGGGTCTGCATCAGCTCGTCCGCAGGTTCCACTGCGTCGCCGTCGCCCTGCACCAGCGCCAACAGGCGTTCCACGGCCCGCGTGCCCTGGCTTCGCGGAAACTGGTCGATGGTGGTCAGGCCCAGGATCTCGCCCATTTCGTGGCCGTCCACCCCTATGACGGACAGCTCCTCGGGGATCCGCAGCCCGAGGTCACGGGCCGCCAGTATTGCGCCGAAGGCCATCTCGTCGGACGCGCAGAAGATGGCGGTGGGCCGTTCCTCTGCGTCCGCCAGCAGCTGCTTCGTCTCCTTGTACGCATCGTTCGCCGAATAGTCGGAAATGAGGGACCATGCCTCGCGCAGGGGCAGGCCCGCCTCCGCCATCGCTTCTTCATATCCGGCGCGGCGGCCGCTGGAGATCTCGAAGTTCCGTCCAAGCTCATGTTCGCCGCCGAGGTGCGCCACGCGTGAATGCCCCAGGCTGATCAGGTGGTTGGTGGCGCGGCGGCCCACCTCCACGTCATCGATCCGGAGGGTGGGGATGTCCGGCAGCGGACCGCCCACGCCCACCACCGGAATCCCGGCGGCCAGGATCTGTTCTGTCTCGTGGGCGTTGAGCTGGAGTGAGACGGCCAGGACGCCGTCGAGCCGCTTGCGCAGGAGGAAGTCCCCCAGTACAGACTCCCGGTAGCGGTCGCCCTGGAAGTCGTAGAGGGTGAGGTCGTAGCCGGCGTCCATCAGGGCTGAATTGGCGCCCTCGAGCAGCGTGGCGAAGTACCACCTGTTGACGAAGGGGAGGACCACTCCAATGTTGTGGCTGCGCCCGCTCGCCAGGCTGGAGGCGTGGTAGGACATGACGAAGCCGAGTTCGCTGGCGGCGGCGGTCACGGCTTCCCTTGCCCGGGCGGACACACTGCCCTTCCCGCTCAGAGCCCGCGACGCCGTCGCCTGCGAAACACCCGCCAAACGTGCTACATCCCTGATTCCTGCCACTGACCCTCTGATGCTCCGCTTGGCCCCATGCGCAGCCAGATGCACTGCGCAGGACCCAGTTTACGCTGGGCGGCAGCGTCCCCATCCGTGCTGAGCAGGATCTCCAGGCCGGGCAGGTCAACCGGCGCCTCGCCCATGTTCATCATCACCAGCACTCCGTTGTTCACGAACGTGACGCAATCCGAGGCCGAGGACCCTTCAAGCCAGTCCAGGGAACCGGCGCCGAGCTTCAGGGTACGGCGCAGCCCCAGGGCCCGCCGGTACAGCGACAGGACGGAGGACCCGTCCCGGTCCTGCACGTCCCGCGACAGCGCGGCCCATCCCTCGGGCTGCGGCAGCCAGGACTCGCCTGTGCTGTTGAAGCCGAATGCCGGCGCGTTCGCCTCCCAGGGCAGGGGCACCCTGCAGCCGTCCCGGCCGATGCGTTCTCCCGCGGTGCGCCGGAACGAGGGGTCCTGGCGGAACGCGTGGTCCATGGTGGTGTGATCGGGCAGGCCCAGCTCTTCACCCTGGTACAGGTACACGCCACCGGGCAGGGCGAGCATGAGCATCGAGGCCGCGGCGGCCCGTCGCAGGCCCAGCTCCGCGTCAGGCTGGACATCTTCGGCACCCAGGCCGTCGCCGGGGCGGGCCGCAGGCTCCACGATGCCGAAGCGCGTTGCGTGCCGAACGACGTCGTGGTTTGAAAGAACCCAGGTGGTGGGTGCCCCGACCGAATCGAACATCCGCAGCGAGCTCTCGATCACGGCACGCAGCCGGGCCGGGTCCCACGGGGTGCCAAGGTAGGCGAAGTTGAACGCCTGGTGCATCTGGTCCGGCAGGACCCAGTTGGTCAGCCGGGACAGGGGATCGATGCTGGCTTCGGCGCAAAGGATGCGGTCGCCGTCGAACTCGGCAAGGACTTCGCGCCACCTGCGGTAGATGTCATGGATTTCCGGCTGCCCGAACATCGGCGCAAGGTGCCCGGGGAAGTCGTCGGTGCTGACGCCGTCGGGCCGTCCGTGCCAGTCAGGCAGGCCATCGGCCTTGACCAGGGCGTGCGCCACGTCGACCCGGAAGCCGGCTACGCCACGCCTCAGCCAGAAGCGCAGGACGCGTTCGAACTCGGTGTGCACGGCAGGGTTGTCCCAGTTGAAATCCGGCTGGGAAGAATCGAAAAGGTGCACGTACCACTGCCCGGGTTCGCCGGAGGGCTCGGTGATGCGGGTCCAGGCAGGGCCGCCGAAGTGCGACTGCCAGTTGTTGGGCGGCAGTTCCCCGGACTCCCCGCGACCGTCCCGGAAAATGAACATCTCCCGTTCAGGGCTGCCTGGGCCTGCCTGGAGCGCGGCCTGGAACAGGGCGTGGTCGGAGGAGCAGTGGTTCGGCACGAGGTCGATGATCACCCGGATGCCCAGCGAATCCGCGCGGGCCACCAGCGCGTCGAAGTCGTCCAGGGTCCCGAATACGGGATCGACGTCGCAGTAGTCGGCGACGTCATACCCGCCGTCCCGCTGCGGCGAAACGTAGAAGGGCGAGAGCCAGACGGCGTCGACGTCCAGCGCCGCCAGTTGGTGCAGTTCGGCCGTGATGCCGGGCAGGTCGCCTTCACCGTCGCCATTGAAGTCCCGGAAGGAGCGGGGATAGATCTGGTAGATCACCGAGGACCGCCACCATTCGGTGCCCTCGTCGGCCGGGTGGACCGGCACAATCCGGCCGAAGGAAAAGTCGGTCTCGGCAGCAGTGATTGTCGTCGTCATCCGGCCATCGTAGCCGAAATCAAGCGCTGAATGGAACCGCTTCCAGAATAATTCCCGACCTTTCTGGCCGTGTAAGAGCCAGTTCTCGCGGCACCGGCGGCCCGCTTGGCGCATATGACGGTATTCGCAAGAGGACTGGACGTGGGCGAGTGGAAGCGCTTACAGTTTGGTGATACAAATCACCGGCCAGCTCCTCGCATGGAGAGGCGGCGGACTTTCAAAGGAGAAATAAATGCAACGTATTCACGGCGCGCTGGCGGTAACCGCTACTGCAATGCTGCTGCTCACAGGGTGTGGAAACGGTTCCGGTGCCAACCAGGCGGCACCCACAACGCCAGCCGCGGGATCTACTGCTGCCCCCGAGCGGGCGGATGCCGACTTGGTGATCTGGACCGACAACCTTAAGGCTGATCCGGTACGTGCGTTTGCCGAAGATTTTGGGGCTGACAATGGGATCAGCGTGGCCGTGCAGGTCATCTCGGGTGAGTTCCAGACTGCTCTTGTGACGGCAAACGCTGCAGGCAATGGGCCGGATGTCTTCACCGGGGCACACGACATGATCGGAAATCTTGTCCAGAACGGCGCAATCGATCCGCTGCAGATAGCCCCGGATCAACTTCAGGGTTACGCGGAGACGGCGGTTAAGGCTGTGACGTACAACGAGTCGGTCTATGCACTGCCGTATGGAATCGAAACGCTTGGTCTTTTCCGCAACACCGACATCGTCCCCGAGGCTCCTGCGACTTTGGACGATGCCTTCGCCAAGGGACAGGAGGCAGTGGCTGCCACCAAGGTGGAAGTTCCCTTCAGCCTGCCCCAGGGGAACAGCGGAGATGCCTATCACATGCAGCCGTTGTACACGTCGATGGGCGGTTACCTGTTCGGCGCAACTGCACAGGGCGACCCTAACCCGTCTGATTTGGGAGTGGGGGGTGAGGGTTCGATTGCTGCTGCTCAAAGGATTCATGCCCTTGGGGAAGCTGGCAGCGGCGTCCTGAAGCGCTCCATCAGCGTTGATAATTCGATCTCTCTGTTCGCCGACGGCAAGGCGCCGTATCTCGTCGCCGGTCCCTGGGCATTGAACCAGGTTGAGAAGGCGGGAATTCCCTTCGAAGTAACTCCCATACCCGGTTTCGAGGGACAGGCTGCTGCCCAGCCCTTCGCAGGCGTTCAGGGTTTCTACGTCGCATCGAACGGAAAAAACGAAGCCTTCGCGCACGAGTTCGTGGAGAACGCGATGAACACCGAAGAGGGCATGACGCAGATGTTTGAAGGCGCGAAACTTCCTCCGACGATGACGACTGTTCGCGAAAAGATCGCAGGACAATACCCCGCCATCGAGACGTTTGCTTCCGCTGCAGGATCCGCCCAGCCGATGCCGGCCATTCCCGAAATGGCTGCCGTCTTCGCCCCCTTGGGCCAGGCCTTTGCGGCAATCGTGGGCGGCGCTGAGCCGGAAAGCACGATGCGCGCGGCCGGGGAAACCATCGCTGCTGCAATCGGCAAGTAGGAAGCGGCCCGGGGGGCCGTTGCACAAGTCTTCGGCCCCCTGGGCCCTGCTGCCCAGA
The DNA here is from genome assembly GCF_021129155.1 of Arthrobacter sp. AK04. Classification (GTDB taxonomy): domain Bacteria; phylum Actinomycetota; class Actinomycetes; order Actinomycetales; family Micrococcaceae; genus Arthrobacter; species Arthrobacter quantipunctorum. The sequence goes on from NZ_JAJOMC010000022.1 coordinate 10,117, forward strand.
TTGAACCTTCAGGAGAACCCCATGATCAAAACACTTACGCGCCTACAGCGGCCCTCATCACCTGCGCCGGAGGAGCCCGGCAGCCGTCCTGAGAACACGACGAAACCAGTCGCCCTCTTGGCCAAGATCCTGGCACTGGGTACCATTGTCGGCTCAGCGGCAGCCCTGACCCCGGCTCTCATCGCTACCGGCCGATGGGGATTTCTGGCAGCGGTATGGGTCATCGCCGGTGTCCTGTTGCTGACCTACATCACTGGTCGTGGGGTGCCGGCCAAGTATCTCGTGCCCGGCACACTCCTTCTGGTGATCTTCCTGGTGTACCCCATCGTCATGACGTTCCAAATGTCGACAACAAACTTCGGCGACGGAACAAGGACGTCAAAAGAAGAAACCATTTCGCAGATTATTGGCGCTTCAGTTGTCCAGAGCCCCGACTCCCCGCGCTATAACCTCTCTGTGGCGACTGAAGGAAGCCCTACCACCGGCCCATTCGCTTTCCTTCTTGTTGAGCCTAAGAGCGGAACCGTCTTCCTCGGGACGCCCGACGATGGACTTCAGGAGCTCGACCCGGCAGATCTCACCGTCACCGGCGGGTTCGTCAGCGAAGCCGAGGGCTACCAGCTCCTGACTCCGCAACAGGTCAACAGCGCCAGCGACGCACTCAAGGACTTCGCGGTACCGACTGACCGCGGCGCCATTCGGCAACTTGGTATTCGCCAGGCGTTCGAGGGCGCTTCGCCGCTCAAGTATGACGAAACCCGCGACGTCATCGCCAATACCGCAACCGGCGTTGACTACACACCCGTCCTGCAAGGCGACAGGGAGTACTTCGTCGACGCAGAGGGAAAGCGGCTGTCGGACCAGTCCTGGCTCGCTAACGTCGGATTTGCGAATTATCAGCGAGTCTTCACGGACACAAGGATCAGCGGGGATTTCCTGCAAATATTCGCGTGGACCTTCATTTTCGCAACAGTCTCTGTAGCAGGAACCTTCCTGCTGGGACTGGGGCTGGCCACCGCGCTGAACGATCCGCGGATCAAGGGCCAGCGCTTCTACCGGGCTATCCTCATCCTGCCTTACGCCATCCCGGGATTTATCGCGCTGCTGGTCTGGTCCAGCTTCTGGAACAAAGATTTCGGCCTGATCAACAACTCCCTGGGCCTGGACCTCAACTGGCTCGGTGACCCCTTTTTGGCTAAGGCGGCGATCCTGTTGACTAATTTCTGGATGGGTTTCCCTTACATGTTCCTCGTCTGCACGGGAGCCCTTCAGGCCATCCCCGCAGACCTGAAGGAAGCATCACGCATCGATGGCGCCAGCGGGTTCCTGGGCTTTCGAAAAATCACGTTCCCGTTGCTTCTGGTCACAGTCGCCCCCTTGCTCGTCTCGACATTCGCTTTCAACTTCAACAACTTCAACGCCATCTATCTGCTGACCGAAGGCGGACCGTTTGATCCGGCGAACCCGACAGCTGGTGCAACCGACATCCTCATCAGCTACACCTACCGTCTGGCCTTCGGCGGGCAGGGCGCGCAGCTCGGTTTTGCCGCGGCAGTATCTGTGCTGCTGTTCGTCATTACCGGCGTCATCGCAGCAATTCAGTTCCGTTTTACGCGCACCCTGGAAGAGGTGAACTGATGTTGTCTTCCCAGACACGTCTTGCTGAAGTCCCGATGCAGGAGCAGCACCGGACCCCAAGATCCCGACGCCGGCAGAGCCGGTGGTTCGCCGAGGTGGGCTGGCGTCATCTCGTGGCCATTGCTGCGGTGTTCATAGCCCTGTTTCCCGTGTTGTTCATAGTTTCGGCCGCTTTGAACCCTCTGGGTACAGTGGCGTCCACCAGCCTGATCCCACGCGAAGTCAGCTTCGTGCACTTCGAAGCACTCTTCACGGACCCCAATCGGCCGTACCTCCGTTGGTTCGCCAACACACTGATGATCAGCACGGTGGTCACCCTCGGGCAGATTCTGTGCAGCGCCCTTGCTGCCTACGCCTTCTCGCGCTTCCGCTTCAGCGGCCGACGCATTGGCCTGCTCAGCCTTCTCCTCATCCAGATGTTCCCCCAGTTTCTCGCAGTCGTTGCGCTGTACCTGATGTTCACCGCCATTGGCGAGGTCATTCCCCAGTTCGGCCTGAACACCCTCCTGGGTTACGGGCTCCTGCTCATGGGCGGAGCACTCTCGCAGGTATGGCTGATCAAGGGATTCTTCGACTCGGTGCCGAAAGAACTGGATGAGGCAGCGATCATGGACGGCGCAGGCCACGCCACAGTGTTCTTCCGCGTCATCTTTCCGCTGATAACCCCGATCCTGGCAGTCACCGGTCTTCTGTCCTTTATTGGTGTGCTGGGCGAATTTGTCCTGGCATCGATCTTCCTCACTGATAATGATGTCAAGACCCTGGCGGTCGGCCTGTACGCCACCATCGATGCTGACCGGTCGGGCAACCTTGGCGTCTTCGCCGCAGGAGCCCTCCTCACCAGCCTGCCCGTGGTTCTGCTGTTCCAGTTCCTGCAGAAGTTCATCACCGGGGGACTGACCGCCGGGGCGGTTAAGGGATGAGCGCCGTGCAGCTATGGGACCAGCCACATCATGATGGTTCCGCGATGTACGTTTCCAATCCCAATCCAGAGTTGGGGGAAACAGTCACGGTGTTTCTTCGGGTTCCCCGCGCCAGCGGCGTAACGAAGGCGCTTCTGCGCGTGTGCATCGACGGCGAACAGGCCCTGCTCGAGACGAGCATAGACCGGCAAGACGAGCATGAGTTTTGGCTGAAGGCTGCTCTTTCCATGGAGAACCCGGTGGTGAACTACCGGTGGCTTCTCGACGGATCACCGGGCGGTTATCAGTGGTTCAACGGTACCGGCCTACACACCCGTGACGTCACAGACGCCTGCGACTTTCGCCTCACTGCCTACTCCCCGCCGCCGGACTGGGCAAGCGGCGCCGTTCTCTACCAGATTTTTCCTGATCGGTTTGCAAAATCGATCGACCGGCCCGCACCGGATTGGGCCATCGCGGAGGCCTGGGGAAACAAGGTGATAGGACGCGGACCCGAGACCCCTTACCAATACTTCGGTGGAGACCTGGACGGTATCACCGCCCGCCTTGAGCACATTGCCTCTTTGGGCGCCGACACCGTTTATCTGACACCGATATTTCCGGCTCGTTCAAACCACCGGTATGACGCCTCCAGTTTCGATCAGGTTGATCCCTTGCTTGGCGGGGATTCCGCCCTGCACCGTCTCTCCGAAGCCTTGCATAGCCGTGGCATGCGGCTGATGGGTGACCTGACGACGAATCACTGCGGGGACGCCCACGAATGGTTCAAAACCGCGATCGCGGACCCGGACAGCGTCGAAGCAGGATTCTTCCTCTTTACCCGCCACCCCGATGAGTATGTGTGCTGGTTCGGGCATAAATCCCTTCCCAAGTTCAATCACGCCAACCCGGAATTGCGCCGGCGTCTCTACGAGGGCAAGGATTCCGTCGTGGCCCGCTGGCTAGGGCCGGACGGATTCGACGGGTGGCGCATCGACGTCGCAAATATGACAGGACGGCACGGCACTACCGATCTGAACCACATGGTGTCCACCACGCTGCGCGAAACGATGGCCGAAACCGATCCCGAAGCTCTGCTGCTGGCCGAACACAGCCACGACGCATCACAGGACTTACAGGTTGATGGCTGGCACGGAGTGATGAACTACGCCGGTTTTACCCGCCCAGTGTGGCAGTGGTTGAAGCCGGCCGCGCCCGTTCCGTTCGAAGCGGGGCCGTTCGTTTCCATTCCGCGGCTCTCCGGGACTGACATCGTCGGCTCCATGCGGGACTTCGCCGCGGCCGTACCCTGGCGAGCTACCAAACATGCCCTCAACCTTGTCGGTTCGCACGATACCTTCCGGATCAGCACCATGCTCGGCGATCCGCGCCTGGTAACGGTGGCGTTTGGATTGTTGGCCACCATGCCGGGTGTCCCCATGTTGTGGGCGGGAGACGAAATCGGGCAGGAGGGCGCGAACGGTGAAGACGGCCGCCGCCCCTTCCCCTGGGATAATCCGGGCGAATGGGACCATGACCGGCTGGCAACCACGCGCTCCCTTTTCCAAACCAGGAACCGGTCCGAAGCTCTTCGGGAAGGCGGACTTCGATGGCTCGCAATCGAAGAGGATGCTTTCACCTTCCTTCGCGAGTCAACCAACGAAACGGTCCTGGTCCACGCAGCCCGCGCAGGCCACACTTCCATAAACATTCCAACCACGGTCATCGGCAATCGTCTTCACGGCCTCGCAGGAACCCCGGACCTTCATGCGAACGCCGGGGAAGTGATCACCCTGCCCAACGAGGGACCTGCCGTTGCCATCTGGCGCTGTGACCCGCCCGCCGCAAGCGTGGGTGGACTGACGGCCGGGTCCGTCAAATAGGGGAGGGCAGCAGGAATAGTCAGCTTGCTTATCACTTTTCTTCTTCCTAGGCTGGAAGCTGTCCGGCAAGCAAAACTCTCGGGCCGCGGCCGGCGCCAGTTACCAGGTGCCGTCCCGGCCCAGGCCAGGAGGAGAAAATGTCAGAACACAGCATCGCAGGCAAGAAGGTCGCATTCCTGCTGACGGACGGCGTGGAGCAGGTTGAGCTCACCAGTCCCTGGCAGGCAGTGAAGGACGCCGGCGGCCAGCCCACCCTGGTGGCACCCAAGAGCGGAAAGCTGCAGGGGTACAACGGCACTGAAAAAGGTGACACGTTCGACGTCGACCTCACCGTTGCGGAGGCAAATGCCTCCGACTACGACGCCCTGGTCCTTCCCGGCGGCGTCGTCAACGCGGACCATCTTCGCGTGGACAAGGACGCGCAGAGCTTTACCCGGAGCTTCTTCGAGCAGCACAAGCCGGTGGCATCCATCTGCCACGGACCCTGGCTCCTGATCGAAGCCGGTGTGCTGACTGGGAGGAACGTCACGTCCTACCACACCCTGGCGACCGACCTGAAGAACGCGGGCGCCAACTGGTCCGATGAGGAAGTGGTGGTGGACCAGGGGCTGGTGACCAGCCGCAACCCTGACGACCTCCCCGCTTTCAACAGCAAGCTGGTAGAGGAAATCTCGGAAGGCCGGCACGCCGGCCAGACGGCCTAGAACCGCCGGAGGCTGCCTGGCAGCGCAGCCCCCATGTGTTCCCTCAGGGTTTGAGAAATGTTCCGGTTCCGGGAATTAGTCCAACCGGTAGAGTGTTGGCATCTGCAGCGGCCATCCCCGCGCACCACTCAAATCACGCCCTGAGGGAACACCCATGTCTACCGAAGTCTCGCCGAACGCAAGCGGCCAGTCCGTCAATACCGAAGGAACCAGGCCCGCCGCGCCGGAGAAGATGTCCCGCGAATCGGTGACCATCATCAGCACGCTGCTGGTGGCAACGTTCGTGGTAATCCTCAACGAGACCATCATGAACGTTGCCCTGCAGCGGCTCATGGTGGACCTGCAGGTGGACGCGCCCACCGTCCAGTGGCTCTCCACCGGCTTCATGCTCACCATGGCCGTGGTCATCCCCACCACCGGGTTCATCCTGCAAAGCCTGTCCACCCGCGCCGTCTTTATGCTGGCCATGGGCCTGTTTGCCAGTGGTACTGCGCTCGCCGCCGTGGCCCCCGGGTTTGAGCTGTTGCTGCTTGCCCGCATCATCCAGGCAGGCGGCACTGCGATCATGCTGCCGCTGCTGATGACCACCATCCTCACCCTTGTCCCGCTCGCCAAGCGCGGCGCCGTGATGGGCAACGTCAGCATCGCCATCTCCGTCGCTCCTGCCATGGGGCCCACCGTCTCCGGGCTGATCCTCGAGCACTTCACATGGCGCTTCATGTTCGTGTTCGTCCTTCCCGTTGCCCTTGCGGCCCTGGCGATCGGCGCAAAATACCTGACCAACATCGGCGAAACGGAGCGAACCAGGCTCGATGCGCTGTCCGTGGTCCTCACCGTGCCCGCCTTCGGCGGGCTGGTTTACGGCCTTAGCCAGATCGGCGGCGGACACGGCGGCCAGGCCGGCCCGGGAACCACGGCTGTTGCCGCCCTGGTGATCGGCGTGGCTAGCCTCGCTGTCTTCGTCCTTCGGCAGGTGCGGCTCCAAAAGGCCGAAGCCCCGCTGCTGGACCTCCGCGCGTTCAATTTCCGGATGTTCACGGTCTCCGTGCTGCTGATGGTGGTGGCCATGATGGCGTTGTTCGGCGGTGTCATCCTGCTCCCGCTCTACCTGCAGGAGGTCCGCGGCCTGGGAGCCCTGGAAACCGGACTGGCACTGCTCCCCGGCGGCCTGGCCATGGGCCTGCTGGGACCGGTCATCGGCCGCCTGTTCGACAAGGTGGGGCCGCTGCCGCTCACCACCACCGGGTCCGTCCTGATGGTGCTGTCCCTCTGGCAGTTTTCAATGCTCGACGCCGGCACGTCCGTGGCATGGATCGTCACCCTGCACGTGGGGCTGAGCTTCGGCCTGGCGCTGCTGTTCACCCCGGCGTTCACCACCGGCCTGAACCCGCTGCCGCCGCACCTGTACTCGCACGGTTCGGCCATCATGAGCACCACCCAGCAGGTGGCCGGTGCCGCCGGCACCGCGCTGCTGGTGTCCATCTTCGCCGTGGTGTCCGCGGCGTCGGGACTCGTCGCGGGGATGAGCGCCGCCTTCTTGACGGCAACCGTGATCTCCCTTGCCGCCGTCGTACTCTCCGCCATGATGCGCAAGACGGAAGGTGCCGTCCCGGCCCACGCGGCCCACTGACCCAACTGGGTAGCAGCAGATGTCGGAATGAGTCCTCAAAATGACATCTGCTGCTACTTACTTGGGGTCAGCCGGCGTAGAAGTCAGCCAGTTCCTTGATCAGCTTGTCCGGAGCCTTGATGACGCCGTCGTGGCCGTAGCCGGGGAGGATGGTGTAGCTGGAGCCGGAGAGCACGTCGTGGATCTGGCCGCAGGCAATACCGAAGTAGGCCGGGCTCTTCTCGCCCACCACAATCAGTGTCTCCAGCGGCAGCGCCAGGAACGGCTCGGCCGGCATGTCCGCGGCGATGATCGCCTTGATCTCGCGGACGCCGGTGCGCATCATCTCCCGCTGCTGCTTGCCCTCCGAGGTGCCGGCGGTCAGCTTGTTGGCCAGGGTCAGCATGGAGAGCGGCATGCGGGACGAAAACGCGCCGCCGGCTTCTAGGCCGCGCTGCAGCACGGCCAGGGCGCGGTCGTCGTCGCCGGCAGCGGCGGCACGCTCGTACTCCGCCGTCCAGTCCGCCTTGACGCTGTGGTTCACGGAGACGGCGGGATCGTACACGGCCAGCCGTTCAACGGGCAGCGTCCGGGCTGCGTGCAGCGCAACGGCACCGCCGAAGCTGTGGCCGAAAACGTCCGTGCTGGACGTATGTTTCATGACCGTCTGCAGATCGCGGATGTCCACGTCCAGCGTGTAATCCTCGGGCTGGGGCGACGACGAACCGCGGCCGCGCCTGTTGAACGTGTGCACCGGCCGGCCCAGGGCCGCGCTGAGCTTCTGCGCGAACCTGGTGTAATCCGCAGCGGTCACCATGGAAGGCGGGACAATAACAACGCCCGAACCGGCGGAAGCGAGTTCGGCACCCGTGGAGAAGAGCTCCAGCGTGCCGCCGTCGGGGGTCCTGATGTTCTCACGCGTCATGTTCCGAGCCTAGCTGAGCAACCTGATTGCAGGCACCACGCTGCGCCGGGAAACAGCGGCTGCAGCCGGCGGCGGTCAGCCGAGGCGTGCGATGAGCGCCGCGCCCTGTTCCCGGATGGCGGGCAGGTCAGCGGCCAGCCCGCACAGGATCAGTCCCGCGTCCGCAGCCTGCAGCGGCGATTCGGGGGTTGCCATGCCGTCCGCCCGGAGATTGATCAGCGATTCCACCAGGCGGAACGCCAGGTCTCCCGGGCTGGACTGCCACCTGGCTGCTGTAGCGGCGGGGGACAGGGCCGCGCCCAGCTCCCGGTACAGGTTGCGCAGTTCCTGCCGGTCGGCCAGGAACCGGGCAAAGCGGCCGCTGCGCGCTTCCGGCAGGTGGTAGAGGATCCCGAGGTTCCAGCGGGCGCTGCACAATTGAGTTCCGTCGTAGAGCGCGACGGCGTGGAGGCGGCTTGCTGCCTCCCCTTCGGCTGGCGGCAGGGCGGCCACCGCGCGGGCAAACTCCAGCCCTGCCAGGACGGTGCCCTCCAGCAGGTCCCCAAGGATGTCGTCCTTGGTCTTGAAGTGGTGGTAGAGCGAGGACTGCCTGATACCCACCGCATCCGCTATGGACCGCGTGGACGTAGTGGCGAACCCCTGCGTGGTGAACAGCTCGGCGGCTGCGTCAAGGATTTCGTCCCGGGCTGTGGCCCCTGGCCTGGAGGGCTGTTGGCTGCGAGGGCGTCCCGGTCCGGCTGAAGTCACCGCATCATTCTTGCATTGCCTCACCACGGATGCGGCGCCCAGTCCCGCGCCCGGATCCGCGGTGAGGGAATGGAAATACTGCCGAAACAAGATGTCTATCCGCCTTTTACAGGGGTGAAACTCCCCGGGGACATCCCGCTGGAAAACTATCAAGTGACCGGTATTCCGCAGCTTTCGGCCGAGTGCTGCGGTACCGGCGGCCCCCGCCTTTCCAGCCCCCGGAGAATCTGATGACTTCAACCGTTCTTCCCACCGTCCATGCGGACGATGCGGACCTGACGTCCCTGGGCTACCAGCCCACCCTCCACCGCAAACTCGGCCGCTACGCCTCCTTCGCGGCCGGCTTTTCCTTTGTGTCCATCCTGACCACCATCTTCCAGCTCTTCGCTTTCGGCTACTCGTTTGCCGGTCCCGCGTTCTTCTGGACCTGGCCGGTGGTCCTTATTGGCCAGCTGCTCGTGGCCCTGAACTTCGCGGAACTGGCTGCCCGCTACCCGCTGTCCGGAGCCGTTTACCAGTGGGCGCGCCGGGTGGGCGGGGAAGGCGTGGGCTGGTTCGCCGGATGGTTCATGGCCATTGCCCAGGTTGTGACCGCCGCAGCCGCCGCCATCGCCCTGCAGGTGGTACTGCCCCAGCTGTGGGACGGCTTCCAGGTGGTGGGCGGTGATCCCGCGCTGAACACCGTTACCGGCGCCGCCAACGCCGTGATCCTTGGAGCAGTCCTCCTGGTGGCCACCACCATCATCAACTCGCTGGGCGTTAAGCTCATGGCCCACGTGAATTCGGTCGGCGTCACCTGCGAAATCGTCGGCGTCGTGGCCGTGATCCTCGCCCTTATCAGCGCCGCCCAGCGCGGCCCCGGAGTGGTTGCGGACACCACGGTGCTCCAGACCTCCGACCTCGGCGCAGTGGGAGCCTTCCTGGTTTCGGGCCTCATGGCCGCCTACGTGATGGTGGGCTTCAACTCCGCCGGCGAACTCTCGGAAGAAACCAAGGACCCGCGCCGCACCGCCCCGCGGACCATTCTTTCGGCGCTTCTCATTTCGGGCATCGGCGGGGCGCTCATGATCATCACGGCCCTGATGGCGGCACCCAGCCTCGACGACGGCCGCCTCGCCACTGAAGGCCTGCCCTACGTCCTCACCGCCGTCCTGGGCACCTTCTGGGGCAAGGTGCTGCTGGTGGACGTCGCCATCGCCATCTTCGTCTGCACCCTGGCCATCCAGACCGCCGGTTCCCGCCTGGTGTTCTCCATGGCACGGGACGGCAAGCTCCCCGCATCCGCGCTGCTCTCCTCCGTCCACCCCACCCGCGGCACCCCGATGTGGCCGTCCATCGTCATCGGGGCCCTGGCCGTGGGCGTCCTCGCCATCAATGTGGGCAACGCGGCACTGTTCACCACCCTCTGCAGCGTCTGCATCGTGATGGTCTACCTCGCCTACCTCCTGGTCACCGTGCCGCAGCTCATCAACCGCCTTCGCGGCGACTGGAACCGGGTGGGGCAGACCCTGCCGGCCGGCCTCTTCTCCCTGGGCCGCTGGGGCCTTCCCGTCAACATCCTCGCCGTCCTCTACGGTGCCGTGATGGTGGTCAACCTCGCCTGGCCGCGGCCCGAGGTCTACGACCCCTCCGGTGAAAACGGGATCCTGCTCTACTCGGCACCGCTGATGGTCACCGTGGTCCTGCTCCTGGGCATCTGGGTGCGGCGCCGGAACCTCGCGGCCAACGCCTGAGCCAGTCCCGAACAGTTCAACAGCCCTTCTCCAGAACCAGCACAGGATTGACATGACACAACTAACCGAAAGCCCGGCAACCGGCACCGCCACCACCGCAGGCGCCCGCGCCCACGCCCGGGAGCAGCACGGCAGGACCGTGGAGACCATGCGTTTCGTGCCCGCTTCCACGGCCCCGGCGCGCCTGACGGAAGGACTGCCCGACGGCGCGTCCCCCACCTGGGCTGAATCCCTCGCCTTTGGCCGCTACACCACTATGTCCCTGGCCCGGGGCACCCGGATCAGGCTCACTGACACTTCCGGTGACGCCTGCGTGCACACCCTCCTTTACCGCGCCGGAGCCCTCCACGAGCGGCTCAACGTGGCGGACACCGTCAAGGTCCCCTGGCAGGCCTACCCGGGCATGGGCCACCCGCTCCTGTCCGACGCCGGCCGCCTGATGGCCACGGTCGTGGCGGACACCTCCTCCCGGCACGACGCCCTGACCGGTGCCACCACCCTGGAAGGAAACACGGCCCGGTACGGTGCCGGAACCGCCCACAGCGCATCTCCCGCGGCCCGCGAACTGCTCACCCTTGGCGCACTCAAGAGCGGGCTGGGGCCCGCCGACGTGGCGCCGTCGTTGTCCTTCTTCAAAGGCATCTCCGTGGACCCTGCCGGCAGCATTGCCTTCACCGGAAGCGCAGGCCCGGGAGCCGCCGTCGAACTCCTGCTCCAGATGGACGCAGTCCTGGTGCTGGCCAACACCGCACACCCGCTGGACCCCCGCCCGGACTTCACCGGGACCGCCGTGGACATCGCTGCCTGGCACGCTCCGCAGGACCTCGCGGCCCTTGCGGCGGGCACCCTCACCGGAGCCCTGCCCCCTGAACACCTGCAGGCACTGCAGAACACCGAACACGATCTCACCGCAAGGAACGCCCGATGAACACCGCCACTTCCGCCGCTCCGGCCGCTGCCCGCCAGACAGCCCTCGCCCCCGGAGACGTGGTCCTTGACGAATACGTCGAGGCACGCGGTCCCTGGTCCGCCGTCGTGGCCGCCGGGGACGTGCTGACCATTGTGGACCTGGAAGGCAACCAGGCCGTGGACTGCCTGCTCTATGCTGCCGGGGACACCACCCTGCGCTACTCCTCCGCCGTCACCATCGCCCGGCAGCAGTCAATTGTCCTCACCACCGGCTCGGTCCTGCGGGCAGAAACAGGCGCACCGCTCATGACCGTGGTGGCTGACGAGGTGGGCGTGCACGACACCATCGGCGGCGCCTGCTCGCAGGAATCCAACACCCTCCGCTACGGACAGCACACCCGCGAGCAGCACGCCTGCGTGGAGAACTTCCTGATCGAGGGCTCCCGCTGGGGCCTCGGGAAGCGGGACCTGGTGTCCAACATCAACTGGTTCATGAACGTGCCCGTGGACCCGGACGGCGCCCTGGGCATCGTGGACGGACTGTCCGCCCCCGGGAAGCGCGTGGCGCTCAAGGCGGAAGTGGACACTTTGGTGCTCGTCTCCAACTGCCCGCAGATCAACAACCCGTGCAACGGCTTCAACCCCACCCCTGTCCGCATGATCGTCACCCGGCCGGAGGCTGCACTGTGAATACTTTCGACACCCTTTTAGTTGCCAACCGCGGCGAGATCGCCTGCCGCATCATCGAGTCCGCCCGGAAACTGGGACTGCGGACCGTTGCCGTATTCTCCGAAGCGGACAGGGGCGCCAAGCACGTCCGGCTGGCCGACGAAGCCGTGCTCCTGGGGCCGGCCCCGGCAAAGGAGTCCTACCTTCGGGTGGATGCCCTGCTGGATGCGGCCAGGTCCACCGGGGCCGGTGCCATCCACCCCGGCTACGGATTCCTTTCCGAGGATGCCGCATTTGCCGAAGCCGTTGAAGCAGCGGGCCTGGTGTTCGTGGGTCCCACCGCCGAACAGCTGCGCATCTTCGGCACCAAGCACACGGCACGCGATGCCGCCAAAGCCGCCGGGGTGCCCATGATCGCCGGATCCGGGCTGCTGGCAGGCGTTGACGACGCCGTTGCTGCCGGTTCCGTCATCGGCTTCCCACTCATGCTCAAAGCCACCGGCGGCGGCGGGGGCATCGGCATGACGGTCTGCCGCGACGAGGCCGAACTCGCGGAGAGCTTTCCCCGCGTGGCCCGGCTGGCCGGGGCAAGCTTCGGCACCGCCGGTGTGTTCGCGGAGCGGTACGTCGAAAACGCGCGGCACATTGAGGTGCAGGTCTTTGGCGACGGCGCAGGCCGGGTGGTCAGCCTGGGCGACAGGGACTGCTCCCTTCAGCGCCGGCACCAGAAGGTCCTCGAGGAGGCGCCCGCCCCGGACCTGCCGGACGGACTGCGCGAGGAACTGCACCGCAGCTCCCGTGCCCTGTGCGCGTCCCTTAACTACCGTTCCGCCGGGACCGTGGAGTTCGTCTACGACTCCGCCCGCCAAGAGGCGTCGTTCCTGGAGGTCAACGCCCGGCTGCAGGTGGAGCACCCCGTCACCGAGGCCGTCACCGGCGTGGACCTGGTGGAGTGGATGCTCCGCCTGGCCCAGGGCGGCCCTGAAGCGGCGTCGGTCCTGGCGGACCGGCCGGACAGCCTGCCCGTTTCAGGCCACGCCGTTGAGGCGCGCGTCTATGCCGAGGACCCGGCCCGCGGCTTCCAGCCCAGCGCCGGCACCGTGACCAACGCCGTCTACCCGGCCTCCGCCGATGTCCGCGTGGACGCCTGGGCGGAAACCGGCACCGAAGTGTCCACCAACTACGATCCCCTCCTGGGCAAGATCATCACCTCCGGCCCGAACCGGGCCGAGGCCTTCGACCGGCTGGCTGCCGCGCTCGCCGGCTCCCGGATCGACGGGATCGAGACCAACCTGGGGATGCTCCGCGCGGCCACCGGCCTGGAGGCGGTCCGCAGCGTGCAGCACTCCACCAGCACGCTGGACAACGTGGGGGACCCCGAACCCCGCATCACCGTGGGCCGCCCCGGCCTCCAGACCAGCGTCCAGGACTGGCCGGGAAGGACCGGCCTGTGGCAGATCGGCGTTCCACCGAGCGGCCCCATGGATGACTTGTCCTTCCGCCTCGGCAACACCGCCCTGGGCAACCCCGAAGGCGCCCCGGGCCTGGAGTTCACCATGACCGGGCCCTCCCTGACCTTCACGCACGCCACCACTGTCTGCGTCACCGGCGCGGAAGTAACGGTCACCGTCGACGGGAAAGAGGTGCCCGCGTGGACGCCCGTGACCGTCCCGGCGGGCGGAACGCTCGACGCCGGCACGGCCTCCGGAGCCGGGCTTCGCGGCTACATCCTGTTCCAGGGCGGCCTGGACATCCCGCACTACCTGGGCAGCGCTTCCACGTTCACCCTGGGCCAGTTCGGCGGCCATGCCGGGCGCGTGCTGCGTGCCGGAGACGTCCTCCGCGCAGCAGCACCGTCCGCTGGCGGCGGCAGCGGAAAAATAGCGACGGCGGCAGTCCCCGTGGACAGCCGCCCCGCCCTGGCCTCAAGTTGGGAACTTGCCGTGACGGAAGGGCCGCACGGCGCGCCGGAGTTCTTCCGGCGCGAGGACATCGACGAGCTTTATGCGTCCGAGTACGAGGTCCACTTCAACTCCGCCCGCACCGGCGTGCGGCTCATCGGCCCCAAGCCGCGCTGGGCACGTACCGACGGCGGCGAGGCCGGCCTGCACCCGTCCAACATCCACGACACCGCCTATTCAGTTGGCGCGCTGGATTTCACGGGTGACACCCCCATCCTGCTCGGCCCGGACGGACCCAGCCTGGGCGGGTTCGTCTGCCCGGTCACCGTGGTGACGGCCGACCGCTGGAAGCTCGGCCAGCTCCGGCCAGGCGACAAGGTGCGGTTCGTTCCCGTCCGTGTCAGCCAGGCGCCGTCGGCCAGGGACCTTGGCCCGGGCCGCCAGCTGCTCCTGCCCGGCGACGCCGGGTGGTCCGGCATCCCAACGGCCACACCTTCGCCCGCCGCCGGCCGTCCCGAACGTACGGCGCGGGGTGACGGGGACGACGGCGTCCTGGGACGGGTGCCGGAAGGTCCCGGAAGGCCTGCGGTCACCTACCGGCGCTCCGGTGATGACAACCTGCTGGTGGAATACGGGGAGATGGTCCTGGACCTTAGCCTCCGTGCCAGGGTGCACGCCCTGCACCAGCACCTTGAGCAGCTCCGCGTGCCCGGGATCGTGGACCTGACCCCGGGAATCCGCTCCCTCCAGGTCAAGGTTGACCCGTCGGTCCTGTCCACGAAGAAACTGCTGGGACTCGTCCAGGAAGTCGAGGCAGCCCTGCCGGCGAGCTCGGAGCTGGTGGTTCCCAGCCGCACCGTCCGGCTGCCGCTGTCCTGGGACGACCCCGCCACCCGGGAAGCGATTGAACGCTACATGGCCGGTGTCCGGGACGATGCCCCCTGGTGCCCCTGGAACATCGAGTTCATTCGGCGGATCAACGGCCTGGGTTCGGTCAACGACGTGTTCGACACCGTCTTCAACGCCGAATACCTGGTCCTCGGCCTGGGCGACGTCTACCTCGGCGCCCCCGTTGCAACGCCGCTGGATCCCCGCCACCGGCTGGTGACCACCAAGTACAACCCGGCCCGCACCTGGACACCCGAGAACGCGGTGGGCATTGGTGGCGCGTACATGTGCATCTACGGCATGGAAGGCCCCGGCGGCTACCAGTTTGTTGGCCGTACCACCCAGGTGTGGTCGCGCTACGCGGACTCCGCCCCGTTCGAACCGGGTTCGCCGTGGCTGCTGCGCTTCTTCGACCGCATCTCCTGGTACCCGGTCAGCCCCGAGGAGCTCCTGGACCTGCGGGCGGACATGGCCGCTGGAAGGGGCCGCGGCGTCGAGATCGAGGACGGCACCTTCTCGCTGGCCGACCACGAGGTGTTCCTCGAGGAAAACCGCGAATCGATCACCGCGTTCCGGGACAAGCAGGGTGCGGCGTTCGCGGTGGAACGGCAGGCGTGGGCCGACGCCGGCGAGTTTGACCGCGCGGACGCTCTTGCCGCTGTTGTGTCACCGGTTATGGATGAAGTGGCGGTTCCGGACGGCGGGTTACTCGTGGCCGCACCGTTCGCGGCGAGCGTCTGGAAGGTCGATGTCAAGGCAGGGGACCGGGTGGTGCAGGGCCAGCCGCTGGTGTCCCTCGAGGCGATGAAGATGGAAACCGTGCTGGAAGCGCCGTGCGACGGCGTGGTGGTGCGGGTCCTGCCGGCCGCGGGCTCGCAGGTTGTTGCGGGGGAGGCCGTGGTGGTCCTCGGCACCGTGGACGCGGAAGCCGGGTCCGTCATCGAAGCGCAGGAACTGGAAGAGGCAGCAGTATGACCAGCACAACCACCGGCAAGGCCGCCAAGCGGGTCCGGGCCGCCCTCGCCGCCGTGGACGCGGTGGCCCGGCCGGAAATCTGGATCACCCTCCGCGGGGCGGACGAGCTCCTGGCCGAAGCAGCGGCGATCGACACCGCCGCTGCAGGGGGCGCGGACCTGCCCCTCGCCGGGCTCCTGCTCGCCGTCAAGAACAATGTTGACGTGGCGGGCATCCCCACCACGGCGGCCTGCCCCGGCTTTGCGTACACGCCGGAACAGGATGCGGAAGCAGTGGCCCGGCTCCGTGCTGCCGGCGCCCTGGTCCTGGGCGCCACCAACCTGGACCAGTTCGCCACCGGGCTCGTCGGCACACGGAGCCCGCACGGTGCGGTCCGCGATTCCCGCCGCCCGGACTTCATCTCCGGCGGTTCCAGCTCCGGGTCCGCGGTTGCCGTGGCGCTGGGCCTGGTGGACATCGCCATCGGGACGGACACCGCCGGCTCGGGCCGGGTGCCCGCCGGGCTGCAGGGAATCGTGGGCATCAAACCGACGCTGCACGTGGTGTCCACGGCCGGGGTAGTGCCGGCGTGCCGGTCCTGGGACGCCGTCACCATCTTTGCCCGCCACCTGTCCACGGCAGAACTCGCCATGGGGGTCATGGCTGGAGGTGCGCGGCCCTGGCCGGCGAACATCCGGCTGGCTGCGCCGGAGCGGCCACGTGTTGCGTACCCCGCAAGCCTTCCGGCGCTGCCCGCATCCTGGGCCGCGGAGTTCCACCGGAACATCAACCGGCTGCGGGAGCTGGGCGTGGACGCCGAAGCCATCGAATTCGATGCCTTCCTCGACGCAGCCCGGCTGCTGTACGACGGCGGGCTGGTGGCCGAGCGCTATGCCGCCGTCGGCGGATTCCTTGAAAGTGAATTCCTTGAAAAGGGCGACGGCGGCGCTGGCGGCCCGGCGGGCATCGACCCCACGGTGGAGGGCATCATCCGGGCCGCGGGCACAGTGCCTGCCCACCGGTACGTGGCTGATACGGCCAGGCTGGAAGCGCTGAAGGACAAGGCGATGGCGCAGCTGGACGGGTTTGATGTGCTGCTAATCCCTACCGCCCCGTTCCACCCCACCCTTGCCGAGGTGGCCGCGGATCCTGTGGGCGTGAACTCGCTGATGGGCACCTACACAAACTTCTGCAACCTGTTCGACCTGTGCGCGGTGGCGGTTCCTGCCGGTGAAGTGGACGGCGCCCAGTTCGGCCTGACCGTGGTGGGGCGGACCTTCGACGACGCCGTTGCCGCCGAGATTGCGCGCCGGCTGGAGTCAACCCCGGACGTGCCGGCGCTCTTTGCCGGGGGCGCGGTACCGGCAGCAGCGGACGAAGCCGCCAGTCCGTCGTCGTCCGTTCCCTGGCCGCTGGCCGCAGGTGCCAAGGCCGTGCCGCTCGTTGTGGTGGGCGCGCACCGCAAGGGCCAGCCGCTGGCGCCGCAACTGGAGGAACTGGGCGCCGCCTGGGACGGCCCGGTGCGGACCGCGGCCCGCTACCGCATGGTGTCCCTGGACACCGTGCCGCCCAAGCCGGGGGTGTACCGCTCGGACGACGGCGCAGCGCTGGTGGGTGAGCGGTGGCTGGTGTCCCCGGCAGGGCTGGGCGCGTTCCTGGCTGCCCTGCCCGAACCCATGCTGCTGGGCTCCATTGAGCTCGCGGACGGGTCGAAGGCTGTGGGGTTTGCCTGCGATGCTGTGGCTGCTGCCGGCGGGGAGGACATCACCCGCTATGGCGACTGGCTGGCGGACCGCGCCGGGGGAGGCCAGTCCAGGAGCATCTGGCAGGACCTGGGTGACGCGGCCCTGGCCGGCTTCAGCAGGGGAGAGCGCACCTGACCCCGCCACAGGAGTTTTTGTCCAGATATGCAGGCTTCAAGGCACCTTAACCCTGCATATCTGGACAAAAACTCGGCCCGGGGGCCGTGCCTAGCCCTTGAAATACTCCGAGATGTCCGTCACCAGTTCATCAACGGCGGCAGGGATGGAACCGTGGAAGCCCTTGGGGGAGAGCTCGTACGTGCTGCCGGGGACGGCGGCGTGCAGGCGCTCGGCTGTTGCCTTGTAGTAGCTGGGGCTCTTGCCGCCGGCCATGAAGTGGGTGTTGGCGGGAAGCACGCTGAAGTCCCTGGCGTGGTCCGCATCCTTGTAGGCAGCCCGCAGTTCGCCTACGCCGCTGGGCATGACCTCGCGGAACATCTTGTTCACCTTGGTCCGGGACAGCACGGCCATCAGCCCTGCAAGGACTGGCTCGGGGATCTTGGACATCGCCGAGCCGGCGCTCGTGGCCTTCTTCATGTGGGCCAGGGCATGCCCCACCCTGCCGTTGTTCACAGCGTCCTCGAACCCGTCCAGCCAGCCGGTGTCGATGCTGCCGTCAATATTGACGGCGGGGTCGTACACCGCCAGCTTGTCCGGCACGTAGGCAGTCCCGGTGAACTCCTGGACGGCGTTCAACGCCACGGAACCGCCCAGGCTGTGGCCCAGGATGTTCCGGGCGCCGGTGGCATCCAGGACGGTGCGGACATCCGCGATCTCGGTGGCCATGGAGTAGTCGGCAGGCTGCCCGGAGGAGCTGCCGCGGCCCCGGCGGTCGTACACGTCCACGGCCCATCCTTCGCCCAGGCCATTTGCAAGCGCCTCGGAAAACGGCCGGTAGATCAGGGCAGTCAGGAAGGCGCCCCCGATCACCAGCACACGGCGCTCTCCCGGCGCATCCTCGCTGCCGTAGCTGTACAAAGCCAGCCGGCCGCCGTCGTGCGTTGGAAGTACCTGTTCTTTCACCACCCCATCCTAGGCGGGACTGCGCTGCCGTCCCGGGCGCGGCGGGGACTGGGCGGGTTGCGCCCGGATCCGGCCTGCCCGAAGTCCCGGTAAACTTGGGGATTGTGACTTCCCAAAACACCCCCGCGCCCAAGAACGCCCCAGAGCCCGTCGATGCCAGCGAGCAGATGCGGATCCGCATGGAGAAGCGGGCCAGACTTCTTGAGCGCGGCGCCGAGGCGTACCCGGTAGGTGTGGAACGGACGCATTCCCTCGCCGAGGTCCGTGAAAAGTACGCCCACCTCGAGGCGGATGACACCACCGGAGACGTCGTGGGCGTCACCGGACGCGTCGTCTTTGTCCGCAACACCGGAAAGCTGTGCTTCGCCACCCTCCAGGAGGGCGGAACCGACGGCAAGGGCACCCGGCTGCAGGCCATGCTCAGCCTCGCCAATGTGGGTGAGGAAGCGCTCGCCGACTGGAAGGCGCTGGTTGACCTCGGGGACCACGTGTTCATCAAGGGCGAGGTCATCTCCTCCCGCCGCGGCGAGCTCTCGGTCATGGCGGAATCCTGGTCCATGGCCTCCAAGGCCCTCCGCCCCCTGCCGGTGCTGCACGCCGAACTGAACGAGGAAACCCGCGTCCGCCAGCGCTACGTGGACCTGATGGTCCGCGATGAAGCCCGCGAAATGGTCTACACCCGCGCAGCCATCACCCGCTCCATCCGCGAGACGCTTTTCCGCCACCGCTACGTCGAGGTGGAAACCCCCATCCTGAACCTGGTCCACGGCGGTGCCCTGGCCCGCCCGTTCGAGACCCACATGAACGCCTTCGACCAGAAGATGACCCTGCGCATCGCCACCGAGCTGTACCTTAAGCGCGCCGTGGTGGGCGGGATCGACCGCGTGTACGACATGGGCCGCGTGTTCCGCAACGAGGGCGTGGACTCCACCCACAGCCCCGAGTTCACCACCCTTGAGTGCTACGAGGCGTGGGCAGACCAGTTCGTCATGGCCGAACGCATCAAGGAGATCATCCTCGACGCCGCCGACGCCGTGGGTGCCGGACGTGTCCTGCAGACAGAGGCGGGGGAGATCAACCTCGACGGCGAGTGGGCCTGGCTGGCGGTTTACCCGGGGCTTTCCGCCGCCGTTGGCCAGGAAGTGACACCTGAGACGCCGCTTGAGGTGCTTCGCGAGATCGCCGAAAAGCACGAGGTCAAGGTGGACCCGAAGTGGGACGCCGAGAAGCTGGCTGTTGAACTGTTCGGCGAAATCGTGGAACCAACACTGCTGAACCCCACCTTCGTCTACGACTACCCGCCGTCGGCCCAGCCGCTGGCCCGCCCGCACCGGGAGGACGGCCGGCTGATCGAGGCCTGGGACCTCATCATCGGCGGCATGGAGCGCGGCACTGCCTTCTCCGAACTGATCGACCCCGTCATCCAGCGCGAAAGGCTCACCGAGCAGTCGCGCCACGCCGCCGCCGGTGACGATGAGGCCATGCAGCTGGACGAGGACTTCCTGCGCGCGCTGGAATACGGCGCTCCGCCCATGGGCGGAATCGGCCTGGGCATCGACCGTCTGGTCATGCTGTTCACCGGCGCCGGAATCCGCGAAACCATCCTTTTCCCGCTCCTCAAGCCCGAAGGGCACTGACCATGGAATACGTGGCCGTCCTCCTCCCGTCCATTGTGGTGGGCCTGCTTTTCTGGTTCGCCATGAAATCGATCTTCAACGCGGACAAGGCAGAGCGCCAAGCCGAGGCCCAGGCACAGGCAGAAGCCGAAAGCCGGATTGCGGCACCCACGGACCGGCCGGACCCGGAAACGAAAAGATAAACCCCCAGATTTTCTTGCCAATATCCTCTGGAACCATTGGGTACTTTGACGCGTTGCCATAAAAAGAGTCATACTTTTTAGGAAACATCCTGCTTTTCTGAAAACCGAACCCATTCCAAAAGGAAGTCTTTTAAATGGCACAGAAAGTAAACATCATCCTCGTTGATGATCTGGATGGGGGATCCGCAGACGAGAATGTGAAGTTTGGCCTTGACGGGGTCAACTACGAGATTGACCTTTCGGCGTCAAACGCCGCCGAGCTCCGCTCTTCGCTTGAGCGGTTTGTAGCAGCCGCACGGAAATCCTCCGGCGGGGGCCGGGTCGTCCGAAGCAAAGCAGCAGCCAGCGGCCGCAGCCACGATTCTGCCCAAATAAGGCAGTGGGCGCGTGAAAACGGCTACACGGTTAACAGCCGCGGCCGAATTCAGGCCGAAATCCAGGAAGCCTACCAAAAGGCAAATTCCTAGTTCTGCCCAAGGCGCCGGTAAGCCCTGCTCCCCAACAACGGGGAAGCGGGGCTTTTTCCGTTCCCGGACTTAACCCTGCTTAGCGGCCCGGCCCGGCAATTCGGTTTTAGCGGCCTCCATGTTGCAAAGGCTCCCGGGTGGTGGCGGTGTGCGTGCCCTGCCCGGCAGGAGGTGCCGGCGGGGCCGTGCGAAAGGCGGCGGGGGCACCCGCGGACGGCCCGCCGTCGTATTCCCGAAGCCACCACGGTTTCCCCTGTGGCGAACACGCTCCACAACCAGTGGCCAGCCACGTAGCATCAAAGTACGTCGTAGCTAGGAGTGTGGCGAAATGTTTGAGCGATTTACGGACCGTGCCCGTCGCGTAGTTGTGCTTGCCCAAGAAGAGGCACGCATGCTGAACCACAATTACATCGGTACCGAACACATCCTCTTGGGTCTGATCCATGAGGGTGAGGGTGTTGCCGCCAAAGCTCTTGAGTCCTTGAGCATTTCGCTCGACGGCGTTCGCGAGCAGGTGCAGGAGATCATCGGGCAGGGCCAGCAGGCGCCGTCCGGACACATACCCTTCACCCCCCGTGCCAAGAAGGTGCTGGAGCTCTCGCTGCGCGAAGCCCTCCAGCTGGGCCACAACTACATCGGCACGGAGCACATCCTGCTGGGCCTCATCCGCGAGGGTGAGGGTGTTGCTGCCCAGGTGCTGGTCAAGCTCGGCGCCGACCTGAACAGGGTCCGCCAGCAGGTCATCCAGCTCCTCTCGGGCTACCAGGGCAAGGAGACCACCGGCGCAGGCGTCGGCTCCGGCCAGCCCGAGGGCGCGCCGGCAGGATCCGTCGTCCTGGACCAGTTCGGCCGCAACCTCACCCAGGCTGCGCGCGAAAACAAGCTGGACCCGGTCATCGGACGCGAGCAGGAGATGGAACGCGTCATGCAGGTCCTCTCCCGCCGTACCAAGAACAACCCGGTCCTGATCGGTGAGCCGGGCGTCGGCAAGACCGCCGTCGTCGAGGGCCTTGCCCAGGCGATTGTCCGCGGCGACGTCCCCGAGACCATCAAGGACAAGCAGCTTTACACCCTGGACCTCGGTTCGCTGGTGGCAGGCTCACGCTACCGCGGTGACTTCGAAGAGCGCCTGAAGAAGGTCCTCAAGGAAATCCGCACCCGCGGGGACATCATCCTCTTCATCGACGAGATCCACACCCTGGTGGGTGCCGGTGCCGCCGAAGGCGCAATCGATGCTGCCTCCATCCTGAAGCCCATGCTGGCCCGCGGAGAGCTGCAGACCATCGGCGCCACCACGCTGGATGAGTACCGCAAGCACATCGAAAAGGATGCTGCCCTGGAGCGCCGCTTCCAGCCGATCCAGGTCAAGGAACCCTCCGTGGCGCACGCCATAGAGATCCTCAAGGGCCTGCGCGACCGCTATGAGGCGCACCACCGCGTCACCATTACCGACGGCGCCCTTGCCTCTGCTGCCAGCCTCGCCGAGCGCTACATCTCTGACCGCTTCCTGCCGGACAAGGCGATCGACCTGATCGACGAAGCCGGCGCCCGGCTGCGCATCCGCCGCATGACCGCTCCGCCGGAGCTCAAGGCCATGGACGAGCGCATCGCCAAGCTGAAGATGGAAAAGGAGTCCGCGATTGACGCGCAGGACTTCGAAGGTGCAGCCGCGCTCCGTGACAAAGAGCAGAAGATGATCACCGAACGTGCCGAGAAGGAACGCCACTGGAAGTCCGGCGGCATGGACGACATCTCCGAGGTGGATGAGGACCTCATCGCCGAGGTGCTGGCCAACTCCACCGGCATCCCCGTATTCAAGCTGACCGAGGAAGAGTCCTCGCGCCTGCTGAAGATGGAAGACGAACTGCACAAGCGCGTCGTCGGCCAGAACGAGGCCATCAAGGCCCTGTCCCAGGCCATCCGCCGCACCCGTGCAGGGCTCAAGGACCCCAAGCGTCCCGGTGGCTCGTTCATCTTCGCCGGCCCCACCGGCGTCGGCAAGACTGAGCTGGCCAAGGCACTCGCGGAGTTCCTGTTCGGTGAAGAGGACGCCCTCATCACGCTGGACATGTCCGAGTACTCCGAGAAGCACACCGTCTCGCGGCTCTTCGGTGCCCCTCCGGGCTATGTGGGCTACGAGGAAGGCGGCCAGCTGACCGAGAAGGTCCGGCGCCGTCCGTTCTCCGTGGTGCTGTTCGACGAAGTGGAAAAGGCCCACGCGGACCTTTTCAACTCGCTGCTGCAGATCCTGGAAGACGGCCGGCTGACCGACTCCCAGGGCCGCGTGGTGGACTTCAAGAACACCGTGATCATCATGACCACCAACCTGGGCACCCGGGACATCTCCAAGAGTGTGGCCACCGGCTTCCAGTCCGGCACCGACACGCAGACCGGCTACAACCGCATGCGCGCCCGTGTGACGGAGGAACTCAAGCAGCACTTCCGCCCCGAGTTCCTGAACCGTGTGGATGACGTTGTGGTGTTCCCGCAGCTCACCCAGGACGAGATCATCGAGATCGTGGACCTCTTCGTCACCCGGCTGGAGAAGCGCCTCAAGGACAAGGACATGGGCATCGAGCTCACGCCCGCTGCCAAGGTGCTCCTCGCAACCCGCGGCTACGACCCCGCCATGGGTGCCCGGCCGCTGCGCCGCACCATCCAGCGCGAGATCGAGGACCAGCTCTCCGAGAAGATCCTCTTCGGCGAGATCCACGCCGGCGACATCGTCGTAGTGGACGTGGAAGGCGAAGGCGACGACGCGAAGTTCACGTTCGCCGGCAACGCCAAGCCACGCATCCCGGAAATCGCTCCGAGCGTCTAGTTTCCACAGCCAAAGCCCCGCCACTCCGCAAGGAGCGGCGGGGTTTTCGCTTTGCCCTCCGTCCCTCAAAGTGTTGGCATCCGGCGGTCACCTGTGGCTGAGGTCTCTGCCGCGGTTATGTCCGGTGCCGGCCATCAGAGATTTCCCGGCGCCTGCTCGTTCCTCGCTTTGACGGCGCCTACATAAATCCCTGATGCCCGGCACCTCGTGCGCGGCGGCACTTAGCGCAGGCGCCGGGGTCATTTGTGTAGCTTGCGTCAAAGCGACGGAGGAGCAGCAAGCGGCAAATGGCGCCGGTGGCGGCGCGACCCAGCCAGACGCCGCTCGGGGGAGCACCGTCAAAGGTGGCCGGGTGCAGTCGTGGGGGAGCCTGGTGCGGTCGCCGCCGCCTATTTTGTGATGTGGGACACGGTCGGGTTGAATCGGGGGCATGGCTAACTTGGAACCGGCGATCCCGGATGAGCAACCTTTGACCCCATTTCATGATCTGGACCACTACCTGTCCATCCCGCGGGTAAGTGGACTGGCTTTGAGCCCGGACGGCCGGCGTTTGGTCACTACAGTGGCCACACTGAACGGCAAGGGCACGGAATTTGCCACCGCCCTGTGGGAGCTTGATCCCTCGGGCCAGAAGCAGGCGCGACGGATCACCCGCAGTGCCAAGGGCGAGGCCGGAGCGGCCTTCGCGGCCAGCGGCGATGTCTACTTCACGTCGGCGCGGCCGGACCCGGACAGTCCGGAAGGCGCCCCCGTCAACGCGTTGTGGCTGCTTCCTGCGGACGGCGGCGAGGCCCGGGTGGTGCTGAACCGGCCGGGTGGCGTGGGCGCTGTGATGACCGCCAAGGCGGCGGACGCCACGTTCGTTGTCGCGGAGGTCCTGGCGGGGTCGGCGGATGAGGACGACGACGCCGAACGGCGCAAGTCCCGCAAGGACAACAAAGTTTCCGCCATCCTGCACAGCGAGTACCCGGTCCGCTATTGGGACGCTGACCTGGGTCCGGGCCAGCCCCGTATCTTCGCCGTCGAGCAGGGAACCGACAAGGCATACGGCAAGCCGGCCACCGTGGACGCCGCGGCGCCGCTGGTCCTGCGAAACCTCACCCCCGACGCCGGACCCAGGCTCCGCGAAGCCGAGACGGCGGTGAGCCCCGACGGCAGGACCATCTACGCGAGCTACACCAGGCCGCTGGCCAAGGCTGACAGCCGCTCCATCCTGGTTGCCGTTGATGTGGCTTCCGGGAGCACCAAGGTGCTTCTGGACGAGGAAGGCATGAGCTACTTCCCGGGCCCCGTCAGCCCGGACGGCAGCACCCTGGCCGTGGTCAGCGAAAGCGACACCACGCCGCACCGGGCTCCGCAGGTCAAGCTCCATCTGCTGGATGTATCCGGGGCGGACGGCGCTCCCGGCGGCCTTACCCCCGTCGCACACGACTGGGACCGGTGGCCGAAGCCCGCGGCTTGGCTTCCTGACGGCTCCGCACTCCTGGCCACCGCGGACGACGACGGCGCGTCGCCGGTTTTCCGGGTCAGCGTCCCCGCCGCCTCGGCTGAGGTTGGCGTCACCCGGGTGACGGAGGACGCCGCGGCCTATACCGACGTCGTGGTTTCTCCGGACGGGCGCAGCGCCTACGCGCTCCGGAGCTCGTATGAGTTCCCGCCCGAACCTGTCCGCATCGACCTCCAGACCGGCGAGACCACGCGGCTGCCCGCCCCCGCTGAGCGGCCGGTCCGCCCCGGCAGGCTGGAACGCATTGCGGCGACGGCGGCTGACGGGTCCCGCGTCCCGGCCTACCTGGCGCTGCCGGAAGGCGCAGCGGCGGAGTCCCCGGCGCCGATGCTGCTGTGGATCCATGGCGGGCCGCTCGGGTCATGGAACGCCTGGACCTGGCGCTGGAACCCCTGGCTGCTGACGGCCAAGGGCTACGCGGTGCTGCTGCCTGACCCGGCACTGTCCACCGGCTACGGCCAGGCCCATATCCAGCGCGGCTGGGGAACGTGGGGCAGGGCTCCCTTCACCGACCTCGTGGCGGTGACGGACGCCGCCGTCGAACGCCCTGACATCGACGCCGGCCGCACCGCTGCCATGGGTGGCTCCTTTGGCGGCTACATGGCCAACTGGGTGGCGGGACAGACGGACCGGTTCAAAGCCATCGTGACCCACGCCAGCCTGTGGGCCCTGGACCAGTTCGGTCCCACCACCGATGCCTCGCAGTACTGGCTGAAGGAAATGACCGAAGAGATGGCGCTGGAGAACTCGCCGCACCTCCATGTGGAAAACATCAGCACACCCATGCTGGTGATCCACGGGGATAAGGACTACCGGGTACCAATCGGCGAGGGGCTGCGCCTCTGGTACGAACTGTTGTCCAGGTCAAAACTGGCCGCGGACCAGGACGGGCAGACCCCGCACCGCTTCCTGTACTTCCCCGACGAGAACCACTGGGTGCTCCAGCCGCAGCATGCCAAAGTCTGGTACCAGGTGGTGGAATCGTTCCTGGCAAAGAATGTCCTGGACCAGGAGCTGCCCCTGCCGGCTGAACTCGGGCTCTAGGTTGGTTGGCGCCGTACCGGGGCCGGCACTGTTCCCCGAGCGCAGCCATCACGCCTCGTAGGATGGCTCTGTGACTGAGTCCTTCCATATCCGCCCTGCCCGCACCAGCGACGTCTCCGCCATCAAGAAACTGGTGGCGCCTCTGGCAGACCAGCGGATTCTGATGGCGAAGGAAACGGTGGCCTACTACGAAAGCCTGCAGGAGTTCCGCATCGCAGAGTCCAGCGACGGCGAGGTGATCGGCTGCGGAGCGCTGCATGTGATGTGGGAGGACCTCGCGGAAGTCCGCACCCTGGCCACGTCCGAGGACTGGCGCGGCAAAGGGGTGGGGCACGTGCTGGTGGAAAGCCTGCTCGAGGAGGCGCGTGCCGTGGGGGTGGCGCGCGTCTTCTGCCTGACTTTTGAGGTGGAGTTTTTCAAGCGCCACGGCTTCGAGGTGATGGCTGACCAGTCAGCAGTGGATCCCGTGGTGTACTCCGAACTCCTGCGCTCCCATGACGAGGGTGTGGCTGAATTCCTGGACCTCGCCCGGGTCAAGCCCAACACCCTTGGCAACACCCGGATGATCCGGGTGCTCTAGCGGCATCCTCCCCAAACGCTTCTTTACGCCCCTGACCTGCGCATACTTGTTTTATTCGAATTGATGGATAAACTTATTGAGGCCGGGTTGGGGGGCCCAGGGGAAAGGGACAGTCATTGGGGGCTGTCCCTTTTCTGCGTTCCGGGCCGGACGTCCGGGCGGCTGCCGCGAACCTACCGCTGCCGGGCCTGCCGGTAGTAGGGTCAAGGTGACATTCTCCAGGAAGCAGAGCCAGGAGCACCGCCATGAAAAAACTCATCAATAACCCACGGGCCGTCGTCGAAGAATCAGTACAGGGCTTTGGCCTGGCCTATCCCGACTTGGTAACCGTCAGCACGGACCCCACGTTCATTACCCGCAAAGACGCGCCGGTGAGCGGCAAGGTGGGGCTGGTCTCCGGAGGAGGCAGCGGGCATGAACCGCTGCACGCGGGCTATGTGGGGGTGGGAATGCTCGACGCCGCCGTGCCGGGGGCGGTGTTCACCTCACCGACGCCGGACCAGATCCTTCCGGCGACCCTCGCGGCCAACTCAGGAGCCGGCGTCGTCCACATCGTGAAGAACTACACCGGCGACGTCCTGAACTTCGAAACGGCAGCCGAACTCGCGGAGGCTGAGGGCGTCAGCGTCCGCACGGTCCTGGTCAACGACGACGTCGCCGTTGAGGACTCGCTGTATACGGCCGGCCGCCGCGGCGTGGGCGGAACTGTGCTGGTGGAGAAAATTGCCGGCGCGGCCGCGGAGAGGGGCGATGGCCTCGAGGCGGTGGCGGCGTTGGGTGAACGCGTCAACGCCAACGTCCGCACCATGGGTGTGGCGCTGTCCGCATGCACCGTCCCGCACGCAGGCACGCCCAGCTTCGACCTTGCCGAGGACGAGATCGAGATCGGCATCGGTATTCACGGCGAGCCTGGCCGGCACCGGATCCCCATGGAGAACGCCGACGGCATCACGGACCGCCTGCTGGAACCTGTCCTTGCCGACCTGGGAATCGCGTCGGGGGACAGGGTGCTCCTGTTCGTCAACGGCATGGGCGGCACGCCCTTGAGCGAGCTGTATATCGTCTTCCGGCGGGCGGCGCAGGTCCTGGCCGACCGCGGTGCAACGGTGGAACGTTCACTGGTGGGCAATTACATCACTGCCCTGGAAATGCAGGGGTGCTCCATTTCGGTACTGAGGCTTGATGATGAGCTCACGGAACTGTGGGACGCGCCGGTGCACACGGCAGCCCTTCGCTGGGGCGTGTAGCGGTGGGGCTTGATGTTACCTGGGCCGTTAAGTGGCTGACCCTCTCCGCCCAGGCCATGGCCGAGCACCGGGTGGAGCTGATCGAACTCGACAGGGCCATCGGGGATTCGGACCACGGGGAAAACATGGACCGGGGCTTCCAGGCTGTCCTGGACAAGCTGGCTGAGGCCCCGCCGCAGACCCCCGGGGCCGCCCTGAAGCTGACTGCCATGACCCTGATGTCGAAGGTCGGCGGCGCAGCCGGGCCGCTGTACGGCACCGCCTTCCTCCGGGCCGCAACATCCCTCGGTGACGCGGCGGACATCGATCCCGCCGCCTGGGCAGGCGCCCTTGCCGCAGCCCGGGACGGGATCGTGGCACGCGGGAAGGCAGAGTCCGGGGACAAGACCATGGTGGATGCGTGGACGCCTGCCGTGGAAGCCGCCCGGAAGGCCGCGACGGACGGCAACGGTGATGTCCTCACCGTCCTGGTGGCGGCGGCCGAGGCTGCCGAAGCGGGCGCCGTTGCCACTGATCCCATGGTGGCGCGGAAGGGCCGCGCAAGCTACCTGGGGGAGCGCAGCGCGGGGCACCGGGACCCCGGCGCGGCCTCGTCCGCCCTGATTCTCCGCGCTGCCGTGGGGGCCGCAGCGTGACAGTGAGCATCGTGGTGGTTTCCCACAGCGAGAAGATTGCCGACGGCGCCGCGGAGCTTGCCGCGCAAATGGCGCCCGACGTCCTGGTCCTCACAGCCGGGGGCACCACGGACGGAAGGATCGGCACCAGCCTGGAAAAAGTCCTGGCCGCGCTGGACAAGGTGGACAGCGGCGGCACCGTGATCCTCACGGACTTGGGCTCGGCCGTGATGACGGCCGAATCCGCGCTCGAGTTCGCCGAGAACCCGGAAACCATGGTGCTGGCGGATGCCCCGCTGGTGGAAGGGCTGGTGGCAGCCGCGGTGGCGGCGCAGGGCGGTGCGGACATGCACGCGGTCAGGCGGGCGGCCGAGGCCGCGGGCGGTCCCGCCCGCCATTCGGAGGACGCCCCGCTGAGGGTGGCTGGCGAAGACCCCGCCACCGGAAGGGGGCCGGACTTCACCGGCGACTTTGAGCTGGTAAACCAGGCCGGGATGCACGCCCGCCCCGCCGCGAAGATTGCGGGCGGGCTGTCCGCGCTGGATGTGGAGGTGACGGTCAACGGGGTGGACGGGGCGTCCATGACGGGCCTGATGACCCTCGGTGCCGGCAAGGGGTCCGTGCTGCATGTGGAAGCCTGGGGCGCCGACGCGGAACGGGCCGTGAACTACGTGGGCCGACTGGTGCAGGCAGGATTTGGCGAGCCGTAGGCCTCGTTTGGGTAACCGGCGGTGTGTTCCCGGGGGTTGCGGCCCTTCCTGCGAATAAGCTCGTTGCCATGGAACGGCCCCAGCTCGAAGACAGCCCCGCAGAGATTGAAGTACTGGAAGGGCAGACGTCCGTCGAGGAACTGCTGGCTGATCTTGGGTTCGAATGGCGGCACAGCACTCCGGCGCAGGATGCCGGAACGGCAACCGCCGGCGACGACGCTTTCGGGCAGCCGGCACTGTTCTGAATCAACCCTGCACTGCACCACACATCGCCTGGACCACCCTGACCTCCAGGAGTCAGTCCTGCTGACGCAGGCCTTCGGCGTCGAGTATTACGGTTGCGGTAATGAAGCGGCCGCACTGCTCGCCGAACGGATAGTCCCCGCGCGGACGGAATTCGGCGCTGCGGACGGGCAGTGCTGTCCCGTCCGGCCCGGTTCCCGACGCCGTTACTGCCATGGGTGATTCGGTGAGGGCCTGCAGCATCAGCACCCCGTCTTTGCTGCCGTTCGGAGATGCCGTGGCGGA
Organism: Arthrobacter sp. AK04; assembly: GCF_021129155.1. Lineage (GTDB taxonomy): Bacteria > Actinomycetota > Actinomycetes > Actinomycetales > Micrococcaceae > Arthrobacter > Arthrobacter quantipunctorum. Next base: position 39,741 of record NZ_JAJOMC010000022.1, read on the forward strand.
ACAGCCGCCGTCGGTGCAGCCCTGGTCGATGGACGAGCTTCCCGGACGGAGCTCCACGTCGGCCTCCGTACACGTGCCGTCCTGGCAGGCTTTCAGGTGCAGGCCGGCGACCTGCTCCGCGTAGCTGGCCGGGATCATTACCGAGACTGCGGTGGCCTGGGCGATGGCCGGGCAGGGGACCGCGCCGGGGCCGGGACCGCACGCCGTGGCGAGTCCCGCCGTCGTGATAAAAGCCAAAAGCAGCCCCTGCCTGCGCATACTTCAGCGTATGGCGCCGTGGCCGGAGCGTCCTTGGCCCAACCCAACTGATGCCCGCATTGTTATGGCCGATGCAGCAGTGACTGCCAAACGGAGACCGGCGTAAGCAGGGGCGCCCGCGTCAGTCCACAGGGAAGATACTGATGAACCACAGTGAGGCAAGGGCGAAAACGGCGAAGAAGGGGACAACGCACCCCAGCGTGGACCGGGGCTTGGAAGAAACCTGCCGCGACTCGTTGGGATTGGCGGGGTTGTAGGCCACCTCAATGGGCGCACCCGGCACCGGCTGGCTTGCAAATGGGACCTCTGACTCGCCGGCAAACAACGTCCCCTGCGGATCCGTGAACTGGTACATCGGAAAGTACCGCCGACTGCGGCTGGACCCGCCGCCTCCGTTGGTCCACCCCGCCACGCTGCCCGTGACGGTGGCCTGCACTTTGGGCCATGACGCGGCCTGCTGCTCTTCGCGTTTCGTGGTGCGCACAGCACGGACCACCGCGAACGCCGCGGCGATGACGAACAGCACCCATATGACGTACAGGATCATCTTCATGGTTCCCCCTTGTTCCAGTCACCTGAAAGTATGCCATCCAGCGCATATTTTTCCTGCCCCTGCCCCTGCCTGGTGCTCAGGCGGGAAGCCGGTAGCCGCCGTCGTGCATCTCCGCCAAGCCGTCGGCAAGCAGGCCGGCCAGCGCCCGTTCCAGCTGTTCGGGCGCGGAATTGAGCCGGTGCAGGGCGGCCAGCGGCACGCCGATTCCCGCCGGGGCAAAGCCCAGGTCGGCCGGCTCACGGAAGAACATGTCCGGCGGCACCGGGGTTTCGGCCAGCCGCAGTACGGCAACCACGGCACCGCGGACCTGCCTGTCCGTGCCGTGCCAGGCCTGCCCCTTGGGAATATATGACGGCGGCGGCTCGCCTGCCGCGCGCCATGCACAGAGGTCGCTGACCGGGCAGGCTGCGCACTTTGGTGCCCGCGCGGTGCACACGAGCGCCCCCAGTTCCATGACCGCAGCGTTCCAGCGCACGGAGGAACCGTCGTCGGCCGGAAGGAGTGACGCGGCCAGGCGCATCTCCGCTGCGGTCAGCGCCGGGGCCGGAAGCGCGGAACCGGAAACCAGGCGCGCATGGACCCGCCTGATGTTGGTGTCCACCACAGTCTCCCGCCGGCCGTACGCGAAGGCAGCCACGGCGGCGGCTGTGTAGCTGCCCACCCCGGGAAGCGCCAGCAGTTCCGGGTACGTGTCCGGGACCCTGCCGTTATGGTCACTGGTAATCGCCGCGGCTGCGGCGTGCAGCCTCAGCGCACGGCGCGGATACCCCAGCCGCCCCCACGAGCGCACCGCTTCCCCTGCTGGTTCTCCAGCCAGGGCCGCCGGGGTGGGCCAGCGTTTCAGCCATTCGTGCCACACCGGCAGCACCCGGACAACGGGCGTCTGCTGGAGCATGATCTCGCTGACAAGGATGCCCCAGGGCGAACGCGCGGGCTCACGCCAGGGCAGGTCGCGGGCAGTTTCGCTGAACCAGCCGTTGATACGTTCGTGCAGCAGGTCAAGGCCGGCCACGGTCCCGTCGGTACTTACAGGACCCCGAGGACCGGAAGGGCGCGCGGAAACAGCGGTGGAGGAGGATTCAGTGTCGATGCCAACACTGTAATGGATGTGTTTGGGCGGGCTGAAACGGGATGTGACCAGAGCGTCGGCGGCACGGCGGCGTGGTGGGTGAACAGAAACGGGGCTGTTCTCTAGCCTAGGAGGATGGGCAGGCAAGGCGAATCATCACCACATGGCAGGGCACCGGGATCCGGTTCCACTGCCGTCCGCAAGCCGAGCGCGGCTGTGTACCGCCGCCGTCGGCTCTTCCTGGGCGGGGTACTCCTTTTGGTCATCGCACTGGTCAGCAGCTTCGCCGTGGCCGGTGCCTTGGGCAATAAGTCCGAGCAGGCCGCGTCCACGGGGACGGCGGCTTCTGCAGAACCTGCGGCCGGGGCCTCCCCTTCGCCGTCGGCGTCCGACCCCGCGGCGACGCCCACGCCGTCAGCCACGCCCGGCTGCAACCAGAACCTGGTGACTGTTTCCGCGTCCACCGACAAGGCAGCGTATGGGCATGGTGAAAACCCCATGCTGACGCTCAAGGTGACCAACGGCGGCACCATGCCCTGCGAAGTCAACATCGGTACCTCACAGATGGAGTTCCTGGTGACCAGCGGCCCGGACCGGATCTTCTCCTCCCGCGACTGCCAGGCAAAGAGCGAGGACCTGGTGAAGGTCATCGCGCCGGGAGCCAGCGAGACGGCCAACTTCCCCTGGTCCCGCAACCGGAGCGTGGAGGGCTGCCAGCCCATTGAGGCGAAGCCGGGCGGCGGCGGGGCGTACTACATTTTCACGGCGAAACTTGGGTCCAAAGCAAGCCCCAAGGCTGTCTTCCAGCTGAATTAGCATCGACTGCTCCGTAAATGCCGTTTTCAGCCTCCATAACGACGATTACGGAGCAAACGCTGGGCTAGAGGAAGCGGTCCAGGAGGCTTGCTTCCGCCATCCGGCTCAGGCCCTCCCGGACGGTGCGGGCGCGTTGGTCGCCAATGCCGTCAACGGTCATCAGGTCATCAATCGTGGCGGCCATCAGGAACTGCAGCCCGCCGAAGTGGTCCACCAGGCGGTCGGCGACAGCCTTTGGAACTGCCTTCAGCCCGGACAGCAGGCGGTAGCCGCGCGGCTGGACTACGGCGTCGAGGTTGGCCTCGCCGCCCGCAAACCCGACAATTCCGGAAATCTTCCCGAGGTCGATCAGCTCCGTGGGGCCAAGGTTGACCAGTGCGCTGACGGCGTTCTCGATGTCCTCCGGGGTGGCGTCCGGAGCCCCGTAATCGCGGATGATGACGTCGCTGCCGGGGCCCCGGCCAACGGTGAGCTCATCAAGCTGCAGGGAGAGGAGGCGGCCGTCTTCGCCGAGTTCCAGGACGTACTGGGCAATTTCCTCGGAAATCCGGCGGACCATTTCCTGCCGCTGCAGGGTCACGGCCACATCCCGGACGGTCACCATGGCTTCGATTTCCAGGGCCGAGAGTGAGCTGGTGACCTGGTCCAGGCGTGAGCGGTAGCGCTCCAGCGTTGCGAGGGCCTGGTTGGCACGGGCAAGGACTTTCTCCGAGCCCTCCAGGACGTGCCGCAGGCCGTTGACGTACAGGGCGATGATCTGCATGGACTGGCTGACTGAAATGACCGGCACGCCGGTCTGGATGGCAACGCGCTCGGCTGTGCGGTGCCGGGTGCCGGACTCCTGGGTTTCAATGCTGGAGTCCGGGACAAGCTGGACGGCCGCGCGGAGGATGTTGCCGGCGTCCTTGTCGCAAATAATGGCGCCGTCCATCTTGGCGAGTTCGCGGAGCCGGGTGGGGGAGAAGTCGATGCCGATGTCGAAGCCGCCGGAGCAGATGGAGTCGATGGTCCGGTCCGAGCCAAGGACGATCAGCGCGCCGGTGCGGCCCCTCAGGATCCGCTCAAGGCCGTCACGAAGGGGAGTTCCGGGAGCCACCCTGCCCAGTGTTGCCCTGAGCGATTCTTCGGGGCTCCGCGCCATAGTGTTCCCTTCAAAGGTGCGGACCGCGGCCCGCAGGATTGCCGGCTTCAGCAGGTTGCCGGCAGGACCAGAAAATGCTCTGTTTCCCGCAAGCTCAATGATAGGGGCAAGGAACCGCGTCTTCCGCACGGGCAAGCCCTAAAGTGCCTCATTAGGGAGTGCGGGAACAGGGCTCCGGAACGCGTCCGACGACGGATGGCTGGGCGGGCATTTTTGGCGGCATTGCGGGAGGGGTGGGCAGGCGGGTTGATCCGCCTGCGCTAGGCCGGGTTCCATAGTGGAGCCAGTGTCCTGGTGTTGCTGTCCCAGAGGCGGGCTCCCGTGCAGCGGCCAGCCAGGCGCAGGTCAAGCAGGTCCATCGCACTCCCGAGCTGGTGCGCGGGGACGCGGCGGGCAAGGGTCACGTGGGGTGTCCAGGCATCCGGCCGGGTCAGCGGCAGGGCGCCTGAAATGCCTTCATGCAGGACGCGGTGCAGTTCAAGGAGCTGGCGGGTCACCACCACGGAGCGGGCAAGGACATACATTCCCGTCCGCGCGGGGAAAATATGGACGCCGGAAAAGCTGATGTCCAGCGGCAGCCGCTCCCAGGGGTCCTGCGGGGTGTCCGGCAAATTCATATCCGCACCGGCTGCAAGGGTGATATGGGGACTGTTGCTGGGCGAGGTATGTCCTGCCAGGCTTGGGATTCCGGCTTCCGCCAGCCTTGCCCAGTCGGCCCGGATGGCGGAATCAAGGGATTCCCCGAAGGTCAGCTCAATGCTCTGCATCCACCCATCATGCCGCCCAGCTCAGTCCGGCCAGCTGAGTCCGACCAGCCCAATCCCGCCGGCCCGCTCCGGCCAGCCCTCAGGCTGGGCAGTCTGGCCGGCCCGCTCCGGCCAGCCCTAAGGCTGCGCCGGGGCTGCGCGCCGGCTGAGGGAACCGCGTCAGCGCATCCGTTCCCGCAGCATCCGCTCCAGGTCTTTGCTGACTTTCGTGAGTGACGCCGCCCTGAGCGCTTTTTGCTCGGCCGGTGTCTGGATTCCCCGTCGGCGGTGCTCGGCTGCCGGGCGGGCCGGATCAGGGGCTCCAGCTGCGGCCAGTCCCGTGGCCAGGGGGTCGAAGAAAAGGTTGCCGGAAAAGGCGACGCCCTGCACCGTTCAGGTCCTTTCCGCGCGGCAGGGGGAACCGTCCCGCGCCGCGTTGTCTTTGGTCATCATGCGGCCACGGTAGCGGGATGTCGTTTCACGGCCTTGAACGTCCGGTTTCGCGGGTGTTAAGCGGCGCCGGCAGCCGGTTTGCTGCCCTGCGATAAACTGGAACTTGGCTGTTTGCCAGCCCGTTTCCCCGGTCCCAACGCCGCAGTGCCTCATCAGGTAGCGCCCGGGCAGTCCCAACCGCAGCGAAAGTAGCACCGTGTCCCAAGATGTCCTGACCCCCGCCCGGATCTCCGGTATTCACAAAGAGGCCGGCCGCCGCAGGACCTTTGCTGTCATCTCCCACCCTGACGCAGGCAAGTCCACCTTGACCGAAGCGCTCGCTTTGCACGCAAAGGTGATCGGCACGGCTGGCGCCTCCAGCGGCAAGGCGAACCGCAAGGAAACCGTGTCCGACTGGATGCAGATGGAAAAGGACCGCGGCATCTCCATCAGCTCCGCGGCGCTCCAGTTCTCCTACCGCGACACCGTCATCAACCTTCTGGACACGCCCGGCCACGCCGACTTCTCCGAGGACACCTACCGGGTGCTGGCCGCCGTCGACTGCGCCGTGATGCTCGTGGACGCCGCCAAGGGCCTGGAAACGCAGACCATGAAGCTGTTCGAGGTCTGCAAGCAGCGCAACCTGCCCATCATCACCGTCATCAACAAGTGGGACCGGCCTGGCCTGGACGCACTGGCCCTGATGGACGAAATCACCGAACGCACCGGCCTGCAGCCCATGCCCCTGACCTGGGCCGTGGGCATTTCCGGGGACTTCCGTGGCGTCTGGGACCTCCGCAACGACCGCTTCGCCCGGTTCCAGCGCAACAACGCCGGTGCGCAGATCGCCCTCACCGAATACTTCACCCCCGAGGAAGCCGCCGAGAGCCAGGGCAGCAACTGGACGGACGCCGTGGACGAGGCCGGACTGGTGATCGAATCGAACCTTGAGTTCGACGTCGAGGCCTTCCACGCAGGCAAGGCCACCCCCATCCTGTTCAGCTCCGCGGCGCTCAACTTCGGCGTCAAGGAACTCCTGGACGCGCTGGTGGACTTCGCTCCGCCGGCAGCCCCGCGCCCGGACGTTGACGGCAACCCCCGCCCGGTGGAATCCCCGTTCTCCGGCTTCGTCTTCAAGGTGCAGGCCGGCATGAACAAGGCCCACCGCGACCATGTGGCCTTCATCCGCGTCTGCTCCGGCGTCTTTGAGCGCGGCATGGTGGTCACGCAGACCCGGACGGGCAAGTCCTTTGCCACCAAGTATGCCCAGCAGGTGTTCGGCCGGGAACGCGAAGTAATTGACGAGGCCTACCCCGGCGACGTCGTTGGTCTGGTCAACGCCTCCTCCCTGCGCGTGGGGGACAGCCTCTTCCTCGAGGGACCGGTGGAATACCCCGCCATCCCGCTCTTCGCCCCCGAGCACTTCCAGGTGGCCCGATCCAAGGACCCCAGCAAGTTCAAGCAGTTCCGCCGCGGCATCGAGCAGCTCGAACACGAGGGCGTCATCCAGGTGCTCCGCTCCGACGTCCGCGGAGACCAGGCGCCGGTGCTTGCCGCCGTCGGACCCATGCAGTTCGAGGTGGTGGAGGACCGGATGGCGCACGACTTCAGCGCCCCCATGCGGCTGGAACGCCTGCCCTACTCCCTCGCAAGGATTTCGACGGCGGAGGCCATGCCGGCGCTCGCCAACGTCATCGGCGCCGAGGTGCTTTTGCGGTCCGACGGCGAGTACCTCGCCCTGTTCAACGACGTCTGGGCCCTGCGCCGCATTGAGAAGAACCACCCGGACCTCACCCTCGTGCCCATCGGCACCCACAACCCCGCAAAGTAGGAACCGTGAACGCAGGCCCCAACAGCGCAGTTCAGCCCCGCGCCATCATCACCGGCGCCGGAACCATTAATCCGGTAGGTTCCACGGTGTCCGAGACCTGGGCCGGCCTGGTGGCGGGTAAATCGGGCATCGCGGCGCTTGAAGACGACTGGACCGGCCAGCTGCCGGTGAAGATTGCCGGCCAGGTTACCGCTGACCTCTCGGAGCACCTGAGCACCCGCGAGATGAAGCGCATGGACCGGTGCGGGCAGCTCGCGCTGATCGCAGCACGGGAGGCCTGGGCCCAGGCCGGCGCCCCGGAGGTGGATCCGGAGCGTTTTGCCGTGGTGATCGGCTCCGCGTACGGCGGGCTGGGTTCCACGCTGGAGCAGGACCGGACGCTGGCAGCCTCGGGCCCGCGCAAGGTCTCGCCGCACACGCTGACCCGCCTGATGGTCAACGGACCCGCGGCCTGGGTATCGATCGACCTCGGTGCCCGCGGTGGTGCCCGGACGCCCGTCAGCGCGTGTGCCTCCGGGGCTGAGGCGATTGTCCAGGCAGCCGAGATGATCCGCTCCGGTGCCGCCGACGTCGTTATTGCCGGCGGTGTTGACGCCTCCGTCAACGACCTGGTGATCACGGGCTTCTCCCAGATCCGCGCACTGTCCACCCGCAACGATGACCCGCAGCGCGCATCCCGCCCGTTCGACGGCGGCCGCGACGGCTTTGTCCTCGCCGAGGGCGCCGCCGTGGTGGTACTGGAGAGCGAAGAGCACGCCCGCGCCCGCGGTGCCGGGGTGCTTGGGGCTGTTGCCGGTGGAGCGGTGACCTCCGACGCCAACGACATCGTGGCAGCCGATCCCGCCATGCAGCGGCGGGTCATGCAGAAGGCCCTCGAATCGGCCGGCCTGGCTGCCGGGGACATCGGCTTTGTCCACGCCCACGCCACGTCCACCCCGGTAGGGGACAAGCTTGAGGGCCAGGCCATCAACGCGATCTTCGGTGCAGACGTGCCCGTCACGTCCACAAAGGGCCACACCGGCCACCTCCTGGGCGGCGCCGGCGCGCTGGCCGCCGTCGTGGTTGTTGAAGCCCTGCGGACCGGCGTGCTTCCCGGCACCCTCAACGTCCAGGAGCTGGACCCCGAAGTGGACCTCAATGTTGTTACCGAGGACGCCCACCGCCTCCAGCCGGGTTACAGCCCGGCCGGGCTGGTGAACGCCTTCGGCTTCGGCGGGCACAGCGTTGCCCTGGTAATCACCGGCTCTTAGCTCCTGCGCCCAGCCTGCTTTTTGCCCCGGACGCGGGAACGGTGCCGGGACGCTGGAACGCTACAGCGTCCCGGCACCGTTCCCGCGTGCGGGCGCCACCCGCATGCCGGCCAGGAACAGTGGTGATGCGCTTGTGAACCTCACAGCGAGTACCTTTGCACCCGCATGTGGACAACACACCCGGGCGCTCGCGGGTGCAAGGACCAGTAGCGGGTGCCACCCTACTAGGGGTCGCGGACGTGGCGGACAAGGGCGTCCAGAACCGGCAGTTGGCCCTTCACCAGCTTGAGCCGGGCTTCCGGTTCGGGGAACCAGCGGGCGTCGTCAATTTCCGGGTAGTGCTGGATCCGGCCCGAGCCCTTTGGCCACTCCAGCGGAAACGTGTTGCTGGCAATGGTTTCCGGTTGGAAGTCCTGCTCGGCGGTGAAGACGGTGATGACCTTGCCGGAGGGCTGGCGGAATTCGCCAAGGTGGAGGTAGTCAGCGGCTGGTGCGGGGGTGCCCATCTCCTCTGCGAACTCGCGGAGTGCCGCGGCAAGGGGATCCTCGCCCTCCGTGTATTCGCCCTTGGGGATGGACCAGGCATGGGTGTCCTTGCGTGCCCAGAACGGCCCTCCCATGTGGGCGATCCACACCTGGAGCCCGTCCAGGCTCTCCGGCATGCGGTCCCGGGATGTCCCCTCGACGCCGTTGGGCGCGGCCAGCCTGTAGAGCAGGATCCCTGCACTGCGAACGGGCACTTGTCCTCCTGTAGCTGGAATTTTCACGCACGAACGGAAGCTGCCGTCCAACGTTAACCCGCAGTTCACGGTGCTGCTTTAGGTTATTCCTTCAGGCACTCTGCTCGAAGGGACCCGTCATGGCCAGTATTGCCGAGGTGTTGGGACATCTGACGCCGGAAGAACTTGATGAGCTGCACAGCCTTGGTCCGCAGGGCCACTTGCCGCGGCACCTGGTTGACGCCCTGGACCGGGCGGCCGGCGGTCCGGGTTCCGGCCGCGGCTACTACGTGCCCACGGGCAACGTGAACGCAACCGGCGGGCCGCTCCTGGTGCTCCGCAGTGATGTGTCAGGCTGGCTTCAGGGCTCCCGCCGCGACGATCCCGATTCGTTGCCGCGCCACAACGGCTGACAAACGCAGCACAGGCACGGACATCAGGGGCGCACAGCGGCCACCAGGCGGCCACCAGTCGCCGCCAGTGTCACCCGCGAATAAACAGGCATGAGCCAACCAGGCGTTGCCGGCCAATCAGAAAGCCGCTAGCCAATCAGCAGGCTCAAAGCCTCGGTGAGGTGCTCCACTTCCCGCACGGAAAACCCGGCCGGTATGGGCCCCGGCCCGGCATGGCTGGCAGGTACCACAGCGTGCGTGAACCCGAGCCGGTGGGCCTCCTGGATGCGCTGGTTGATGCCCGGCACCGGCCTCACCTCGCCAGCCAGGCCCACCTCGCCGAAAGCGATCAGCCGGATGGGGAGCGGCTTGCGCGCCTTCGCCGATGCCACGGCAAGGGCAACCGCCAGGTCCGTGGCCGGTTCGCTGAGCTTCACGCCGCCCACCGTGGCCACATAGGAATCATCCTTGTGCAGCAGCGTTCCCGCGCGCTGCTGCAGGACAGCCAGCAGCATGGAGACGCGCGAAGAATCCAGTCCGCTGGTGGCCCGCCGCGGCTGCGAGTTGGGGCTCTCCGCCAGCAGGGATTGGACCTCGGCCAGCAGCGGACGCCGGCCTTCCATGGTCACCGTGATGCAGGTGCCGGACACGGGTTCCTTGGTGCGGCTGACAAAGAGCCCGCTGGGGTCCGCGAGGCCCTGGATCCCGTCCTCGTTCAGGTCGAAGCAGCCGACATCGTCCGTGGGCCCGTAGCGGTTCTTGACTGCACGGAGCAGCCGGAGCCGCGAATGCCGCTCGCCCTCGAACTGGCACACTACGTCCACCAGGTGTTCCAGCAGCCGCGGACCGGCGATGGAGCCGTCCTTGGTCACGTGGCCCACCAGCAGGGTGGTCATGTTCCGCCGCTTTGCGGCCGCGATGATGGATGCTGCCACTTCGCGGACCTGCGAGACGCCCCCGGCGCTGCCGTCAACGTCGGCGCTGCTGAGGGTCTGCACCGAGTCCACGATCAGCAGCCGCGGCTCAATCTTCTCCACCTGCCCCAGGGCCTGGCCCAGGTCCGTTTCGGCTGAGAGGTACAGCGATTCCGCCACGGCGTCGATCCGCTCGGCGCGGAGCTTCACCTGGGCTGCGGATTCCTCACCCGTCACGTAGAGCACATCCTGGGCGGTCCGGGCGAACTTCGCCGCGACGTCCAGCAGCAGGGTGGACTTGCCCACGCCGGGTTCACCGGCCAGCAGGATGACGGCACCCGGTACCAGTCCGCCGCCCAGCACCCGGTCCAGTTCATCGACGCCCGTAGGCAGGAACGCTGCCGTGGTGGCGTCCACCTCGGCAATACGGCGGGCGGGCTCCAGGACTGTAGTGGCCGCCGTCGTACGCGCAACGGCAGCGCCAGTCTCCTCAACCGTGCCCCACGCCTGGCACTCGCCGCACCGGCCCACCCACTTGACCGTGGTCCAGCCGCATTCAGCACATTTGTAGGCGGGTGCCTTGGAGGCCCGGGAAGTCTTTGTTGCCATGGGTTCCACCCTAGCGGCGGGCACTGACAATCACCGCCCGCTGAGCACGCAGACTAATCGGAACGCTGAGAGAGCGCTCTCTTGACAGTGATCCGCGCCACGCTTACAGTTGAGGAACTTCCCAGAGAGCGCTCTCTCAGCGCCGGTAGTTTCCCCCACAAAGGAGTGACGTTGAAATTTTCACCTCGATACACCGCGTCCGTAATCGCGGGCGTGGCGGCCATGGCCATGCTGGCCACGGGCTGCAGCAGCAGTACAGGACAGGCAGCAAGCGCAGACAACCCCGTGGAGCTCACGGTCACCACCTTCGGCACCTTTGGCTACAACGACCTCTACGGTGAGTATGAGGAAGCCAACCCGGGCGTGAAGATCAAAGCCACCAACATCGACCGCGGATCCAATGCCCGCACCGACGCCTTCACCAAGCTCGCCGCCGGTTCCGGCCTGAGCGACGTCGTGGCCATCGAGGAAGGCTGGCTGGGCTCCATCATGGAGGTTTCGGACCAGTTCGTGGACCTGAACGAGCACGGTGCAGCGGATATCAAGGACAACTGGGTGGACTGGAAGTTCCAGCAGGGCACCGACCCTGACAGCCGCGTTATTGGCTACGGTACGGACATCGGCCCCCAGGGCCTCTGCTACAACGGCAAGCTTTTCGAGGCTGCCGGAATGCCCAGCGACCGGGAATCAGTGGCAAAACTCTTTGGCGGCGAGGACGCAACCTGGGAAACCTATTTCAAGCTCGGTGAACAGTACAAGGCAGCCACCGGCAAAGCCTGGTACGACCAGTCCGGATTCGTCTGGAACTCCATGGTGAACCAGATGGAGGAGGGCTACTACACCAAGCACGGCGAGCTGAACGTCGACGGAAACTCCGAGATGAAGGCCAAGTTTGAGATGCTTGCGGCCGGCACGGCTGCCGGTCTCTCAGCGAACCAGACCCAGTGGGACTGGGGCAACGGCAAGGCCTTTGTTGACGGCTCCTTTGCCACCTTCGTCTGCCCGGGCTGGATGCTCGGCACCATCAAGGGCCAGCTGGAATCAGCGGGCGGCGGCACGGAAAGCGGCTGGGACTTCGCCGACGTCTTCCCCGGCGGAGCCTCCAACTGGGGCGGAGCTTTCCTCTCCGTGCCCAAGACCTCAAAGCACCAGGCCGAGGCCGCAAAGCTCGCAGCCTGGCTCACGGCACCCGAACAGCAGGTCAAGCAGTCAGCTGCCGCCAACAACTTCCCCAGCACGCTGAAGGCTCAGGAGAAGCTGGTGGCAGATGCCGCCCCCAACGTTGTCTTCAACAACGCCCCCACCGGCGTCATCCTCGCCAACCGGGCCAAGGGCGTAGTGGCGCAGTTCAAGGGACCGGACGATTCGGTGATCCAGGAAAACGTCTTCGGCCCGGCGCTGAAGATGCTTGACGCCGGCACCGCTGACGCAGACAGGGCCTGGTCCGAAGCGCTGACCCTCCTCAACGACCTGGTCGTAAACAACTAGCATCACCCGCTGTGGGGCCTCCCGGAAGGGAGGCCCCCCGATGGAGGGCAAGAGCCCAATGACAACCACCCTGAACCGCCCCGCAAAACAACCCGCGGCCATCAAGCCGAAACCCACCTTCAAACAGAGGCTGAACGTCTTTGACGTCAAGGCCTCGCCCTACCTGTACATCGCCCCGTTCTTCATCCTCTTCGCGCTGGTGGGACTGTTCCCGCTGGTCTACACCTTCGTGGTCAGTCTTTTCGACTGGCACCTGCTCAAGGGCCAGGGCGACTTCGTGGGCCTGCAGAACTTTGCGGAAGTCCTGCAGGACCGCTTCTTCTGGAACTCCCTGTTCAACACCATGAGCATCTTCCTGCTCTCCGCGATCCCGCAGCTGGCCGTCGCGCTGTTCCTGGCCGCCGTGCTGGACCAGAACCTCCGGGCCAAGACCTTCTGGCGGATGAGCGTACTCCTGCCCTACATCGTCACTCCGGTGGCCGTGGCCATGATCTTCACCAACATGTTCGGCGAGCAGTACGGCCTCATCAACAATGTGTTGGGGAATTTCGGCCTGGATCCGGTGATGTGGAAGAACGAGACATTGCCCAGCCACATAGCCATCGCCACCATGGTGAACTGGCGCTGGACCGGCTATAACGCCCTCATCCTGCTGGCAGCAATGCAGGCCGTTCCCCGCGACCTGTACGAGTCCGCGGCCCTGGACGGCGCCGGAGCGCTGCGCAGGTTCTTCAGCATCACCCTGCCGAGCATCCGTCCCACCATGGTGTTCGTGGTGATCACCTCCACCATCGGCGGCCTGCAGATCTTCACCGAACCCCGCCTCTTTGATCCCGCCAGCGCCGGCGGCTCACAGCGGCAGTTCCAGACCACCGTCCTCTACCTGTGGGAAATGGCCTTCCAGCGCCAGAACTTCGGCAAGGCGTCCACCATCGCCTGGCTGCTCTTCCTGATCATCGTGCTGTTCGGTGTCATCAACTACCTCATCTCCCGGCGCATCGCCACTGCGGATGCCGCCAAGCCCTCCCGGTCAATCCGGAGGGCCCGGGAACGTGCTGAAAGGACTACGCGATGAGCATCATCGAGGGGGCACCCCCCGCGCCGGCCGGCACCCTGCCGGGCAGGAAGACGCCTGCCGGCCGCCCGGCCACCTTCCGCAAGCGCTTCACCGGCTCCGGCGAAAAGCCCGGATTCCTTACCTACGGCCTGCTCCTCGCCTTCCTGGTGTCTTCGGCCTACCCGCTGTGGTGGTCCGCCGTCATCGGCAGCCGCTCCAACGAGGCCCTCGGCGAAACCTGGCCGCCACTGCTTCCCGGCGGAAACTTCTGGACCAACGTGGGCGAGGTCTTTGACACCATCCCGTTCTGGCTCGCCCTCGGAAACAGCGTCCTGATTTCCTGCATCATCACCGTCTCCGTGGTGGGGTTCTCCACCCTGGCCGGCTACGCCTTCGCCAAACTGCGCTTCAAGGGCCGGAACGGGCTCATGCTCATGGTGGTGGCCACCATGGCCATCCCCACCCAGCTGGGCATCATCCCGCTCTTTATGGTGATGCGCACCCTGGGCTGGGCCGGCGAAATCGGTGCCGTGGTGGTGCCCACGCTGGTGACGGCATTCGGCGTCTTCTTTATGCGCCAGTACCTGGTGGATGTCATCCCGGACGAACTTATCGAGTCCGCCAGGATGGACGGGGCCAGCATGATCTCCACGTTCTGGCACGTTGCCCTGCCTGCCGCACGTCCCGCCATGGCCATCCTTGGACTGTTCACGTTCATGACGGCCTGGACCGATTTCCTCTGGCCGCTGCTGGTGCTCGACGCCGGCAATCCCACTTTGCAGACGGCGCTCAGCCAGCTGCAGTCAGCGCGCTACGTGGACTACTCGGTGGTCCTCGCCGGAGCGGTGCTGGCAACACTGCCGCTCCTGGTGCTCTTCGCACTGGCCGGCAAACAACTCATCTCAGGAATTATGCAAGGAGCAGTGAAGGGCTAATGCAGCACCCTACCTACAGGCGGCAATGGCCCGAGGGCTTTATTTGGGGGTCGGCGACGGCGGCCGCACAGATAGAAGGCGCAGGCCACGAAGGCGGCAAGGAAGATTCCATCTGGGACCGCTTCGCGAGAATTCCCGGAGCGATTGCCCGTGGCGAGAACCTTGAGCAGGCAGTGGACCACTATCACCGGATGCCCCAGGATGTCCGGCTGATGAAAGAGCTGGGGCTGGACTCGTACCGCTTTTCCACCAGCTGGGCGCGGGTGCGCCCCGGGGACAGGGAGGTGAACCGCGAAGGGCTGGACTTCTACTCCCGGCTGGTGGATGAGCTTCTTGAAGCAGGGATCCTGCCGTGGCTCACCCTCTACCACTGGGACCTGCCGCAGGCCCTCGAGGAAAAGGGCGGCTGGGCCAACCGGGACACCGCGTACAGGTTCGTGGAGTACGCCAACGATGTCTACTCGGCACTGGGGGACAGGGTCCAGCACTGGACCACCTTCAACGAGCCCTTCTGTTCCTCCCTCTTGGGGTACGGCTCCGGAGTGCATGCCCCCGGCCGGCAGGATCCGACGGCGGCCATCGCCGCCGTGCACCACCAGCACCTGGCCCATGGGCTGGCAGTACATGCGCTGCGCAGCCGCGGCGCCCAGCAGCTGGGCATCACCCTGAACCTGAGCAATTCCATCCCGCGGGACAGCCAGGACCCCTTGGATCTGGACGCTGCCCGCCGCTTTGACTCGCTGCAGAACCGGATCTTCCTCGATCCCATCCTGCGCGGAGCCTACCCGGAAGACACCCTGCGTGACCTCGCCCCCTTCGGCCTGCAGGACCTGATTCTCCCGGGCGACCTGGATGCCATTAGCGCGCCGCTGGAGTTCCTCGGTGTGAACCATTACCACGATGACCTCATCAGCGGCCACGCGGACGATGCCGGCAGCGACGGCCACTCCGGCGGCGCGGAACGTGCCTCTGCCTCACCATGGATCGGTTCGGAGGACATCGCGTTTCCCAGCCGCGGCCTCCCGCGGACGGCGATGGGCTGGGAAGTGAACCCGGACGGGCTCCGGAAACTCCTGGTCCGGCTGGGGGAGGAGTACCACTCGCTGCCGCCGCTGTACATCACCGAAAACGGAGCGGCGTACGAGGACACTGTCAGCCCCGACGGCGCCGTGCACGACGCCGAACGCACCCGGTTCATCCTGGACCATGTGGCAGCAGTGGGTGAAGCAATCGACCAAGGCGCCGACGTCCGCGGGTATTTTGTCTGGTCCCTGCTGGACAACTTCGAGTGGTCCTGGGGCTACGGAAAGCGCTTCGGGATTGTCCGCGTGGACTACGGCACGCTGGAACGCACCGTCAAGGACAGCGGCAAGGCCTATGCCGGGCTGATCGCCGCGGCACGGCAGAGCGCGTCCCAACCGCCCGCGTTCCTGCCCGCCTAAACTGAAATTCCCGGCACCTGTGCCAGCCAGACCACGGAGCGAAGAAAAGTGAAGCAAGACACCAGCGGAAACCGGCCAACGCCCACCCTGGAAATGGTGGCGGCGCTGGCCGGCGTCTCCCGCGCCACAGTGTCGCGCGTGGTTAATGACGTGCCAAGCGTTGACGAGGACATTGCAGCCAAAGTGCGGCAGGCCATCCTGGCCGTCAACTACACGCCCAACCGGGCCGCCAGGTCCCTGGCCAGCAGGCGCCCCAACTCGGTGACGCTCATCGTGCCGGAGTCCACGTCCAAGGTCTTCGCGGACCCGTTCTTCGCCTCCGTGGTCCAGGGCGTGGCACTGTACCTGGCGGACACGGACTACACGCTGAACATGGTCATTGCTTCCGAGGCGAAGCCGGAGAAGACCCGGGCCTTCCTTCTCGGCGGGAATGTGGCGGGGGCGCTGGTGGTGTCCCACCACGCAGGGGACCGGTCCTGGACCCACCTGAGCGATTACATCCCCATGGTGTTTGCCGGCAGGCCGCTGGGAGAAAGCGCCAGCTACTACGTGGACGTGGACAACGAGGCTGCTGCTGCCGGGGCCACAAGGCTGCTCATCAACAACGGACGGACCAACATCGCCACCATTGCAGGGCCCCAGGACATGCCGCCCGGCATTGACCGCATCAGCGGCTGGCGGCTGGCCATGGCCGAGGCAGGCCTGGATGACTCCCTGGTTGAGTACGGGGACTTCACCCTGGCGTCGGGGGCGAAGGCGATGCGCCGCCTGCTCGGCAGCGGGAAGCCGATCGACGGCCTGTTCGTGGCCAATGACCAGATGGCTGCCGGCGCCTACACCGTGCTGCAGGAACGGGGGCTCCGCATACCCCAGGATGTGGCCGTGGTTGGCTTCGATGACGACTCGTTCGCCACCTCGGTCAACCCCCAGCTGACCACCGTGCACCACCCGATCATTGAGATGGGCAAGAAGATGGCCGAAATCCTGGTGGACCTCATCGAGGGGAAGGACACCGCACGCGTCACGCAGATTCCTACCTCACTGGTGATCCGGGAGTCCGCGTGATGGCCGGCACCGGCTCCGGCGGCCGCGCAACAGATGGGCAAACCCTCCGGTGGGGCATTGTGGCGACGGGACGGATTGCGCACCGGGTCACCCGTGACCTGGCCCGCCTGGAAGGAGCTGAGCTCTATGCCGTCAGTTCGCGCAGTGAAGGCTCAGCGCGGGCATTCGCTGAAGAACACGGCTTTGCTGCCAGCTACCATGACAATCCCTCCGGCTCCGGATACCAGCAGCTTTTTGAAGATCCCCGGGTGGACGTGGTGTACGTTGCCACGCCCCACGCCCAGCATTTTGAGGTTGTCCGTGCGGCCCTTGAAGCCGGAAAGCACGTCCTGTGCGAGAAGCCCTTCACGATCAACGCCAGCGAAGCGCGGGAGCTGGTGCAGCTGGCAGGGGAGCGCAGCCTGTTCCTGATGGAGGCCGTCTGGACGCGGTTCCTCCCGGCAACCCGCCGAGCCCTCGAGATTATCCGCAGCGGCGGGATTGGAACGGTGCGCTGGGTCCAGGCCGACCTGGGTTTTCCGGCTGCCTATGATCCCGCGGACAGGCTGTGGGACCCTGCGGCCGGCGGAGGAGCCCTCCTGGACCTCGCCGTGTATCCGTTGACCTGGGCGGTGGCGGCACTCGGCTTCCCCGCAGGGCTCAGGGCACAAGGACACCTGAACCAGGACGGCGTGGACGTCCAGAACACCCTTGCGCTTGAGTACCCGGAAGGGGCGGCCGCCCAGCTCACCTCCTCGCTCCAGTCCGCCGGTCCTGGGACGGCAACCATCAGCGGAACAGCAGGCTGGATACGGACCGGTTCCCCGCTGTATAACCCGCGAAAGCTGGAAATCTGCGGCCAGGACGGAACCAGCCGGGTGGAGGAATTTCACGATGAAGCCGAGGGCTTCATCCACGAACTGCGCGAAACAGCCCGCTGCATCCGGGCTGGCCTGCAGGAGAGCCCACTGATGCCCTGGGCTGAAACCGTGCAGATGATGGGGCTGCTGGACCAGGCCCGGGAGCAGCTGGGGCTGCACTACGCGAACGACGCGCGGGCGGTCACCACTTAAAGGGCAGGCAGCACGTCACGGGCTTCGCGGGCATCCATCCCGGTGGCCTCCAGCAGGTCCACCATCAGCGGCCGGTACAGCATCACCACCGTTTCACCTTCAAGCCGCTGCACCTCCAGCAGCTTGGGGTGCAGGCGCAGGGCAATCTCGCTGAGGTCCTGCCGGGCGGTGCGCAGGTGGGCGCGCCGGGCGCCGTCGTGCGTTTCCGCCAGGCCCAGCGAAAGCTCATCAATGGCGGCAGCGGTCTCCTGCAGCACCTCAGCGATGTTTTCGGTGGCCTCGTCCGACAACGCCGCGTGGTTGATGGCGCTCGTCAGCCTGCGTGCAAAAACGCGGCTGTTCCGCAGGGCCAGGTCGATGAAGTCGAGCGACTGTTTGAGCCGGTCCAGCTCATCCCGGTGCCGGCGGTGGGCCGGCGCCAGGGTGGCCACCTCGCCGGAAGCGCGCAGGGACTGGCGCATCCCGTCCACCAGCGGCTGGCAGTTCCTGCCCCGGATGAGGGCGTGCCACGCCTGGGTGGAATCGCTGTTGACCAGCGCTCCGGCGCACTCGCGCAAAACCTCGGCGAGCTCGTGCAGCAGCTTCTGCACGTCCTTGCGGGGTTCACGGCGGGGGTCCTTGGGGGCCAGGATGGTCACCAGCAGGGCGAACAGTCCGCCCACCACGGCATCAATGCTCCTGGTAAACGGACCGCCCGACGGCGCGGGCAGCAGCACCACCAGCAGCGACTGAAGGGCAAGCTGGGTGGTGAAGATGTTCCCGCTGTCCAGGAACCTTGCGAGCAGGATGGAAAACAAAAGGACGACGGCGGCCTGCCAGATTCCGGCGCCCAGCCAGTGCAGGAGGAGGTCGCCCACCGCAATGCCGATGGTGCAGCCCAGGCCCACCTCCAGCACCCGCCGCAGCCGCGGTTCACGGGAGAAGCCAAGCGCGATCAGCGATGAGGTAGCCGCGAAAAGCGGACCGGAGTGGCCCAGCACGTATTCAGCGAAAGCGTAGGCACCCACGGCACAGACCGTCATCTGGATGGCCGGGATGAGGGAATTCCGGCTCCGGATCATGCCGGTGCGGAAGCGTCCGCGCAGGAAGCGCCTGCCTGCTGAGAGTCCTGCTGCGGGGGCCATGCGGTCCAGTCTATTGCCGCCGGCACATTTCTTTTGGCGGCTCTATGGCGCCGGTGCACTACGGCCGGACATGTGATCTGCGCAATGGTGACCGGGCATTTGTCAGCGAATATCCCGCCGTCGTTAATCCTCCGTTCACTTTGGTCCGCCCGTCCCGTTACCTGCGGGGCCTAACTTCGTTGAAGGTACAAAACCTACGCATCGCGCAGCAGGGTTCTCCGTCCCTGTCCGCAACTGAAAAACCCTGGAAGGGGTACATCTAGTGAAGGCACTCCGCTTCGGCCGCCACGCGGCTATCTCTGTTATCGCAGCCGGCGCTCTGGCGCTTACCTCCTGCGGTTCAGACAACGCCACGGGTACCGCCCCCGAAGGCAACCAGGCTTCCTCCGGCCCCAAGGTCACCGGCACCCTGACCGGCATCGGTTCCTCAGCCCAGGGCGCTGCCATGGACGCGTGGAAGACCGAATTCGCTGCTGCCAACCAGGGCGCCACCGTGCAGTACTCGCCGGACGGCTCCGGCGCGGGCCGTAAGGCTCTGCTGGATGGTTCCGCCCAGTTCGGCGGCTCCGACGCCTACCTGAAGGACGAGGAATACACCCAGTCCCAGGAAGTCTGCGGCCCTGACGGCGCCCTGAACATCCCGGTCTACATCTCTCCGATCGCGATCGCCTTCAACCTTCCCGGCATCACCGAGCTGAAGCTGGATGCTGCCACCGTGGCAAAGATCTTCCGTGGCGAAATTGCCACCTGGAATGATCCCGCCATTGCTGCCCTGAACGAAGGCGTGGACCTCCCGGACCTCAAGGTCACTCCCGTGAACCGCTCCGATGATTCCGGCACCACCACCAACTTCACCGACTACCTTGCTGCCGCTGCACCCGAGGTCTGGACGGACAAGGCCTCCGGCGTGTGGCCGGGATCGCTCCAGGGTGAAAACGCCAAGGGCACCTCCGGCGTGGTCAAGACCGTCACCGACACCCCCGGAGCCATCACCTACGCGGATGACTCGGCCGTCAGCGGCAAGCTCGGAGTTGCCCAGATCAAGGTGGGCGAAACGTTCACCGAGATCTCTGCCGAAGCCGCAGCCAAGGCTGTGGACGCGGGCACCCCGGTTGAAGGCCGCTCTGCCAACGACCTCTCCATCAAGCTGGACCGCAAGACCAGCATCGAGGGCGCCTACCCGATCGTCCTGGTTTCCTTCCACGTCGTTTGCTCAACCTACGACTCCCAGGAGACCGTGGACCTGGTCAAGGCTTTCGAGAACTACGTAGTCTCCGAGGAAGGCCAGCAGGCCGCGGCCGATTCGGCCAAGTCCGCACCGCTCTCCTCCGACCTGGCCGCCAAGGCTGAAAAGGCCATCGAGTCCATCAAGGTCAAGTCCTAACCACGCTCTGATTCCGGGTTCCCCGCCTGCCGAAAGGCAGTGCGGGGAACTTGGCTTTCAAAGCCACCCGCTCCCAATGCCACCAAACGATCGAAGGGCCGTCGAATGACCGCCACCTCCCTGACCAGTACCCAGGGCGCCGGCCGCGCCGGGGACAAAATCTTCTCAGGTGCCGCCCTGGCTGCCGGCTGCCTCATTCTCGCCGTCCTCTTCGGCGTCGCGCTCTTCCTGGTGGTCCAGGCCATCCCCGCGCTCACCGCCCCGGCCTCAGAAATCCAGGGCGGAGAGGGCTTCTTCGCCTACATCTGGCCCATCGTGATCGGTACGCTGATCGCCGCGGTCATCGCACTGGTGATCGCCACCCCCATCGCCATCGGCGTGGCCCTGTTCATCTCCCACTTTGCCCCCCGCCGGCTGGCCGCCGGACTCGGCTACCTGGTGGACCTGCTCGCCGCCATCCCGTCCGTGGTCTACGGCGCCTGGGGTGCGGCCTTCCTTGCAAAGGAAATCTCGCCGGCCTACAACTGGCTCGCCGCGAACATGGGCTGGCTGCCCATCTTCCAGGGGCCAGCCTCTGCCACGGGCAAGACCATCCTCACCGCGGGCATCGTGCTCTCCGTGATGGTGCTTCCCATCATCACCTCGCTGTCCCGGGAAATCTTCCTGCAGACCCCCAAACTGCACGAGGAAGCGGCCCTGGCACTGGGTGCCACCCGCTGGGAAATGATCAAGATGTCCGTCCTGCCCTTCGCGCGCCCAGGCATCATCAGCGCCGTCATGCTGGGCCTGGGCCGCGCCCTGGGCGAAACCATGGCCGTGGCGCTGGTGCTCTCCTCCGGCGCCCTCACCGCCAGCCTGATCCAGTCCGGCAACCAGACCATCGCCGCGGAAATCGCCCTGAACTTCCCGGAGGCCAGCGGACTCAAGGTCAGCACCCTGATCGCTGCCGGCCTGGTCCTGTTCGTCATCACCCTGGCCGTGAACATGATCGCCCGCTGGATCATCACCCGGCACAAAGAATTCTCGGGAGCCAACTAAATGACCTCCACGCTTACCCCCGTTCGCAGCAAGCGCTCGGCACTCACCAAGGGCCAACTGCCTAAGTACGCCCCCTACGTGGTCCTGGCCGCAGCGCTGATCGCCGGCGCCGCCATCCTCGCGCTGGTGGGTTTCAATGCCTTTGGCTGGGGAATCGTCTCGGCGATCCTCTTCGCCGTGGGCCTGGTGTCCTGGAGCGCCGCCGTCGAAGGCTCCCGTAAAGCCAAGGACAAACTGGCCACCTGCCTGGTGGTGGGCTCCTTCCTCGTTGCACTGCTCCCGCTGATTTCCGTGATCTGGACTGTCCTGGTCAACGGAATCCCGGGCCTCCTGGCGCCCGGATTCATGACCACCTCCATGAACGGCGTCACCGGCGTCTTCGACAACCGTGCAGTGGAGGACGGCGCGCCGGTCATCGGCGGCATCTACCATGCGCTCCTGGGAACCATCCAGATCACCCTGCTGGCCACCATCATCTCCGTGCCGGTGGGCCTGCTGACCTCCATCTACCTGGTGGAGTACGGCAACGACGGCCGGCTGGCCCGAGCCATCACGTTCTTCGTGGACGTCATGACCGGCATCCCCTCCATCGTGGCCGGCCTCTTCGCAGCGGCGTTCTTCTTCGCCGTGGTGGGCCCGGGCACCAAGACCGGTGCCGTAGCCGCCGTCGCGCTTTCCGTGCTGATGATCCCGGTGGTTGTGCGTTCCAGCGAGGAAATGCTGAAGATCGTCCCCAACGAACTACGTGAAGCGGCGTACGCGCTGGGCGTGCGTAAGTGGCGCACCATCCTCAAGGTGGTTATTCCGACGGCGATTTCCGGCATCGCGTCCGGCGTCACCCTGGCAATCGCCCGGGTCATCGGCGAGACAGCGCCCATCCTGGTCACCGCAGGGTTCGCCACCAGCATCAACTCCAACGTGTTCGGCGGCTGGATGGCTTCGCTGCCCACCTTCATCTACACCCAGATCCTGAACCCCACCTCGCCGGCGAACCCCGACCCGTCGTCGCAGCGTGCCTGGGGTGCCGCCCTGGTGCTGATCATCCTGGTGATGGTCCTGAACCTCGCCGCACGGCTGATTGCCAGGATCTTCGCCCCCAAGACCGGCCGCTGACCTCCATTTCCTCTTCCGGTCCGGCGGGCCGGATGCCAGACTTCAATTCATACCCAGTTAGTGAAGGAACACCATGTCTAAGCGCATCGACGTCAAGGACCTGAATGTCTACTACGGCGATTTCCTTGCCGTGGAGGATGTAACCATCAACATCGAGGCCAAGTCCGTAACGGCATTCATCGGACCCTCAGGCTGCGGCAAATCCACCTTCCTGCGGACGCTGAACCGCATGCACGAGGTCCTCCCGGGCGCCCGCGTGGAAGGTGAAGTGCTGCTGGACGGGGACAACCTTTACGGCCCCGGCGTGGACCCCGTGACTGTGCGCTCGCAGATCGGCATGGTGTTCCAGCGCCCCAACCCGTTCCCCACCATGTCCATCCGCGACAACGTGCTTGCCGGCGTGAAGCTGAACAACAAGAAGATTTCCAAGGGCGAGGCCGACGTCCTGGTGGAACGCTCCCTGAAGGGCGCCAACCTGTGGAACGAGGTCAAGGACCGCCTGGAAAAGCCGGGTTCCGGCCTCTCCGGCGGACAGCAGCAGCGCCTCTGCATTGCAAGGGCCATCGCCGTGGAGCCGCAGGTGATCCTCATGGACGAGCCGTGTTCCGCGCTGGACCCCATCTCCACCCTGGCCATTGAGGACCTCATCAATGAGCTCAAGGACCAGTACACCGTGGTGATCGTTACCCACAACATGCAGCAGGCAGCCCGTGTCTCGGACCGCACCGCGTTCTTCAACATCGCAGGCACCGGCAAGCCGGGCAAGCTGATCGAGGTAGGGGACACCCAGACCATCTTCAGCAA
Organism: Arthrobacter sp. AK04; assembly: GCF_021129155.1. GTDB lineage: Bacteria > Actinomycetota > Actinomycetes > Actinomycetales > Micrococcaceae > Arthrobacter > Arthrobacter quantipunctorum. The sequence goes on from NZ_JAJOMC010000022.1 coordinate 62,973, forward strand.
CCCCGTCCAGAAGGCCACTGAGGACTACGTCTCCGGCCGTTTCGGATAGGCGTTTGCTGACCCTCAGGACCGGGCGCTAGGACATTGCTAGCCATAACTGGATGCATTTAGTACGCTGAACTAGATACTTTGGAAACTAGTAAATAGCATGCTTAGGAGTTTTCCGTTGACGCAGATGGCGACCGGCCGCAGAGGCCACCAGCTTAAAGTTTCCAAGCTCGGGGCGGCCAAGGCTGCCCAGCAGAACGATCCCCTCGATAATGAGTACATTTCCGGGCCCGCCGCCGCAGCCCCGTTTTCCTTCGCGGGCGCCGGGATGGATGCTGCACCGGTGGCCGCTGGCCTCGCCGGGACGGACGCGTCAGCCGGGGAGGACTACGTTTCCGCAGTGTGGCGCACCAGCTCGTACCTGGAAACGGTGCAGTGGGAGCTTGATGTCGCCCACGAGTCGTTGGTGCAGGCCATTAAGCAGGCGGCGGGTCACGGGGTGGACCAGGCGGTTCTGCTCCAGGCTGCGAACATGACGCCGGACGAGCTGGCAACCGCCCTGGTGGACACCCCGCCTGCATTTCCCGCAGCTATCTAGGACATCCGCCGGGACCGTGTGAGTCCGGTTGCGGCAGCCGGCTGCTACTTCGGGATTTCCAACTGGAAACCGCACCGGCAACGCAGGACCCGGGTAGGCAGGCAGACCGCGTTGAGGCTGCCGCCGTTGTTGCTGCTCCGGTAGCACAGCCGTTCAATTTCCAGCCCGGCCTCTTCCATGGGGAAGCCGCAGTGGATGTAGTCGTCGCCGAACATGATGACCTTGGCCATCCAGCGGACCTGGTGGAGCGCCGCGGCAACATCCCCGGCATAGGCGAGATGCTCGTTGAACAACCCGCAGTCGTTGCAGGTGTAGGAGACGGTAACCAGGTCTCCATTGGCTGCGCCCATCGCCCTGATGGCATGGATGGTCAGCTGGTGCTCCGTACCGCAGGTTTCGCAGCGCAGCTGGCGTGGCTGGGGCGGGGAGTGCCGGGGATTCGAAGTAGACATGATGCCTGCTCTTTTCCACAATGTGCATCCTGGCCGCCGGTATGCTGCAGCGGCTCGTCCGCGGCCGTGCACCCGGCGGCGGATGTTGGTCCCCTGCTGCTGTGGGTTCTACTGCTGTGGGTTCTACTGCTGGGTGGCTTTACTGCTGTGCAGCGTGGAATTTCCTGGGGCCCACTGTCGAATTTACGTGACGGGACTCCTGCTGTACAGGGAAGTGCAGGCAACGTAGCGAACCCGTAACCGTACCCTCCGCCGCCTCATCCTTGCTGCGGGCAGAATGCTTCCGAGCTCCGAGCTCCGAGCTTCCGAGTCCCTAGCCCCGGTCCGGTCCGTGCCGGAAACTAGCCGGCGAGCGGGGTCATGGCCAAGGCCAGCACGAACGCCAGCGCCGCCGTGGCGAGCGGAGTCAGGAGCCAAAGCGCCACAATCCGGATCACTAGCTTCCGGTTCGTCACGGAAAAATGCTGGTTCTCGCCTGCGCCCAGGACCGCTGAGGTCACCGTGTGCGTGGTGGACAGCGGCCAGTGCAGCCCGATGGCGCCCACAAAGAGCATCACCGCGCTGAAGATCTGCGCCACTGAGCCCCGCAGGGGATCGATCCGGGTGATCTTGTATGCGATGGTGTGCGAGATCCGCCAGCCGCCAAACATGGTCCCGGCGGCCATCATGACGGCGGACAGCAGCACCACCCAGAGGGGTATGGTGCCGGGATCGGCATATCCTGCTGCCAGAAGTGCCAGCAGCAGCACGGCGCTCACCCGCTGCCCGTCCTGCAGGCCGTGGCCAAAAGCCACGGCCCCGGCGGCGATGGCCTGGCTCCGGCGGAAGCGGTGGTTGACCACGTTGGGCTGCGTGTAGCGTGCCGCCCATGTGGCCGGATACACCAGCATGAAGGCGCCGCTGTAGGCAACAAGCGGGGACAGCACCAGCGGCAGCACCACCTGGAACAGGAGGGACTGGTCCACGCCGCCGACGCCGGGGCCGCCTACCGCCAGGCTAGCCAGTCCCGCACCGGCCAGGCCGCCCACCAGGGCGTGCGTGGAGGAAGCCGGGATGCCCCGCCACCACAGCAGGATTCCCCAGGCGCAGGCGCTTGCCAGGCCGGCCACAAGGATGCTCAGGCCCCCGTTGCCGGGTGGAAGGCTGATCCAGGCCTGGCTGACAGCGACGGCCAGGCCGGCGCTCAGCAGGGCACCCACAAAGTTGAAAAAGGCAGCGAGCAGCACCGCCACGCTGGGCGTGAGTGCCCGGGTGCGCACCGCAAGTGCCACGGACGTGGAAGCATCACGGAAGCCATTGAGGAACGTAAACGCCGCGGCCAGCAGGACCACGAATCCGAAGATGACCGGCGTCACCTCAGGATTCCTTGACGATGATGCTGCCCACCTGGGTGGCGATCCGCCGCATGTCCTTGGTGACTTCCACCAGCTGGTTGGCGATGTCCCGGTTGCGGGAGTACTGGGCCCACTTCATGTCCGCGATCATGTCGGCCACCCACACCCGGTGCGTCCTCTCGGCACGCTGGGCAAGGCGGAGGATTTCGATCCAGTAGTCCTCGAGGTCGTCCAGGTTGTTGAGCCGGCGCATGGCGTCCACTGTCAGTTCGGCCTGCCGGCTGATGATCTCCAGCTGATCGGCAGCGCGTTTGGGCAGCCGCTCCAGCTTGTACAGGGCCACCAGCTCCGCGGCCGCGTCCATCTTTTCCATGGCCTCGTTGAGGTAGCGGGAGAGCGCGTACATGTCCTCCCGGGGGAGCGGGTTCACGAAACTGGTGCGCATGTGCGTCAGCAGGGCGAAGTGCAGTTCAGCGGACTTTGCCTCGTGGTTGTGCATGTCCTCCACGAGCTTGCCGTGCTCAGCGGCGGGGACGCCCAGTATCTCGGCCAGGGTGGCGCTGGCCAGCACGATCTGCTGGGCCAGCTGCGAAAGGAGGTCCAGCCCGGCGGGCTCCTGGGGAAAAAGGCGCAGCTTCACGTGTTTACCGGTCTCCGGGAAAAGTAAGGGCGGGGGGTTGCTGCCGTGTGACTTGACCCCGGCGGGCAACTGAGCCCCACTCTACCGGCCCTCGGCTGGGCACCTGAAAAGCGGGCATGAAAATGGTGCCGAACCGGATACGCCTCTCGGCGGTAGGCCGCTCTAGGCGGCTAATTGTTGAAGCCCGGGGGTTTCGCGGCTCGGCACCGGTTTCAGTTTTCTACTTTGGCTGGCGCAAGTCAATCTTGACAGATGGGGCAAGGGCGGGGCAGCCGGCCTGGGTCAGTCGAGTTCTCCCAGCCGCCAGGCGTTCGCGGCGTGCTCAAGGTCCTCCGCGGTTTTGACCAGCTGGTGCGAGTTCCGGGTGAGCTTGCTGGCATGTGCCTCGTTGCCATGCTCGGCGCCGTCGGCGATGGTTGCCTGGCCGAGCGCCACCACCCGGCAAAACGCTGCGGATCGTTCCAGCGCAACGTCGAACTCGCCGTCGAACGCTCCGGAAAGGATGGCATCCGCCATGGTCCGCATTTCATCGGCACCCGGTGGCTCAGCCGCGCCGGCCACCACATTGGACACTTGGGCGGTGTCCTTGCCGGCCCGGAAGTAGACCGAGATGCGCTCCGGGTCCTGGACCGTGGCCGCGCGCAGGGCGTACAGCCGCCACAGGGCGCCGGGCAGTGAACGCGCGGGACTCTCCGCCCACATCTCAGCGATGGCTTCCAGCCCTTGCTCGTCGGCGAGCTTGACCAGGCGTTCGGTGACCACGGGATCATCGCTGTCACGGCCGTGGCGCACAAGTGCCTGGGCAGCAAGGTGGGCGGCCTCCGAGATACGCGCGGGGTCCGCGCCCCCTGCAAAGGGCTCGAAGTCAATGGGAGCGAAGGGCTTTGGCTTATGGTGCCGGTTCGCGCCGCCGTACTGGCTGGATGCTGCTTGCTCACTCATGCCCCCACGCTACTCCTGTGCCGAGGCGGAAATCGAGCATCCGTTCCATTGCCCGGCCCGCGCTTCCGCAGCCTGCGCCGGACCGGGGAGGTCCGTGCGAAGCGGCCGGAACCATGGGTTAGAGTATTAACGTCCAGAAATGGACTGGGCCGGGTGGCCCGCACATACGCTGCGAACCCATCCGGCGGGGGCCTTTAGCTCAGTTGGTAGAGCATCGGACTTTTAATCCGTGGGTCGTGGGTTCGAGCCCCACAGGGCCCACTCTTTTAGCGAAGAGTGGTACGTCCCCGGCATCCTGGCAACAGGGCGCCGGGGACGTTTTCTTTTCCCGGGCTGTGCGGACTCAAGGCCCGGCGGTCCTAAGCTTGTTGGCGAAACCGGACCTTGAAGGCGCGGATCCGCGAACAAGCCCAGGATCCCCGGCGGATCGGCTGATCAGGCGATCCGGCAGGCAGCGGGCAGAATGGGCACATGGCAAAAAGCAGCAAGGGGCGCATGCCGCGCCTGGAAGATGTGGCTGACCGGGCCGGAGTCTCCCACCAGACCGTCTCCCGGGTGATCAACAACCACCCCAATGTCAGCGAAGCCACCCGCACCAAGGTAGAGGCGGCCATCGCCGAACTGGGATACCGGCGCAACACCGCAGCCCGGAGCCTGGTGACCCGTCGCTCTCAGACAATCGGTGTCCTGGCCAGCGAACTGTCACAGTACGGCCCCGCCAACACCCTCCTGGGCGTGGAGCAGGCGGCCCGGAACGCCGGCTACTTTGTCAGCATTGCCGCGCTGCGCGAGGTCAGCCGGGATGCCATTGCCGATGCCGCCAGCCACTTCATGGACCAGGCCGTGGACGGGATAGCAGTGCTGGTGCCCCACTCGGACACCCTTCTTGCCCTGGATGAAATGCGGCTGCCCGTGCCTGTGGTGGCCGTGGGCTCCCTCGGCAACAGCAACGTGAGCGGCGCAATGGTGGACCAGCGACGCGGCGCCCAGCTCGCCGTCGAACACCTCATTGGGGAGGGCCACCGCAGGATCGGACACCTGGCAGGGCCCCAGGACTGGATTGATGGTTCGGAACGTGCCGAGGGCTGGCGCGGGGCCCTCCTGGGGGCCGGGCTTACGGACGATCTCCTGCTGCAGGGCGACTGGAGCGCCGGCAGCGGCTATGCCGCCGGACGGAAGCTCGCAGCCGACCGCAGCGCCACGGCGATCTTCGTGGGAAACGACCAAATGGCCCTGGGCATGCTGCGCGCGTTCGCCGAGGCGGGGGTCAGGGTGCCCGACGACGTCTCCGTGGTGGGCTTCGACGACCAGCCGGAATCGGGGTACTTCACCCCGCCGCTCACCACCGTGCGGCAGGACTTCGAGGAACTGGGCCGGCGCTGCATGGACATCATGCTCAAGGAGATCGAAGCCGGCGCCGCCGTCAGCTCCATTGTGGTTACGCCGGAACTGGTCCTCCGCGCCAGCACCGCACCCCCCGCAGGCCAAGCACCGCGGGCAGGCCAAGCATCGCCGGTGGACGCCGCGCCGTAGCCCGGCGTCGCCGCAGCGGGCCCGCCCGCTTGGCAGTCCCAGAAAAACTTTTAAGAATTTTCCATGCATGTGCATCCAACTCCGATGCTGCGCCGGTAGTAGAGGTGTAAGCAAAAAATGCCCGCGAGGCGGGCCGATCAATGGAGATAGACATGCGCAACAGGATTTTCACAGCAGGCGCCGGTGCAGCGGCAATCGCAGCAGCCATCGCTCTCGCCGGCCCGGCCCAGGCAGCGGAGGGCGACGCCCAGCTGTCCGTCCTCCATGGCGTCCCGGGCCTGACCGTGGATGTCTGGGTCAACGGTGACCGGACCCTCGATGATTTCACCCCCGGCAGCCTGGCCGGCCCGCTGGCCCTGCCGGCAGGCGCCTACGAACTCGCCATCACTGCCTCGGACGCCGCCGACGCTTCCGCAGCGGTCATCGGCCCCGTCAGCGTCACGCTGGCCGCCAACGGCAACTACACGGCCGTCGCCAACCTGGATGCGGCCGGCAACCCTACCGCCAACCTCTTCACCAATGACGTTTCCCAGATCGAGGCCGGCAAGGGCAAACTGACAGTCCGGCACACCGCAGCCGCTCCCGCGGTGGACGTCCTGGCCGGCGGATCACCGGTCATTACCAACCTTGCCAACCCGAACGAGCAGACGCTGACGCTGGACCCCGGAACCGTTCCTGCAGCTGTTGCGGCCACCGGAACCACCGCCCCGGTCATCGGCCCGGCCGACGTCACCATCGCCGAAGGCACGCACACCATTGTGTACGCCTGGGGCAGCCTCGCTGATGCGAACCTGCAGCTGGCCGTGCAGACCATTGAGGGCCTGCACTCCGCTCCGGGTTCAGTGCCGGGTGCCCTTGACGGCTCCACTGTTGCCGCTCCGGCAGACTCCACCGCACTCATGGTCGGATTCGGCGCCGCAGCCCTGGCGCTGCTCCTCGGCGGCGTGGGCGTAGCCCGCACCGTCACCGCCCGCCGGGCAGAGTAACGCAACCGGCCGGGCGGCCGGGGGCGGGGGGCGGGGGGGGGCGGGGGGGGGGGGTGCCCGGCGGGGGGGGGGGCGGGGCGCCGTCGTAATGTCCTGCGGGAACTGGGAGGACGGCAGCTCGACAGAACCTGGGCCGCTGAAATTGTCTACATTGTAGACC
>NZ_JAJOMC010000023.1 GCF_021129155.1 Arthrobacter sp. AK04
GGGCAGGGAAGACCCGCCTGGCCATGGCGGCGGCCGCACGTTTGGGCGAGCGCATGCCCGACGGTGCGGGCTGGGTTAATCTGTCCCCGCTCACCCAGGTTGAGCAGGTGCCGGGGGCCATCGCGGCGGCACTTGGACTGGAGGCGCCAGCAGGCGAAGACCCGCTGAAAATCGCGTCCCGTTTTCTCCATGCCCGCCGCCTGCTGCTGGTCCTGGACAACTTCGAGCACTTGGCAGACGCGTGGCCCGTGGTGCTGGACCTGCTCACTGCAGCCCCTGAGCTCCGGATCCTCACCACCAGCCGGAGGCGGCTTGGGTTGCGTCCGGAGTATGAGTTCGAACTTGCGCCTTTGGAGTTGCCACCGCTCGACCCGCCCCTGCCTCCCCGCCAGCTGCGGGAGGTGCCGGCAATGAAGCTGCTCTTGAACCGGGGCCGGACGGTCCGCCCCCGCTTTGCCGTAGACCATGGAAACGCCGCAGTACTGACACGCCTGTGCCACCGCCTGGACGGGCTGCCGTTGGCCATTGAACTGGCCGCGGCCCAGCTTCGACATATCAACGAGCACGATCTCCTCGCGGACTTGGAGGTTAGCCTGGCCGCGTTGCGGGCCGCCTTCCCGGACCTTCCGGACCGGCAGCAAACCCTCACTGCCACGATCGAGTGGAGTTACCAACTACTGGCGGACGCTGAACGCGTACTCTTCGGCCAACTCGGTGTTTTCGCCAACGATCCAACGACGGAAGCGATTGACGCCGTGCGCGGCTCTTTTTCCTCGGGCGCGCCATCCACTGAAGAACTGCTGTCCGCGCTCGCGGACCACAGCCTGCTGCGTCGCTACACCGACCAGGGAGGACGACGTGTGACGCTGCTGCAATCCATCCATGAGTTTGCGCGTAACCGGCTGGCGCTGGTTCCTGAGCAACACGAGGTGCGCCGGCGGCATGCCGAGTACTACCTTGCCCTGGCTGAGACATTGGGTCCGCTACTGTGGGGTGCCGGCCAGGTGGAGGCGTTCCGGATGCTTCACGCCGAAGCCCTCGACCTCCGCGCAGCACTGCTTTGGGCAGCAGGGCCGGATGGTTCGACTGAACTGGCCCTTCGCCTGGTGGGAGAGCTCTGGCATTACTGGGAACTCACCGGAGACGTTACCGAGCAGCAGCGGATTGCCGTTGAACTCGTGGAGGCAGCGCCGGATGCGGCGCCGCAGCTTAGAGCACCAGCCCTTAGCGGAGCAGCCACTCTGACATGGACCCTGGGCAGGTATGACCAGGCGGCCCACCTCCACCGCCGCGCCCTTGAAGCGTTTGAAAAGTCCGGCAATAGCCAGGGCGTAGCGTGGACCATCATGTGTCTGGCCGTGCAGGCAGCACAAAGTGGTGATTTCTCTACTGCCGAGCGCCTCACAGCGGAAGCCTTGGCCTATCCCGGAGTCAGCCTTCGGGTCAGAATTGGGGCGCTGGTTGTCCTCTCCCGCCAGGCGTACTGTGCCGGGGACCATCTGCGGGCACTCGAACTCTGCAGGGCGTGCGCGGAGCTGACCCGCCGGCTGGGGGACCGGTGGCTCCTGGGCGCTGTGCTCACCAATCTTGCAGAGAGCACCGAACAGGCTGGCGATTACGACGGTGCCGAGCTCCTGCTCATCGAAGCTATCAGCGCCTCACTCCAACTGGGGGCGGAGGGCAATCTGGCTGCTTTCCTTGACTCGTTGGCGGGCGTTTATGCGTCAAAAAACCTCTACGACTTGGCCCCCCGCCTCCTCGCCGCGGCGGACTCCTACCGAACAGACCGCGGTATTTCGCTGGATCAGGCAGAACGACGACGAGTTGATGCCATTATCGACAAAGCCCGGGCTGAAGCTGGCCCCATTCGCTTCGGGCTTGCCTGGTCTGGTGGACGTAGGCTCACCGTTCGGCAGGCAGCAAACGAGGTGCTCCAGGGCGGGCGCCAACCCAGACTCTCCGGCACCTCCCGGGGTTCAGCCCGATCAGCTTCTACCGCCGTAGACAGTGCCGCAGGCTCAGCCCCCTGGACGTGACATGCGCGGCGACGCTGGCCGTTCGATGCCGCCCGTCGTAATAGCGTGCAATATAAGCATGACCTCATGTATTTGATGACTATAAATTCGGCAGCCGTGCTACTTTCAACACTGCCGCCGCGCATTTCTTCGTTGCCAAGGACCGGGACCAGGGGACTGCGCGCGCTCCCATTGCAGAGTCCGATCATTGGAGACGCCCGTGGAACCCACAACAGACGTGAAGCTGGACGCCCAGCCGGCCAGGCCCCCCGCGGCCGACTCCGGACTCCGCCGCTCCATGGGCCCGCGCCACCTGGTGATGATCGCCATGGGCGGCGTGATCGGCTCCGGCCTGTTCCTTAGCTCCGGCTACACCATCTCCCAGGCCGGCCCGCTCGGCGCCGTCATCGCGTACCTCATCGGCGCTTTTGTTGTGTACCTGGTGATGGCCTGCCTCGGCGAACTTGCCATCGCCTACCCGGTGTCCGGCGCATTCCACATCTACGCCGCCCGCTCCATCGGCCCCGCCACCGGTTTCGCCACCGCCTGGCTCTACTGGCTGTGCTGGGCGGTGGCCATCGGCTCAGAGTTCACCGCCTCCGGGCTGCTCATGCAGCGCTGGTTCCCGGACGTGGAGGTCTGGGTCTGGTGCCTGGTATTCGCGGCCGTGCTCTTCGGCTTCAACGCCGTGTCCTCCAAGTTCTTCGGCGAGTCCGAGTTCTGGTTCGCCATCGTCAAGGTCGCCGCGATCATCGGCCTCATTGTCCTGGGCGGTGCGGCCCTGTTCGGTTTCCGCCCGCTCGGCGGCGGGGGAGAGCACCCGGTCCTGTTCGAGAACTTCGCCACCGAGGGCGGTCTGTTCCCCAACGGCTTCACGGGCGTCCTGGTCACCGTACTCGCGGTCTTCTACGCCTTCTCCGGCTCGGAACTTATCGGCGTGGCCGCCGGTGAAACCAAGGACCCGGCCACCAGCATCCCCAAGGCCCTGCGCACCACGGTGCTCCGCCTGCTGATCTTCTTCGTCGGAGCCATCGCCGTCATCGCCGCCACCATCCCGTACAACGAGGTAGGCCTGGACGAGAGCCCGTTCGTCACCGTCTTCTCAGCGATCGGTCTGCCCTTCGCCGCTGACATCATGAACTTCGTGATCATCACCGCACTGCTTTCCGCCGGCAACAGCGGCCTGTTCTCCTGCGCCCGCATGCTCTACTCCCTCGCCGACGAAGGCCATGCCCCCCGCGCCTTCAAAAAGCTGACCCGCCGCGGCATTCCCCTCATCGCGCTCTCGGTGAGCATGGTAGGCGGCATCGCATCGCTGATCAGCAGCGTGGTGGCCCCGGAAACGGTCTACCTGGTGCTGGTCTCCGTGGCCGGCTTCGCCGTCGTAGGCGTATGGATGTCCATCACCGCCTCGCACTTCTTCCACCGCCGCGCCTTCGTCCGCAACGGCGGCGACATCAGCACCCGCGCCTACAAAGCCCCGCTGTTCCCGCTGGTGCCCATCCTGGCGTTCTCGCTGTGCGTGGTTTCCCTGATCGGCATCGCCCTCGATCCCACCCAGGCCGCCGCGCTCTACTTCGGCATCCCCTTTGTGGCCGCGTGCTACATCTGGTTCCACTTCCGGCACGGCCGCAAGGCCGCTGCGGCGAGGTAGGCGCAGTAAAGGAGCGGACGACGGCGGCTGCCGGAACAGGTGCGTTGCGCACCTTCCCGGACGGTCGCCGTCGTCCTTTCCGCCGCAGGCCCCACCGCCCCTGAGAGGCGGGGCGTGGAAGAATGGGGGCTTGTGACCGGCCGGGAGGTGCAGATGAGCGTGGATTCGTCCGCTGAGGCGTCGTCAATGGCGCAGGGGCTCCGGATTGTCCGGCTCGTGGCAGGCCGGGAGAAGCTGGGACGCCAGTTGCTGGGCGTTTCGCAGCTGGCCGCGGAGCTGGACATGGAACAGAGCCGCGTCTCCCGCCTGGCGCAGGAACTGTGCGACCTCGGACTGCTGGAGCGCGTGGACCGCGGGCCGTTCCGGACCGGTCCGCGCTTCTTCAGCCTGGCCGCGGCACTGAACACCGGTTGGGTCCGGGAAGCAAAAACCGAACTTGAGGCGCTTGTTGCGGCGCTGGGACTGCGCGCCCGGCTCTCCGTCCGGGACGGCTACCGAGTGATCCTGGTCCGGGCCTCCAGCAACGACGCCATCCCCGGCAGCTTCGTCAAGCCCGGCATGGTGACCCCGGTCTGGTGCACCGGTGCCGGCCGGGCGCTGCTGTGGGACCTTGACCGGCCGGCGCTGGATGCCCTGCTGCAGGACGTGAACTACATCGGCATCGGCGGACCGGGGGCCGCGCACTCCACCGACGGGGTCTGGGACCTCATGGCCCGCGACCGTGATGCCGGGTTTATCACCGCCGCCGAAGAATTCGAACACGGAGTGGTGGAACTCGCGGTGCCCGTCTGTGACGCCGGCGGCGCCATCCTTGCCTCGCTGAGTGTGCTGGGCAGCCGGGCCGGGATCGGTCCGGATGCGGCAGCTGCGGCGGCCGTGCTCACCAGCGCCGCTGAACGGCTCGGATCCCGCGGGAGCGCCCGCTAGGGTTGCCGGTACCCGAGCCTCTGCTCAAGCCATTTTCCCCGGGCCACCAATGCGTCCGCGCAAACTTCCCGGCGCGGTTCCAGCCTGTCTTTGATGCCCACGATCTGCAGCGCGGCCACCACGTCACCCTTGAAGTCCCGGACGGGGACGGCCAGGGAATAGAGGCCGGGTTCCGCTTCCTCATCCACGATCGAGTAGCCCCGCTTCCGGGCAGCTTCACGCCGCGCCAGGAAGTCGTCCACGCTGGCCGGCGTGTTGGGGCCGTGCCGCACAAACGCCACATCCGCGAAGACGGTCCGCACTTCCGCCTCCGATGCTTCCCACAGCACCGCCTGCCCGGCGTCGCTGCAGTACGCGGGGTAGGGCCGGCCCAGCCAGGAGCCCACCAGGTTGCTGCTGGCCGGGACGCTTTCGCCGATGGTCACCGTGCTGTCCCCGTGAAGGACCCCCAGGAAACATGCCTCATCCGTTTCCCCCGCCAGCGCCTCCAGGGCGGTGCCGCCGTCGGACTCTAAACGGCGCTCGGTGAGCAGCTGCGCGTCAGTAAGGACGGACCACTCCAGGCTGTAGGTGCGCTGGCTCGTTTTGCGGAGGAAGCCCTCCTGTTCGGCACTGCGGAGGCTGCGCGAAACCTGGCTGCGGTCCTTGCCAAGATCTGCGGCGACGTCAGCCACGGTTCCTCCGGGATGTCCCGCTGCGTGGCGTGCACCCACAGCAAGGAGGGCCATGATTCCGCGGCCCATGCTGGAGGTTTTTGGCATGGTGTCGAGTCTAGTGGAGGTGCTTTCCCCGCCCGGCTTCCGATGTGTCACCGACTGACGCGCCGGATTCGCCGGAACAGTACGTGCTCGCCGGAACGCCCCGGCGGCCGTGTTCTCTTCCAGCGATTGGGGAGCTGCCGGCCGCAGGGCAGGAGCGCAGAGCCGCGTCAGCAGATGGCAAACACCCTTGCCGGGAAGCCGCTGCCGCCGAGGGGCTTGGGCCAGGAAGCGACGACGGCGGCACCGGATTCCGGCAGTCCGTCCAGGTTGGCCATCAGTTCGATCTGCCAGCGACCCTGTTCCAGGACATAGGTTTCCAGGCTGAAGTCCTGCCGGGAGGTTGCCAGGCCCGGGTCCGTGTCTGTCTGCTCGTGGCCAACCGCTGCCACGGCACGGTGCTCAACCAGGAAGGACAGCACCTCCATGGACCAGCCGGGCGTGTGGCTCAGGCCCTCGCTGTCCCGGTTGGCCATCGCCCCGGCGTCGGGCCACCGGCCGCTCCATCCAGTGCGGAGGGCAACGAAGGAACCCCGCGGGACGGGGCCGTTCCGGTCTTCCCAGTCCAGGACGTCCTGCAGGGTGGGGGTGGCGTCCGGGTTGCCGGCCACCCGCTGGCTGATATCCAGGACCACCAGCGGAAGGATCATCTCCTCCACCGGGATCTGGTCCAGCGTCCTGCCGCCGCGGATGAAGTGGGAGGGCGGGTCCACGTGGGTTCCCCACTGGCCCACGATCGTGTAGCGGTGGGCGGTGAAGCCGTCACCCTTGTCCAGGTCGAAAAGGGCTTCGCGCTGCTCATCCGGAAAGGCGGCGAAGTGGGGCTGTCCCGGGTGGAAGGCGTGCGTCAGGTCCACGAACTGCCTGCCCGCGATCACCGCCTGCAGGCCCTCCCAGAGCGAGGTTGTGCTGGTGTCCGTCATGATGCTGCGGCTCCTTCTGCCATGGGCGCTTCAGTCTTTAATGCTTCTGCCGGCGGCGCCAGTGCGGTGCTGGAGACGCTGACGGGGCCGGTCACCTCAATGACCGGCACCTCCCACGGGTGGATGTCCACGAGGCGGCGCATAAACCGCTCGACGGCGGCGTCCCCCAGTGAGGCGTCGAAGTACGTTGTGAAGACGAAGGTTGGCGAGAGGGTCTGCTCACCCACCCGTCCCAGGGTGGGATTGGCGCCCTCGGCCGTGGTGAACCCCTCGAAACCGAGGCTGGACTCAAACACATGCTTGTAGTTGCCGAAGTCCCCGAGTTCCCGGAATTCGGCAAGGGCCTGCAGCAGGTGCGCGATGCCCGGATCATCCCGGAAGGCGTCCGGCTCGCCCTTGGACAGCTGCCCGAAGGTGCTGCTGCTGATCGGCCAGTGCACGCGGAGCTTGCGTACCGGGTGAAGTTGAACGTCCAAGAACCTAGCCTCTTTCCTCCGCCGGGTGACGGCTGCCAGCCATCGTGACAGAAAGAAATAATCATTACAAGCATAAGTAAATGCGTATTATGACTACTATGTCTTCCATTGCGCCGCTCTCGTCCCTGCTGGAATCCGGGGAGCACCTCGTCACCGACGGCGCCCTGCCCACGGAACTCGAGGCCCGCGGCTGCAACCTGGACGATCCCCTGTGGTCTGCCAAGGTCCTGTTGGAAGACCCGCACCTGATCAGGGACGTCCACCGCGACTACTTCTCCGCCGGGGCCCGGATTGCCACCACCGCCAGCTACCAGGCAACGCCGCAGGGCTTCGCACGGCGGGGCATGAGCGCCCCCGATGCCCTGGAGCTGGTGGCGTTGTCGGTGCGGCTGGCGGATGAGGCCCGCAGCATGCACCTGGCCGCCGCACCGGACTCGGGCGCGCTGCTCATTGCCGGCTCTGTTGGCCCTTACGGCGCCTACCTGGCAGACGGTTCCGAATACCGCGGCGACTACACGCTGGGGAAAGAGGAATTCATGGACTTCCACCGGCCCCGGGTAGCCGCGCTTGTTGAGGCGGGTGTGGATTTCCTGGCGTGCGAGACGCTCCCGTCGTTTGCCGAAGCCGAGGCACTGGCCGCCCTCACGGAAGAGTTCGGCGTCGAATCCTGGTTCACCTTCTCCCTGCGGGACGGCGCCCACATCAGCGACGGCACCCCGCTGACCGCAGTTGCCGGGCTCCTTGACGTACACCCCCTGGTTGCAGCGATTGGCGTGAACTGCGTGCCGCTGCACCTGGTCACTTCCGCGCTCGCCGCCCTCCACAGCGCGACGGACAAACCGCTGGTGGCCTACCCCAACTCAGGCGAAACGTACGATCCCGCGACCAAGACCTGGGGTCCGGCCACAACATCCGGACAGGATGGGGACGCCGAACCAACAGATCCCGCCGGCGGCGCGGCGGCCTGGCTGGAGCACGGCGCCCGCATCATCGGCGGGTGCTGCCGCACGACGCCAGGCGACATCGCCGCCGTCGGACGGGTCATTGCCGCGCGTCGCTGAACTAACCCGGCTGAACCATCCGCGCACAGCTAAACCGCCACGCACCACCGAGCCTGAGGGCCTCAGCCCTTTGCCGGGGTGTCCTTTTGGTTGTCCTGGTCCGGGGTGTCCTGGTCCTGAGTGTCGTCCCCGTCCGGCGCGTCCTGTTCGTCCGCCTGTTCGGCCTTCTCCCTGGCCTCCTGCTGGTGCTGCTCGAGTTTCGCCTCGGCGTCCCTGCGCCGGTATCCGATGGAACGGGCCTGTTCAGGGGTGGGATGCCGGTGCTCCCGCTCCCACGCATGGTCATTGACGCCGGTGCCGGGCACTGCCCCATCATCCGGATCAAGCGGTTCTTTACCCATGTCCAAACCCTGTCACAGTAGCGGGACAGATAGTAGTGCCCTACGCCTCAAGCCGCCCGTAGGTGGTGATCACGTTGCCCTTGCTGGTCCGGGACTGGTCCAGGAGCACCAGCCGGGTGGTGGGGTCGCCGTCCTGGAAGAGGCGCCGCCCGCTCCCCGCCACCACCGGGTGCGTCATGAGCGTCAGGGAATCCAGCAGCCCGGCGAACAGCAGCTGCCGCGTGACCGAGATGCTGCCGCACACAGCGATCTCGCCGCCGTCGCGCTCCTTGAGCCCTGCCACGAACTCTTCCGGCGGTGCGTCCATCAGCTGCGAGTTCTGCCATTCGAGCGGTTCCGCCAGGGTCCGCGACGCCACAAACTTCTCCACCGGATTGATGAACGCGGCAAAGTCCTCGTCCACGGGCGCGGTGGGCCAGTACGCGGACCACTCCTGGTAGCTCACCCGGCCCAGCACCACCGTGTCCACCGTTTCCATCATGGTGGTCAGGCCGGCGCCCAGTTCGTCGTCAAAGCTGTCGAACTGGAACTTGTAGGGATCGGACACCACGCCGTCCACGGAGTGGAACAGGCCGGCAGTGACTTTGCGCATGGGGACCTCCAGCAGGGGTTTTTGAGCGGACACGCCTCACCCTAGTGCGCCCCTTGAGCCAGCGGAAGATCCCTGCAAAAGCGCACGACGGCGGCCGCCCCAGTTACGTTCATCACTCGCCGAGGCGTCTTGCAGGGTTTGGCTGATCCTGAGCCGCATACTTGTGGTGAGCGGCTGTTGCCGTGCCCCGGCCAGGCAGGAGGAAAGTGCATGGAAACCCTGAAAAAGATCGTGAGCAACCAGTATTTTCCGGCCGCTGCAGTCCTTACCGCCGTGGTGCTGTTCTGGGTCGTGGGACTCCTGGGCGGGTTGTCCCTGCTGCACAACAACCAGCCCCCGCTCACCACTCTGACCTGGATGCTGTTCGTCTACACCGTGGCGGTCCTCAGCCCGCTGGCGGGCATCCTGGCCGCCACGGACCTGCTCCGCCGCTGGCGCCGCAACCGGGCTGCCGAAACGGCCTACACCGGGTCTTCAGTTGACCCCCAGGCCGGGGAAAGTCAGCTGGCGGTCGAGCCGGCAGGCGGCGCCCAGGTTATGGACGCACACGAGGAACCGGCAGTCCAGCACACAACAACTCCCGCTGCCAAGGCGTCCCCGCCAAAGAAAACCTCCAAGCAGGCAGGCCGCAAGCAGGCCGCCTAGCAGGCAAGCCGCCGTCGTCCGTCCTACCGGTCCTTCAGCGCAGTGAGCGCTTCCTCCGCCTGCTGCAGCGCGTTCTCCAGCCGCCGCCCCGGCTGCGGCAGCGAAAACAGGTAACCCTGCAGCGAATCGCAATCCAGGGCCGCCAGGTAGTCCGCCTGCGCCGCCGTTTCCACACCTTCCGCCGTGACGGTCAAACCAAGGCTGTGGGCCATGTTGATCATGGAACTGAGGATGGGCAGCCGCTCGTTGCCGGTGCGCACCATGGAAACAAAAGTCCTGTCGATCTTCACCGTGTCCACCGGCAGGTCCTGCAGCCTGCCCAGGGAGGAATAGCCGGTGCCGAAATCGTCCAGGGCAACCCTGGCTCCCTCCTCCCGGAGCGTGCTGAGCTGTTTGATGAGGCTGCCGTCGGCGTCGAAAAACACGCTTTCGGTGACCTCAAGGACAAGCTGGTAGGCGGCCACACCACTGGCCTCGGCAAGCCGAAGGACCGTCTGGGCGAACTGGGGGTCCTGCAGCTGGACCCCCGAAACGTTCACGGCGAGCGACCGGGACGGGTCCTCGCTCAGCCACGGCGCCAGCTGCACCATGCCCAGCGCCATCACTTCTGCGCCGATCTCGTTGATCAGCCCCGTGCGTTCGGCCAACGGAATGAAGACCGACGGCGGGACCCGCCCGCCGTCCCTGTCCCACCGGGCCAGCGCCTCGAACGTGACCACCTGCCCCATGCGGTGGGACACGATTGGCTGGAAGTCGACCGATATTTCGCCCCGGGCCACGGCCAGCTGCAGGCCGGCTTCCATATGGGTCCGCTGCACCAGGGCAGTCATCATGTCCGGATGGAACCGCAGGAAGCGGTTCTTGCCGGCCGCCTTTGCCGCGTACATCGAGATGTCCGCCTGCCGGAGCAGCTCGGAGGCACCCACGCTGTCCCGGCCCAGCGAGGCGAGTCCCAGGCTGAGGCTGGGCCGCAGGACCGTGCCCTGGATCGTGACGGGGACGTGCAGGCACCGGACGATGCATTGGGCGATCGCATCCGCGTCCGGGCACGCGGTCAGGAGCACCACAAACTCGTCGCCGCCCAGCCGGGCCACGACGTCGGCAGTGGGGGCGCAGCCGCGGAGCCTTCGGGCCACTTCAACCAGCATGTCATCGCCGGCCTGGTGGCCAAGGATGTCGTTGACTTCCTTGAAGTCGTCCAGGTCCAGGAGCAGGACGTCAACGGCCTTGAGCCGCGGTTCCTGCAGGGCACCAGCCAGGGCGTCGTTGAACACTGCCCGGTTTGCAAGGCCCGTCAGCGGGTCCTGGAAAGCCATCGCCCGCAGCTTCTCCGCCTGCGCCGCGAGGTCCAGCATTGCCTGGTGGGCCTGCTCCTGGGCTTTGCGCCGGGGCGTGACGTCGCGGAAGCTCCACACCCGCCCCACGATGTTTTCGCCCACCCTCTGTGGCCGCGAATACCGTTCGAAGGTGCGTCCGTCCGCGAATTCCAGGACGTCGTGGCTTTCTGCTGCCGGGTCTTCCCCAAGTGCGCTGATCCTTGCCAGGAAGCCCGAAGGATCCGCCACCTGCTCGATGATGAGCCGCAGGACCGGCTCCTCACTGTCTCCCTCCATGAGCTCCGGCGGGACACCCCACATGGTGAGGAACTGGTCATTGAAACCGGCCACCCTGCCCTCGGAACTCATCACCAGGATGCCGTCGGCTGTCGATTCCAGCGTGGCCGTCAGCAGGGACATCGCTTCCCGCAGGTCGGCATCCGCGGCCTGGCGGTGGGAAGTACCCCGGACCGAAAGAAGCAGCAGGTCATGGCCGCGGCCGCCGCCGTCCGGTCCCCGGCGCCCCTCCGGACCCCCTGGAGCTGCCGCAGCGCCGGAAGGTGCCGGATGGAACGGCAGGGCCGCTTCCCACGGCAGCAATGAGCCCGTTGCCTCGGCGGGGAATTCCGTCCCGTTGCTGTGCAGCCCGTAGATTTCACGCGGCGGCGGATGCTCCGCGGGCCGGGCACGGAGCCGGGTGAAAAGCTGGTCCGCCTCGCTGCGGAAGCCTTCGGCGAGCAGTGTTCGGTGGTCCCGCCCGGTGAGATTCCCGGCGGTGTATCCGAACAGCCTCCCGGCCGCGGCGTTGGCCAGCGCGATGCTGCCATCTGTTGCTATGGCCAGCAGCGCGTCCGGACTGGCATCCAGAACGGTGCCGAAAGTTTGTGCTGCCGCAGTCCTGCCGTGGCTCCAAGAATCATTCAAGACACCACCCCCCTCCGACATCATAGAGCGCAGGAACCGAAATTTGGTGAGCTGCCGGGGCCCGGTTTCCCACCGACTGTTGCGCTCCTGCCAGCCTCCCCGGCAATGCCAACACAAAAGCGCTGCCCCCCAGGGGGACAGCGCTTTTAGGGTTTGTGAATAAAGGGACCGCTATACCCGGCGGGAGCTGCGGTTAGTGACTGCACCATAAACCAGCAGGACGATGATTGAACCAAGAATTGCCAGCAGCCAAGTGCGGATATCGAAGAATTCGGCCAGGCCGCCGCCGAAGATCAGCGAACCGATCCAGCCGCCCAGGATGGCGCCGACAACGCCGAGGACCAGGGTGACCACCCAGCCTCCGCCTTGGCGGCCGGGCAGGATTGCCTTCGCAATGGCTCCGGCGATCAGGCCCAAAATGAGAAATCCGAGAATGCCCATGTTGTCACTCCTTGTCAGTAAGTTGTGCCGGGCCCCCATTTCCGGTTCCATAATTCAATCAGCGTGCTTACTGCTCTGCAAGAGTTTGATTATCACGGGATGACTGTCAGTTTTCCCGGGGGAATGCACCACTTTCGCTATTTGCTGGTGAATCCCGCCGGGGCAGCGGGCCTGGGCTTCGATAGGATTGATTGTCCCCGCAACAAACCAAGGAGTTTTGGCATGCGCAGCCAGCAGACCGTCCGGCCACGTGCCATCTTCCTCGACATCGACGGCACCTATGCCGACCACGGACTGGCGCCCGCTGCGCACGTCGAAGCGGTGCGGACCGCACGCCGGCTGGGACACCTGGTCTTCGTCTGCACCGGGCGGCCGCTGTCCATGGTCCCAAGCCACATCCTGGAGGCCGGCTTCGACGGCAGCATCACCGGGGCCGGAGCCCGCGTGGAGCTCGGGGGAGAAATCCTCAAGGACACGCGCTTTGATCCGGACCTGGCTGCCCTGATCGTGGAAACGCTGGACGCACATGGCGCCGCCTACATCCTGGAAGCACCCGAGGCGCTGCACGGCCGGACAGGCGTGGACCAGAGGCTGCGGGAGGTGCTCGGCCCCATCTTCGCCGGCCGGCCGCAGCACGACGGGGTCCTCAGCACCGACGTGGATCCGCTGGAGGACATCCTGGGGCCGATGCAATACAGCGACGACCTTCGCTCCACGTCCTACGCCAAAATATCCTGCTTTGATTCCCCGGTGCCGCTGCAGCAGCTGGTGGACGGGCTCGGGCCGCAGGTGGGCCTCATTCCCAGTTCCCTCTCCGCCCTGGGCGACCGCGCCGGCGAGATCTTCATGGCCGGAACACACAAAGCCGTGGGCATCCAGGTGGTGGAGGAACACCTGGGCCTTGACCGCGCGGACATCGTGGCCATCGGGGACAGCGCCAACGATATCGAGATGCTGGAGTACGCCGGCGTGGGAATCGCCGTGGAAGGCGGGCACCCGGCTGTGCTGGCAGTCGCGGACCGGACCACCGCCGGGCCGGCCGGCAACGGAGTGGCACTCGCCTTTGAGGAGCTCGGCCTGCTGGGCTGACCGGATTCCGGGCGGAGGACGTCAGGAAGAAAGCGGGGCGGGAGCCTGCTCGGACGCGTGAGCCGCAGCGCCGGTCCCCAAACCGCGCACCAGCCAGCCGGAGGCCTGCCAGGCCGCGGCGTCCAGCACGTTGCGCGCGTCCAGCACCACCCGGCGTCGTACCCGTGCGCCCGCAGCGGCGGGGGAGAGGCTGCGGTATTCATCCCATTCCGTGAGCAGCAGCACCAGCTCCGCGCCCTCGAGTGCCTGCTCCGTCGACGCTTCGAACTTGAGGCGCGGATAGCGGCGCCAGGCCTGGTTGACCGCCTTGGGATCTGTGACGGTCACATGGGCCCCGCACGCGGCAAGCCTGTCGGCAACGTCCAGGGCGGGGGAGTCCCGGATGTCGTCGGTGTCCGGTTTGAAGGACGCGCCGAGGACCGTGATGGAGCGGCTGGCAACGCTGCCGCCGCAGAGTCCGGCGGCCAGGCTGACCGTCCGTTCGCGCTGTCCCAGGTTGACCGAATCCACCAGCCGCATCCAGTCGTCAAGGGCAGTGACCCCTGCATGGAGGGCCTGGGTCCGGAAGCTGCGGATGTCCTTGGGGAGGCAGCCGCCGCCAAAACCCAGGCCGGCGTGCAGATACCGTCCGCCGATGCGCGGGTCCATGCCCATGGCCTCGGCCAGCTCCGCCACGTCCGCCCCTTTTGCGTCGCACAGTTCAGCCACGGCGTTGATGAAGCTTACTTTGGTGGCAAGGAAGGCGTTCGCCGCGGACTTGATGAGCTCCGCCGTGGCGAAGTTGCAGACCAGGCGGGGGATGCCGGCCCGCAGGAGCGGCTCGTACACCGCATCCAGTGCCGCCGTAACCCCCAGCGGTGCGCCGGTGCGGGGGTGGAAGGCGGACTCCCGCCCGCCGTCCACCCCGTACACCAGCCGGTCCGGTACCAGCGAGTCCTTCACCGCGGTCCCTTGGCGGAGGAACTCCGGGTTCCAGCCCAGCAGCACGTCCGGCCGGGAGGCCAGCACACCGCGCAGCATCTCCACCGTGCCCACGGGCACCGTGGATTTGCCCACGACGGCGGCGCCCGCGGCCAGGTGCGGCAGCAGCGTTTCGATGGCGGAGACCAGGAAGGTGAGGTCGGCGGCGTCGGACGTTTTGTCCTGCGGGGTGCCCACGCACAGGAAGTGGACCTGTGCGCCTTTCGCGGCAGCGGCGTCGGTGGAGAAAGTGAGGCGGCCGGTGCTCCGGCCGTCCCGCAGGAGTTCGTCCAGGCCGGGTTCGTGGAAGGGGGCCGCGCCGCTCGCCAGCTGTTCCACCCTGCCGGGATCGACGTCGATTCCCACCACGTTATGGCCCATGGACGCGAGGGTGGCCGCATGGACGGCACCAAGATAACCGCAGCCGATCACCGAGATTTTCACTGGGCCGCTCCAGCCCGGGGACCCGCAGCTGTCCCGGCAGGCGCGGCGGCCATGGCGTCACCGTAGTGCCGGACCAGTTCCTGGCACAGCGCCGGCCACGTCCTGTCCTGCACGGACGCATGGGCTGCAGCAGCGAACGCGCGGCGTTTGGCGTCGTCGCCCATCAGGTCGAGCACGTGGCCGCGCAACCCGGACAGGTCGCCCGGCTCATAGAGCCAGCCGGTCCGGGAGTTTTCCACCAGGTCCAGCGGCCCGCCCCGGCCCGTGGCCACCACCGGAACCCCCGATGCCATGGCCTCCTGGATGGTCTGGCAGAAGGTCTCCAACTCGCCCGGATGCACAAAAAGGTCGAAGGACGCCACTGCCCGTGCCAGCTCCTCACCGCCCAAAAAGCCGGTGAAAACTGCATCAGGCAAGGCGTCCTCGAGCGCAGCCCGCTGTGGCCCGTCGCCAACGACCACCAGCCTGGCGTTGGGAATCCCGGCCAGGGCAGCCAGGTCCTCCACCTGTTTCTCCACGGCCAGCCGGCCCACATAGCCGATGATCCGCTGGCCGCCGGGGGCCACGGAAGCCCGCCATCCGTCGTCGCGCATTTCCGGCGAAAACCGTGCCGTATCCACTCCCCGGCGCCACATCTTGACCCTTGGGATGCCGCGGCCGCGCAGCTGGTTCAGCGCGAACGTGGACGGCACCAGGGTGCGGGTGGCCAGCAGGTGGATGTTTTCAACCCGGTTCCAGGCCCAGTTCTCCAGGAACGGCACACCGTATCGCGCCGCGTAGCTGGGAACCTCGGTCTGGTAGACGGCCACCGTGGGAATGCCCAGCTGGTGCGCCGCCTGCGCCGCCCGCCAGCCAAGCACGAACGGCGAGGCGAGATGGACAACGTCCGGTGCGTAGTCGGCAAGGATTCGCTTGACCCGGTACACACCGCCCATCGCCACCCTGACGTTCGCATAGCCGGCCAGCGGCACTGCCGGCAGCCGGAGGACTTCCGCGCCCCGCACATGGTCCGGCGCCTCCCCGTCCAGCGTGGAAGGCGCGATCACCAGGACGTCGTCGCCCCGGCTCTCAAGGTGTTCCAGCACCCGCAGGATGGAATGCGTTACGCCGTTCATCAGCGGCAGGAATGATTCAGCAACAATTGCGATCCTCACCCCTCCACGGTGGGCGGGCGGCGTTGCCATGCGGGGGAGAAAACGTTACCCGGAGGGAAAGGCTGCGTGAACAGGAGGACGCCGAACTGAAAAAAATTACTAAGTAGGCTTTGCATATGATGCTAAGCATGCTTAGTGTAGGAGGGCAGCTAACGCAGAGCCTCAAGCAGACGGGGCGGAACCCGGCACCGGACCCCGGTGCAGGACCATCCAAATTTGTTAGTTAAGCCCAGCGCAACGACACATCCAAGGAGACGTCATGCTCAACAGGGAAAACATCGAAAGCCTGCTCACCAAGGGTGGCAACGTCATCGGTTCAGATGGCGAAAAGATCGGCTCAATCGGCCAGCTCTACGCGGACGACGACACGGGTGAGCCCACATGGGTCACCGTCAAGACGGGCCTTTTTGGCACCTCGCAGTCCTTCGTTCCCGTCGAGGGAGCACACAGCCAGGGCGACGACCTGGTGGTGCCGTACACCAAGGAACACGTCAAGGACGCCCCCCGCGTGGACGTGGACGGGCACCTCACCCCTGAGGAGGAGGACCGCCTCTACACGTACTACGAGCGCGGTGCCCGCACCTACTCGGACACCCGGAACGACGATCTGGACACCCGGAAGGATGTTGACTTCCAGGGCGATGCAGACCTGAACGCCGGCACTCCCACCACGGGTATTGGCCGCGACCGCGACCTTGACCGCGATGCCACCCGCGGCACAGTTGGCCACGACACCTCCGGCCCCACCACGGACGACGCCATGACCCGCTCCGAGGAGCGGCTCCACGTTGGCACCGAGCGCGAAACCACTGGCCGGGCACGGCTGCGGAAGTACGTCACCACGGAGAACGTCACCAAGACCGTCCCCGTGCAGCGTGAAGAAGTCCGCCTGGAGCGCGAGCCCATCACGGATGCCAACCGCGGCGAGGCCCTGCGCGGTCCGGACATCAGCGAAGAGGAGCACGAGGTGATCCTCCATGAGGAGCGCCCCGTCGTCGAGAAGGAAACCGTTCCGGTGGAGCGGGTCCGCCTCGACAAGGACGTTGTCCAGGACGACGTCACCGTCAATGAGGAAGTCCGCAAGGAGCACATCGACGCGGACGGCGTTGACCGCGACGCCCGCCGCTAAGCTGCGCCGCTAGTGCATCCCTGACGCGCCGCTCAACGGACCGGCGCGTCAGGCGAAGCGAACAGCACACGACGCCGGGAGTCCCCCTTGGGGGCTCCCGGCGTCGTTGTGCGTGCGGAACTTTCTTGGACGCTGGTGCAGCCCCCGCAGATGGCGGAAACTGCACCAGCCAGTAGGACGAATATCTTCAGAACTTAAGTTGTTCCTTCATTCGCGGCTCCTGTTTCCCGGTTTACGGATTCCGGGCTATGTCCTGCGGGCCGCCGTCCTGGAGAACAGCCAGCCGGCAACAATCATTACGGCGCCCAGCACCAGATGGGCCCAGTTATCCATCATGTTCAGGGCCAGGAAATTCGCCGCCGAATCTACTCCGACAACGAGCCCGAAGATGGCCAGGACGATGTACAGTGCGCCTGCCCCCAGGAGGAAGTTCCGTGCTCCGTGTTCTGTCCGGGACATGGCCCAGCCGGTGGCACCGATGGCCAACTGCACGATGTTGAGCAGCATGGACACCTGGAACAGCCCCAGGAACATGGCGTGCGACGCCGGTCCGAGGAACATCAGTTCGCTGTATTGGGTGGTGACACCCGGGATGAAGCCCAGGACACCGACCAGCATCAAAACAATTCCCACTCCCATGCCAGCGTTTTGGACGTCTGCCCGGCCAAAATGAACGCCGTGTGCATGTGGGGATGCGGTAGTCATTTCTTCCTCCAATCCACTCGTTGTGGACAGTTCAATTTTACGGCCGCCCACTGCGAAAAGCTCCGGCACAGCTTGCGTTGGAGTTCCGCCGATCCAGCGGATGAGCCTGTCGTTCCCGGCCCGGACGCCCCTGCCGTGACACCATGGGGCACGATGAAAATGCGTGCTGACCAGACCGGAGACCGTGGCCTTCCCATGCCCTTGTGGCTGCAGGGTGCCCTCGAAACGGCGCAGGCAGCCATCATTTCCGCGCTGGTGGTGATTGCCCCGATCATCGCAGTGTGGGCCACTGCCGGCTTCCAGGACAGCTCCTTCGACGTCCTGGCCCGGCTGGCGGGGCAGTCCTGGCTTTTGGTTCACGGAGTCCCGCTGGAACTCAGCGCCGTGGGCTCCGACGCCGCCGGCAACGGGGAAACCGGCGTTCTGTCGCTGGTTCCGCTGGGCCTCACCCTGCTCCCTTTCCTCCTTGCATGGCGGGCCGGCCGCCGCCTTGCCCGCGCGTCCTATACAGACCAGCTGTGGCAGGCATTGCTCGGCTCCTGGGTTGTCTACGCCGCCTTCGGAGCGGCAACCGGCTTCGTATGCCGTACCCCCGACGTCGGCATCAACCCCTGGTTCGCCATGCTGATCCCGCTCATTCCCTATGCGCTGGGCATGGTGATCGGCGCGCGGCGCGAGGCCGGTTCCTGGAGCCGGCTGATCGGCGTCGACGCCGTGGACTGGATCTCCCGCACCAGCCAGCATTCGCGGTGGGCCGGCTCCTACCTTGCTTCCGCCGCCAAAGCTGGGTTTGTGGCCACCGTTTCCGCGCTGGCATTGGCTGCCGTGCTGCTGGCCGTGGACCTCTTCATCCACTGGAACCTCGTGGTAGCCGTCTATGAGGCGCTCGACGCCGGCGCCGTCGGGGGCGCCGCCCTGACCATCGCACAGCTCGGGTTCCTCCCCAACCTCGCGGTCTTCGCCCTCGCCTGGACGTCCGGGGCCGGTTTTGCCATGGGGATCGGCTCGCAGGTAGGCCCGCTGGGAACCGCCGTCGGACCGCTGCCTTCCATCCCCGTGCTGGCCGCCATTCCGTCCGGGCCGCTGGACTACGCCTTTGTGGCGCTGATTGTCCCGGTGCTTGCGGGTCTGCTGGCCGGATGGTGGTTCCTGCGCGAAGGTGAGAACCACTTCGATGAATGGCTTTCCATCAAGATCCGTGCCCGCTGGTTCACGGCAACAGTCTCCACCCTGGTGCTGGGGATCCTGGCGGGACTGGCAGCCGGGCTCCTGGCCTTTGGCCTGGCCTGGATTGCGCGCGGCTCGGCGGGAATCGGCCGCCTCACTGACATTGGTCCGGACCCGCTCTGGACGGGAGTCTGGCTGGCCGCGGAAGTGGCCGCCGGCGTCGTGATCGGTTACGCGGCGGGGCCATGGCTGGAACGTGAGCAGGCGGCGTCGGAAGAGGACTCGGAACTGGTTTCCAGGTCCTAGCGGAACTGCCCGGGCAGCGAGCTTTCCAGCTGGACCCGGCACACCGACTGCGCCTGGTCCGTGAGTGCCCGTCCCACGCATGCCTGGTACTCGCGCACTTCGTCGAAAAACACGGCTGTCACGAGGAGCAGCAGCACCATGATGGCGGACACCACGAGGCCGGAGATGGTGCCGATCAGGACCAGCCTGGATTCCTTCAGGCGTGCGGCCCTGACCAGGAGGACCACGCCGAGTGCAACGCTGGCCGCCGTGAGGATCCCGGTCAGCCACAGGTAGTTGACGTCCAGCTGGTAGACGAAGAAGGCGCCCAGCACCGAGACGACGAACATCCGGAACAGGGTGTGGGTCTTGGCCAGCGAGGCTTTGGCTGCCTCGCTGAGCTGCGGCCTGGTCCGCTGCTGCCCAGCCGGTTCGGGGGAGGTGTTCATGTTTTCCAGCCTACGCGAGCCTGCCCATAAGCTAGAGCCATGCGCATCGTAGTCCTCGTGTCCGGTACCGGGTCCAACCTCCAGGCTGTTATCGACGCGGTGAAGGCGGGGGACCTGGACGTGGAGATCGCGGCCGTCGGTGCAGACCGTCCGGGCACCTACGGGGTGGAACGGTCCGCGGCCGCCGGCATCCCGACGTTCGTGGTTGACTTCAAGGCGTATCCGGAGCGCGCTGCCTGGAACGCCGCGCTGACCGACGCCGTGGCGAGGTTCGAGCCGGATGTGGTGGTCTCCTCGGGGTTCATGCGCATCGTCAGCCCGGAGTTCATCGACGCCTTCAACGGCAAGTACCTGAACACCCACCCGGCCCTGCTTCCGGCCTTCCCGGGAGCCCACGGGGTACGGGACGCTATGGCCTACGGCGTGAAGGTGACCGGCTGCACCGTGCACTGGGCGGACGCCGGCGTTGACACCGGCCCCATCATCGCCCAGGAGGCTGTGGCCATCGAGGACTCCGACACCGAGGAAAGCCTGCATGAGCGCATCAAGGTAGTGGAGCGCCGGTTGCTGGTGTCCACCCTCGCCTCCCTCGCCGCCGCCCACCGCGCCAGCACTTCGAACCTCCCCACCTGACCCCTCCTCCCCACCCAACTAGGTCGCAGCAGATGTCGGAATAGGGGCCCAA
Organism: Arthrobacter sp. AK04; assembly: GCF_021129155.1. Taxonomy (GTDB): domain Bacteria; phylum Actinomycetota; class Actinomycetes; order Actinomycetales; family Micrococcaceae; genus Arthrobacter; species Arthrobacter quantipunctorum. The sequence continues at coordinate 20,141 of NZ_JAJOMC010000023.1, forward strand.
ACCAACATCTGCTGCTACCTACTTGGAGGGCGACGGCGCTCCTGTGGATAACTTCGGCAGTCCCGGCCCGAAATTTGCCACGATAAGCCATGAGAACTCCGCGGCCACTGCCCGACATGCTCCCATCCGGCGCCTTCACTTTCCAGGAAGCGGTCGACGCCGGAGTAACAGTCGGGCGGTTACGGCACCGTTCCATGACCGCGCCTAGCCGGGGAATCAGGCAGCCGCTTGCACCTCTAACTCCTGAGCGGGAGTCAATTGTTCGGCCATTGACGCTGGTCACCGAGTTTTCCGCAGCTTCCCATGCGACGGCCTTCACGTTGTGGGGATTCCCAGGTTTCCTTCCGGGAAAAGACGATCCCGTTACCCACCTATCCAGGCCGGACACGCTGGCCATACCGCGTCGTTCCGGCGTTCGGGGACATCGTGGCCAGTTCTTTGACGATGAAATCACCACACTCAACGGGCTCTTCATCACCTCCCGGACCCGCACATGGCTGGATTGTTCCCGGAAGATGAGCATCGAGGAACTGACGGTTGTGGCTGACCACCTGCTGCGGATCCCGCGGCCGGACTTCGAGGGCAGGTCCAAGCCCCATGCAGCCCGGGACGATCTTGAGGAAATGCTCGACCGGCACAAAGGGACACCCGGTATCAGGAAAGCCCGGGTTGCCCTTGACCGCGCCCGGGTGGGCTCCGATTCCGCCCCTGAAACCAGGCTGCGCCTGGCATTGGAAGACGCAGGCCTGCCCGAACCTCTGCTGAACGTTCCCACTCAACTGCATGCCGCCGTCGTACGCCAACCTGACCTGAGCTATCCGGAACAGAAGGTAGCGGTGGAGTACGACGGCGAGGGCCACTCCGAGGCGGCGCAGATCGTCCGCGATATTGCCCGCGAGGAGGATTTTGCCCGCACGGGATGGATGCTGGTCCGCATCTCCAAAAGGCACATGGAAAACGAGGCACGGGCCGCCGTCGCTAAAGCCCGATCAGCCTTGCTCAGCCGAGGCTGGCAGCCCAACTAGGTAACAGCAGATGTCGGTTTGAGGGCTCAAAGCGACATCTGCTGCGACCTTGTTGGGAGGGGGAGGGGGTTACTCGAGGCGGCGCTGCTTGGTTTCCGGGGAGAAGAACGCCATCCACAGCACGGCCAGCAGCACCAACCCGCCAGCGAGGGCGAAGGACGTAGCCAGCCCCAGCTCGGGCCAGAAGTAGTTGGCGAAAATCAGCGGCCCGAAGCCTGCCCCCAGCCGCGAAAAGGTCGAGGCCCACCCGAATCCGGTGCCGCGCAGCTCGGTGGGGTACAGCTCGGACACGTAGGCGTACAGCACCGGGATGGCCACCTGTACCACGAACCCGAACACCAGCAGCCAGAACACCGCAGCCGTGGGGATGTCCACCACGAAAGCCACGATCACCAGGGTCAGCGCGGACAATGGCCCGGTGATGGCCAGGATCCACTTGCGCCCAACCCGTTCCACCAGCAGGGCGGCCACCACAACGCCCAAAAGCCCGACGGCGGCCATGGACGCCGTGGTGACGAACGCCTTGTACTCGGCGAAGCCGGCGCCGATCAGGATCCGCGGCATCCAGGTCAGGGACAGGTAATAAACCAGCAGGATCGAGAAGAACAGTGCCCAGGCCGTGGCCGTGATTTTCCAGTTGAACTGCCACACCAGCCGCAGCTGGTGCCAGGCGCTGCCGGCGGAAAGCCGCGGTACCTCCCTGGCATCGGGCAGGCTGTAGGCGCGGGGTTCCGCCCCGGTGGCGGCCACCAGCCCGTCGATCACCTTGGCCGCCTCCTCACGCCGGCCCTTGCGGATCAGGAAGAGCGGCGACTCGGGAACGCTGCGCCGGACCCAGAACACCAGCAGGGCGGGCAGGACCATCACCAGCATGGTCAGCCGCCAGTCGCCGTACAGGGCCACAAGGCCGGCGGACACAAAGCCTGCCAGGGCTGCCCCCACCGGCCACCAACCGTCCATCGCCGTGAGGACCTTGCCGCGCTGCTTGCGGGGAGTGAACTCGCCCACCAGCGCGTAGTCCACCGGGATACAGCCGCCCAGGCCGAACCCGGCCATGAACCGGAACACGCAGAACCAGATGAAATCGGGGGAGAAGGCGCCCAGCACGGTGAACAGCGAGAAGATCAGCAGCGTGGCCGTGAAGGCTTTCTTGCGCCCGATGGTGTCCGCGATGGTGCCCCACACGAACGCGCCCAGTGCCATGCCGATCAGGTTCGACGTGCCCACCCAGGCCACCTCGCCCGGGGAAAGGGCCCAGTGGGTTGAAAGCAAAGGTATGAGGATGCCGTTGAGGGTCACATCCCAGGCGTCGAACATGAAGCCAAGGCCGCCGATCAAAAAGATCTTGCCCTGGACTTTCCATCGCCAGGGCAGTTCCTGGACCACCTGTTCGCCGCTCGGCACAGTGGTGTAAGTATTCATCGCAGCCTCCTGGGAAAACTTTAGCCGGGCGCACCGGGGTTCACACTCCGGCCTACTCGCGGGGCAACCTCCGCTTCGGGATAAACTGGGCCGTATCCCCACCAACCGCGGCACTGTTCCGCGAGATAAGACGGAGACATTTGTGAGCTTCACGCAGCATGAGCGCGTATCCATCGACCGTGTTCCCATCCGCCGGGCACTGATCTCGGTTTACGACAAGACCGGTCTGGAGGAGCTCGCGCAGGGCCTGCATGCGGCCGGGGTGAAGCTCGTCTCCACTGGTTCCACGGCCAAGAAGATTGCCGCCGCAGGCATCCCGGTCCAGGAAGTCGAGGAAGTCACGGGTTCCCCCGAAATGCTGGACGGGCGGGTCAAGACCCTGCACCCGCGCGTGCACGGCGGCATCCTGGCGGACCGCCGTGTGGCAGCCCACATGGAAACGCTCACCCAGATGGAGATCGAACCCTTTGATCTTGTGGTGGTGAACCTCTACCCGTTCGTGGAGACCGTCAAGTCCGGTGCCGCCCAGGACGACGTCGTGGAGCAGATCGACATCGGAGGCCCCGCCATGGTGCGCTCCGCCGCGAAGAACCACGCCGCCGTCGCCATTGTGGTGGACCCCTCCTTCTACGGCCAGGTAGTCACCGCCGCCGCTGAAGGCGGCTTTGATTTGAAGACACGACGCCGGCTGGCCGCCAAGGCGTTCGCCCACACCGCGTCCTACGACAACGCCGTGGCCACCTGGACCGCGAGCCAGTTCCTCGACGAGGACGGCGACGGCGTCATCGACTGGCCCGCCTACGCCGGCCTGTCCCTGGAGCGCTCTGAGGTGCTGCGCTACGGCGAGAACCCGCACCAGCAGGCTGCCCTCTACGTGGACAAGGCTGCCCCGGTAGGCATCGCGCAGGCAGACCAGCTGCACGGCAAGGCCATGAGCTACAACAACTTCGTGGATGCGGACGCTGCCCTCCGCGCCGCCTACGACTTCAGCGAACCGGCCGTGGCCATCATCAAACACGCCAACCCCTGCGGCGTCGCTGTGGGCTCCGCCGATGCAGCTGACCCCATCGCCGACGCCCACGCCAAGGCCCACGCCTGCGATCCGGTCTCGGCGTTCGGCGGCGTCATCGCGGCCAACCGCACCGTGACCGCGGGCATGGCCAACACGGTCAAGGACATTTTCACCGAGGTTGTCATCGCCCCGGGCTTTGAGCCGGAAGCAGTGGAGATCCTGTCCAAGAAGAAGAACATCCGCCTTCTGGCCCTGCCCGAAGGCTACGGCCGCTACCCCACGGAGTTCCGCCAGGTCTCCGGGGGCATGCTGGTCCAGGTAGCGGACAAGGTGGATGCCGACGGCGACAACCCCGCCAACTGGACCCTGGCCGCCGGTGAAGCGGCGGACGAGAAGACGCTCGCCGACCTCGCCTTCGCCTGGACCGCCTGCCGCGCAGCAAAGTCCAACGCCATCCTCCTCGCCCAGGACGGCGCCGCCGTAGGTATTGGCATGGGCCAGGTCAACCGCCTGGACTCCTGCCGCCTGGCCGTGGAGCGGGCCAACACCCTCGGAGTGACGGTGGAGTCCGACGTCGAAGGGGCAGGCGGTGCCTCCAACACCAGCGCGAGCGGCGCACCTGCCCGCGCCCGCGGCGCCGTTGCAGCCTCCGACGCGTTCTTCCCGTTCGCTGACGGCCTGCAGATCCTGATCGATGCCGGCGTCCGCGCCGTGGTCCAGCCCGGCGGTTCCGTCCGGGACGAGGAAGTCATCGCAGCCGCCAACGCCGCGGGCGTCACCATGTACTTCACCGGGGCACGCCACTTCTTCCACTGAGTCCATCCATTGCTCCGTAGGTGTCGTTTTCGGACCCGTAAACGACCATTTCGGAGCAATCGATGGTTTGCTAACGAACGACGGCGCCCGCCCCCCTGCGAAGGGGACGGGCGCCGTCGTCGTTGTGCTGGCTTAGTCCTGGTCGTCTTCACCGGTGCCGGGCTCCGGAAGCCGCAGCTCCCGGGGCTTGGCCTCGGCCATCCGTTCCGCTGTCCAGTATTCGAGGATCTCCTCGTGGGTCTGGTTCAGGTCGGCGTGGCTGACGGGGTCCTGGCCGGACGGGGTGTCCTTAGGAGGCTGCTGCACTGGCATAGGTCTGCTGGATGACGGAGCCCCAGTACGGGCCGTACATCACTGCGGAACGGTTGTAGCCGTAGCTGTTGACGGAGTTCTGGACGCCCGCTGAGCTGGTGCCGATGAACCATGGGCCGCCTGACGAGCCGCCGGTCATGTCGCAGGGGATGCCCTGGGTTCCAAACTGCGGGTTGTTGGGATCGTTCGTGGCCGTTCCGGTGCAGCTCTTGAGGGTCTGGCCGTTGAAGGGCGATGCTGCCGGGTAGCCGAAGGACTTGTAGGTGAGGCCGCGGGCCTCGTTGAACGCCACGCCGGATCCGCCCACAACATCGGTGAGGGTCTGGCCGTTCAGCGTGTTCATCACAGCAAAGCCGGTGTCGTAGGCCATGTCCCCCTTGGCGCTCCACTCGGTGGGGGCGTGGAGTGATTTCGCGGTCCACTTGCCGTAGGGCTCGGCGCCGTTCTCGTAGGCCGGCACAAAGGCGAAGTTGGTGGCGAACACTCCCGGTCCCTCGTTGAGGCAGTGACCCGCCGTGGAGACGGTGCTCTCATTGGCGGAGGTTACGGCGTTGCCGGAGCAGACGTAGTTCGAACCAGCCAGAGTGAAGAAGACCTTGCCGATGTGCTTGACCGGCGTCTCGCTCTGGGCGATGGTGGGCTTGCCCTTGGTGGCTTTCACCTCGGACTTCTTGCCCTTTTCCACGAGACCGGCGCTTGAGCGGTTGCCGCGTTCCAGGGCTTTTCCGGCGAGGACGTCACCGGGGATGGCGTTCTGCATCCGGTCGGCCGTCCAGTAATCAGCCACGCCGGCGGTGTTCAGGACAACGCTTGTTACGGAGGGGTTTGTCTTGTCCTCCGCCGGGGCAGCGGTAGCCCCGCCGGCGGAGGTGAGTGCCAGAACGGCAGCGGCTGAAAGGCTCAGGAAGCCGGTAGCCAGAGACCTGGTGCGTGTCATTGTTGTCCTGTCTGAACGGGGAAATAGCCCCGGGGAGGGGCGGGAGTGACCCTGCGAATTTATCGTCATATGACAACTTTGTAAATAGTAGTGACGTATCATGTAGGGCCTCCAGCGGCCCGCCGGGGACGCGTGCCGGGGAACGCGCGACGGCGGGCGGGCGCCAAAGGTGCGTGCCGGCGTCGGCCGTTCTCCATCGCTGTAATCCGGCCCGTGCCGGGGGTAACGCGGCAGCCCCGGTAGGGGTGAAACCCCTGCGCTCGGGTAAGTTGTACATGGTGAAATAGACCGAATTTTCACAACCAAGCCGACCCACAGGGAGACGCCCGCGCATGTCCAAGATCATCTACACCCACACCGACGAAGCGCCGATGCTGGCTACCTATTCGTTCCTGCCCATCATCGAGGCGTTCGCCTCGACAGCAGGTGTGGAGGTGGAGACCCGCGACATTTCGCTCGCTGGCCGCATCATCGCCGTCTTCGGTGACTACCTGACCCCCGAGCAGCAGATCGGTGACGCCCTTGCTGAACTCGGTGAGCTGGCGAAGACGCCGGAAGCCAACATCATCAAGCTGCCCAACATCAGCGCGTCCATCCCGCAGCTGAAGGCCGCCATCGCCGAGCTCCAGGAGCAGGGCTACGCCCTTCCGGACTACCCGGACAACCCGTCCTCGGACGAGGAGACGGCCATCCGCTCGCGCTACGACAAGATCAAGGGCTCCGCCGTGAACCCGGTCCTGCGCGAAGGCAACTCGGACCGCCGCGCCCCGCTGTCCGTAAAGAACTACGCCCGCCAGAACCCGCACTCCATGGGTGCCTGGACTGCCGAGTCAAAGACCAACGTGGCCACCATGGGCCAGGACGACTTCCGCTCCAACGAGAAGTCCGTTGTCATCGATTCCGAGGGCACCATTGCCATCCAGCTGGTCCGCGAGGACGGCTCCGTCAAGGTCCTGAAGAAGGCCTTCCCGGTCCTGGCCGGCGAGGTCATCGACGGTACCGTCATGCGCGCCGCCGCCCTGGACGAGTTCCTCCAGGCTCAGGTTGCCCGCGCCAAGGAAGAGGGCGTGCTCTTCTCCGCCCACCTCAAGGCCACCATGATGAAGGTCTCGGACCCCATCATCTTCGGCCACGTGGTCAAGGCCTACTTCTCCGAGCTGTTCGAGACCTACGGCAAGCAGCTCGCCGCAGCCGGCATCAGCCCCAACAACGGCCTGGCCGCCATCCTGAGCAGCCTCGAGGACCTGCCGGAGGACGTGCGCGACGGCGTGCAGAACCTCATCAAGAAGGGCCTCGAAGAAGGTCCCGCGCTGGCCATGGTGGACTCGGACAAGGGCATCACCACCCTGAACGTCCCCAGCGACGTGATCGTGGACGCCTCCATGCCCGCCATGATCCGCAGCTCCGGCCACATGTGGGGCCCGGACGGCAAGGAAGCTGACACCCTGGCCGTCCTCCCGGACAGCTCTTACGCCGGCATCTACCAGGTGGTCATCGATGACTGCCGGGCCAACGGCGCCTACGATCCCACCACCATGGGCACCGTTCCGAACGTCGGCCTCATGGCCCAGGCCGCCGAGGAATATGGCAGCCACGACAAGACGTTCGAAATCCAGGAAGCCGGAACGGTCCAGATCGTTGACGGCTCGGGGAACGTCCTGGTTGAACACCAGGTTTCCGAGGGTGACATCTGGCGCGCCTGCCAGACCAAGGACCTGCCCATCCGCGACTGGGTCAAGCTGGCCGTGACCCGTGCCCGGGCCTCCCAGACTCCGGCCGTGTTCTGGCTGGATGAGGAACGCGCCCACGACGCCAACCTCATCGCCAAGGTCAACGAGTACCTCAAGGAGCACGACACCGAGGGCCTGGACATCCAGATCATGTCCCCGGTCAAGGCCATCGCGTTCACCCTGGACCGTATCCGCAAGGGCGAGGACACCATCTCGGTGTCCGGCAACGTCCTCCGCGACTACCTCACGGACCTGTTCCCCATCCTTGAGCTGGGCACCAGCGCCAAGATGCTGTCTGTTGTTCCCCTGATGAACGGCGGCGGGCTGTTCGAGACCGGTGCCGGCGGGTCCGCCCCCAAGCACGTCCAGCAGCTGCTCAAGGAAAACCACCTGCGCTGGGACAGCCTGGGCGAGTTCCTGGCCCTGGCTGTCAGCTTCGAGCACCTGGCCACCACCACGGACAACAAGCGCGCCCAGGTCCTGGCCGACACCCTGGACCGCGCCACCGGAACGTTCCTGCTGGAGAACAAGTCGCCCAGCCGCCGTGCCGGCGAGCTGGACAACCGCGGCAGCCACTACTTCCTGGCCCGCTACTGGGCAGAGGAACTGGCCAAGCAGACGGACGACGGCGACCTGGCCGCCTCCTTCAGCTCCATCGCCGGAGAGCTTGCCTCCAAGGAGCAGGCGATCGTTGGCGAGCTGGCTGAGGTCCAGGGCTCGCCGGTGGACATCGGCGGCTACTACCACCCGGATGACGCCAAGGCTTCTGCCGTAATGCGTCCTTCGGCAACACTCAACAAGGTCATTGCAACGCTGAGCTAGGCCTGCACGAAGCGGCGTTCCGGAGATCCGGGACGCCGCTTTGTTGTTTTTCAGGGTAGGCAAAAAACTTGTGGCAGCAGGATTCGTTGCTAGGGTACTAAGTACGCTTAGTATCTCGGTTTGCGCCGATGACTGCTGAGGTTGCCGATCCTGAGGAGAAAAAATCGTGCCAGAAGAGAGCAATATCCACATCCCCGGTGTCCCCGCCAGCGAGCCTGCCAGCCTGCAGGAACCCACAACGCCGCGCGAACCGCTGCCGCCGAAACCGGACCAGCAGGCACCGGAGGCTGTGTCGCCCACGGGAAGCCCCACCGGCGCACCTGCCACTGCCCGCGCCCAGTCCGGCCAGTACCTCACCACCGCGCAGGGCCTGCGCCTCGGCGATACGGACCACTCGCTGAAGGCAGGCTCCCGCGGTCCCATCCTGCTGCAGGACCACCACCTCCGCGAAAAGATCACGCACTTCGACCACGAACGCATTCCCGAGCGCGTGGTCCACGCCCGCGGTGCCGGCGCACACGGAGTGTTCCGTTCCTACGGGACCGCAGCCAACATCACCCGGGCCGGCTTCCTGGCCAAGGACGTGGAGACTCCCGTCTTTGTCCGGTTCTCCACCGTGCTGGGCTCCCGCGGCTCCGCCGATACAGTCCGTGACACCCGCGGCTTCTCCACGAAGTTTTACACGGATGAGGGCACCTACGACCTGGTGGGCAACAACATCCCGGTCTTCTTCATCCAGGACGGCATCAAGTTCCCGGACATCATCCACGCCGGCAAACCGCACCCGGACCGCGAGATCCCGCAGGCCCAGAGCGCCCATGACACGTTCTGGGACTTCGTTTCCCTGCACACCGAGGCGCAGGCCCACACCATGTGGAACATGTCCGACCGCGGCATCCCGCGTTCGTACCGCACCATGGAGGGCTTCGGTGTCCACACCTTCCGCTTCATCAACGCAGAGGGCAAGACCACCCTGGTGAAGTTCCACTGGAAGCCGAAGCAGGGCGTCCACTCGCTGGTGTGGGAAGAAGCCCAGATCATCAACGGCATGGACCCGGACTTCCACCGCCGGGACCTTGCGGACGCCATTGAGGCCGGCGCCTACCCTGAATGGGAGCTCGGCGTCCAGACCTTCCCGGACACTGAAGACCAGATGTTCGAAGGCATCGACCTGCTGGATCCCACCAAGTTCGTCCCGGAGGAGCTGGCACCTGTCCAGCCCATCGGCGTCATGACGCTCAACGCCAACCCCACGAACTACTTCGCCGAGACCGAGCAGGTGGCCTTCCACCCCGGACACCTGGTGCCGGGCATCGACGTCACCAACGATCCGCTGCTGCAGGTGCGGCTGTTCTCCTACCTGGACACGCAGATCTCCCGGCTGGGCGGCCCCAACTTCGCCCAGATCCCCATCAACCGGCCGCAGGCCCCGGTCAATGACATGCTGCGCGACGGCATGCACCAGCAGGCCGTCCACGGCGGCGCGGCCCCTTACCGGCCCAACTCGCTTGACGGCGGCTGTCCGTTCCTGGCCGGCCAGGATGTGGGGGCCTTCGTCGACGTGCCGGAGGAGCTGGCTGCGTCCATCAAGGAGCGGAAGAACCCGGCATCCTTTGACGACCACTTCAGCCAGGTGCGGCTCTTCTTCCGCAGCCTCAGCCCGGTGGAGCGCGACCACGTCATCCAGGCCTACACGTTCGAACTGGGCAAGTGCTACGAGAAGTCCATCCGCGAACGGCAGCTCGCGGCGCTTGCCAACGTGGATGCGGAACTTTGTGCCGCCGTCGCAAAGGGGCTGGGCCTTCCCGCGCCGGAGGCAACAGAGCAGGTGCCGGACTCAGACCCCAGCCCGGCACTGTCCCAGGTGGGCAAGACCTGGCCGGTGGCCGGCAGGGTTGTGGGAATCCTTGCGGACGGGGACAGTGACCTGGCTGCCGTCAATGCCGCCCGGAAGGCTTTCGATGCGGCGGGCATCGTGCCGCTGGTCATTGCCCCGGCGGGCGGCTTCCTTGGGGCTGAGAACGACGGCGGGGTCCCCGTCCAGCGGACCTACCTCACCGCTCGTTCGACAGAGTTCGATGCCGTCATCGTGGCGGCGCCGGCCGCCCCGGCTCCCGACGCCGCACCCGGACTCGACGCAAAAGCCGGCGCTCCCGGCGGTGCCGCCGACCCGCGGGCGGTGCTGCTGCTCACGGAAGCGTACCGGCACGCCAAGGCAATCGGTACCTGGGATTCCGGCGCCGAAGCCCTCACCGCAGCGGGCATCCCGCGGGAAACCCCGGGCATCGTGTCCGCGGGCGACGCCGAGTCACTGGTGTCTGAGCTGACAGCACTGCTGGCCGCACACAGGGTCTGGGAGCGGTTCCCGGCATCGCCGGCCCAGGTCTGAGCCGGGACGGCAGCCGGGGCAGCCGCACCGTTGCTGCAACACATGATTGACGCAACCGCTGGCTGACCCGGGCGCTGCCTGGGAAAGCCAACTGCCGGAGGGGAGCGCCGCCGTCGTAATGGCGGGCGCTCCCTTCCTTGTGCGGTGTCAGTCGTTGCCTTTGCCCTTGCCCTCGTTGTCCTTTTTGTCGTCGTCCTTCTCCGCCTCCGGACCTGGCGCAGGGGCGGGGGCCTCGGCGGCTGGCGGGCGAGTGGCCGCAGCGGCCTGCTCCGCGGCGATCCGCGCCTCTTCGGCTGCCTTGTCCGCGGCCGCTTTCTCTGCCGCTGCGATCGCTCCGTTGAGCTCTGCACGGACGGCCGTGGCAATCGTGGTGATGCTCCGGCGGCGATCCTCGGAAATCTGGCCTTCAGACTGGGCCGCTTCCAGTTCGGCTTCCAGCCCCTCCAGCGCCCTCAAGGCTGCGGCGGGGTCGTTCTCCGACGACGCTTGGGTCACCTCGAGGACGCGTGCCTGCAGCTGCCGTGCCGCCTCGCGCTCAAGGCCGGCCTCGGTGGTGGCGCAGCCGCTCAGGAGTGCGGCCGCCAAAACGGCAGCGGAGCATACGACCACGAATGTGCGTCCAGCTGGGAAGGCCAGCCTCACGGTTCCACGCTTTTCTGGAGTTCCTCAAGGTGCTCGCCCAGGACTCCGGTCACCGTGGGATAGGGCACGACGTCGGGCGGCGACTGGGAAGACAAGGTCATCAGGGCCGCAGCCACCGCGGCGGCAACCACCACCAGCGCCAGGACCGCAGCCAGCCAGAACCGTTTTGTCCGCTTCTTGCTGTCCTTCGCGCGGTCCTGGCTCAGGGCCTCACGCGGGCTGGCTGGAACCTGCGCCCCGGCCGGGGCAGCGCCCGGCCCGGCAGCCTCCCGCAGCTCATCCACAGATTCCTCGGCAGTGATGGACGGCGGGTGGAACGGCATGGCCGGCAGCACCCTGGTGGTCTCCGGCGCAAGTTCACCCGGGGTGGATGCCGGTGAGACCAACGCCTGGCGCAGCGCGGTTTCAATGTCCGCGGCAGCCGGCCGCTCAAGCGGTTCGAGCGCGGTCATGGAGCGGATGAGATCAGCCCATTCGGAGGGCAGGTCCTCGGGAATTTCCGGTGCCCGGTGCAGCCGCGCCACAGCCGATTCCACCGCGCTGCCGGGGTATTCCACTGTGCCTTTGATGCATTCGAGCAGCACCAGGCCGAGCGAGTAGATGTCGGTGGAGGGGGCCAACGGCTGGCCCAGAGCCTGCTCGGGGCTGAGATAGGCGGCCGTTCCAACCATGGTTCCCGTGGCAGTCAACCGGGTGGAGTCCACGATCCGCGCGATGCCGAAGTCGGTGAGCTTGGGCCGCAGCGGTTCACCGGGGCGGATCTGGACCAGCAGGATATTGCCGGGCTTGATGTCCCGGTGGATAACGCCGAGGCCGTGGACGTAGGCCAGTGCGTCAGCGATGCCGGCGCCGATAACGGCCAATTCCTCCAGCGGTACCGTGCTGTGCCGGATCCGGGCGCGCAGGTCCTGGCCTTCCACGAGTTCCATGGTGAGGAAGGGCCTTGGTTCGTCGGGGATCCGGGTATCGATCCCGGCGTCGAACAGCGTCACCAGGCCGGGGTGGTTCAGGGTGGCCAGAAGCTGGATCTCCGCTTCCTGGCGCTTCAGTTCGTCTGCGTCCGGGGCTTGCGGAGCGAAGAGCTTCAGTGCCACGTCACGGCCCAGATTTTCGTCGCGGGCACAGTAGACCGATGACATACCGCCGCGGCCTATGACCTCACCCAACCGGTAACGTCCGCCGACCACTTCATTCTTGATGGAGCTAGGCGATTCCGCCACCATGACCCGTTCCTCCCGGTGCGCTGCGGCACTGTCGTACCTCAAATTATACGGGCGGTGGAGTAAACGGAAGATTCATCCTGGCCTGGCGAACCGCGGCACGCCGGCGGTCCGGCGGCGAAAACCACTTCCGCCGCCGGACCTCCCTTCACAAGGACATGTGTGCTGAATACATGTTGTGCGTGGTCTTGTTTCGTTGCCTGGTCAACCTCCTTTCCCTCAGCCTGCCCCCTGCTGCCGCTTCAGGCGCGTGGGGCAGGCGCTGTCAGTAGGTGGTCGGCGCTACGACACTTTCCGCTTGCGGAGCATCAGGAGTCCTGCCACGAGAAGCAGCAGGGCGAGCGGGGCAAGGGAGGCCTCCATGCCGGTCTTTGCCAGGGCAGTGGCTCCCTGGCCGGGCGTGTTGCGGGCCCCGGTGATGCTTGCATTGGTATCGACGGCGATGGCGCCGCCAACTGCGGTGGACCCGGCACCAGGTGCTGTTGTGGAGATTCCTCCCGCAATGGCACCTGCGACACTTCCGTTGCCAGTAGTGCCGGCGGTGCCCGCAGTTCCGTTGCCAGCGCCGGGATCCGTGCTCCCCGAGTCCACGGTGCCGGCGCCGCCGGCGTTGCCGTTACCCGGATCAGTGGTGCCAGGGTTCTCGGTTCCCGGCGTTCCCGTTCCCGGGTTTTCGGTGTCGACGGTGCCGTTGCCGCCGATGCCCAAATCAACGTTGGCGTCTACCAGTTCGCCGGTGGTGCCGTTGTTGTTGCCGCCGATGGTGGCATCGACGTTGGCGTCCGCGAGGTCGCCGCTGGTGCCGGTGCCGGACCCGTTGCCGCCAATTGTCAGAGCAACGTTGGCATCTACCAGTTCGCCGGTGGTGCCGTTGTTGTTGCCGCCGATGGTGGCGTCGATGTTGGCATCTACGAGGTCGCCGCTGGTGCCGGTGCCGCCGATGGTGAGGTCGGCGTTGGCGTCCACGAGGTCGCCGGTGGTGTCGGTGCCGCCGATGGTGAGGTCGGCGTTGGCGTCCACGAGGTCGCCGGTCGTGCCGTTGCCGCCGATGGTGGCATCGACGTCGGCACTTACGAGTTCCCCGGTGGTGCCGGTGCCGCCCAAGGTGGCATCGACGTTGGCGTCCACGAGGTCGCCGCTGGTGCCGGTGCCGCCGATGGTGGCATCGACGTCGGCGTCGACGAGGTCGCCGGTGGTGCCGTTGCCTCCGATGGTCAGGTCAACGTTGGCGTCTACCAGTTCGCCGGCGGTGCCGGAACTGTTTCCGCCGATGATCGCATCGGCGTTGGCGTCCACGAGGTCGCCGGTGGTGCCGGTGCCTCCGATGGTCAGGTCAACGTTGGCGTCTACCAGTTCGCCGGCGGTGCCGGCGCCACCGATGGTGGCATCGACGACGACCGCCGCGGCGAGGGTTGTGGCGTCCGTGGCGGTGCCGGTGGCACCGCCAAGCGCGACGTCGGCTGCGACGGCAGCGTCCGTTGAAACGGACGGCGTTGGGTCACCCAGCTGGCCCAACGACGTCGAGTCAACGGAGGCCGCCGCCGAGATGAGGGCGGATGCGGAAAGGTCCGATCCGCTGGTGGTGTCCGCGGCGTTTGCCGCAGTGCAACTGAGGGCTAGGAGCCCGCCTGCAAAGAGGGTGCCGAGCATTCCCCGGCGAAGGTTGGGATTCATGGTGAAGTCTCCTGAAAAGTTGAATGAAGGACGCTTGTCAGCGGCCCAAATGGCCGCGTTCTGCCGTAAGGGCAGGCGTGCCTCAACTAGTCAGGAGATGAACCGGGGTCGAAAGACACCGGTGCGGGGGCATGCTCGGAGAACTCACCGGCAAGGACGATGCCGGTGGGTGGAAGGGCGAGGTTGAAGGGGCTCAGCCATGCCGCAGTCCCGGAGCCAGCGGCAGAAGTCACGCTGCTTCCGGTGCCGGACCCTGACGGGGGAGGAGCCTGGGATGGGGCGGGTGAGGGGTCTGCCGTACCCGGTTGCTCTTCGGCGGAATCTGGCAGGACTACCGCGGTCTGAAGAGGCACGTAAGCGGTAGTTACCAGCACCTGGCCAACCCCGACGGCCTTCGATTCTGCAACCTCAAGTGTTCCAGTCCTGGCCGTCTCTGAAAGCACCGCCTCTGTTGGCGTCGCCGACACGATCAGCGTTGCGGGCACGGCTGCGTCGGGCACAGCCCCAGCCGGGACGTCGTTCACGGGAACGGCCAAGGAAAGTTCCGGAAGCGGAAGCACTGAAGTGTCTGCTGCCAGGTCTGCAACGGGCTGCAGGACCGGTTCGAGTACAGGGAGTACTTCCGTCACGGATGGGGCTACGACTTCCACGGCCGCCGCCGTTGCGACGTCCACAGATTCGGCGACCGGAACTGCAATGACAGATATCGTTCCCGACGGGATGACATCGCCCACAACGGGTACCGATGAAATAACTTGATCCGCAAGCCCGGAGACCTCTCCCGCAACGGGCTGCAGCAGGCCGGGCGATGTATTCGGCACCGGTGCCGAGACCGCAGGCGCGGCATCAGCAAGACTGGCCACGGAAAGGGGCAGCTCTTCCGCCACCGAGGATACTGAACCGGTGACGCCCCCCAACAGGGAAGTTGCATCCTGCAGCGTGTCCGCTGAAGCGGCCGACGCCGAGAAGGTCAGCCATGTGAGGGTGGCTGCGCCTGCGAGGAACACCGGGCGAAGGGCACGCCACGGCGAGCGACTACGAGCCATGCGTACCACCCCCAGTACTGATGCATTCGACGATGGCTACAGCCTAAGACGGAATGTTGCAGGAAGTCTAGGGTCTGCTCAAACAACTCGACAAAACTGAAAACTACACGTCTTAGGAATTACAGACCCGCCGGAACCGGTCATATCTGCCGGTGACCCTAAGCTTTGGGGCTGGCGTGCTCGTCGTTCGGGTAGCTCACGCCGAGCTGGGCGCGGACGCCGTCAAAGAGCCGCATTGTATTCAGGGTGTCCTCCAGCGGCATTACCGGGCTTTCCGTAAGCCCCTGCTGGATGCAGCGCGTTACTTCGCGCAGCTCGTAAACGTATCCGCGGCCCACAACCTCGAAGGCTTCGGTCCTGCGCGAGTCCCAGCCCGTGGATACTGTCAGTTCGCCGGGATTGTTGATGGAGCCCACGCTTTGAAGGAAACCAAGGCTGCCTGCCACGGTGGCGGTCCGGGGACCGTGCGCGAGCAGTGAGGATGTGAGCTGCACCTGTGCCCCGTGGTTGTACCCCAGCGTCAGCGCATTCTGGGCGTCCACGCCGTCGTCGTTGATGAACCCGGTGGCACTCACGGTCTGCGGAAATCCAAGGGTGCCCAGCGCCCACAGGAGCGGGTAAACCGAAAGGTCCAGCAGTGCGCCGCCGCCGTCCTTCCTGGCCCACAACCTGGCGGTAGGGGAGTAAGGGGCCGGGAAACCGAGGTCTGCCGTGACCCAATGGATGTCGCCCAGCTCACCGGACGCGGCAATCTCGAACGCCCGCTGCATGCTCGGCAGGAAGCGGCTCCACACCGCTTCCATGAGGAACAGGTTGCGGCTCCGGGCAACGTCGATGAGTTCTGAGGCTTCCCGGGCGTTGATAGTGAAGGCCTTTTCGCACAGGACATGCTTGCCGGCGTTGAGCGCGGCGAGAACGATCTCGTGGTGCTGGGCGTGGGGCGTCGCAACATAGACGACGTCCACCTGTTCGTCTGCGAGCAGCCGCTGGTAGCCGGGCACGCCGCCGTCGTCACCATACGCTTTAGCGAAGTCATAAGCCACGGCAAAGGCATCCGCCGTGTCCTGGCCCCTGGAACTGACGGCGTACAGCTCCGCGTCCGCCAACAGGGCCAGGTCCTGCGACACCGAGCGGGCGATCCCGCCCGTGGCGATGATCCCCCAGCGCAGGGGAGAACCTGTAGCGGAACGGGGGTCCTGGTTGGACTGGCTGGACAGCCACGGCTTGGCGATGGGGGCACTCATGGTGACCATCCTCTCATTCAGGTGAGCCAGGGTTCAGTTATGACCTGCGGGAAATGCGGAAGCGACTGATAGTGCCGGGCGCCCAGTGTGACAAACCCTTGACAGCGTTGTCGCGGGCGCCTTTCGGCAGTGCTGCTGTAACCCAAAGGGGGCCGTCACGGTGGACCGTGGTCCTTCGCCGTCGCTTAGACACCTCCCGACGCCCCGCTGCGGTCGCTGGGCGACCTTCGCGTCGCTATGGTCGGCGATGCGCTCCTACGCGAAGACCCACGGTCCTTGGCGAGCGGCGGCACTTGCCTGGGCCCAGACGCTCTCGTAGGAGCGCATCGCGACGCACCAGGGCCCGGAGGTCGCCCAGCGACCGATGGAACCTCTGTGCGTCGTGTCTAAGCGACGGAGAAGGTCTGGGCCCCGGCGGACTCGCCGCGGTGATTTCCGGGCATCGGCTCAAGGCCGCTATGAGGTCAGCACCCTAGCCGGGCTTAAGGCGGCGCTGGCGAACAACGGTGACCCCAAGGCTCCCAAGATCATCTACGTCAATGGGACCATCGACGGCAACCAGGCGCCCGATGGCCGGATACTGGGGGAGCAGGACTACGCGCCGGGGTATGACATCAACAAGTACATTTCCTGCTTTGGGCCGGAGGGAAATGCCTGGAGCGACCGAACCTATGAATACTGCAAGAAGCAGAGGCAACTGCGGCAGACCGGCAGCAACAACATGAAGCGGCAGATCGAAGTAAGCCTGCCCAGCAACACCACCCTGGTTGGCCTTGGCGCCGACTCAGGATTCGTTGGCGCCAACATCGTGATCCTTAGCGCCACCAACGTTGTGATGCGAAACCTCAGCGTGGAAGCGCCAGTGGACTTCTTCAGCACCTGGTCCCCTGACGACGGCGATGGCGCCTGGAATGCGAGGTTCGACGCCGTCTCTTCCGTTACCTCCGACCATCTATGGATAGACCATGTCCGGCTGACCGACGGGCGGTTCCCCGACAGCGAGGCACCGATCGGGCCGGACGGCAAGCCGGCCAACCGGCACGACGGCCTTTTGGACCTCAAGGACGGAACCGACTACGTGACCGTCTCGAACAGCAAGCTGTACAACCACGACAAGACCATGCTGCTTGGGTCCGGTGACGAACATGTGGACAAGGACGGCGGGAAACTGCGCGTCAGCTACATCGGCAACCACCTCGAAAATATCCAGCAGCGCGGACCGCGGGTGCGGTTCGGGAAAGTCCATGTGCTGAACAACTACTTTGTGGCCAGCACCGATCACCCGCAGTACCCCATGATCAGCGAGGGCCAGGGCGGTAACAGCTACTTCCTGGGTGCCGACTACGAGTCGCGGATATTCTCCGAGCGCAACGCCTTCGAGTACACCGGACCCGGAGCTGACGAATCGATCATGGTGAGCAGCTATAACGGACACCGTTTCAAGGACACCGGTTCCTGGTTCAACGGTGATGAGGCTGACCTCAACGCCGTGGCGCAGGCGTCGTTCGAGCAGAACCGCGCGGAGGCCCTGTCAGAGGCGGCTCTCGCCGGGGAGCCTGCTCCGGATTGGACGGGGTGGGACTTCAGCACCGACGTCGGCTGGGACCCTGCGGATGCATACAGTTACAAGGCATTCGCAACGCCCCAGGCCGTGCGGAACCACGCGCTGAACTTCACGGGGCCGGGGGTCCTGACCGTTAAGCAGTAGGACCGGCAGAAGAACCCGGCACAGCCGGCACGCAGAAACGCCCGGCCCCCAAGGGGACCGGGCGTTTTGCCTGCTGCTGCCTACTTGGTGATCGGTTCGAGGACCGGGTCGCCTTCGTAAGCGGTCTTGACGTTGGCAGCGGTGACGATGACCGGCTCCAGCAGGTAGGCCGGAACAGTCTTGACACCGTTGTTGTAGGAGTTCTCGTCGTTGATTTCCAGTTCGTTGCCGGCCTGGAGATCCTTCACCATGGTGATGGCGTGCTCAACGAGCTTGCGGGTGTCCTTGTTGATGGTGGAGTACTGCTCGCCAGCCATGATGGACTTCACGGACTCAACCTCGGAGTCCTGTCCGGTGACAACCGGAAGCTCCTTGCCGGCTGCCTTGACGGAGGTCAGGACTGCGCGGGCCAGGGTGTCGTTCGGGGAAAGAACGCCGTCCAGGGACTCGCTGGAGTAGCTGCCGGTGAGCAGGGTGTCTGCGCGGCGCTGGGCGTTTTCAGCCTTCCAGCCCTGGGTGACAGCCTGCTCGAAGCTGGTCTGGCCGGAGAGGACCTTGAGGGTGCCGTCGTCGATCTTCGGCTGCAGGACGCTCATGGCGCCGTCGAAGAAGACCTTGGCGTTGGCGTCATCGGGGGAGCCTGCGAAGAGTTCGACGTTGTAGGGACCTTCGCCCTTCTTCTCTTCGAGTCCTTCCAGCAGCGCCTGGCCCTGGAGCTCGCCCACCTTGAAGTTGTCGTAGGCCACGTAGTAGTCCACGTTCTCGGTGTTCAGCAGCAGGCGGTCATAGGCGATGATGGTGGCGCCGGAGTCCTTGGCCTGCTTGAGCTGGGTGCCCAGCTGGGAGCCGTCAATGGCACCCACGATGATGACCTTGGCGCCCTTGGTGACCATGGCGCTGATCTGGTTCTGCTGCTCCGACACGCCGCCGTTGGCGAACTGTACGTCCGGCTTGAAGCCGGCCTCGGTGAGGCCCTCATTGAACAGCTTCTCCGCGAGGACCCAGTTTTCACTGGTCTTCTGGGGAAGGGCGACGCCAATGGAGGAGTCCTGCTCAAAGCCGCTGGCGCCCTCGGTACCGCCGCCAGTGGAGGTCTCCGACCGTCCGCAGCCCGTCAGCGCCAGTGCTGCGATGGCAGCGACCGCTGCTGCCTTTCCTGCTTTGCCAATCATTCGCATTGTTGGTTCTCTTTCTTTGTGGTGGTGTAACGCTATTCAGGCCGCAAGGCTCAGGCTTCCCTGGCGATCGCTTCCTTGGTTGAGGTGGTTTCGTCCGGCTGGTTGGGGTTGGAAGGCCCCTGCTTCCGGTTGAAGTTCTGGGTGAGCAGGCCGATGATCGACTTCTTGCCCTGGCTCTTGTTGTAGACGTCGAAGGCGACGGCGATCAGGAGGACGAGGCCCTTGATGATCTGGGTGAGGTCGGCGCCGACGCCGAGGAGCTGGAGGCCGTTGTTCAGTACTGCCATGACCAGGCCGCCGATGATGGAGCCGACGACGGTTCCCACGCCGCCGGTCACTGCGGCGCCGCCGATGAAGACTGCGGCGATGGCGTCCAGTTCCCAGCCGACGCCGTCGAACGGGCCTGATGCGGTGGAGCGCCCTACGAAGATCATGCCGGCGAGGCCGGCGAGGATGGACATGTTCATCATGACCAGGAAGTTGACCTTCTTGGACTGGACTCCGGAGAGTTCCGCCGCATGGCGGTTGCCGCCGACTGCGTAGACGTGGCGGCCCAGGACGGTGCGGGAGGAGATGAAGCCGTAGATTAGGACCAGCACGGCGAGGATCAGGCCGGGGATGGGGAACGAGGTGCCGGGGCGGCCGGTAGCGAAGAGGTAGGTGGCGTAGAGAATGGCACCGCAGATCAGGACCAGCTTCAGCGCCGTGACCCACATCTCCGGAACTTCGGCGCCCAGTGCTTTGGCGCGGGCGCGGGAGCGGAGTTCGCCCACCACCACGAATGCGGCGGCAGCGATGCCCAGCAGCAGGGTCAGGTTGTTGAATCCTGTGTTGGGTCCGACTTCCGGGAGGTAGCCGGAGCCGAGGTACTGGAAGTCGGCGGGGACGGGGATGGTGTTGGACTTGCCGACGAACTGGTTGAAACCGCGGAACAGGAGCATGCCGGCGAGGGTGACGATGAAGGCGGGTATCCCCACGTAGGCCACCCACCACCCTTGCCAGGCCCCGATCAACGCACCGAGCGCCAGGCCCAGGAGCACGCCGGCGTACCAGGGGATGCCCCAGTCGCGGATGGCCAGGGCAACGGTGACCCCGACGAAGGCCGCGATGGAGCCCACCGACAGGTCAATGTGTCCTGCGATGATGACCAGGACCATGCCGATGGCGAGGATCAGGATGTAGGAGTTGCCGTTGAAGAGGTTGATGACGTTGCCGGGGGTGAGGGTCCGGCCGTCGGTGGCGATCTGGAAGAAGACGATCAGTGCAACCAGGGCGAAGATCATGCCGAATTGGCGGGTGTTTCCGCCAAACAGCTTTTTGAGGGCGTTCATGGTGTCAGTCCTTGTGTCCGGAAGGTTCTGGGATGATCCAGAGGGTCAGGCGGCTTCGGCTTTGCGGGCGGAGGTCATCAGTTTCATCAGGCTTTCCTGGCTGGCCTCGTCTTTGTTCAGGACACCGGTGATGGCGCCTTCGAAAATCGTGTAGATACGGTCGGACAGGCCCAGGAGCTCGGGGAGCTCGGAAGAGATAACGATGACTCCCTTGCCCTGGTTGGCAAGCTGCTGGATGATGCCGTAGATCTCGTACTTGGCGCCAACGTCAATGCCGCGGGTGGGTTCGTCCAGGATCAGCAGGTCGGGGTCGGTGAACATCCACTTGGCGAGGACCACCTTCTGCTGGTTGCCGCCGGAGAGCTTGGCCACGCCTTCCTCCACCGACGGGGTCTTGGTCCGCAGCGATTTGCGGTACTGCTCCGCCACGGTGAATTCCTGGTTCAGGTCCACCACGGAGTTGTGGCTGATCTTGCGCAGGTTCGCTGCCACGGTGGTGGTCTTGATGTCGTCCAGCAGGTTCAGTCCCAGGGACTTGCGGTCCTCGGTGACGTAGCCCAGCCCGGCGTCGATGGCCTGGCGGACGGACTTGAGGGTGATCTCCTTGCCGTCCTTGTAGATGTGGCCGTCGATGAAGCGGCCATAGGAGCGGCCGAACACGGAGCGTGCCAGTTCGGTGCGGCCTGCGCCCATGAGTCCGGCGAAGCCGACGATCTCCCCGCGGCGGACGAAGAAACTGGAGTCCTTGCACACCAGACGGTCCGCGACGTTGGGGTGGCCCACGGTCCAGTTCTTGACTTCGAAGAACACCTCGCCGATGTTGGGCGTGTGTTCCGGGAAGCGGGACTCCAGGGTACGTCCCACCATGCCCTTGATGATCCGGTCCTCGTCCACGCCGTCTGCCTTGACGTTCAGCGTTTCGATGGATTTGCCGTCACGGATGATGGTGATGGAATCGGCGATCTGCTCGATCTCGTTCAGCTTGTGGGAAATGATGATGGACGTGATGCCCTTGGCCTTGAGGCCGAGCATCAGATCCAGCAGGTGCTGGGAATCCGATTCATTCAGCGCCGCGGTGGGCTCGTCAAGGATCAGGATCTTCACGGACTTGTTCAGGGCCTTGGCGATTTCCACCAGCTGCTGCTTGCCGACGCCGATTTCCTTGATGGGGGTGTCCGGGTCCTCGCGCAGGCCCACCCTGGCCAGCAGGTCCAGGGAGCGGAGGCGGGCTTCGGCCCAGTTGATGACTCCGCGTTTGGTGGGCTCGTTGCCCAGGAAGATGTTTTCCATGATGGACAGCTCGGGGATAAGCGCCAGTTCCTGGTGAATGATCACGATGCCGGCGTGCTCGCTGGCCCGGATGTCCCGGAACTGCTGGACCTGGCCCTGGTAGACGATGTCGCCGTCGTAGCTGCCGTACGGGTACACGCCGGAAAGGACCTTCATCAGGGTGGACTTGCCGGCCCCGTTCTCGCCGCAGATCGCGTGGATCTCAGCGGCCTTCACCCGCAGGCTCACGTTATCCAACGCTTTAACGCCCGGGAATTCCTTGGTGATGGACCGCATCTCAAGGATGATCGGCTCCGTTTGCGTGGTCTGGGACGTCATGAACCCTAACCCTCCAATGCAATGACTTCTTTGTCCGGCCGGCAAAGCGCAGGGCCGTCTGATCCAAAAGTAAACTGGATCACGCCTATTGTCGTCAAGTCTTTAACGCAATCGGCGGGTAACGAAACGGTCTAGGTTTTACGTATTCCGGCATGTTGGAAGACCAAAGCAGCCGCCCCCAGTGCCTCGGCGCGGTCGCCCAGCGAGGACATGGCCAAGGTGGTGGTTTCGCCGATCACCGGGACCGCATGCCTGATTAGGCCGCGTCTGATGGGGTCCAGCAGGATGTCGCCAAGGCCAGCGAGCGGCCCTCCGACAACAATGACCTCGGGATTGATCAGGTTGGCCACGTTGCCCAGCGCCCGGCCGACTGAGAGCCCGGCGTCGTCCACGACGCGGAGTGTTGCGGGGTCCCGGTTCAGGGCTTTCCTGACGATATCCGCGGGGGTCAGCGGCCTGTCCTCGCCCCGGCTGAGAAGCTCGATCATGGTGGTGGTGGAGGCGATGGTCTCCAGGCACCCGCGGTTTCCGCAGCGGCATACGAGGCCTTGTTCGTGGATTGTGGCATGGCCTATCTCGCCGGTGATTCCGACGTTTCCGTAGTAGGGTGCCCCGTTGAGGATCAGGCCTGCGCCGATGCCGGATCCGATCTTGAGGAACATCAGGTTGCTTACCCCGGAATGCTGTCCCCACGTGACTTCGGACCAGGCACCCAGATTGGCGTCGTTGTCAACGAACACGGGGATTTGGAGCGTCTCCTCGAGGTGCTGGAGGATGTTGATCCCCACCCATTCCGGGAGGATGGCGCCTTGGGCCACCGTTCCGGTGCGGCGGTCGATTGGCCCGGGAATTCCGACGCCGGCACCCACCATGGCACTGCGTTCGATCCCGCTTTCCCGCAGCAGTTTGTCCAGCAGGGCCGTGGCGGCGCGGATGCCTTCCTCGGCCTGGTGGCCCAGTGGAAGCATGACGGATTCCTCGGCGATGACGTGGTAGCTGAGGGAGGCCAGGACCACCCTGAGGTGCCGTCGTCCGAAGTCGATTCCGACGGCGACGGCGCCGTTGCTGTTCAGGCGGACGTTCAGTGCGCGGCGGCCGGAGCTGGTGATGGGTTCTGTCGATGCAAGGCCGGAGTCCAGCATGATTTTGACGATGTTTGAAACCGTTGCCGTGGAGAGGCCCGTCTGCCGGGCAAGTTCAGCCTGCGTGGCGGGTCCGCCCATCAGGGTTTCGATAATCCGTTGCTGGTTCAGCTGGCGCAGGGCGGACTGCGATCCCGGATTTTTTGGCTTGCTCCTCGTTGAGCGCGGGGTTGCGGGCATGCTAAGAAGATTGCCCTATCACGGCTCTTGTAGTCAAGAAGTTAACGCAACGGGCGGTTCCGGCACGAAGAGTGGACGCCGGGACAATCTGACCCCGTTCAGGCCCGAAGGGGTGCAAACAGCCCGCAAGCGTCGCGAGGGGGCCTCGCTACGCTGGTGGAAGGCCCGTTCCGCGGCCGCTCCAACGAAGGAAGGTGGTAGCAGTGCTGCTGGCACTCCTGCAGGAAAACTCCGCGGTCCTTGATGTGGAGGCCAACTGCCGCGCCGTTGACGCAGCTGCCCGGACCGCGGCAGGACGCGGGGCGGCCGTGCTGGTCACCCCAGAGCTTTTTCCCGTGGGCTATGCTCCCCGCCGGGTGCGTTCCGGGCTTGATCCTTCCCTGCTGCCGGCAATAGAGAAGCGGATGGCGGGCATTGCGCGCAGTAACGGCATCGGACTGGTCTACAGTCTCCCGCGGGTTACCGCTCAGGGTGACTGGCAGATCAGCGCGACCCTCCTGGATGCCGGCGGCGCCACCCTGCTCAGCTACGGCAAGGTGCACCTGTTCGGCGACGACGAGCGGGCGGCCTTCAGCCCCGCAGGGGAGGCGCCCGCCGTGGTGGACTTCAACGGCATCCCCACCTCCCTGGTGATCTGTTACGACGTCGAGTTTCCGGAGTCCGTCCGCGCCGCTGCCGTCGCGGGTGCGGAGCTGCTGTTGGTTCCCACCGCCCTGGCGCACGGCTTCGATGACGTGCCCCAGGTCCTGCTGCGGGCGCGGGCGCTGGAGAGCCAGCTGACCATTGCCTACGCGAACCACTGCGGGGAAGAGGACGGCTGCACATTCTTGGGCGGCAGCGTTGTTGCCGGGCCCGACGGCGGACTGCTGGCCGGGGCGGGCGGGGAACCACAGCTTCTCTACGTGGAGGTGGATCCGGGCGCCGCCGCACGCGAGCGGCGGAACGTGCCCTACCTTGCAGAACGCCGCCCTGACCTTTACCGGACCTGGGGGCTCTGAGCAGGGTCCGCAGGTTCGGCGTCCTCCACGTACTGCAGGGCAATCCACAGCTCGGCCCGGGTCTGGGCCTGGCCAAGATCCATGCCCAGCAGCTCTTCCACGCCGTTGATCTGGCGGCGGACGCTGTTCCGGTGCAGTCCCAGGTCCTTGGCGGTGGCATCCCAGCTCCCGTGGGCGCCCAGCCAGGACCGAAGCACCCGGAGCTGTGACGTCCGGCGCTCCGCATCCTGTTCCAGGACCGGCGCCAGGAGCCGTGCGGCCAGCAGGGCGCCGGCATCGCTGCCGAGCAGGCCGGTGACGGACCACGTCAGGTCCTCTTCCCTGAGGCTCTTTCGGGCGCTGGCCACCCGCGGGCGCAACGCACCCGCACGCCGGTACGCAGCGGCCAGTCCGGGCAGCTCGGTGGGTCCGCCCACCACCAGGCGCCAGCCCAGCTGCTCCACCTCTGCCAGCAGGGATTCGTCCACCTTGAGCCGCGTTACGGCCGCGAACCCGTAGTCCGTCAACTCCACCATCTTGGTGTCGAAGAGCCTGCGCCATTGGAGCAGCTCCCGGACAGGGCCATCAGCAATGGCGGTGGAGGGTTCCGCGCGCACGCCCTGCACCACGCGGACCGGCCCCGGCCGGGTCCCGGAGACGCTCTGGGCCAGCAGGTCCTGGAGGCTGTTCAGCTCACGGCTGTTGTTCCCGGACAGGCTTTCCGGGTGCAGCAGCAGGGCCGTAGCCAACTGGCTTGGCGCCAGGGAGCCGCTGGTCCGCTGCCGGACCAGCAACTCCAGCAGTCCCACCACCGACGAGACAACGTTGTTCTGCGCCGGGGTGAGGGGCTTTTCCGTCCCAAGAACCAGGCACCCCAGGGTGGCGTCCCGGGTGCTGCGAAGCGGGTGACCAAACACCAGGGCCCGCCCTCCGGCTGTTTCCAGTGATTCAGTTTCCACGCGGGGGCCGCTGCCGCTGAGAAGCTTCCTCAGCAGGGGCTGGAGCTGGGAAAGTCCGACGGCGGCGCCCGCCCGGGCGCGCACCCTCCCGTCCGTGCCGGCAAGGACAGCCCACACGGGAACGCGCTGGATCAGCGCCGCCAGCAGCTCGTGTTCCGGGCGGGCGGAGAGGACCGCCCGCATCAGGTGCCGGTTGGTCTCAGCCAGCTGCCGGAAGACCTGTGCGTTGCCGGATTCGAGAAGCTTGGAAAATTCGAGCCCCAGCGCAGCGAAGGGAACACTGGCCGGCACCTCCACCAGCGTGAGCCCGTGCCGCCGGCAGGCCTCCACCAGATGGTCCGGCACGGCGTCGTAATAGGGTTCCAGGCCGAAGCCCAGGGCCGCCACCCCGGCCCCCACGAGCCGCAGGACGTACTCGTCCGCCTTCGCGGCGCTGCTGCCGCCGCCGCCGCGGAAGGGCAGGCCCGCCGTCAGGACGAATTCGCCGTCCATGAGGTATGGGGTTGGGTCCTCCAGCTCGCTGGGCTCCACCCAGCGCAGCGGGACTTCGGCGGTGCCGGCGTCGTTCACCACCGAAACTTCAGGAGGAAGCTCAGCCAGGAACTGCCCCAGCGTGACGGCGTCGAGCTGATCCGGGGCGCCGCTTATTTCTGGTGCATTACGTCTCATGGTTGAAGACTATAGGTCATTCTGCACTCTGTGAGATGCCGCTCACACCCCTACGCTGGGTGAGGGGAAAACCAGACCAACCAGCCAACGACATGAACGGACGTCAACGATGACTGTGCCTACACTTACCGGCCCGGCACGGGGCGCCCCCGGCGGAACACCCGCCCGTCCCGCCCTGGGCGCACAACTGCTGCGCCGCAAGCCGATTGCCCAGATGGTCAGCGAGGCCGAGAACAACGGCGGCGGGCCCCGCCTGGTCCGGAGTTTCGGCGTGCTGCAGCTGACCATGATCTCCGTGGGTGCCACGTTGGGGACCGGAATCCTGGTCATCCTGGGGGAGTCCGTACCGCTGGCCGGCCCGGCCATCTGGATTTCCTTCGCCATCGCGGGCCTTGCTGCCCTGCTGTCTGCCGTGTCCTATGCGGAGATGGCCGGCATGGTCCCGGCGGCCGGTTCCAGCTACTCCTACACCTACGCCACCATGGGCGAAGGCATGGCCTGGATCTGCGGCTGGTGCCTGGTGCTTGAGTACGCCGTTTCCGTCGCCGCCGTCGCGGTGGGCGCGGGACAGTATGTCAATGAGACCCTGGCGGTGTTCGGTTCGGTCCTCCCGGATGCGGTGTCACAGCCGCCCGGCGCCGGCGGCGTGGTGAACATCCCGGCCATGGTGATCGTGGTGCTGGCCACCATCCTCCTGGTCCGGGGAGCGAAGGAGAGCGCCTGGATCAACACCACGATCGTCATCATCAAGGTGGGCATCCTCCTGTTCTTCTGCGCCGTGGCGTTCACCGCCTTCAACGCGGGCAACTTCGAGCCCTTGCTGCCGATGGGTGCCGCCGGCGTCTCGGCAGCGGCCTCCACCGTCTTCTTTTCCTACATCGGCTTCGACGCCGCCTCCACCGCTGGCGAGGAAGCCCGCAATCCCAAGCGGGACCTGCCGCGTGCCATCATGCTGTCCATGCTGATTGTCACCACCATTTACGTCCTGGTGGCAGTGGCGGCGATCGGCGCCCGCCCCTGGGGCTGGTTCGATGGAACCGATGCCGCCCTGGTCCGGATTCTCCAAGAGATCACCGGCCAGCCGTGGATTGTGCTGGTTTTCGCCGCCGGAGCAGTGCTGGCGATTGCGAGCATCGTGCTGATTGTCCTCTACGGCCAGACGCGTATCCTGATGTCGATGTCCAGGGACGGCCTCATCCCCAAGATCTTCGGCCGCGTTTCCCGCCGCACCGGCACCCCCGTGGCCGGCACCCTCCTGGTGGGAACCGCCGTCGCGCTGACCGCCGGGCTGGTGCCTCTTGGCGCGCTCGCCGACGCCACCAGCATCGGCACCCTGTTCGCGTTCGCCCTGGTGAACGTGGCCGTCATCTACCTGCGCCGCACCCGGCCGGAGCTGGAGCGGACGTTCCGGGTGCCGCTCTTCCCGCTCACGCCCATTATGGGGGCGGCGATGTGCGCGTTCCTGATGGCGAACCTCGGCGCCGACACCTGGGTGGTCTTCGCTCTGTGGATGCTGGTGGGTGTGGCCGCGTACTTCGGCTACGGACGCCGGAACTCCAGGGTGGCAGCCATGAGCCGCGAGGAATACCGTGAGCTGTCCGGTAAGCAACTTTCACCCCAGCAAAACCCCGAAACGACGAAGGCAGAAATCTCATGACCATCGCCACCGAACTGCCGGCCTCAGACCCGTCCAGCACTGCCGCAGGAGCGGCCGTTTCCCCTGCAGCAGACGGCGCCGCGCCCGGTCCCATCACCATGCTGAACCCGGATTTTCCGTTCAGCTACGACCATTACCTGGCGCACCCGGACGGACTGGGCTCCGTGCCGGCCGAGCTGCTGGGGACCGAAGTCGCCGTCATTGGAGCGGGGCTCTCCGGCCTGGTCACGGCTTACGAGCTCATGAAGCTGGGGCTGCGGCCGGTTGTCTATGAAGCCGACCAGATCGGCGGACGCCTCCGCACGGCAGCGTTTCCCGCGGCGCCCGGAGTAGTGGCAGACCTCGGCGGCATGCGCTTCCCAGTCTCCGGCAGGGCCTTCTACCACTACGTCGACCTGCTGGGACTGGACACCCAGGACTTCCCGAATCCGCTTGCCGAGGCAACGTCCAGCACCGTGATCGAACTGGCAGGCAAGAAGCACTATGCAGAAAAGCCGGGCGACCTGCCGCCATTCTTCCGGGAAGTGGCGGACGCCTGGAAAGCCGCTGTGAACGACGGCGCCAAGTTCATTGAGATGCAGGACGCCATCCGGTCCAGGGATACCGCCAGGATCAAGGAACTGTGGAACCAGTTGCTGCCCCTGATGGACGAACAGACCTTCTACGGCTTCATCGCGGCCAGCGACTCCTTTAAGAAGGCCGGGTTCGCGCACCGGGAGGCCTTCGGCCAGGTGGGCTTCGGCACGGGCGGGTGGGACACCGACTTCCCGAACTCGATCCTGGAGATCCTCCGCGTGGTGTACACCGACGCCGATGACCAGCACCGGCTCATCAGCGGGGGAGCGCAACGGCTGCCCGAGGCACTCTGGCGGCACGCGCCGTCGGGCATGGCGCACTGGCCGGAAGGAACGTCCCTGTCCTCCCTGCACTCCGGTTCACCCCGCGGCGCCGTCGGGAAAATCAGCCGCGACCCGGACGGCACCCTGCGCATCCGCGAACGCTGGGGGCGCGAGGCCAGTTATCCGGCAGTGGTCACAACGTGCCAGTCCTGGCTGCTCTCCACCCGGATCCACACCGAGGAGGCGCTGTTCCCCGCGGAGCTGTGGACGGCCATCGAGCGCTCGCACTACATGCAGTCCTCCAAAACCTTCGTGATGGTGGACCGGCCGTTCTGGAAGGACACCGATCCTGGCACCGGCAACGAGGTGCTCTCCATGACGCTCACGGACCGGCTCAACCGTGCCACCTACCTGCTGGACAACGGGCCGGACCAGCCCGCCGTCATCCTGCTCTCCTACACGTGGAACGACGACGCGCTCAAGTGGCTCGCGCTGGACGCCGACGAACGCGTGGAACTGATGCTGCATTCGCTGGAGCAGATCTACCCGGGAGTGGATATTGCCAGCCACATCGTGGGCCAGCCCATCACGGTTTCCTGGGAGGCCGATCCCAACTTCATGGGTGCCTTCAAGGCGAACCTGCCCGGGCACTACCGCTACCAGCAGCGGCTGTTCACGCACTTCAAGCAGGACGCCCTGCCTGAATCGCAGCGGGGCATCTTCCTGGCCGGCGATGACGTCTCCTTCACCGCCGGCTGGGCCGAGGGCGCCGTGACCACGGGCCTGAACGCGGTCTGGGGCGTGGTGAACCACCTGGGCGGTTCCTCCGCGCCGGGCAACCCGGGCCCGGGCGAGCTGCTGGACGCCATCGGGCCGATCAGCCTGGACTAGGAGCGGGCCTGGACTGGCCTGTCCCTACGGGGTGTGCAGCTCACGGTGGGCCGCAGCCAGCTCGCGGTAGCGGGCGGCGTTGGCGCGGACGCCGTCGTACTCCTCATCGGTGAGTTCCCGGCGGACCTTGCCCGGGACCCCGGCCACCAGCGAGCGCGGCGGCACCACCGTTCCCTCCAGGACCACGGCGCCGGCGGCAACCAGCGAGCCGGCGCCGATCACCGCCCCGTTGAGGACTGTGGCGCCCATCCCGATCAGGCAGTCGTCCTCCACGGTGCAGCCATGGACGACGGCGGCGTGCCCCACGCTGACGCGTTCGCCCACCGTGCAGGGGAAGCCGGGATCGGCGTGCAGCACCACGTTGTCCTGCAGGTTGCTGCCTTCACCCACGGTGATGGCAGCGGTATCGGCCCGGACGGAGACGCCGTAAAAGGCGCTGGAGTCCCGGGCGAGGGTTGCGTTGCCGATGATCGAGGCCGTCGGGGCAACAAAAACGGATTCGTGGACGGCCGGGATGGTCCCGGCGAAAGGGTACAGAGGAGCCATGGGCCAAGCCTAGGACACTGCACGCACGGGCGTCCGAATTTGCGCCCGGCGGGGGACCTTGGGCCTAATGACGGCCTGGGTCCCGATGGCTACGCTGGGCCCATGGAACTATGGCGAGCGGGAATTCCGGGCCTGCACCTGCGGCCGGCCGGGCGTGGGACAACCAGCCGGTTCCGGCAGGTCATGGGAAAGATTGAGCGGCTCAAGGCACTGGACACCCCCGTAGAGGCGGCCAGGCCGCTCGCTGCCCGCCTGGTCCGGAATGAGCGCCTCCGGAACGTGCTGCACGGCAAGGCCACCGGCATTCCGCTGCACCCCGTCCTTACCGACGTCCCGTTCGGGGCCTGGTTCATGGCCGTTTACCTCGATTTGTACCCGGATGCCGGGACGCAGCGGGCGGCGACCCGCCTGA
Organism: Arthrobacter sp. AK04; assembly: GCF_021129155.1. Lineage (GTDB taxonomy): Bacteria > Actinomycetota > Actinomycetes > Actinomycetales > Micrococcaceae > Arthrobacter > Arthrobacter quantipunctorum. Next base: position 50,529 of record NZ_JAJOMC010000023.1, read on the forward strand.
TAGGGCTCGGTGTTGTGGCTGCTGTGCCCACGGCGCTCAGCGGATGGGCCGAGTGGGCTCTTGCCGGCAGGCAAACGCAGCGGGTTGGCGTGGTGCATGCCGGATTGAACGCGTCAGCGGTTCTCATCTTCGCCGCATCCTGGGCTGCCCGGCGGCGGGGCCGGCGCAGGCTGGGAGTCGGCCTCGCCCGTCTCGGGGCAGTGGTGCTGATCGCGGGAGGCTTCACCGGCGGCTATATGGGCAGGGACCGGGGGGAAGACCGGGCGTGAGGTCCGGCCCGCGTCCCCGGAGCCAGCGGCGACCAGGCAGGTCAGTGGCCGTCAGTTAAAGACCACAGTCCGGTTGCCGTCCAGCAGCACCCGGTGCTCCGCGTGCCACTGGACGGCCTGGACCAGGGTGCGGCCTTCCACGTCCCGGCCCATCTGGACGAACTGCTCCGGGGTGCGGGCGTGGTCCACGCGGATGACTTCCTGCTCGATGATGGGGCCCTCATCCAGTGCCGCCGTCACGTAGTGAGCTGTGGCACCGATCAGCTTTACGCCCCTGGCGTGGGCCTGGTGGTACGGCTTGGCGCCCTTGAAGGACGGCAGGAATGAGTGGTGGATGTTGATGGCCTTGCCGGTGAGCTCGGTGCACAGCTCGTCGGACAGGATCTGCATGTAGCGGGCCAGGACGGTCAGTTCGATGTCGTGCTCGGCGATGATGGCGCGGAGCTTGTCCTCGGCCTGGACCTTGGTGTCCTTGGTGACCGGGATGTAATGGAACGGAATGCCGTAGAACTCGGCCAGCCCCGCCAGGTCCTGGTGGTTGGAGACGATGGCCGGTATCTCGATGGGCAGCGTGCCGGACCGCTGCTGGAAGAGGAGGTCGTTGAGGCAGTGGGCGGACGTGCTGGCCATCACCAGGGTGCGGACCTTCTGCCCCACAGCGTTCAGGCTCCACTGCATGCCGAAGGCTTCGGCGACCGGCTCCAAAGCTGCCCGCAGCTCCGACGCGGGGGCCGCCGTCGTCACCTCCACCCGCATGAAGAAGTTGCCGGTGGCGGGGCTGCCGTACTGCTGCGAATCCGTAATATTGCACCCTGCCACCAGCAGGGCGCCGGCCACCGCATGGACGATTCCCGGGCGGTCCGGGCAGGACAGGGTTACTACGTACGCTTGCTTCAGCTGCTCTTCACTCACGCCTACTAGCCTACCCGCGCAGCAGGTCCCGCTTTTGGTACGCTGGGAGGGTCGCAACTGGCGTTGGGTGGCTAACCACCAGGGAGCGGCAATCACGAAGACCACGGATCGTACGCCTGGGCCGAGGGTCATGTCTTGCCGGATTTGGGGCTGCACCTGCGTCAGTACTGCAGCACCATGCCCGCAGCTTCGCCGCGCTGTCATCAGTGCGGCGTGAAGGTGCGCCAGCCGGTAGCCTGACCTTAGCAGTGCCCGTACGCCTAGCCAGGAGTTCTTCGTGACTACAGCCACCTCCACCACAGCCGTCAGCAACCAGCCGCTGGCCGAGCTTGACCCCGAAATCGCAGCAGTCCTTGACCAGGAGCTCGGCCGCCAGCGCGGCACCCTGGAAATGATTGCCTCCGAGAACTTCGCCCCCCGCGCCGTCATGGAAGCGCAGGGCTCGGTCCTCACCAACAAGTACGCCGAGGGCTACCCGGGCCGCCGCTACTACGGCGGCTGCGAGTACGTTGACGTGGCCGAGCAGCTGGCCATCGATCGCGTCAAGGCCCTCTTCGGTGCCGAGTACGCCAACGTCCAGCCGCACTCCGGCGCGCAGGCCAACGCCGCTGCTCTCTCCGCCATGATCACCCCCGGCGACAAGATCCTGGGCCTGTCCCTGGCCCACGGCGGCCACCTGACCCACGGCATGAAGCTGAACTTCTCCGGCAAGCTCTACAACGTGGCTGCCTACCAGGTGGAGGAGGACACCTTCCGCGTGGACATGGACAAGCTCCGTGAGCAGGCCATCGCCGAGAAGCCCCAGGTGATCATCGCCGGCTGGTCCGCCTACCCGCGCCACCTGGACTTCGCTGCCTTCCGCTCGATCGCCGACGAAGTTGGCGCCCTGCTCTGGACCGACATGGCGCACTTCGCCGGCCTGGTCGCCGCGGGCCTGCACCCCAGCCCGGTGCCGCACTCCGACGTCGTCACCTCCACCGTGCACAAGACCCTCGCCGGCCCCCGCTCCGGTGTGATCCTGGCCAAGCAGGAGTGGGCCAAGAAGCTCAATTCCAACGTCTTCCCGGGCCAGCAGGGCGGCCCGCTCATGCACGTCATCGCCGCCAAGGCCGTGGCCTTCAAGATCGCCGGCACCGAGGAATTCAAGGAGCGCCAGGAGCGCGTCCTTGAGGGTGCGAAGATCATTGCCGACCGCCTCAACCAGGCCGACGTTGCCGAAGCCGGCGTTTCCGTCCTCACCGGCGGCACGGACGTCCACCTGGTCCTCGTTGACCTGCGCAACTCGCAGCTGGACGGCCAGCAGGCTGAAGACCTCCTGCACTCGGTGGGTATCACCGTGAACCGGAACGCCGTTCCCTTCGATCCCCGTCCGCCGATGGTCACCTCCGGCCTGCGCATCGGCACCCCCGCCCTGGCCACCCGCGGCTTCGGCGCGGCCGAGTTCACCGAGGTAGCCGAGATCATCGCCACCGCGCTGAAGGCCGGCAACAGCGCGGACGTGGAGTCCCTGCAGGCCCGCGTGGACAAGCTCGCCGCCGACTTCCCGCTGTACCCGCAGCACGAGCAGTGGTGATCCATGACTGAGATGACCAAGACCGCGCGGATCCTTGACGGCAAAGCCGCAGCGGCAGCCATCAAGTCCGAGCTGAAGGAACGCGTGGCCGCGCTCAAGGCCAAGGGTGTCACTCCCGGCATTGCAACAGTGCTGGTGGGTGCGGATCCCGCGTCCCAGCTGTATGTGTCCATGAAGCACAAGCAGTCGGTGGAGATCGGAATGAACTCCATGCAGCGTGAGCTGCCGGCGGACGCCACGCAGGCGCAGGTTGAGGCCCTTATTGACGAGCTCAATGCGGACCCCGCCTGCCACGGGTACATCGTGCAGCTGCCGCTGCCGAAGCACCTGGACACGGACGCCATCCTGGAGCGGATCGACCCCGCCAAGGACGCGGACGGCCTGCACCCGACCAACCTCGGCCGGCTGGTGCTCAACGTCAACGGGGAGATCACCTCGCCGCTGCCCTGCACGCCCCGCGGTGTCATCGAGTTGCTGGTGCGCAACGGCTACGACCTCAACGGCAAGCATGTGGTGGTGGTTGGCCGGGGCGTCACGATCGGCCGCTCGATCGGTTTGCTGCTGACCCGGCGGGAGGTGAATGCCACCGTGACCCTGACGCACACCGGCACCACCAACATGTCGGAGCTGCTGCGGCAGGCGGACGTCATTGTGGGCGCCGCCGGTGTCAAGCACATCGTCAAGGCCGCCGACGTAAAGCCGGGCGCAGCCCTGCTTGATGTCGGTGTCACCAGGGAAACCGACCCCGAGACCGGCAAGAGCAAGGTCCACGGCGACATCGAACCCGCCGCTGCCGAGGTAGCCGGCTGGATTTCGCCGAACCCCGGGGGCGTTGGTCCCATGACTGTCGCATTGTTGATGACCAACGTGGTGGAAGCCGCCGAGCGCCAGGCGGCACAGGGAAGCGGTCCGGCCTCCGCCAAGTAGCTCCTGTTCATCGCCCGACGGCGGTACCGCACCTTACTGAACAAAGGTGCGGTACCGCCGTCGTACTTTAAGCACAGAAGCTTTATGGGCAGAAGTGAAAGTCCCCTTCCACCTGCCCGCCCGCTCTACTAGTCTGCGGAGGGTGCACAACAAAGCCACCGTCTCCTCCGGCGCCGAAAACGGCGCCGTCCAGCCAGCCCAAGAGCCATCCACCGAAGCCCGGCGCACCGTCATCACGGCAGAAAACCTGACCAAGACCTACGGCGACGTTGCCGCCGTGGACGGCATTTCGTTCAGCGTCCCCGCAGGGGAGTCCTTCGGCCTGTTGGGGCCCAACGGCGCCGGCAAGTCCACCACCATGAAGATGATCGGCGGAGTCACCCGGCGCACCTCCGGCGCCCTCCACATCATGGGCCTCGACCCCGACCTGCACGGGCCAGAGGTACGGGCGCACCTAGGAGTGGTGCCGCAGCAGGACAACCTGGACGAGGAACTCCGGGTCCGCGACAACCTCCTGGTCTACGGCCGCTATTTCGGCCTGCCCATGAGCTACCTGAAGCCAAAAGCCGATGAGCTGCTGGAGTTCGCCCAGCTGACGGACAAGGCAAAATCCAAGGTGGACGCGCTGTCCGGCGGTATGAAGCGGCGCCTGACCATCGCCCGTTCGCTGATCAACGAGCCCCGGATCCTGCTGCTGGACGAACCCACCACCGGGCTCGACCCGCAGGCCCGCCATATTCTCTGGGACCGCTTGTTCCGGCTCAAGGAACAGGGCGTCACGCTTATCCTGACAACCCACTACATGGACGAGGCCGAGCAGCTCTGCGACCGGCTGATCGTGGTGGACAAGGGCAGGATCATGGCTGAGGGCTCGCCCGCGCAGCTGATCCGCGAGCACTCCACCCGCGAGGTGGTTGAGCTGCGGTTCGGGTCCGAGCGGAACACCACCATCGCCTCGGAACTGCAGGGAATCGGGGAGCGGCTGGAAGTACTGCCGGACCGGGTGCTGATTTACGCGCACGACGGCGAGTCCGCCCTTGAGCAGGTGGCGTCCCGCGGCCTGCGGCCGCTGACATCCCTGGTGCGGAGGTCCTCGCTGGAGGACGTGTTCCTGCGGCTGACAGGCCGAAGCCTTGTTGACTGAGGGCCCTGCGGTGACGAAGGGCCCTGGCAAGGAAGCCCTGCGGGCCCACAGCCCCGAAACAGCGGCCGCCAGGGCAAGGCGCTGGGGCGCGTTCTATTACGCCGAGCAGGTGCTGCGGGTGATGAAGGGCTACGGCTGGTCCATCATCATGTACAGCGTGGGCCACCCTGTGGCCTATCTGTTTGCCATGGGGGTGGGCCTGGCCACCCTCGTTGACGCCCAGGGTGCCGGAGCCTTCGGGGGAGTGGGCTATGTGACGTTCGTGGCGCCGGCGCTGCTCGTTTCCGCGGCCGTTATGACGGCGGCCAACGAGTTCACGTTCCCTGTGATGGACGGCTTCACGGGCCACATCATGGCGGTGACCCTGCGGCTCCTCCTGCAATCCGCCGTCTACTTCGCCGCGGTTGTCCTCTTCGGTGCCGCGCCGGGCGGCTGGGGCTGGGCCACCATTGTGGTGGCGACGGTTGCCGGCCTCTCCTTTGGCCTGCCGCTGATGGCGTACTCGGCCTCCATTACCGAGGACAAGGGCCAGTTCGCGCTGGTGATGCGTTTCGTCGTGATGCCGCTGTTCCTGTTCTCAGGGACCTTCTTTCCGCTGGACAGCCTTCCGCTGGCGGTGCGCTGGGTGGGCTGGATCTCGCCCATCTGGCATGCCACCGAACTGGGGCGCGTTTTCAGCTACGGGTACCAGCAGCCGCCGATGCTGACCGTCCTCCACGCCGTGGTGCTCGCGGGCCTGGCCGTGCTGGGCTGGTTCCTGACCCGGCGGCAGTTCGCGGCAAGGATGGGCAAGTGAGCGCCGGGCTGCCAGTAAAAAGCGCGCCGGACCAGGCCCGCAGCAGGACGTTCGGACCGCTGTATTCGCGCAACGCCAAGGCAGTGATTTCGCGCGGACTGCTGGCCACCCGGAGCACCAACTGGCTGGTGATGCTCTCCGGGTTCTTCGAGCCGGTCCTGTTCCTCATCTCCATGGGCGTGGGGCTCGGCTCTATTGTCGGTACCGTCCAGGGTCCCGGCGGCGGGGAGATCAGCTACGCCGCGTACATTGCCCCGGCCCTGCTGGCAGTCTCCGCGATGAACGGCGCGGTCTACGACTCGACGTGGAATGTGTTTTTCAAGATGAACTTCGCGAAGCTGTACCAGGGCATGCTGTACACATCGCTGGGGCCGCTGGATGTCGCCTTGGGGGAGATCTTCCTGGCGCTGCTGCGCGGCCTGCTCTACGCCATGGGGTTCACGGCGGTAATGGGGGTCTTGGGGCTGATCACTACGCCCTGGGCGCTCCTGATGGTGCCGGCCTCGGTGCTGATTGCCTTCGGCTTTGCGAGCATCGGCATGGGGATCACCAGTTTTTTGAAGACCTTCCAGCAGATGGACTGGGTGAACTTCGTAATGCTGCCCATGTTCCTCTTCAGCGCCACCTTCTATCCGCTGAGCGTCTACCCGCAGGCCATCCAGTGGCTCATCCAGGCCATGCCGCTCTGGCACGGCGTGGAACTGCTGCGCCAGATCAGCGTGGGCACGTTCACCGCAGCCACCCCCATCCACATCGGCTACTACCTGGTGATGACCGCCGTCGGCATGCTGCTCACGACTGTCCGGCTGCGGCAGCTCTTCCTGAAGTAGCCCAACTAGGTAACAGCAGATGTCGTTTAGAGGGGTCTAAAGGACATCTGCTGCTACTTACTTGGGTCTGTTCGCCGGGGGTGGAAGGCGGCGGGAGCATACTCCGGCATTTGAGAGAATGGGTGCATGCAATCTCTGGGCAGCTCCAAGTCATCCTCCAAACCCGCCAGGGGCGGATTCTCCATGTTCCGTATCAGCGGGCCGGGACTGATGGTCCTCGTCACCGCGTTCGTTGTGGCTGTCATCTTCGCGGCCAACCAAAACGACGTCGTGGGCTGGGTTGTCGCCGTAATCGCCGCCTTCTGGCTTGCCCTTGCCTGCTTTGTGGTCTTCAGCATCCAGAAAGCCGCCAAAAAGGCCGGAGCCAAGCTGACTGAAGCCCAGAACGCCTTCACCACCGCTGCGGGGCGGGGCCCCTACGCCGCGGGAGACCATGGCGGCACCAGGGTTGTCGCTGAGCGCAGCCAGGCGGACGAGGTCCGAGACCTCAAGCTGGACCACTCCTTCAAGATCGTCCAGGTGCAGATCCGCGTGGTGGAGGAGGAGCGTGCCAAGGGCGCCACTGCGAACCAGGACACCATCAACCGGGCCCTGGAAACCATTGAGATCACAGCCACCAATGCCCGGGACATGATCAAGTCCTCCGGCGGCAGCGGAGAGCCGGTCACCGGAACCATCATCGACTAGAGTGGAGCGGGTGATCTCGGCATTGAAGAAGGACCACCTTCGCATCGCTTCCGTTAATGTCAACGGCCTCCGGGCTGCCTACAAAAACGGCATGGCGGCGTGGCTCGAGCCGCGCGGAGTGGACATCCTCTGCCTGCAGGAAGTCCGTGCCCCTGACGCCATCGTCCGGCAGTTGCTCGGCGACGGCTGGCACATCCTGCACGCCGAGGCTGAGGCCAAGGGCAGGGCCGGCGTCGCGATCGCTTCCCGGGAGGAACCCCTGGCAACCCGTAACGGCATTGGCGACGACTACTTTGCCACCGCCGGACGCTGGGTGGAGGCCGATTTCCGGTTTGCCGATGCCGCCGGACACCCTGTCCAGCTGACTGTTGCAAGTGCCTACGTCCACTCCGGTGAGGTGGGCACGCCCAAGCAGGATGACAAGTTCCGGTTCCTGGATGTCATGACCACGCGGCTGCCGGAACTGACCAAGCACAGCGACCACGCCCTGGTGGTGGGTGACCTCAACGTGGCCCACACGCCCCTGGACATCCGGAACTCGAAGGCTAACGTCAAGAAGGCGGGCCACCTGCCGGAGGAACGCGCGTACTTTGACCGGTTCTTTGGCGAGGAGATCGGCTGGCGTGACGTCCACCGCAACCTGGCCGGCGAGGTGGACGGACCCTACACGTGGTGGTCCCAGCGCGGTAAGGCGTTCGACAACGACACCGGCTGGCGCATCGACTACCACCTGGCCACCCCGGCCCTGGCTGCCGCGGCCATCTCGGCCGTTGTTGACCGGGCGCCATCGTGGGACACCCGCTTCTCCGACCATGCCCCGCTGGTAGTGGACTACCAGCTCTGAGCCCCGAAGGTTTCCTCCCCAATGACTAGCCAGATTTCCCCGGCAACCAAGAAGCGCATCCTGTCCGGCGCCAAGCCCACGGCCGACTCCCTGCACCTGGGCAACTACATCGGCGCTGTCCGCAACTGGGTGGACATGCAGGCTGAATACGATGCCGTTTTCTTCATTCCGGACCTGCACGCCATCACCGTGGACTTCGATCCCGCTGAACTGGCCAAGCGCACCCGGATCGTGGCCGCCCAGTACATCGCCGCCGGCATCGACCCGGACAAGAGCATCTTCTTTGTCCAGTCCCACGTGCCCGAGCACGCGCAGCTTGCCTGGGCACTGAACTGCATCACCGGATTCGGCGAAGCCTCGCGGATGACCCAGTTCAAGGACAAGACCCAGAAGTCCGGCGCCGACGCCGCCACCTTGGGCCTGTTCGCCTACCCCACCCTGATGGCTGCCGATATCCTGCTCTACCAGACCGACCTGGTGCCCGTGGGAGAAGACCAGCGCCAGCACCTGGAGCTCACCCGCAACCTGGCCCAGCGCTTCAACACCCGGTTTGGCCACACGTTCACTGTTCCCGAGGCGACCATCGTCAAGGAGAGCGCCAAGATCTACGACCTCCAGAACCCCAGCGCCAAGATGTCCAAGACGGGGGAGTCGCCCAACGGGGCCATCCAGCTTCTGGAGGACCCCAAGATCGCGGCCAAGCGCATCAAGTCGGCAGTGACCGACGCCGGAACGGAAATCCGCTTCGACGCTGAAGAGAAGCCGGGCGTTTCAAACCTGCTCACCATCTACTCGTCCCTGACAGGCAAAACCATCCCCGAGCTCGAGGCCGAGTACCAGGGAAAGATGTATGGCCACCTTAAGGTGGACCTCGCTGAGGTGATGGTTGAGTTCGTTACGCCTTTGCGGAACCGCACCAATGAGCTGATGAGCGATCCTGCGGAGCTGGACAGGCTGCTCGCACACGGCGCCGAGCGCGCCCGCGAAATCGCTTCGGTGACGCTCGCCCAGGTCTACGAGCGCATGGGTTTCCTTCCGTCCCTCAGCCTCGCCGGAGTCCGCTAGCGCCATGTCCTCCAGCAAAGTCGCGGCAAGGGAAGGTGCCCGTTCCACCCACCGGGTGGCGGGGACGCCCGGTGGTTCCCACGGAGAGCCTGCGGACCACCGTGCTGCGGCAGCAAGCCCCGCGTCCCGCCCGGAAGACATCAGCGTTGGCGTCATCCTGGGATTCCCGCCGGAGATTGCCGAAGAGCTGCAGCGCTGGCGGGCGTCCTTCGGCGATCCCCTGGCGGACGTAGTACCGGCCCACATCACGCTGGTCACCACAACCACCACGCGCGACTGGGAGGGCACCCTGGAACATGTCCGCGAGGTGGCCCGCCAGCAAAGCCCTTTCAAGGTCACCATCGCGGGCACCGGAACATTCAGGCCCGTTTCCCCGGTGGTCTTCATCAATGTGGAGGACGGATTCGAGGACTGCGTTGCCCTCCACGGAAAACTCCAGCAGGGCCCCCTCCACCGTGAGCTGCCGTTTGCCTACCACCCGCATGTGACCATCGCCCACGACGTCGCGCCGGAAAACCTCGATGAAGCCGAAACGGTGTTGAGGAACTACAGGGCCACCTTCCCCGTGGTTAGCATGGGACTTTACGAGCACGATGCCAACGGCATCTGGCAGCTAAGGGAAGAGCTGGACTTTGGGACCCAAACTGACAACGACGGCACCCGATCCGCGGATTCCGCCCCGGACACAGCCGACGGCGGGACAGCAGCCGCTTCCCACTGACCGCGCCCACCTGAAGCTGGCCGTCATCCAGAAACGGATGGAGTGGAACAAGGCCCGCAGGTCCGGCGGCGGGCCCATGGCCGGCGTGATGGCCATGGTCCAATGGCTGCTTGCCCGCCTGAACGTGCTCCGGCCCATGCGGGCCTTCCGGCATTACAGCCTCCAGCACGGCCCGCTGATGAGTGCCGGCATCGGGTTCAACATGTTTTTCTCCATCACCGGCCTCCTGGCCACCGGCTTTTCGATCGCCGGGCTGGTCCTGAGGGGGCAGCCGGTGCTGCTGGAGACCATCATCGGCAGCGTGGCCCAGAGTGCTCCGGGCCTCTTGAAAGTCAACGGCGGCGAAGGCCTGGTTGATCCGCAGGACCTGCTGAATCCGGACGGCCTGGGCTGGACGGCCGTTATCGCGGCAGCCGTAACCGTTTATACCTCGCTGCGCTGGATCGCCAGCCTGCGGGACGGCCTCCGCGGCGTGCTGGAACTTCCCCCGTCGCTGGTCAACCCCATCCTCCTGAAGCTGCGCGACGCCGGCACTCTGCTGCTTCTGGGCGTGGCCCTGGTCATCAGCGCCGGCGCGTCCCTTGTCTTTGGCACGGCCGCCGGGTGGGTCGCGGACTTCCTCCGGCTCGACGACGCACTGGCCGGCCCGCTGACCACCTCCATCAAGATTGGCGTACCCCTGGTTTTGAACTGGGTTACCGCGCTCATCATGTTCCGGCTGGCCGCAGGGCTGAAGCTCTCCCGCCGCGCCCTGCTGGAAGGCACCATCCTGGCAGCTCTGGGCACCACGGTCCTGCAGATCTTCAGTACCGAGCTTCTCGCCGGTGCCGGCCGCAACCCGCTCCTGGCACCGTTCGCCATCATCATCGGCCTGTTGATCTGGTTCAACCTGGTGAGCCAGGTGTACCTCGTTTCCGGAGGCTGGTCCGCGGTCCGCGAGGCTGACTGCGGCACCGCATCCTCCGGCCACGAGAAGGGGACCTGGGGCGCCCGGCAGGTCCAGCCGGGAAAGGTGCCTGTGCAGCCGGGGAAAGTGCCGGCGAACGCGGAGGCCGGCATGCAGAGCCCGGCCCGTGCCGCAGCTGCCCGGCGCAGGGGCAACGGCCGGACGCGGCAGCGTTGACCGCAGCCCCCGCGGACTGGCGCCGCCCCGCACCTGGATGCTGCCCTGCCGTGGGGAGCGGGCGCTATGGTGCAGCCACCAGCCCCTCCCACGCCACCGTCCAGCCGGCGGGGAATCCTGGGGCGTGCCGGTCCGGGCCGCCGTCCCAGCCCGCGGCCATCAGGGCCGTGGCGGCAAGCAGGCCGCCGTTGCCGGGAAGGTACAGCGGCAGCGAGTCGGTCTGGCGGTTATGCCCGTTGGGCAGCACTGTGTTCTTCCGGGCGTCCAGGAGGAGGGCGTTGACGGCGGCCTCCGGGTCCTCAAGGCGCGCGGCGGTCATGGCCAGCACGGGGTAGTCCCAGCCCCAGGTGCTGTCCCAGTTCCAGTCGGCAAGGACGCTGGCGAGGGTCGCCCGCATGATGTCCTTATCGATCAGGTCGGTTTCGGGCAGGACGCCGAGGGCGCACAGCATCGAGGGGTGGTCTGTCCTGATGGTGAAGGGCTCCACGTCAATGGCAGCGTAGACGCCATCCATTACCCGTGGTTTCACCAGGAGCCCGGCCACCTCCTGCCACGCCGGAACCGGTTCAAGCCCTAGGCGGTCCCGCCAGGTGGCCGCAACCCGAAGCGCCCACTGCCAGTACGCCAGCTCGAAGGTGGGATTGGTGACGGACGCCCGGATGGAGCCATAGCTCTCCTGCGCGGGAATCAGGGGCGGACCGAGTTCAAAGCCCCGTGGCGTCCGGTGGGCGAAGCTTGCCATGAACATGGCGGATTCGAAAACGATCTCCGCAAACTCCTCAAGCACTTCCCGGCACGGGTTGGCGCGGTAGGCAAGTTCCGCCAGATGGATGGGATGCGGCTGCTGCCAGACCAGGAAGGTGCCGATAGGGCTGGGGCTCTCCCTCCCGTCCGGACCTACCTGCTTCGGCCAGCGGACGCCGTCGAACCCCTGCGCCCTGGCGGTCTGCCGCGATGCCTCCAGCACTGTGGAGTACCAGCGCAGCGACGGGAGCAGGTGTTCCACCCTGTTCCAATGGGCGAAGTGCGCGGCGTGCCACCAGTGCATTTCCAGGTGGAAGCGGCCCCGCCAGGAGTTGCACACCAGCCCGGTTTCCTGCGGAGGCAGGGACCCGGAGCAGTTGATGGCCGTCAGGTACTGGGAGAGGACGATCCTGCGTTCCAGCTCCTTGGCCCGGGGGTCTTGCGTTGCTGCAAGCTCAATGGCGCCGCCGGACAGCCAGAACCCGGGCCAGTAGGCCTCCGAGGCTGCTGCCACGCTGCTGCCTGCGGGGAGGCCGGCAGGGCCGGAAAGCACGACGGCGGGCCGGGCCGGCGTGCCCGCGTCCTGGCGGGCTGCTGCCAGGGTTGCGCCGGTGTCACCACGGGGGACACAGTCCCCGTCCCCAGCGGAGGCGAAAGCAACCGCCAGGTCCATCACGCCCTGGCCCTCGCTGCTGCCGGGGTTTGGGCTTATCCGGAGACGGTGCTGCCCGGTCTGCGCCACGGTGAGGCCGCGTCCCGTGATCACAACCTCGTAGCGGGAGTCATCCAGCTCGCGGCGGGTGGTCCAGGCGGTGGACCCGGCATGCAGCCCGGACGCGGAAGGCTCCCCGAGTGTTGTGGTGTGGGCGTCCTGGCTTGTCCAGTCGGCGGCGTCGTGCCACGCTTCGGAACCGTAGGGGAAGTCGATGGTGATGGCCAGCCTGTCCTGGAGGCCCTGCGATTCCACCCGAATGCCGAGTTCGTCCCGTTCGGGGTGGCAGGCGGTCATGACCGTCACGGGGTGCCCGGCGAGCAGGAAGCGGCTGGTGACCGTCCCCGTCCAGAGGTCGAGTGTCTGCTCGGCCTGAGTGACATCCCCTTCGGTGAGGGCGCGGTCTTCTCCTGCCTCCGCCAGCCTGAAGCCGATGCGTCCCAGGTCAAGGCGGTGCGGGTTGGCCCGCAGCCAGGTTTCGGCGACCGACGTGCCTGCCTCACGGTCGTTGACGATGTCGCCTACCATGTCCACGTAAGGCACGGGTCCGCGGGGCGAGTCGTAGAGGACCGTGGAGCCCGAAAGCTCGTACGTCTGGGCGGGAGGAACGGAGTGCCATGCCCACTGGGCCTGCGTGCCAAGGAGCGTGCCGGGCGGAAGGTCATCCCTTGCGCCCACGGGATACGAACCCGGGAGCGACTGGAGGCCGGTGAGGTCCATCGTGAAGGCAAACTCGCCGTTGCCTACTGACACCGGGCTCCGGGGGTCGAGCGCCTGCAGGTGGACGTTATGCCGCCGGACGAGTGCGTTCCTGTCAATGGGGCCGCCCTCGGGCAGCTTCGGGGACGGCAGCTTTGGAGACGGCACTTCTGGGGACGGCACTTTTGGGGACGGCGCCGTCGGGGAGATGCTGGTTGGAGTGCTCACCGTGCCTGCCTTCCGGGAGCTGTTCCGCTGTTACTGATGCCAGTTGTCGGGGGAGCAAGGACCACCGTGTCCTCCAGTTCTTTGAGGTGATGGAAGGAAGCCCGCTCGTGCGGGCTGTTGTTCGGCTGATGCAGGGTAAGGAAGAGCTGCCCGTTGAAAGTCCTGGCGATCATACCGTGGCCGCCGTCGGTACCCCACAGGGGCCGGTCCTCCTGGCGCCATGGACCCAGGACCGTGCCGGACTCGCTGCGCGCGATGCCCATGGCGTATCCATGGTCTCCGAAGCTCGACCACAGCATGATGAGGCTGCCACTGCTGAGACGGTGCAGGTATGGGCCGTCGGTGACGTAGGCCGGGAAATCCAGTTCCGCTGTTGAGGGAACCTGCAGGGGACGGGACCAGGGTGCTTCCGAACCACTGAACAGGAGGACGGGAGTGCCCTCGGCTTGTCGGAGGTCGGGGCTCAGCCGCTGGGCCATGACGGTTCCGTCGTGGACCTGCTTCCACTCGTGGCAAAAGACCATCCATGGTGCGCCGTCAGCATCCACGTGCAGCGTGCCGTCGAGGCACTGCCAGTTCAGGGGAGTCACGGGCCCGTCGCTCCAGGGCGTGTAGGGGCCCTCGGGGCGGTCTGCTGAAAGTATCTGTGTGCCGCGGAAATGTCCGGGTGCAGAGAAGGTGGCGAACATGAAGAAGCGGCCCTGGTAGCGATGCACTTCCGGGGCCCAGAATTGCTCGTGGCTCCAAAACCCGGGCGGGGGACGGAACGCCGGCACTGGGCCCTCCCAGTGGAGCAGGTCCGTAGAGCGGTAGCAGTCGAATCCCGTGGCGGGTCCGGACCAGATGTTGGGGTCCGTGCTTCCGAACAGCAGGTATTCGTTGGCCTCCGGCAGCGGCAGGACGAAGGGATCCCGAATCTGAATATCATTCAACTGCAGTGGCATGGCGTCCGTTCTCTGGTCCTACAGAGCCGCCCCCGTGTGGGCTTCGGGAAGCTATTGACCCGTCGGCGGCAGCTTGATACGTTTCACGAAACCGTTTTCTGACGTACAAGGAAGCATACCCAATGGAGCGTACGATTTTCCGAACTGTCCGTAAAGCAGTTGCCGCCCTCGCAGCGGTGAGCCTGCTGAGCGCCACGGTGGCCTGTTCCAGTACCCCGTCCAACGAAGCCCAGGACGGGCCCGTCGAGATTCGTTTCTCGTGGTGGGGAAATGAGGGGCGGGCGCAGCTGACCACCAAGGCCATCGCAGAGTTCGAAGCCGCCAACCCGGACATCAAGGTGAAACCCGAATACGGTGACATCAGCGGCTACTTCGACAAACTTGCCACACAGGTGGCCGCCAACGATGCTCCGGATGTCATCACCATGGGCGGGGCCTATCCTGCCGAGTACGCCAACCGCGGCGCGCTCCTGGACCTGTCCGAGGTCAGCGAATCCCTGGACCTGTCCGCGATGGACCCGGGAGCGCTGGAAAACGGCCAGGTGCAGGGCACGCAGTACGGTGTCTCCACCGGAGCCAACGCCCTGGCCATTGTGGTCAATCCCGCTGTTTTCGCCGCCGCCGGTGTGCCGCTGCCGGACGACAGCACGTGGAGCTGGGACGACTTCGCGAAGACCGCGGCGGACATTACGGCCAAGAGCCCCAAGGGCACCTACGGAACGGCAACGGTCCTCACCCACGATTCACTGGATGCCTTTGCCCGCCAGCGCGGCGAATCCCTCTACACCCAGGACGGCCAACTGGGCCTGGACAAGGACACTGTCCAGCACTACTTCGACTTCTCGTTGAAACTGAGCGAATCCGGGGCGGCACCAAATGCCTCTGAAACCGTGGAGAAGCTGAATGTCAGCACTGAGCAGACCCTGATGGGCATGGGCCAGGCCGGCATGATGCTCACCTGGAGCAACTCGCTGTCCGCGCTCAGCAAGGCCTCCGGCGCGGACTTAAAGTTGCTCAAGCTCCCCGGCGAAACGCCCACCGCTGGCATCTGGCTCCAGTCATCCCAGTTCTACACAATTTCAGCCCGCAGCAAGCACCCCGAGGCTGCGGCCAAGCTGGTGGACTTCCTGGTCAACAACGAGTCCGCCGCAAAGATCATCCAGAGCGACCGCGGCGTTCCCAGCAACTCCGGCATGCGTACCGCAATCCAGGACCTGTTGACGCCGCAGGGCAAGGTGGAAGCCGAGTACATCGACCAGATCGGCAAGATGGACTTTGCCCCCACTTACATCGGACCCACCGGCTCCACCGCGGTTTCCGAGATCACCGCCCGCATGAACACCGATGTCCTGTTCAAGCGGCTTTCGCCCGAGAAAGCTGCGGAGCAGTGGATCAGCGAAAGCAATGCCGCGATCGGCAAGTAGGCACCGGGCAGCCGCGGGCCGGCTACTGCCCGGCGTCGAGGTACTGGTCCGCCCAGGCCGCGATGATCCGGGCAGCCCGGGCCGCCTGGCCCTTTCCGGTAAGGAGGTGGTCGCTTCCCTCGAGTGATACGAAGTTCCGGGGGTGGCGGGCTGTCTGGAAAATGGTGCTGGCATTCTCGATCCCCACAGTGTTGTCCGTGGGGGAGTGGAGCACCATCAGCGGCTTGTGAAGCTGCTTGATGCAGTCCGTCAGGTCCGCGTTCTCCAGGTCTTCCACGAAGTGCTTGCGGATCTCCACGCGCTTCCCGCCAAGGTCCACTTCGGCGCTGCCCTCGCTCAGGATCTTGTCCAGGGCGGCGTCGAAGACGTGTGCCACATGCTTGGGCGAGAAGGGTGCGCCAACGGTGGCAACGGCGTCGAGCTCCGGGATCTCCCGTGCGGCGGCCAGCACGGCCGCGCCGCCGAAGGAGTGACCCACAAGCAGGGAAATCTGCTTCCCTTCGGCACGCATGAACTCGGCCGCCTTGACGGTGTCCGCCACCTTGTGGCTGAACGATCCCGCGGACCACTCACCGGCGGAGCCACCCAGGCCAAGGTTGTCGAACCTCAGCATGCCCACGCCGCTGTCCGCCAGCGCCTTGCACATCCGTGCGGCGGAAGGGCTGTCCTTGCCGAGGGTGAAGCCGTGCGAAAACACGCCCCAGCCCTTGACCGGCCCTTCCGGGACATCGATGATGCCGGAGAGCGTCTCACCGGTGGAGCCTTCGAAGGTGACCTTTTCGGAGCGGGACACGGCGTCCCCTTTCATTTGGTACGAATGGCTGTGGGCCCACGCCCGCCGGGTTCCCTGGCCGAGCTTGCGAGGTCAGGGGCGGGTGGGGAGAAACAACGACGGCGCCCACCCCCGAAGTGGGGGCCCGCGCCGGCGGCCGCGAAATCCGGTGGCCGATCGTGCGGGTGAGCCTTGCCGGCATGGCCTCGGCGCTGGGCGGGGGCCCCAGGATGCCGCGCGGGCCGG
>NZ_JAJOMC010000024.1 GCF_021129155.1 Arthrobacter sp. AK04
CCCGCCGGCCGGCGCCCCCCGCCCCGCGCCGCCCCCCCCCCCGCCCCCCCCCCCCCCCCCCCCCCCCCCCCCCCCCCCCCCCCCCCCCCCCCCCCCCCCCCCGCTTCTGCTTAATCCGCTGCTACTGCTTGGCTGCCTGCAGCAGTCCGGCGCGGACCGCCTGGGTTGCCTTGACCAGGTTCCGCAGGGAATCCTCGGTCTCGGCGTAGCCGCGGGTCTTCAGGCCGCAGTCCGGGTTCACCCAAAGCTGGCGGGACGGAACGTGCTTGACGGCGGTGGCCAGCAGCTCGGTCACCTCAGCCTCGCCCGGCACACGCGGTGAGTGGATGTCGTAGACGCCCGGGCCAACGCCGCGGCCGAAACCGTGGGACTCGAGGTCGTGGACAACCTCCATGCGGGACCGTGCGGCCTCGATGGACGTGACGTCCGCATCCAGTCCGTCGATCGCGTCAATGATCACGCCGAACTCGGAGTAGCAGAGGTGGGTGTGGATCTGCGTGGCGTCGGCAGCACCGGCGGTGGCCAGGCGGAAGGAGTCCACGGACCACTTCAGGTAGTCGGCGTGGTCGGCCTTGCGGAGCGGAAGGAGTTCGCGCAGTGCGGGCTCGTCCACCTGGATGACCTTGATGCCGGCCGCTTCGAGGTCCGCAATTTCGTCACGGAGCGCCAGGCCAACCTGGTTGGCGGTCTCGCCCAGGGGCTGGTCGTCGCGGACGAAGGACCAGGCCAGGATGGTGACCGGGCCGGTGAGCATGCCCTTCATCGGCTTGCTGGTAAGGGACTGCGCGTACTTGGCCCATTCCACCGTGATCGGGGCACTGCGGGTGACGTCGCCCCACAGGATGGACGGACGGGTGCAGCGTGAGCCGTAGGACTGGACCCAGCCGTGGACCGTGACGTCGAAGCCTTCGAGGTTCTCGGCAAAGTACTGGACCATGTCGTTGCGCTCGGGCTCACCGTGCACCAGGACGTCGTAGCCCAGCTCTTCCTGCAGTTCAACAACGCGCCTGATCTCGTCCTTCATGAGCTTTTCGTACTGCTCGTCGGTGAGGTCGCCCTTGTTGTTGCGGGCGCGGGCCGAACGGATCTCGGAGGTCTGCGGGAAGGAGCCGATGGTGGTGGTGGGCAGCGGCGGCAGGTGCAGCGCCTCTTCCTGCGCGGCCTCGCGGACTTCGTAGGCTGAGCGGGTGAAGTCAGCAGCGGTCAGCGCTTCGGTACGGGCACGGACGTCGGAGCGGCGCACGCCTTCTGCGGTTGCCCGGGACGCGATCACGGCCGTTGCTTCATCGATGGCCGCCCGGGCGGAAGCGGGATGTGCCAGGTAGGACGCGAGGGTCTTCACCTCCACGGCCTTCTGGTCCGAGAACGCCAGCCAGCTGCGGAGCTGTTCGGAAAGCTGCGCCTCCTCGGCGACGTCATGCGGGACGTGCTGGGTGGAGGTGGAGGTGGAGACGGCGACCTTGCCGGCAGCTGCCTTCAGTGCATCCAGCTTGGCGGCGGAAGCGGCGAGGTCATTGCGCCAGATGTTGTGGCCGTCCACGACGCCGGCAACGAGGGTCTTGCTGCCCAGGCCGGCGAGTGCCGCGGCGGAGGGAACACTGCCCTTGAAGACATCGATGTGGAGGGCGTCGATGTTGGTGGCAGCGAGGGTGCCGAGCTGGCCGTCCAGTGAGCCGTACGGGGTGGAGACAAGGATTTGCGGGCGGTTGGCCGCGGAGGTGAGGACCTCGTAGGCGCGGGCCACGGCGGCCTCGATCTCGCCGGCCGGGGTTTCCTGGTCCACCACCAGGGCAGGCTCGTCGAGCTGGACCCAGCTTGCGCCGGCGGCGGCGAGCTTCTCCAGGAGCTGGACGTAGACGGGCAGGATGTCCTCGAGGCGGGACAGCGGCGCGAAGCCGGCGGGTGCGCCGTCCGAAGCCTTGGACAGGAGCAGGTAGGTGACAGGACCCACGATGTAGGGGCGGGTCTCGATGCCGTTGGCCAGTGCGAAGGCGAACTCGTCAACCTTGGCGGTGGAAGCCAGTGTGAACTCGGTCTCCGGACCGATTTCGGGAACCAGGTAGTGGTAGTTGGTGTCGAACCACTTGGTCATTTCCAGCGGCTGCTGGTCCTTCGTGCCGCGGGCCAGGGTGAAGTAGCCGTCGATGTCCAGCTGCCCCTGGCCGTTGAGGAGGTTGCCGAAGCGGGCGGGCACGGCGCCCAGGTGGGCGGTGGTGTCCAGGACCTGGTCGTAGTAGGAGAAGGTGCCCGGCACTGCGGCCGGTTCGGTGAGCCCGAGTTCCTGCAGGCGGTTGGCGATGGTCAGCTGGATGTCCTTGGCGGCGGCATCCAGGGCGGCGGCGTCGATCTTTCCCGCCCAGTAGGCTTCGACGGCCTTCTTGAGCTCGCGGCGGCGGCCGATGCGGGGGTAGCCCAGGAGGGACGCGGCGGGGAACGGAGTGCGGTTGGGCGTGTTGTTTTCAGACATGGCAAATCCTAAGAGTTGGGTACAGGTCCGCGGTGGCGCGGAGAAAGCAGTGCAGGAGGAGGCAGGGGTACGAGGTTCAGCTGGCGAGCTGGCGGGCAACTGCGTCCGGGCGGATGCCGGAATGGGTGCGCCGCGGAAGGGCCAGTTTGTCCAGCAGCTCCAGGGCGCTCTGGTGTTCATTGAAGGTGTAGATGTGGATGCCGGGCGCGCCGGCCTGCAGGGCTGCGTTGGCAAGGTCCACGGTGGCGTCGACCCCAATGCGGAGCCGTTCAAGGTCGTTGTCCGCTGATGCCAGGCGCTCCAGCAGCTCAGGAGCGGGCTCGACTCCGGTGAGTTCGCCGAGGCGCCGGACGCGCCGGAGGCTGGTGAGGGGCATGACCCCCGGAATGATCGGAATGGTGACCCCGGCACGGCGGGCCCTGGTGAGGAGGTCCGCGTACTGCTCGGTGTGGAAGAAGACCTGCGTGATGGCGAAGTCCGCGCCGGAACGCTGCTTGGCAAGCAGCACCTCGACGTCGTGCGCCTCGCTGGGCGACTCCGGGTGGCGGGTGGGATAGGCCGCCACGCCAACCGCGATCTTTCCTGCGCAGAGCAGTGCCGAACGGCGCTGCTCAACGCGGCGGATCAGCTCGATCAGGTCCTGGGCGTACCGGAGCGAGCCGGCAACCGGCGCCGCGCCGTCCTTGGGAAGGTCGCCGCGGAGCGCCAGGATCCCCCGTACACCGGTGTCCAGCAGCTCACCGATGATGCCCGCCAGCTCCTGGGGCGTGTTGCCCACGCAGGTCAGGTGGGCCAGCGGCCGGAGGGTGGTTTCCAGCAGGAGCCGGTTGATGAGTTCGACGGCGGTGTCCCGGTTTGAGCCGCTGGCACCGTAAGTGACGGAGACGTAGTCCGGAGCGGTGGTTTCCAGTTCCCGGATGGTGGTCCAGAGGGTTTCCGCGGCTGCCGGCGAACGGGGCGGGAACAGCTCGTAGGAGAGCGCCACCGGAGCGGTATCGGAGAGATTCGGGTGTGTGTCAATAAGGCTTGGTGGAGACATTTGCATCCTTGGCTTTGGGCCATTGGGGGCAGCCGTCGAATACGACGGCAGACCGGCAATGAATTTGAGTTTGGGGAACACGGAAGAACTCCACAGGACGCAGCCGCGACTGTTACGCCTGGATTGAAGTTGTCCGTGAGCAAATGTCAGGCCCACATGGGGGCACCCACACCCTCCAGAAGGAGGATCGCTGACACGTTACCTCGGTAACTTGTATAAGACTCTATGAGGGGCAGGGAACTGTTTCAAGTTGGCTTCCGAATTAAGACGCACTTTTACGTCCTGGTGGGGTGCCCCACGGAATTTTCTTCGTGCCGCTGCCCTACCACGGCCGGTCAGTGCCGGCAGAGCCGCCGGTGTCTTCCAGGTATTGCTCCCTTTCACGTCCGCTGTTGCGTTCACGCTGGGCCTGCCGGGCGCTGTCTTCCAGTTGTTCGAGCTTGCTCTGCCGGGCGGAATCCTGGGTGTCTTCACCCTGGCTTTCTTCCTGCCCGGTTTCCGGGGCGGGCTCCTGGTCCTGTTCCTGGCGGGTGCCGGCGAGCTTGTCCTGCACCCGTGCTTCCGCTCTGGCCAGCCTGTCCCCCGTCCCTGCTGGAAGTCGGTCTGAAAAACAGCCTTCCGGCGCTGCTGCCACCGCTGCGAGCGCTTCCTCGAACAGGGCGGCGGCCGGGGCTTGGTCTCCCGCGTCGAGCTTTTCGTCGCCGAGCCGCTCAATGGCCAGGACCAGGTTCACCCTGATGGCGCAGGCCCCGGCCGATCCGGACTGGCGGGCCGGGACGAGGTGCAGTGCCTCCTCGAACCGGAGCCGCGCGGCGCCATAGTCCCCGGCAAGGACATCCGCGTCCCCGGCCGCGAAGGGCGCCTTGTGCGGTTCGATGAAGTTCGCGACGTGGAGGGCTTCCGCGGCAGAACGGACGGAGGCGGCGTCGTTCGCTTCATAGGCGCTGGCCGCACGTGCTCCCAGCAGCCCAAGGCTCAGGAGCTTGGCCGCCAGGCAAAGCACAAGGATCACCGGTATGGCAGACCAGGCCAGGAGGCGGCGCCTTGCTGCCCTGCGGTCCACGCCGTCCTCGGCGGCCCTCACCGGATTACCGCCTTGTTACCGCCGGACTTCTGGACGCCGGACCGTTTGGCAGCCGCTGAAGCGGTGCGCGAGGAAGCTGCATGTGATGAAGCCGTGTTTGAAGGAGGGCCTGCAGGGATCATGCGGAGTTCGCGGAACTGGCGAAGGAGGAGGACCAGCTCCCGCAGGCCAAGGACGAAGGCCGCTGCTGCCGGGATCCAGTAAAGCTCGGTCCGTGCAGCCAGGGAACCGTCCTGGCCGTCCTTTGCGAGGGCGCCGGCGTCCAGCGTGGCGGGGCGGGCGTCCTGCATCATTGGGGCGGCGGGGTTCCCGGCGGACCGGTGCACGTATGGAACGCCCAGCTGCGCCGCGATCTGCTGGAGCCGGCCTTCATCAATCCTGGACAGTGCATACCCGGCGCCGTCACCGCCGCCCTTCCGGAGATAGGGCGCCTCCGCTCCTGTGGAACCGTCGTCGTAATCCTCCCCGGTGTTCTCCCGCATCCTGCCGCCGCCGGCAGTGCCGTAGCCCAGCACCGCTCCCCCGGCCACCAGTCCGTCCTCCAGGTCCATGGACTCCGGCGCTTTCGCGCTGGTCTGTTCGCCGTCGCCGAAGTAGTACACAAGCCGGGGCCGCCCGGGGTGGCTCTGGCTGGCAAGGGTAAGGCGTTCAGAGAGCACCTGGCGGGCCGCCGTGATGCTGCTTCCCTTTGCATAGGAGGTCACCTGTGGCTCGAGGACGGACGTGATGGTTTCGAGCGCCAGCGTATCGGTGGTCAGCGGCATCCGGACATGGGCGGTTGTGTCGAAGGTGATAACCGAGAAACGTGCACCGGGCAGTTCCTCGGCAATGGTCGCAATGTCCTGCCGGACACCCGTTATCCTTGGTTCCGCATTGCCGTAGTCCTCGGCCACCATGCTGGTGGTGGTGTCTACCACGAAGAACACGTTGAGGTCGGCTGAAGCTGCCGGGGCCGTTCCCCCGGGAAGCCCGGGACGCAGTGCGGCCCCTGCAAGCAGCAGGACCAGCGTGGCGTGCCGAAGCCCGGCGCGGCGGCTGGATCCCACGTGCCGCTGCCGGCCTTTCCCCCGCCCGCCGTACAGCTGGCACCCCAGGAAGGCCATGGCAGCGGCGATGAGGGGAAGAAGCAGCCACCAGGGCAGCACCGGTTGGAAGGTCATGGCCGCAACCGCCAGCCGGCGGCAGCGAGGACCAGCCCGGACAGGAGGGCAGCGGTCAGCGGAAGGCCCGGCTCATCGGACACAACTGCCCGGGGGGCGCCGCGAAGCGCCGCTTTTTCCGTTTCCTCAACGCCGCGCACCACGCCCGGCACGGCTTCGGGGTTATCCAGCGCGTAGTAGGCCCCGCCGGTGGACTCTGCCGCGGCCCGCAGCTGCGCTCCGGGCTGGTCCGGGCCGGCGCCGTAATCGAGGTCCCCCGGATTGAGTGCGTAAACGCGCACGGCCCTGTCCCGTGCCATGGCTGCCGCTTCACCAAGGGTCATGATGGGCTCGCCGGAGAGGAAGTTGTCCGTCGCCAGGACAACAGACCGCGAGCGCGGCCGCTGCCCGGAATCCTGGGCAGCGGCAGCGTCCTGGGCTGCGGCAGAGTCCTGGCCGGCGGCAGCGTCCTGAGTGGCGCCGGTATCCTGGGTGCCGCCGGGGTCCGGGGCCCCTGCGTGGCCAGCGGTGCGCGGGAAACTGTTGAGGCAGGATGCCAGGCCGTCCCCGATCAGGGAGGAGCCGCGGCCGCTCCACGTTCCGTCCAGGAACCCGGAACTGCCGGGCTTGCCGTCGAACGCGTCCCGCGCCAGCTTCAACTGCTCCTGGGCGTAGTGGTAGTCGTCGGTCAGCGGAAAGACCTGGATGGCCGTGCTGTCAAAGATGGTCAGGCCGATCCTCTCGCCGTCGAACTCCGCGGCAAGCCTGGAAAACACATCCACCACCGCGGCGTCTGCGCTGCTCATGGACCCCGAGGCGTCCAGGCACAGCATGATGTCCCGGTTGTGCTGTTCGGGCCGCGTGGTTGCCACCCCAATGGGCCGGGCGGCTGCAACCGCTGTGGAGGCGAGCAGCGCGGCGCAGGCCAGCAGGGCGACGGCAAGCCGGCGGCGGTGCCGCCGCAGCGCCGCCTGGTATTCCGGAAGGAGGGTGAGCCGGTCCGCATGGGCCACCGGCCGCCGTCGTGCATTGGCGTTCCCGTCCGTCCGCCTGGCTGCCCACCAGGCTGCGCATACCGCCACCGCGGCGGGGGGAAGCAGCCACCACCACATCAGCTCCATGCCTGCACCGCCCTTCGGGCTGCGGCAGCCGACGAGGCAACGGAGGGAACGGGTTCAGGCCCAAAGGCGGCCGGGTACAGCGCGCCGACGGCGGCCGCGGCCGCTGGAAGGGGATGGCTGGCCAGGTCCGCCTGCGTCATGCGGGGCGCATCCACTCCCGTGGCGTCGCGGACGAACTTCCTCAGCAGGAGGCTGATTTCCTGGTGGGATTCGCGGGCACCCCGCTTACCGGCGGCTGCGTCCCGTTCCACGTCATCGATCCGCTGCAGGTACGCCGCTTTCAGTGCCGCCAGGTCCGTCAGCTGGGCAGGACGCTGGGCTCCCCGCGCCTCCCGGGGCCGGCGCGTGGCTGCAAAGACGAAGGCGTACCAGGCGGCCACCAGGACCAGCAGCGCCACGGACGCCCACATCCACACCGGGCCATACTGCAGCGGGCCGTAGAACTCGGGGTCAGCCTGCACGGCGGTGCCTTTCCAGGAGGGCGAACAGCGCGGCCAGAACGTCCTGGCTGCCTGCCACCTCACCCTCCGTAATTCCGGCCTGCCGCAGCATGGCTCTCCGGCCGGCGTCGCGCTCGGCCACCGCTGTGGCATAGGCCGAGGCAATGCCCGAGTCCCGGGCCAGGTGCGCAGGAAGCGGGTAGGAGCCGGAGACGCTGTAGGAGTCCGGCTCCTGGTCCGGCCGCAGGAAGGGATCGTCCGGGACGAGCCCCGCATCCCGGACAGTGAGCCAGAGGATCTCGTGCTGGGCGCGCAGCCGGCGGAGCAGCTGGCCGGTGTCCGGGCTTGCCGCCACCTCATCGGCGACGACAAACAGCAGGTTGCGGCCCTTGATGGTCCGCGCCACGTGCTCAAGCTGGTCCTCGATCCTGCTGGGCGCGGCGTCCAGTGTTGCCGCAGAAGCCACCTGCCGGAGGAGCCGTTCCAGGTGAGGCTCGCCGCCCTTGGCGGGCAACGCCGTCGTGCCCCCGGAATCGCCGGCCACCAGTCCCACCACGTCGCCGTGCCGGTGGGCAAGGTACCCCATTACACCCAGTGCCATCACGGCAATGTCTTTTTTGGTTTCCCCGCTGCGGGCCGCCGCGGCCATGTTGCGGCCGGTGTCGGTGACAAGGATGACTGTCTGCCGGCGGACGGCCACGTAACGCCTGATCAGCGGCGAACCGTGCCGTGCAGACGCCTTCCAGTCAATGTCGCGGACCTCGTCGCCCGGGATGTAGGCGCGGAGGTCATCGAAGTCCAGGCTGCGGCCGCGGAACACCGAACCGTATTCGCCGTCAAGCATGCCGCGGGCTTTGCGGTGGGCGAAGATGGCCATGTCCGACTTCACCCGCCGGAGGAGGCTGGTCACGCGGGCCTCAGGGGGTCTGGACGGCAGCGACGACGGCGTCGATCACCGTTTCCACCCGCACTTGTTCCGCCACTGCGTCGAAGTTCAGGATCAGGCGGTGGCGCAGTACCCGGTGGGCCAGCGTTTTGACGTCCTCGGGAATGACGTGGTCCCTGCCGTTCAGCAGTGCGACCGCGCGTGCGGCCTGGCTGAAGGCAATACTGGCCCGGGGGCTGGCGCCGAACTCAATGAAGCCCGCGAGCCGGGAATCGATGTACTGGTGGGCGTTCCTGGTGACGAAGACCAAGCCCACAATGTAGTTGATTACGGCGGGATCGATGTACACACGCCGGACCAGTTCCTGGGCGGCGGTGACGGCCTCCAGCGAGGCGGCCGCGGCCGGAACCTGATTCGGTGCGTACACCCCGGCGTCGATGCGCCGGATGATCTCGGCCTCCTCCGCCGGGGAGGGATAGTCCAGCACGTCCTTGAGCATGAACCGGTCCATCTGCGCTTCCGGCAGCTGGTACGTGCCCTCCTGTTCAATGGGGTTCTGGGTGGCCAGGACCAGGAAGGGCGAGGGCAGCCGGTACTCCTGGCCGCCAATGGAGGTCTGGCGTTCCTGCATCGCCTCAAGCATGGCGCTCTGCGTTTTGGCGCTGGAACGGTTGATCTCGTCCAGGAGCACAATGTTGGCGTGGACCGGGCCCAACTGCGTGGTGAACGTGCCCTTGGCGGCATCGTAGACCTGGGTTCCCACAATGTCGCTGGGCAGCAGGTCCGGGGTGCACTGGATCCGCCGGAAATCGGCGCTCACGGCCTCGGCAACGGCCTGGGCAGCCGTGGTTTTCGCCAGGCCCGGGACGCTTTCCAGAAGGATGTGCCCGCCGGTCAGCAGTCCCACCAGCAGCGACTCCCGCAGCCGGGACTGCCCCACCACCTTCGCGTCAAAGCTGGCGGCAATGTTCGCCGCCACCTGCTGTGCCCGGGCCAGTTCCGACGGTTCGATTCTCGCGGACGCACTGGTCGAAAGCACTGGATTTCCCCCTGGTGGCTGAACTGGGCGTGGCTGCCGGCCGGCTGCACTCCGCCCGCCATCCTATCCAAGACCGGCCCGGCATTCCGGACAATGGGGACCCCTCCCCATCAGCCGTTGCCGGGTCTATCCTTTTGCCATGAGCGAGCTTCCAGCCAGTTACAAGGAGTTTCTCGCCGACAAGAGCGAGATGTTCATCAGCACCGTCAAGCCCGTCCTGCAGCAGTCTGCGGCGGACAGGCTTCACGGCGTTCGGGTGGTTTACAACCCGGGCTCCACCGGCCACCAGGCCCACCTCGACGATTCCATTCCGTTCGGAGTGGTGGTGGAGGACATCGACTGAAACCGTTCCTGCAGCCCATCCGGCAGCGGTGCCGGCTCAGCCCCGCACCGCTCCGGACAGGGCAAAGGAACCGCCGCCGCCCCTGGCCACGATGACGTAGAGAACCAGCACCGGCAGCGAATACAGAATGGAGAACGCGGCCAGCTGGCCGTAGGCCACTGCACCATGCTGTCCAAAGAAACTGAAGATGGACACCGCCGCGGGTTGCCGTGCCTCCGAGAGGAGCAGCACGAACGGGACAAAGAAGTTTCCCCAGGCCTGGATGAACACAAAGATGAACACCACGCCGAGCCCCTGCTTCATCAGCGGCAGCACGATGGTCCGCAGTGCCGTCATCCGCGACGCGCCGTCCACCCAGGCTGCTTCCTCCAGCGACACCGGCACGCCCTCCATGAAGTTCCGGGTCATCCAGATGGCCATGGGCAAGGTGGTGGTGGCCATAAAGAAAATGGTGGCTGCCATCGAATCGAGCAGTTCAAGCTGGACGAAGAGCCCGTACACCGGGACCATGATGGCTGTGATGGGCAGGCAGGTCCCAAAAAGGACGGCGTACATGAACGGCCGGTTGAACCTGGACCGGTAGCGGGACAGCGGGTACGCCGCCAGGACAGCTGCCACGACGGTGACCGTGGCCGTTCCCCCGGAAAGCAGCACACTGTTCCACAGTGGCCGGAGCAGCAGCTCCGGCGTCAGCACGGCAGCGAAATTATCCAGGCCGGCCCGATCCGGAAGCTTCAGCTCATGTCCGGCTTCGGCGTCCAGGGAAGCCAGGATGAGCCAGAGCAGGGGCAGCAGGAAGCAGCCGCCAATCAGCAGCAGCACCAGGTCAGCTGGAGTACTGCGGGCCAGGCGCCGCCTGGCAGCCGCCGGCCGGACCGGAAGGGTGCGCAGCGTCTTCACGGGGGCGGTCACGGCCTGGGCTCCCGGAGCAGCCGCACGTACGCCAGGCCAAATACGGCGCCAATCAGGATCAGCACCGATGCCACGGCTGTCCCGTACCCGATGTCCCCGAACTTGAAAGCCTCAAGGTAGGCAAGGACCGGCAGCGTGGTGCTGGCGTTCGCCGGCCCACCCGCGGTCATCACCCAGACGAGCGTGAAAACGGCGAGGGTCTGCAGGGTGATCAGCATCAGGTTGGTGGCGATGCTTCCCCGGATCATCGGCAGCGTAATAAACACAAACCGCTGCCAGCCGTGGGCGCCATCCATCTGCGCCGCCTCGGTCACCTCAGCCGGAACCTCATTCAACGCCGCCCGGTACACCAGCATGGAAAAGGCCGTCCCCCGCCACACGTTGGCGAGCATCACGGCCACCATGGGAAAGGCGTACAGCCAGTCCTGCTGGACAAGCCCCAGGCTCCCCAGCAGCTGGTTCAGGGTCCCGTCCCCGCTGAAGTAGGCGTAGGCAGCGAAGGCGGCCACGATCTCCGGCAGCACCCAGGCGGCCACCACGGCGGTGCCCACGACGGCGGACACCAGCGGCCGTGCCCTGCGCATCAGCACGGCCAGGGCCAGGCCCAGCAGGTTCTGGCCCAGCACCGCCGAACCCGCCACGAACACCACCGTGAGTAGGACGGACAGCGGAAACACCGGGTCCGCCAGCAGCCGCTGGTAGTTCTCCAGCCCCACCCACGAAGGATTCCGGGCACTACGGCCGGTGAGGCCCGCGTCCGTGAGCGATGCGTGGAAGGCCCAGAGCACAGGGCCGGCAAGGAAGACGAGCAGGAGCAGGACAGCGGGAAGGACCGGAAGGTAACGGAGCAGTTGCCGTGCCGCGGCGGGAGAGCCCACCCGCTACTTCCGGACGGTCTTGTCGGCACCCACGATGTCCGCCACCGCGGCGTCGTAGTCCGCAGCTGCCTCCTGGGGGGACCTGGTGCCGGTGATGACGGCCTCGGTGGCTTCCTGGACCGCGGCCGAGATGCGGGGGTAGTCGGCAGTT
The DNA here is from genome assembly GCF_021129155.1 of Arthrobacter sp. AK04. GTDB lineage: Bacteria > Actinomycetota > Actinomycetes > Actinomycetales > Micrococcaceae > Arthrobacter > Arthrobacter quantipunctorum. Next base: position 11,500 of record NZ_JAJOMC010000024.1, read on the forward strand.
GCCGGGCGGTACCGGGTGACCGACACGAGCGCGGAAACATCCCTGACGAACGGGTTGGCGTCCAGGTAGCCGGGATCAGCGGCCACGTCTTTCCGGACGGCAATCTGGGAGCTTTCCACGGTGAAGGCGAGGGAGTTCTTTTCGTTAAGCGCCGTGGTCAGGAAGCCGAACGCCAGGTCCGGCTCCTTGGTCTGCGCCCCGAGGGCCAGCGTCCATCCTCCGGACATGCTCACAGCTCCCGGGGCCTGGCCGTCCTGGGTGGGGAAAGGGGCAACACCGATGTCCTGTTCGTAGCCAGGCCACTCATAGCTTCCGCCGTCCTGCCAAAAGGACGGAGCGTAGGAGCCTTCCACGGTGGCGCCCATCTTTCCGTTGGGCAGCCATTCGCCGAACACTTTCTTCCACACGTTGGCGTCGAGGGCCTCGGCCGGAGAAACAGCCAGCTGTTCGTCATAAAGGGTCTTGAGGAAGGCCAGCGAGTCCTGGAAGCCGGCCGAGCCCACCACCCACTTCCCTGCCTCTTCGTCATAGAGCGAGGATCCCGTGCCGTACAGCAGCTCGTAGAAGCTTTGCATGACGGTTCCCTCTCCGGTTCCCTTGCCGGCGTACATGTTGAACGGGATGACCGTGGGGTCGCTGGCCTTGATTTTCCTCGCCGTGTCCAGGATGTCCTGCCAGCTGCGCGGCTCCCAGGGAAGGGTGACCCCGGCGGCTTCCAGGACCTTCCGGTTGTACCAGATGGCGCGGGTGTCGGTGCCCAGGGGCACGGCGTACGTCCCGCCGTCGTCCGCCCGCCCTGCGGCCTTGGCGCCGTCGTCGAACGTGTCCCATTCCTCCCAGCCCTCAAGGTGGCTGTCCAGCTTCAGGAGGTAGCCGGCGTCCACATCGGAGCGGACTTTGAAGGTGTCCTCGTAGAACACGTCAGGCGCCGTGGACGGCGAGCGCAGGGCAAGGGCCAGTTTGGTGCCGTAGTCGTCATCGTTGGCCTGGATGGGCTGCAGCTCAACGGTCACCCCCTGGTTCGCCGCCTCAAACTCCTGTTTGGCGGCCTGGAGCATGGTATCCAGGGCGGTGAAGGAATCCGTCTTCTGGTAGGCCACCTTCAAGGTTTTGGACGAACCGCCGGGATCGCCCGGGCTGCAGGCCGCCAGGGCTACCGTTGCCGCGGCAATCAGGGACATGGTCTTCAGGGCCCGGCGACGCATGGCGCTCCATTCGGTCGATGGCGGCGGCCCTGGTGTTGGCGGGCCCCAAACCGCACAGTATGCACATGCTAGATGGACGTCCTGCGGCAGGCAAGGTGCTGCCCGCTGCCGGTCCGGTCAGCTCTCGAGGAGCAGCCGCTGGGCCCGCGGCGCCAGCGTGTGTTCCAGGACCAGGGACGCGGCCCCGATCGCGCCGACGTCCTCCCCCACGCCCGTGCCCACAACCTCGATGGGATGGATGAGGCGGGTGTCGCTGTGGGCATCCAGCAGCGCCGGGACCTTCTCAAGGTACCGGTCCGCCAGGCGGCTCCAGAACGGCCCGCCGAACACCACCCGCTCAACGTCCAGCGTGTTGGTCACCACGGCCACCGCACGGGCCACCCGCACCGCCGACCTGTCGATGATGGCAAGGGCCTGTTCGTTGCCCTGGTCCGCGAGGTCGCACAGCCGGGAGAAGCTCTGCTGGATTTCCGCCCCGCTGTTCCCTGAACGGGAGCCATCCAGGATGCCGGCATCTTCCGCTTCCGCCACCAGCACCTGCGGGATACACGTGGATTTCACGCAGCCGCGCAGGCCGCAGTCGCAGGGGGCGCCGTCCGGGTCCACCACGATATGGCCGATCTCACCGGCATTTCCGGAGGTTCCCCGGACCACCTCATCATTGAGGACAATGCCGCAACCTATGCCGGTGCCCATGTACATAAAGATGAAGCTGCCGGAACCGCTGGGGCCACCGGCCCAGGTTTCCGCCACGGCAGCGCTGGTGACGTCCTTGTCCACCAGGACCGAGTATCCGGTAGCCTCGGAAAGGGCGCTGCGCAGTTCCACCCTGTCCCAGCCGGGCAGCAGCGGAGGATCCACCACCGTGCCGTTGTCCAGGTCGATGGGGCCGGGCGCGGCGACTCCCAGGCCGGCGATCCTCTCCCGGTCCACGCCGGAAGCCTCCACCAACTGGTCGATCTCGTCCGCGATGGTGGTGATGACCGCAGAGGGGTCGTTGCCGCCGGGGGTCTTGATCCGCGAATGCCGCACCACCGAGCCCACGAGGTCCAGGACCACGAAGGTGGTCACCGCGGGGTCGAGATGGACTCCGAGGGCGAACACGCCGCCGGGGTTGAGCCGGAGGATGGTGCGCGGTTTGCCCGGGCCGCTGCCTTCCTTGCCGGCCTCCACGATCAGGTTCTGGTCCAGCAGGCGCCGTGAGATGTTGGAGATGGTCTGCGGTGACAGGCCCACTATCTGGGCAAGTTCCACCCGGCTCAGGCCGCCGGAGGACCTGCGGATGGCGTCCAGGATCACCGTGAGGTTGAAGTCCCCCATCTTGGGCAGGTTGGTTCCGCGCCTCGGTGAGGATTGGCGGATCTCAGTCACAGCGTCCCCTAAACGTCTTCGGCCACGTACATATGGTGATGCTTGAATCGTACGTTACGCGTGGTCAGAGACCCATAGGACGGTACGACGGCGCGGCGCGGCGACGGTGCATTGGACGGCAGCCTGGGGGGCCGGGGCCTACGCCCCTTTCGGTCCCCTGCTGCGGCGGGTGCTCAAGGTCACCGTGAACTTGGGGTTCCGGCCCTTCACCACGGTTGGCCCCACGTGCCGCTCCAGGGCGGGCAGGTAGGGCAGGTGGCGGTTGTAGACCGTCCACAGTTCCCCGTTGGGTGCGAGCACCCTGCCCGCGGCTTCAATCATTTTCAGTCCTGCTCCGGCATGGACGCCTGCCCCCACGTGGAAGGGCGGGTTGAGCAGGACCAGGTCCACGCTGCCGTCCGCCATTGTGCTCAGGGCGTCGTCCTGCAGGACCGAGATGCGCCCCGCCAGGCCGTTGGCCTGCGCCGTGGCCTGGGCGGAGGCCACGGCGGCGGCGGACTGGTCCGTGGCGGTCACCTGCGAGCCGGGGTGCTGCCGCGCGTACATGGCCGCCAGGATTCCGGTGCCGCAGCCGAGGTCCACGGCGTGCCGCGCAGCTTTCATGTTGGGCAAGAACGTCAGTAGGAACCTGGTGCCGATGTCCAGTTTGGTGCCGGCGAAAACGGCACCGTGGGCAGCGACCCTGAGGTCCAGTTCGGTGAGGTGTTCGACGACGGGAAAGCGTTCCGGCTCCCCCGATCCTTGCGGCCCGTCCGCCAGGATGACCCGCGACTTCTGCCTGGCGAGCTGGGGCCGGACCGAGCGGAAGTGCCGTTCCAGCACGGCGTTCATGCCGAGCGACATGTGCTTGACCCGCCCGCCCGCGAGCAGCGTGACGTCCGGGGCGGCATAGCGGGCCACGGCGGCAGCGATTTCGTCCAGTTCCGCCAGGGTCTTGGGCAGCTGCAGGAGCACGGCACCTGCGCCTGCCAGGAGCTCTGGGCCGAGCGGCACCTGAGTGAAGCCTGGCTCTTTCCCGGCGCCGCCGTCGGGCATTCCTGCTGTGGTGTCCGGCAGGAGGCCGGCGCTGCGGAGTGCGGCCGCGTTGAGCCGCAGGGCGCGTTCTCCGGTGACCAGGTCCTGGTGCACGCGCACCGCGCCCGGGCCGAGGGTGGCCAGGGCGCCGAGGGTCAGGGCGCCATACCGGTCCCCGATAACGGCGATGGTGCTTCCGCCCGGCACGAGTTCCACAGCTGTCTCCAGGAGGAGCCGGTCCGTGGCGTCCCACGCCTGGAGGTTGGGCGCTTCCACATCCGGCCTGCGCCGGAGTGCGCTTAAGACGTCCTCAAGAGTGTCTGGTGACAATTGTTCCTGCCGCTTCCATTGTGGGCTTACTGTGTGCTTCTGCTTCCGGGCGTGGATCCGGCGCGGGGCCAAGGCCCCTGCCGTCAGCCCCAACTTACTGGTGTTGCCGCCGGACTGATCCCGGGCAGTTTCAGGATGGCCGCCACGGCGGCCCGTCCCGCCCGGTTGGCCCCGATAGTGGACGACGACGGTCCGTAACCTACCAGGTGGACGCGGGGTTCCGAGGCTACCTGGGTTCCTTCCATCACGATCCCGCCGCCCGGTCCCCTCAGGTGCAGCGGCGCCAGATGCTCCAGCTCCGCACGGAAACCGGTGGCCCACAGGATCGCGTCTGCCGGCTGGAAACCTCCGTCAGCGAGCCTGACGCCGCCGGGCTCTACGGAGGAGAACATCGGCTGCCGGTCCAGGACGCCCCTGGCCGCTGCCGCTTTGAGTGCCGGCGTCCAGACCAGGCCGGTCACGGACACCACGCTCTGCGGCGGCAGGCCCCTGCGGACCCGCTCCTCCACCAGGGCCACCGCGTCGTGTCCTGCCTGGGCGTCGAATTCCTCGTCCCGCCACACAGGTTCCCGGCGGGTGAACCAGCTGGTGGTGGTGACGCGCGAGATCTCGTCAAGGAGGCCCACGGCCGAGATGCCGCCGCCCACCACTATCACGTGCTGCCCGATGAACTCCTCTGCGGAAACGTAGTCCGCCACGTGGAGCTGGCGTCCGCGGAAGGTGGACTGCCCGGGGTAGATGGGCCAGAACGGGCGGGTCCAGGTGCCGGTGGCGTTGATGACTGCCCTGGCTGTCCAGTCGCCGCCTGATGTGGAGATCCCCAGCAGGCCGGCGGGGTCTGCGTCCTTCCGGCTGACCGACCGGACCTTCACGGGCCGCCTGACGGACAGCCCCAGCTCCTCTTCGTAGCCGCGGAAGTAGCGCGCCAGGAATACCGAGCTGGGTTCCCGCGGATCCACCGCAGGCTTGGCTATTCCCGGAAGATCACTGATGCCGTTGACCGTTTCCATCCGCAGGCTCTTCCACCGGTGCCGCCACGCACCGCCGGGACCGTCCTCGGCGTCGAGGATTATGTGGTCCACGCCGCGGCGTTGAAGGTGGTACGCGGCCGAAAGCCCCGCCTGGCCTGCGCCAATAACCACGACGTCGGCTCGGGCGGAATTCACTCCCTCATGATAGTCGCGGGGCCTGTCCCGGCCTTAGTCTTGGCCCATGGAGACGGGAGGACCACCATGACCACAAGCAAAGGACACGCAGCGCGCCTGGCCCAGGCCCTGTCAGTTGTGCTGGGTACCGAAGAGATACCGTTGCGCCTGCGGGCCTGGGACGGATCAGAGGCAGGGCCGGAGGGTGCACCTGTGCTGGAGTTCCATTCCCGCCGCGCCCTCCGCCGGATCCTGTGGTCCCCGGGCCAGCTTGGCTTGAGCCGGGCCTACGTGGCGGGCGATATCGACTCCCCCGGGGACATCTTCGCTGCCTTCACTGCCTTGAGTTCAGCGGGGAAGTTCGCGGAGCCCGGCCCGTTCCGGCGGCCCACGGCCGGGGAAATGTGGACACTGCTGCGCGCGGCCGTCCGGCTGGGCGCGATTGGCCCCCAGCCGGCGCCGCCGCCCGAGGAGGCGAAGGTGGCGAAAGGAAGGCTCCATTCGCGCCGGCGCGATTCGGCAGCCATCTCCCACCACTACGATGTGGGCAACGATTTCTACGCCCTGGTGCTGGGGCAGTCCATGGTCTACTCATGCGCGGTCTGGCCGGAGGGCAGCAGCGGCACGGAATCCGCGGAAACCGGCAACCGGCTCGCCGCCGGCCTCGATGAAGCCCAGGAGGAAAAACTCGACCTGGTATGCCGGAAGCTGGGGCTGCGGCCGGGAATGCGGGTGCTGGACGTCGGCTGCGGCTGGGGAAGCTTCGCGCTCCATGCTGCCGGAAAGTACGGCGCAACAGTTGTGGGCATCACCCTTTCCACCGAGCAGGCGAACCTTGCCCGCAAGCGGGCCGCCGAGGCCGGCCTCACCGAACGGGTGGACATCCGGGTCCAGGATTACCGGGATGTCGGGGATGGTCCTTTCGATGCCATCAGCTCAATCGGGATGTCCGAACATGTGGGCAGGGAGCAGACGCCGGCCTACGCGGCCGCGCTGTTCGGCCTGCTCCGGCCTGGCGGACGGCTTTTGAACCATGCGATCTCATGGAACGCCGGGCCTACCAAGCCTGATCCCGATTCTTTCCTTCCCCGGTACGTGTTTCCGGACGGGGAGATGATCAGCCTTGGCGAGATGGTGACCGCCCTGGAAGGCACGGGATTCGAGGTCCTCGATGTGGAGGCCCTGCGGCGGCACTATGCGTTGACCCTGCGTGCCTGGGTCAGCAGGCTGGAGGCCAACTGGGACCACGCCGTGAAGCTGACAAGCCTGGGCCGGGCAAGGGTCTGGCGGTTGTACATGGCTTCGAGCGCGCTTGGCTTTGAAAGCGGCCTGACGGGCGTCAACCAGGTCCTGGTCCAGCGGTCCGGCGGTGATGAACCCCCGCTGCGGCGGACGGCTTGGGTCTGATAGCCGGACGGCTTAACGCGGAAGGGACGGTCCCGATTGGGGACCGTCCCTTCCGATGCTCCTGCGCCTTCCGGCTTGTTGCAGGATGTGCGCCGGTGGAGCTGAGGGGACTCGAACCCCTGACCCCCTGCATGCCATGCAGGTGCGCTACCAGCTGCGCCACAGCCCCGGACGTGCCGCTCCCGGAGTAATTCCGCGAAGCAACCTGATCAGCTTAATGCACTTTCGCCCCGCACGCCAATCGCGGTGGAGTGCCGCCTGGCCAGGGTGGCGTTCGGGTCCTCCGCGGCGGCCCAACCAAAAAAATCCGCCGGAATCATGTGATTCCGGCGGATCATTCGGTGGAGCTGAGGGGACTCGAACCCCTGACCCCCTGCATGCCATGCAGGTGCGCTACCAGCTGCGCCACAGCCCCGAACTATTGCTGCCCTTGCGAGCTTTTTCGGCTTTCCCCGAAGCAACTCAAATATCTTAGAACAGCAATTCCGAAAATTCCAAATCGGGCATATTCCGCGCGATTCCGCCGATTTATTCGGTCTCAGACCCTGCCGCGGCTTTGGCGGATGCGTCGTCCCCGAGCTGCAGATCCACCACGGGGCAGTCCTTCCAGAGGCGTTCCAGGGCGTAGAACACCCGGTCTTCCTCGTGCTGGACATGGATGACGATGTCCGAGTAGTCGAGCAGCACCCAGCGGCCCCCGGAACGGCCCTCACGGCGGACGGGCCGGAGGTCCTGCTTGGCGAGCTCTTCCTCAATCCCGTCAACAATGGCGTTGACCTGGCGTTCGCTTGGTGCCGAGGCGATGAGGAAAACGTCGGCCAGGGCGAGCCGCTCGCTGACGTCCAGGGCAACAATATCCTGGGCAATCTTGTCCGCGGCTGCCTTGGCGGCAGCGCGGGCTATGGTGATGGACGATTCTGATGCAGTCACGTGACTCCTTGTTGGGTTTAAGATGCGGGGGGCCGGACCTTGCCGGCGGGCTGTTGGTGATCAGCGGGACATGCCGTTGATGATCAAGATGATGCCTGAGACCAGGGCCACGATGCCGAATGCCAGGATCAGGAACTGCAGGACCCTGGTCCTGTTGGCCCGGGCAAGTCCCGCCGTGGCCGCGTCCAGGGGATCCAGGCCGTGGGCGGACGAGGCCGGGATCCGGGGCAGGTCTTCGAAGAGGTCGTCTCCGTGGTGCTCTTCAGCCACCGCCTGCTGCGGGCGCGCAGCGGCCCGGGCGGCAGCTTCGGCCCTCGCGATCACCTGCGAGCGGCCAGGGCCGGCATCCGCAGGGGCGGTGCGCTGGGATCCTTGGGAGCGCCGCTTCTTGGTGCTGGCAGGCGTCACCTTTGTTCCCGGGCGTGTGGTGACCGGGACATGGGAGGTTGCGGGCGGTTTCATGACGGGCCGGTCGATGCCCGGGACCTGCACGAACTCCAGCGGCGTGACCATGGCCAGGTTGCTGGCAGTGGCGGGTGCCGGACGCTGGCCGGGACCCGCCGGCTTCCCGGCGTTGTCCTTCTTGCCTGCGTCCCCTGCAGGTTTTGCGGGGTCCCGCGGAGGTCCTTGGACGGCATTCTTTGGCGGGGCCACGGGAGCCGCCGGGGCCCCGGCCTGCTCCGCGAGCTTCTGCTTGGCCATGGCGCGGCGGTTCATGACAGCCGCACGTTCCGCCAGGGCGATCTGCTCCGCCAGGATTTCCGGGTCAACCGCCTCAGGGTCCAGGGAGGCGATGTGCTCCATTTTGGCGATCTGGTTTTTGGCCTGCTCCGCAAGCAGGGCCCGGGCCGCCAGCGCCTGTTCCACGGTCATGCCCTGGGTGGCCGGGGAGCCGGGGGTCACGCCAGGAGTGGTTTTCCCGCCCTCAACGGACTGCTCCCCCGCACCTGCGTTTTTAACGCCGGCCTTTTCTCCACCCGCGTTTTTCCCGCCGGCAGACGGACCGCTGCCCTGGCTGATCCCGCTTTGGCTCTTGTCCTGTTTGCTGCCGACGTCCTTTTGGCTGCCAACGTTCCGGGAACCCTCCGTTGGGCCCTGCGGAGCCCGGGCAGGCGGCACGATGGGGTTGGCCGCCGTCAGTGCCTGTTCCTTGAGCTGCTGGAGGCGGAGCTGGCGCCGGGTGGGAGGACCCCCGGCGGCGAGCTGGCCTTCTTTTTCCTCCAGCTCCTTGATGGCACGCAGGGTTGCACGGTCCCGCGCCCGGATCTGGGATGACCTCTGGGCGGGGGCCTGCCCGGCCGCAGTTTCGGCGGCATCGGGTCCCGAGGGGGCAGCAGCAACCTTCTTTGGGGCAGGCCGGAGCTGCTCCGTGCCCTTTGAAGCAGCTTGCTGCTGGGCGTCCCTGGCCTTCCGGAGTTCCCGGCGGCTGCGGATGGGGGGCTGTTCCTGACTCATTGAGAACTCATTCAGTACTGGCTGGTTCACGTGCTAGGGACGGTGGGGCATCGGCTTCCGCGGCTTCTTCGTACAGGCCGTACTTGGCGATGTACTGGACCACGCCGTCGGGCACCAGGTACCAGACCGGATGGTTCGCAGCCACGCGCGCCCGGCAGTCCGTCGAGGAGATGGCCATGGCCGGCACCTCAAGGAGGCTGACGTCGTCGCGTCCCATGCCGTCCAGGACATGCCCGGGCCTGGTGACCCCGACGAAATGGGCCAGCGACCACAGTTCATCGATGTCCTTCCAGGAAAGGATCTGCGCCAGCGCGTCCGCGCCGGTGATGAAGAAGAGGTCGGCGTCGGGCCGCTGGGCCCGGAGGTCGCGGAGGGTGTCGATGGTGTAGGTGGGACCTGGGCGGTCGACGTCCACCCTGCTGACCGTAAAGCGCGGGTTCGATGCCGTGGCAATCACGGTCATGAGGTAGCGGTGCTCGGGTTCGCTGACGTGCTTGTGCGACTTTTGCCAGGGCTGGCCGGTGGGGACGAAAACCACCTCGTCCAAATCGAATTCCGCCGCCACCTCGCTGGCAGCCACCAGGTGGCCGTGGTGGATGGGATCGAATGTCCCGCCCATCACGCCCAGCCGCAGCCTGCCGCTGGCACCCGAGCGGTGCAAAACGCGGGAAATGTTAGTGGCCCTGCCCGTGATCGTGCTTGTTCGGGTGCTGGCGGTGCGGGTCCGCGTGCTCCTCCGTGGCTGTGTGGCGGTTGCCCAGGTTGGAGTAGGACAGCGTGATGAACATCATGACCAGCAGGATGGCGAAGATCACTACACCGAAGACCCACGGCTCAGCCCACAGCGGCGCGAGTTCGTGTTCTTCGCCTTCGGCGATGGACGTGGCAATCTGCTGGAACAGCATGTTCTCCCCTTGGGCTCAAACGATTGTGGCAGCGGAAAGCTCCGCCGTTTCTGGCTTCTGGTCTATGTTACCGTGCGCTACCCGCGGACCTGGCCCTCGCCCTGCACGATCCATTTCGTGGTGGTGAGTTCGGTCAGCCCCATGGGCCCACGCGCGTGGAGTTTCTGCGTGGAAATGCCCACCTCGGCACCAAGCCCGAGCTCGCCGCCGTCGGTAAACCGGGTGGAGGCATTGACAATGACGGCAGCGGAATCCACCTCGGCGATGAAACGCTCGGCGTTGGAAAGGTCGTTTGTGAGGATCGCCTCAGTGTGGCCGGTGGACCAGGTGCGGATGTGCCGGACGGCCTCGTCGAGGCTGTCCACCGTGGCAACGGCAAGGTCGAGGTCCATGTACTCGGTTCCCCAGTCCTCGTCGGTAGCCGGTTCCGACTCAATGGAGTCAGGCAGGGCGGCGCGGGTGCGCGCATCGGTGTGCAGCCGGACGCCGGCCTTGCGCAGGGCGGCCGCCACGGCCGGGAGCACGCTTGAGCCGGAGTGGACCAGGAGGGTCTCCACCGTGTTGCAGACGCTGGGCCGCTGGGTCTTGGCGTTCAGGAGGATCTCCACCGCCATGTCCTCGCTGGCGGACTCGTCGATGAAGATGTGCACGTTCCCTTCACCGGTTTCGATGACGGGAACGGCGGAGTTGGTGACCACGGTCTGGATCAGCTCGCGGCCGCCGCGGGGAATCAGTACGTCCACCCTGCCGCGCGCCTTCATCAGGACGTTGGCGCCGGCGCGGCCGTACTGGTCCACCGTTTGGACGGCGTCAGCCGGCAGGCCCACGGATTCGAGAGCTTCGCGCAGAACCCGCACCAGCACCTCGTTCGTTGCCTGGGCGGCGCTGCCGCCGCGCAGGATCACGGCGTTGCCGCTCTTGAGGGCGAGCCCGGCGATGTCCACAGTGACATTCGGCCGGGCCTCGTAGATGGCCGCCACCACGCCCATGGGAACGTTGACCTGGCGGAGGCGCAGGCCGTTGGGGAGCGTCTGCCCGCGCACAACGTTGCCTACGGGATCGGGCAGGTTGGCCAGGTTTTCCAACGCCGCCACGAGGCCCTCGATGCGTGTTTCCGTGAGGGTAAGGCGGTCCAGCATGGCAGCGGATGTGCCGTTGGCCTTTCCTGCTGCCACGTCCATGGCGTTGGCGGTGAGGATGGACTCCGTGTTTTCCTGCAGGGCGGTGCCTACTGCGCGGAGGGCACGGTCCTTCCAGGCACGGTTGGCCATGGCCATCCGCCGCGCCGCGTGGCGGGAACGGTCGGCGATGGCGTGCACTGCGGCCTCAACATCGCCGGAAGACAGCGGGACGTCAGCCGGGACCGGTGCTGCCGATGACCCAAGGGGCTGCATGGCAGCAGCAGTGTCTTCGGAATGTGCAGCAGTCGTGTGGGTCAGGGCCTCAGTCATGTTCCAAGTTTAGGCGAGCCGGGAGCTCAGACCAGCACCAGGTCGTCAACATGAACAACTTCACGGTCATAGCCGCTGCCCAGTGCTTCGCCAAGGTCCTTGGTGGACCGGCCCAGCATCTGGGGCAGTTCCGCGGACGAGTAGTTGACCAGTCCCCGTGCGACCACCGTTCCGTCCGCACCTGCTATTTCCACGGCGTCGCCCGCTTCAAAATCGCCCTGGACGGCGGAGATACCGGCCGGCAGGAGTGACGTGCGGTGGTGGCGGACCGCCTTCACGGCGCCGTCGTCCAGCACGAGCCGGCCTTGGACGGAGGCCACATGCGCCAGCCACAGGAGGCGGACAGGCTTCCGGGCACCGTTGACCGTGAACCAGGTGCCCACGTCCTCGCCGTTAAGGGCAGCGGCAGCGTTGGGGGTGGACGTGACCAGGGCGTGGATGCCGGAGCCTGCCGCCATGGACGCTGCCTCCACTTTGGTGAGCATCCCGCCGGTGCCGACGCCGGCCTTGCCGGTCTTGCCTATGGAGACCCCGTCGAGGTCGTGTGGCCCCTCCACAAGAGGGATGCGCTTCGCGCCAAGCGACGGCGGGCCGTCGTAGAGCGAGTCGACGTCGGAGAGCAGGACCAGCGCATCGGCGCGGACCAGGTGGGCCACCAGGGCAGCGAGCCGGTCGTTGTCGCCGAAGCGGATTTCGTGGGTGGCCACGGTGTCGTTTTCGTTGACGACGGGAACCACGCCAAGGCTGAGCAGCCGGTTGAGGGCACGGAACGCGTTGGTGTGCTGGCTGCGGCGCATCAGGTCTTCAGCGGTGAGCAGCACCTGGCTGACCGTTACGCCGTGGGCCCCGAAGGCCTGCGTGTACCGGGCCATCAGCAGGCCCTGCCCCACGCTGGCTGCCGCCTGCTGGGTGGCCAGGTCGCGTGGGCGCTTGGCCAGGCCCAGCGGTGCGAGGCCCGCAGCGATGGCGCCGGAGGACACGAGGATAATCTCGGCCCCGCTGTTGCGCTTGGCGGCCAGCGCGTCGGCAAGGGCGGTCAGCGCCTCTTCGGAAATCCCGCCCTTGATGCTGGTGAGGGAGGACGAGCCCACCTTCACCACGATCCGGTGGGCGTTCGCCAGCACGCTCCTGTCCACGGACCCGGCCAGCGGCTCCGCGGATGCAGCCTTAGAAGTCATCGTCTGCGCCCAGTCCACTCTCCTTGAGAGGCTTGGCAACCCTGCGGCTGCTCACTGATTCGGTCCAGATGCCTGCCTTGCGCTCCGCTTCCAGTTCGGCGCGGGCAGCGGCCTTGGCGTCCTTGCGTTCCTGCTGCTCCTCGCGTTTCTGTCCACGTGTGGGGCGGTCGCCGATGTCCGCAAAACGGACGTCGGTGCCGCGCGGCGAGGCCAGCAGTTCGGCGCCTGCCATCATGGTGGGCTCCCAGTCGAAGACGACGCCGTCATCCTCGCCGATAACAACGGTGTCGCCGGGCTTTGCCCCCTGCTTGAACAGTTCCGTTTCCACCCCGAGCTTGGCCAGGCGGTCGGCCAGGTAGCCGATGGCTTCCTCGTTGGTGAAGTCGGTCTGCTTGACCCAGCGCACCGGCTTTTCGCCGAGCACGCGGAACAGCGGCTCAAGGCCCTTTTCCTCGCGGCGGATACGGAAGCCGGTTTCGTTGACAGCACGGGGCTTGATGACAACAGGCTGGACCTTGGGCGGTGCGGCGGCCACTGCGTCCCGGGCTGCCTGGACAATTTCGGCCATCGCGAAGCCCAGCTGGCGCAGGCCCTCATGGCTTGTTGCGGAGATTTCGAAGACGCGGTAGCCGCGGGACTCGAGTTCCGGGCGGACGAATTCGGCCATGTCCTTGCCGTCGGGCAGGTCCACCTTGTTCAGGGCAACCAGGCGGGGACGGTGGTTCAGCGGAACCACCTCGCCGTCCTGGCCGGCGTAGCTCATGTCCACGGCGTACTTTTCCAGCTCGGCCTCGATGACGGCCAGGTCCGAAAGCGGATCGCGGTCGGCCTCGAGGGTGCCGCAGTCCAGGACGTGGACCAGGGCCGCGCAGCGCTCCACGTGGCGCAGGAAGTGGTGGCCCAGGCCCTTGCCTTCGCTGGCGCCTTCAATCAGCCCGGGCACATCGGCGATGGTGAAGCGGACGTCGCCGGCCTGGACCACGCCGAGGTTGGGAACCAGCGTGGTGAACGGGTAGTCGGCGATCTTGGGCCGGGCTGCGGACATGGCAGCGATGAGGCTCGATTTTCCGGCGGACGGGAAGCCGACCAGGGCGATGTCTGCGATGGACTTCAGTTCCAGGACGATGTCGCTGGATTCGCCTTCGATGCCGAGCAGGGCAAAACCGGGCGCGCGGCGCTTCTGTGAGGAAAGCGCGGCGTTGCCCAGGCCGCCAATGCCGCCGGCCGCGGCCACGTATTCGGTGCCTTCGCCGACGAGGTCCGCCAGGACAGTGCCGTCCTTCGACTTGACCACGGTGCCGTCCGGGACGGGGAGGATGAGGGTCTCGCCGTTCTTGCCGCCGCGCCAGTCGCCCATGCCGGGACCGCCGTTGGTGGCATGGCGGTGGGGTGCGTGGTGGTAATCCAGGAGCGTGGTGGTCTGGTGGTCCACGCGAAGGATCACGTCACCGCCGTTGCCGCCGTTGCCGCCGTCGGGCCCTCCCAGCGGCTTGAATTTCTCGCGGTGGACGGAGACGCACCCGTGGCCGCCGGTACCGCCGGATACGTGCAGTACTACCCGGTCTACAAAGCTGGCCACGTGGATCTCCTCAGTGCTGTTTCCTGGACGCCCAAAAGCGCCAAGACGATTGTAATGCGGTTAAAAGAACAGTGGAGCGGACCATATGGCCCGCTCCACCGCTTCAGAACTGGTTGTTACTCTGCAGCTGCAGCAGCAACGATGTTGACGACGCGACGACCGCGGCGGGTACCGAATTCAACGGCGCCCGGGGTCAGTGCGAACAGGGTGTCGTCGCCGCCACGGCCAACGCCGGCGCCCGGGTGGAAGTGTGTGCCACGCTGGCGGACGATGATCTCGCCGGCGGAAACTACCTGGCCGCCGAAGCGCTTGACGCCGAGGTACTGTGCGTTGGAGTCACGACCGTTGCGAGTGGAGCTCGCGCCCTTTTTATGTGCCATCTGAAATGCCTGCCTCTAAATTCTGGGGAATCTGCTGAAAAACCTGAACAGTAACGGAAGGTTACTTGATACCAGTGATCTTGACCTTGGTCAGTTCCTGGCGGTGACCCTGGCGCTTCTTGTAACCGGTCTTGTTCTTGAACTTCTGGATCACAATCTTAGGACCACGGAGGTCCTGGAGGATCTCAGCCGTAACAGTTACCTTGGCCAGGTCAGCAGCGGCAGAGGTGACCTTGTCACCGTCAACCAGGAGCAGTGCGGGCAGCTGAATGGTGCTGCCAGCTCCACCGGCGACGCGGTTCAGGGTAACGAAGTCTCCAACGGAAACCTTCTCTTGGCGGCCGCCTGCGCGGACAATCGCGTACACCACTTGGGAACTCACTTCTCTCGACGTTTATTACAAATTTGCGTGCGGAACCCGGTTCCATAATTGGGTGGGCTCTCGCTGTGCCTCAACGCCGTGGGGTCATAACCCAAGTGTTGGCGTAAGCACCGAAGATCTAGAATACGCTAGTTTTGGCTTCGGCCGCAAATGAGGCTGGTTCCGGCGCGTTGTCTGTGATAGGAACCACAGCCCAGGTCCGCACCCTTACCCGTGCCCCACCATAGTACCGGCGGGACGCCCCTCCCTGCGTCAGGAATGGAGGCGCGGCGCGTCGAAAAAGTCCACTTCGAGGCGGCAGGACTGCCTGAACGCCGTCACCATGGCGTCCCGGTCCGCCGCCGAAGCGCTGCGGCCGGCCCCGTCCACAATGGCCACCGCCCTGCGGGTGGCCGCCGCGAAGTCCTCGTCAGCGTAGGTGCGCAGCCACTCGGCGTAGGGGTGGCCTGCGGGTTCCCCGGCGGCCAAGAACTCGGCGTGCAGCGTTGCGCCCACCTCGGCGTACAACCAGAAGCAGGGCAGGACGGCTGCGGCCAGGACGGCGTAACTGCCGGAAGCCGACGCAGCGGCCAGGTGGTCCACGTAGGACTTGGTGACGGGTCCCAGCTGCGGCTCAACAGTCCGCGTACTGAGCCAGGACCGGTGCAGCTCAGACTCGACCTCCAGGCATTGCACCGCGGAACGTGCCCAAAACAGCTGCTCTGCCTCGGTGGGCGCCAGGGCACTGGTCCGCGCGAGCACCCGTGAGTAGCCGTTGAGGTAGATGGCGTCCTGGGCGAGGTAGTAGGCGAAATCCTTCTCCGGCAGGCTGCCGGAAACCAGTCCGCGGATGAAGTCCAGCGCGTAGATGTCCGCCAGGTCCTTCCTGGCGTCCGCCCACAGCTGTGCAGCGAAGCTGCCCTCCCCGCGCACCGCCGGCACGTGGTGGAAGTGGTGCACAGGTCCGTTGCCCGTCCCCACCTCCAGGGTTTCCGAGGCCTGCAGCGCCCCGGCCAGCCAGGGCTTGACCTCGCGGAGGGTGGCCTCCCAGTCGCCCAGCCGTGCCTGGACTGTGGCCATAGCCGCCGAGAGTGAACAGCCGGTGCCGTGGCTGTTGCGCGTTGCCACGCGCTGTCCCGGAACCACCACCACGTCCTGGTTCAGCCTGCCGCCGGCATCGACCAGCGCATCTGGGCACTGGTCCCCTGCCAGGTGCCCTCCCTTGACGAGCACCGTTGCCCCGGTGGCTGCCGAGAGCCGGTGTCCCTGCTCCAGGGCGCCTTCCCAGCTCTCCTGCACCTCGCCGTCCACCAGCATGGCAAGCTCGGCCAGGTTGGGGGTGATGAGGTGGGCCAGGGGCAACAGCTCGCGGAGGGCGGCCTCGGCGGATTCCTGGAGCAGCCGGTCGCCGCTGGTGGCCACCATGACCGGGTCCAGGACCACGACGCCGGGACGCACCTTTTCGAGCCATGCCCGGACAGCTTCAATCACCGCGGCGTCGCCCAGCATCCCGATCTTTACGGCGTCGATGCTGATGTCGTCACTGAGGGCATCGAGCTGCTGGGTGAGGAAGGCTGCGGGGGGAACATGGACGCCGCGCACGCCGCGGGTGTTCTGCGCTGTGAGTGCGGTGATGGCGGCCATTCCGTAACCGCTGTGGGCTGCGATGCTTTTCAGGTCCGCCTGGATGCCGGCCCCGCCGGAGGGGTCAGAGCCGGCGATGGCCAGGACCCGGGGCACGTTGCGGTACTGGAGGGCCTGCGCGCCAGGGGCAGAAGCAGCAGCAAATGCAGAAGAAGGCGCAGGTGTGCCCTGGAAGAAGGCAGTGGGCATTGCGAGAGTGGAAGACAAGAGACATCCCTTCGCCGGTGCTAGCCGGACAGGTTCAACGGGTCTGGATCTCAGCCGGCTCTCTGCGCGGCACCCCGTGTCGGTTCACTAGCCTAGCTTTTTTGCGGTCCGCAGGGTGAAGGTGACACAGTGCGACCGGCGCTGGGTGGAACGCGCGCCCTTAAGCAACGGATGCCCGGCCGGCCACTTCCTGTGGCTGGCCGGGCATCCGGTCAATGACTACTCCCGCTGCTGGAGATCCGGTTGCTGGATCTCCAGTTGCTACAGCTCTGAGGCGGGAACCCCGACACCGAGGATAATCGGTGCATCCGACGGCTTGCTGCTGGCCGGTTTGGAAGCACCCGCCTGGCCTGTTGCCGGTGCCTTGGCTGCATGGGAATGCCCGGCCGCGGCGGCAGGAACATTGTCATGCTGCTGGACCGAGGTCTCGTTGGCGGCTCCCTGCGCGCGGCTGGCACTGCGGTTGCGGCGTGCCCTGCGCGGGCGCGACTGCTCCAGCGTGTGGTCCGAGTAATCCTTCTCCGCTGCGGCAGGCACCGGCCGCTGCTGCCGGCCAGTTTCAGCTTCCCGCTGTTCCCTGTCCCGTTCGGGCTGGGGGGCCTGGCGCGGAGCCTCTTCGGCCTCACGCCGGGCCGGCTGCCCTGCCGGCATTTCCGCCGGCGTTTCCACTGCCGTTTCGGCCGGCGTTTCCGCCGCTGGAGCGGGCTCGCCCAGGTGGGCGAAGGCCGCGGCAAGGCGGTCCAGGGTAAGGGCAGGCTTCGCCTGCTGCTCCTCTGCGTGCTCCACGAAGGGCAGGACTACCTTCTCCCCGCCAAAGGTCAGGACGGCAGCGGGCCTGGACGCATCGCCGTCGTGCTTCTCCGTTTCTGCCGGCGCTGGAGGCTGGGCCTGCGTTGCCTGCCTGGCGGCAGCCAACTCATCGTCATGCAGGTGGGCCGCGTGGGCAGCTGCCGCGATGTTGGCAAGGGCCAGCCTGGTGGCCTCCGCCTTCGCGTGCCGCTCGGCGTCCGTCGGATCGGGGTGGACCGTGTGGACGTGGACGGCGGCTGCCGGAGCGGCCTCCGGCTGCTGGCCGCCACGGCCGCGGCGGCGCTTCCGGTCAGGGCGGACACCGGGCTGGCTGCTGTCCGTGCGCTGGACCTCGGGGCGGTTGCCCTCGGCGCGTGCCTCCGGCCGGTGCTCGGAACGCTGCACGTGGTGCTCAGCGGCCACGATGTTGGCGCGGCGGTGCTCCACGGGGTCGTCGTGGGTGACCACGCCACGGCCGGCGCAGGCCTCGCACTGCTCGCCAAAGACCTCAAGGAGCCCCGTGCCCATGCGCTTGCGGGTCATCTGCACCAGGCCCAGTGAGGTGACCTCGGCAACCTGGTGCTTGGTCCGGTCACGGCCCAAGCACTCCACCATCCGCCGCAGGACAAGATCCCGGTTGGACTCGAGGACCATGTCGATGAAGTCGATGACGATGATGCCGCCGATGTCGCGGAGGCGGAGCTGGCGTACAACTTCCTCTGCGGCTTCCAGGTTGTTCTTGGTGACTGTCTCTTCCAGGTTGCCGCCGCTGCCGGTGAACTTGCCGGTGTTGACGTCCACCACGGTCATGGCTTCGGTCCGGTCAATCACCAGCGAGCCGCCGGAGGGCAGGAAGACCTTCCGTTCCAGGGCCTTGTGGATCTGCTCATCGATCCGCCAGGCACTGAAGATGTCCTGGTCCTTGGTCCACTTCTCGAGGCGGCCCACCAGGTCCGGGGCGACATAGGTGACGTACGCCTCGATGGTGTCCCAGGCTTCCTCGCCGGAGACGATCAGCTTGGAGAAGTCCTCGTTGAAGACGTCGCGGACCACCTTGATGGTGAGATCCGGTTCGCCGTAGAGCAGCTCCGGGGCGAGGATCTTGGTGGACTTCGACTGGCTTTCGATGCCCTCCCACTGGGCACGGAGCCGGTTGATGTCGTGCGTCAGCTCTTCCTCGGACGCACCCTCCGCGGCTGTCCGCACAATCACGCCGGCGTGCTCCGGGAGGCGGTCCTTGAGGATCCGCTTCAGGCGGTTGCGTTCGACGTCGGGCAGCTTCCGCGAGATGCCGGTCATGGAGCCGCCGGGCACGTAGACGAGGTAGCGGCCGGGCAGGGAGATCTGGCTGGTCAGGCGTGCGCCCTTGTGGCCCACCGGGTCCTTGGTCACCTGGACCAGGACGGTGTCGCCGGACTTCAGTGCGTTCTCGATGCGGCGTTGCTTGCCTTCAAGGTTGACGGCTTCCCAGTTCACCTCGCCGGCGTACAGGACGGCGTTGCGGCCGCGGCCGATGTCCACGAAGGCAGCTTCCATGGACGGCAGGACGTTCTGGACCTTGCCCAGGTAAACGTTGCCGATCAGGGAGTCCTGCTGGGTCTTGGACACGAAGTGCTCGGCCAGGACGCCGTCTTCGAGGACGGCGATCTGGATTCTGTCGTCACGCTGACGGACGATCATCTGCCGGTCCACCGATTCCCGGCGCGCCAGGAACTCGGCTTCGGTGATGACGGTACGGCGGCGGCCGGTATCGCGTGATTCGCGGCGGCGCTGCTTCTTGGCTTCCAGGCGGGTGGAACCCTTGACGGACGTGACGCGGTTGTTCACTGCGGGTTCGCTCACGGCCCGCGGGGCGCGGACCCGGGTGACCGTGTTGGGCGGGTCGTCGTCTCCCCCGCCCGTCAGTTCAAGGTCCTGGTCGCCACGGCGGCGGCGGCGACGACGGCGGGAGGTCACGCCTTCATCGGCCGGGCCGGCGGACTCCTCATCAGCGTCGTCGGCCTCGTCGCCGTCTGCGGCGGCGTCGGCATCTTCACCGTCACGCTCGCCCGTCCTGCTGCGGCCGCGGCGGCCGCGCCCGCGGCGCCTCCGGCGGCTGCCGGCGTCCTCTGAATCATCCTCGGCGTCGTCAGCTTCAGCTTCTTCGGCTGCTGCCGGTGCGGGCCGGACTACAGTACTCAGGTCCGGAGCCTGGAAGAGTACCGACGTGGCGGACCCTGGTTCCATGAACAGCGACCCAAACGGGCTGTTCGTGGCCGAAGCCGCGGTGGGCTCAGCCCCGGCTTCGGTGGAAGCACTGGCCGCGGCTTCGCCGGAAGGCTCGACGGCGGAGGGGGCCTGCGCGGAATTGGCGGTGGCTTTGGCGGCGGGCGCCTGGGCGGTGGGCGCCTGGGCGGCTGCCTCAGCTGCAGGTTCAGTGCCGGTGGGCGCACCGGCGGGGGCCGGAGCAGCGGTGTCGGGCGCCGCGGGTGCGGGCTCAGCTGCCGCGGAGGCAGCCGGTGCGGTCTCGGTGAGTGCGGTCTCGGCCGGCGTTTCCTCCGCATCAACGACGGCGGGGGCGGACGTCTTGCGCGTGGCAACCCGGCGGCGCCGGACAGGCTTCGATTCTTCCGCGGCAACCTCTGCAGGCCCAGCGGCAGGCGCCTGCTGCGCGCCGTCGTCGTTGGCGTTGTTGGTGATCCCGGCTTCGGCGCCGGCCTCCGAAGCAAAGACAGGAAGCGGTTCGGTGGTCTCCACCTTCTTCCGCGAACGGCTCCGGCGGGCGGGCACCTTTGCCTCGGCTGTCTCAGCCTCTGCGCTTGGTGCCTCGGCGGCTTCTGCAGTTACGGCATCAGGGGCGGCTTCGGCGGGCACAGCCTCGCCGGCTTTTGGAGCGGCCTTCCGCCGCGTCCTCGTGGCCTTCTTCGGCGCGGAGTCGGCCTCCGCGGCCGCTGCTTCATCGTTAACGGCTAAAACTTGTTCATTATCCATATGTGGCAACACTCCTGCCCCTGACGTACCGCCACATCCGGCACCCATTGGGGCACATATTGTCAAAACCCGCGGGCGTTGACAGAAGTCAAGTGGATACCCCCAGGTTCGCACCGGCAGTGGGGTGCGGCAGCCCGTGGGGGCCGGCAGGATGTTCAAGAACCCGTTGTTCCACGTGCCACAACCAGGTGCCACCCAATGGAGTTGCGGGAGTCCGGATCGAAAATCCAAAGCCTGCGCTGCTCATCATTGGCGGTCTTGCGAACAAGCTGCCGGACCGGAGTCCGAATGTGGATCGGGTTCCAGCCACGTTCATTCTCTCATACCCCGGCTATTCCACGGCGGAAGCCGCAGCACTTGTTCCCTTCCCTGGAAGGTCTTCCCAGCGTCCGGCGTTACAATCGGGCAAGGACCACCCGACGAAAAGGACGCCTTGCCAATGCCCAGCATCTCCCCCTTGAGCGGCACCCACGCGCCCGAACGGACCGAGGATCCGGACAGCAGTGCAGCCGGAGCCCGTCCGCCGATGACCCGCAACCGGCCGCTCGGCTGGCTGATGGTCATTACCGGGATCATCGGCTGGTTCGCCTCCGGAACGCTGGTCCTGGAGAAACTGGAGGTCCTCAAGGACCCCAACCACACCACCGTGTGCGACGTGAACCCGTGGATCTCCTGCGGCCAGGTAATGCAGACCTGGCAAAGCTCCCTGTTTGGCTTCCCGAATATGTTCATCGGAATCGTGGCATTCGCCATCACCATCACCGTGGGCATGTCGCTGCTGGCCGGCGCCAATTTTGCCCGGTGGTACTGGCTGGGCCTGCAGGCCGGCGTTACGCTCGGTTTCGCGTTCGTGGTGTGGCTGTGGTCCCAGGCCCTCTACGTCATCCACATCCTGTGCCCGTTCTGCATGGTTGTCTGGGCGGCCATGATCCCGCTGTTTGTCTGGGTGACCATCCGGAACATCAGTGCCGGGGTCATCCCCGTTCCCGCAAATGCCGCCCGCATTCTGGGCGACTCGGGCTGGATCATCACCGCCCTGCTGTATGTGGCCGTCATCGCCACCATCTTCTTCGCCTTTATCCAGGTGTTCGCCGGAACCTCAGGCTTCTAGGCCGGCTGGCAGCAAAAAGCCCCTGGTTCCGAAGAACCAGGGGCTTTCTGCTGTCCTTGGACTGTTAGCCCTGGAACCAGATCTTGATCTCGCGCTCGGCGGATTCTGTGGAATCGGAGCCGTGGACCAGGTTCTGCTGGACCTTCAGGCCCCAGTCGCGGCCAAAGTCGCCGCGGATGGTGCCGGGGGCAGCCGTGGTGGGGTCGGTGGTTCCGGCCAGCGAACGGAAGCCCTCGATGACGCGGTTGCCCTCAAAGATGGCCGCCACCACGGGTCCGGAGAGCATGAACTCCACCAGTGGCTCGTAGAAGGGCTTGCCTGCGTGCTCCTCGTAGTGCTGCTCCAGGAGTTCGCGGGAGGCGTCAACCTTCTTCAGCTCGGTCAGGGTGTAGCCTTTGGCTTCGATCCGGGCCAGGATAGCGCCGGTAAGGTTGCGGGCGACGCCGTCGGGCTTGATCAGGACGAGGGTGCGCTCAGTGGTCACAACTGCTCCAATGCGTTGGTAAGGGGTTTCGGGTCAAGTCTACGGGGACTGCGGCTGCTGGCCGGGTCCGGGCCCATCCGGGTGGGCTGCTTCCCAGGCGGCCTGCTCGCGGGCCCGCTCCCCTGCTTCCCGGTCCAGCCGGATTCCCGTGCGGATCCCGTACCACCACGCCGCTGCGAACAGGGCGCCCACCAGGAACATGGCCGGCTCGAAAATGCCGCTGAGGATCAGGACAAGCTGCAGGATCCAGCCCAGCCCGATGCCCCAGGGCCTGGTCAGGAAGGCGCACGCGACGATCATCACCACGCTCAGCCCAATCCCCACCCCCAGGATGACCGCCGGCGGGAATTCCCCCCGCCGCAGGCCGAACACCGCCAGGGTGGCGAAGAACATCACGAAGGCTTCCAGCAGCAGGACAGTGGACGCGAACATCACCTTGGTGGAACGGCGCTTTTTGGGCATGCCCGGCCGCCACTCGCGCTGCGCTTTGGTCAACTTGGCCATGGAATCAGGCCTCCGTCTTGCCGAGCAGGATCCGCGCCTCTGCCACCAGCGTGATGGATCCTGTCACCAGGACCCCGCCGGACAGATCATCGTTGGCCTCGGCGCGTTCCACAGCCCATTCCAGGGCGTCGTCGAGCTTCTCAGCGATGTGCACGTTGTCCTCGCCAAAGCCAAGCTCAACCGCCAGCTCAGCCAGCTCAGCGGCCGGCACGGCCCGCGGGGAGTTGGACTGCGTGAAGCAGAACTCCTCCGCCATCCCGCCCAGGGACTCCTTGAGCTGGCGGAGGATCTCCTCGGCGTCCTTCTCCTTGAGCACACCGACCACCGGGACCAGCCTGGTGAAAGTGAAGGCTTCCTGCAGGGCGGCGGCGGAGGCCTTGATGCCGTCCGGGTTGTGGGCAGCGTCCACCACGATGGTGGGAGCCGTCCGCACCACCTCAAGGCGGCCCGGTGAGGTGACATTCGAGAAGCCCTCCTGGAGCACCTCGAAGTCGAGTTCCTTTTCTCCCCCGAAGAAGGCTTCGAGGGCCGCCACTGCCACCGCGGCGTTCTGCGCCTGGTGGGCGCCGTGCAGCGGGACCAGCAGTTCCGGGTACCGGCCGGCGATGCCCTGGATGCTCACCACCTGCCCGCCTACGGCCACGGTGCGGGATTCGACGCCGAATTCCACGCCTTCGAAGCGGAACGGCACCCCCACCTCTTTGGCCTTGTCCAGCAGGACCTGGGCGGCGTCCAGCGGCTGGGCGGCACTGATAAGGTAGCCGCCGGGCTTGATGATGCCGGCTTTCTCGTAGGCGATGTCCTCCGTGGTGTCACCCAGCAGGTCCGTGTGGTCCAGCGAGATGGGGGTAATGACGGACACCTGCCCGTCCCCCACGTTGGTGGCGTCCGTGATGCCGCCGAGGCCAACCTCGATGACGGCCACGTTGACCGGCTGGTCCGCGAAAATAGCGAAACCCAGGATGGTCAGGCATTCGAAGTAGGTGAGCCGGGGCTCGCCTGCAGCCTCCAGTTCGGAGTCGACAATCTGCAGGTAGGGGCGGATTTCGTCCCAGATGCGCACGAAGGTCTCATCGGGAACCGGGTGCCCGTCGATGCTGATCCGCTCCGTGACCCTGGACAGGTGCGGGCTGGTGTAGCGGCCGGTGCTCAGTCCATGCGCCCGCAGGACGGATTCGATCATGCGCGCTGTGGAGGTCTTGCCGTTGGTCCCGGTGACGTGGATGATCGGGAACGCCTTGTTGGGCTCGCCCAGCACGTCCATCGCCCGGAACAGCGGGGCCAGCCGCGGCTCCATCTTGTTTTCCGGCGCCCGGCCCAGCAACTCGGCGTAGACGCTCTCTACGGAAAATTCGTCTGTCATGGCTCAGGCCCCTACTTTTTCGACGGCGACGGCCGGCTCTGCGGCGTCCCCGGGTTCCGCCGTGAGGTCCACGGACAGGGTCTCGCCCTTCACCAGGGCGGCATTGGCGAGCAGGGCGTCGACGACGTTCTGCCGCGCGGTAACGGTGGTCCGGATCCGGTCGCTGACATTGAGTCCTGCGTCCTTGCGCGCCTGCTGGATGGCACGGACCATGTCGCGGGCCAGGCCTTCCGCCTCGAGCTCAGGAGTGACCTCGGTGTTGAGGACCACGAACCCGCCGCCGGGCAGTACTGCGACAGCTTTGGCGGACGCAGCACCGCCCTCGGACTCCGCCACCACGGTTTCCAGCGTGTACTCCTGCGGCTCCAGCTCCAGGCCGCCGGCGGTGACCACGCCTGCCTCGGAAACGGACCAGTCACCGGACTTGGAGCCCTTGATGGCCTGCTGGACGTTCTTGCCCAGGCGCGGGCCCGCAGCGCGGGCGTTGACCACGAGCTTCTGCTGGATGCCGAACTCTTCCGGCGAGGCCGTGGCAGCATCCAGCAGCCGCACGGAGCTGAGGTTCAGCTCATCTGCGACGACGGCGGCGAAGCCTTCCAGCGCATCGGCACCGGGTGCCACCACAGTGAGTTCCTGCAGCGGCAGGCGGACGCGGAGGTTTGCGGCCTTGCGCAGCGAGGAGCCCGTGGAGCAGATCTGCTGGACCTTGTCCATGGCCTGGACCAGGTCCGGGTTCGCGGGGAACAGCGCAGCGTCCGGCCAGTCTGCCAGGTGCACGGAGCGTCCGCCGGTGAGCCCGCGCCAGATCTCCTCGGACACCAGCGGCAGCAGGGACGCCGCCGCGCGGGAAACAGTCTCCAGCGCGGTGTACAGCGCATCGAAGGCGTCCTGGTCCTCGTCGAAGAAGCGCTGGCGGCTCCTGCGGACGTACCAGTTGGTAAGCATGTCCAGGTAGCTGCGCAAAGCATCGCAGGCACCCGAGATGTCGTACTCGTCCAGCCGTTCGGTCATGGTGCCCACCAGCTCGCCGGTGTTAGCCAGCAGGTACTGGTCCAGCGTGTCGGCGTAGCCGTCGTAGCGCAGCTTCGCGTCATACCCGTTGCCGCCATCAGCAGCGTTCGTGTAGAGAGTGAAGAAGCTGTAAACATTCCACAACGGCAGGATGACCTGCCGGACGCCGTCGCGGATTCCCTGCTCGGTGACCACCAGGTTGCCGCCGCGGAGGATGGGGCTGGACATCAGGAACCACCGCATGGCATCCGAGCCGTCGCGGTCCAGCACCTCGGAGACGTCCGGGTAGTTGCGCAGGCTCTTGGACATCTTCTGCCCGTCGGAGCCCAGCACAATGCCGTGGCTGATGACGTTGCGGAAAGCCGGCCGGTCGAACAGTGCCGTGGAGAGGATGTGGAGCATGTAGAACCAGCCGCGGGTCTGGCCGATGTACTCCACGATGAAGTCTGCCGGGTTGTGGGTGTCGAACCAGGCTTCGTTCTGGAACGGGTAGTGCACCTGGCCGTAGGGCATGGAGCCTGAATCGAACCAGACGTCCAGGACGTCTTCCACGCGCCGCATGACGGACTGGCCCTCTTCGGGCGTGCGGGGATCGTCCGGGTTGGGCCGGGTCAGCTCGTCGATGAATGGCCGGTGCAGGTCAACCTGGCCGTCCTTGTTCAGCGGCAGGCGTCCGAAGTCCGCCTCGATCTCCGCGAGGGAGCCGTAGACGTCGGTGCGGGGGTATTCGGGGTCGCTGGACTGCCACACCGGGATGGGGCTGCCCCAGTAGCGGTTGCGGCTGATGGACCAGTCGCGGGCGTTTTCCAGCCACTTGCCGAACTGGCCGTCCTTGACGTTGCCGGGGATCCAGTTGATCTCCTGGTTCAGCTCGGACATCCGGTCCTTGAACTTGGTGACCTCCACGTACCAGGAGGACACGGCGCGGTAGATCAGCGGGTTGCGGCAGCGCCAGCAGTGCGGGTAGCTGTGCTCGTAGCTGGCCTGCTTGACCAGCCGGCCCTGGGCGCGCAGCACCTGGGTGATGGGCTTGTTGGCCTCGAAGACCTGCAGGCCCACGATGTCGTGCAGGTCCCCGTGCTTGAAGAGCGGGAGGAATTTGGCGCCCTCGTCCACGGAGAGGACCACCGGGATGCCGGCTTCCTCGCAGACTTTCTGGTCGTCCTCACCGTAGGCCGGAGCCTGGTGCACGATGCCCGTGCCGTCGGTGGTGGTGACGTAATCGGCAACCAGGAACCGCCACGCGTTCTCCATGCCGTACTTTTCGTTGTCCGCGAAATCGCTCCACAGCGGCCGGTACGCCAGGCCTTCCAGCTCGGCGCCGGTGTGCGTGGAAACAACAGCGGCCTGGGCGGCCTCGAAATCTTCGTACCCCAGGTCCTTGGCGTAGTTGCCCACGAGGTCGGCGGCCAGCAGGAAGCTGCCCGTGACGGGCGCGTCCGCGGCGGCGGCCTTAATGCCGTTGGGGCCTGCCGGCAGCACGGCGTAGGTGATGGAAGGGCCGACGGCGAGCGCGGCGTTGGTGGGCAGCGTCCAGGGCGTCGTGGTCCAGGCGAGGGCCTGGACGCCGGCGAGCTGCCGGGACAGGTCCGACTCCCCTGCCGTGATGGGGAAGGTCACCGTGACTGTCTGGTCCTGGCGGTTCTTGTACACGTCGTCGTCCATGCGCAGCTCATGGTTGGACAGCGGCGTCTCGTCCTTCCAGCAGTACGGCAGGACCCGGTAGCCGTTGTAGGTCAGCCCTTTCTCGTGCAGCTGCTTGAACGCCCAGAGGACGGACTCCATGTACTCCACGTTGAGGGTCTTGTAGTCGTTGTCGAAGTCCACCCACCGCGCCTGGCGGGTCACGTAGTTCCGCCACTCGTCGGCGTACTTCATCACCGAGGCACGGCAGGCGTCGTTGAACTTGTCGATGCCCATGGCTTCGATCTGGGTCTTGTCCGTCATCCCCAGCTGCTTCATGGCTTCGAGCTCGGCCGGCAGGCCATGGGTGTCCCACCCGAAACGGCGCTCCACGCGCTTCCCGCGCTGGGTCTGGTACCGGCCCACCAGGTCCTTGGCATAACCGGTCAGCAGGTGCCCGTAGTGGGGCAGCCCGTTGGCGAAGGGCGGGCCGTCGTAGAACACGAACTCGTTGCTGCCGGGCTCGCCGCCCGGCGCGTCGGCGCTCCGCTGGTCGATACTGGCCTGGAACGTGCCGTCCTGGTCCCAGTACTTCAGGATGCGTTCTTCGATCTCCGGAAACTTCACGGAGGCGGAAACGGTGGCACCGCCGCTGGAGGAAGGGTCGGCGGAGGCTGAGGCCTTGGGGTAATACGACATGTCGACATCCTGGGTTGAGCTTGGCGAACTGCCGGCTTGCGCCTTCTGTTCCGTTCAGGATGCGAGGACGGCTGGTGTGGTGTCCGTCCGGACTCCACGCTCACCGCGGTACCACCTCACTTACCGGCGTTGCATGCGCTCCCGCGGGAACATGTGCTGCGTCGGCCACTCATTACTGCTGTGACGGGCTTACCCGTCCGGTTCTACTTGCGCGTACCCACCTATCGGTTCGCCCCTGCTGGCTGACCTCTGCTGGTTAGCCTCTGCTGGTTCGCCCCAAGGCGGTTCGCGTGTTCTTCCGGAAGCTCACCGGTGATTGCCGGGTCATAGCCTTTTTGAGTCTACTATTTCCGGGGCCGGGCCACCAATAATTGAACCTATGCAGGAGCACGGGTCCGGAGGGCGGGGCGGTGGGCCACGCCGGCGTGTGTCCCGGTGGTCCGTTGCAGCCGCCGTCCTGGCCCTGCCGGGTGCTGCGCTGGTGTTCCTGCGCTTGGTTCCCTGGGATCTCGGCACCCCCTGGATCCAGCTTCTGGCACTGTTTCCCGCAGTGCTGTCAACGACGGCCGCGGCACTCGCTGCCGCCGTCGTCGCCCTTTGCCTCCGTGCCGAATCCCGCAGGGCTGTGTCCGCCGCCCTCGTGGCCATGCTGCTCGTCATCCAACTTGCCTGGGTGCTGGACCGGGTTCTGCCTCCCGGCACTTCGGGCCCGGTGGCGTCCGGAAACATACAGCCGGCAACCGTCCAGTCCCCTGCCCCGTCCGCGGACCAGGCCCGGGGGCCGGTGCTGACAGTGATGGCGGTGAACGTTGGGTACACCGGAGTGGACCCCGGGGCCCTGCTGGCGGAGATCAGGAGCCGCAACGTGGACGTTTTGGCCCTGCCGGAGCTTGCGCCCGCCGGCCTGAAGGCGCTCGAGAAAGCGGGGCTGTCATCCCTGCTGCCGTTCCGGGCCACGGATGTGGGCTGGGACAAGATTGGAAGCGCCCTTTTCTCGCGGTTCCCCCTCCAGCAGGTGGATCGTGTGCCCGGTTCGGCGTTCTACCAGAGCCGCGCCGTGGCCAGCCTTCCCGCCGCTGCCGGGCCAGTGCACCTGACCGCCGTCCACGTCGATTCCCCGCGCCGGGGCCACATAGCATCGTGGCGGGCCGAGCTGCGGCAGCTCGGCGAACTGTGGCAGGCACTGCCGGACAGCCGGCATGCCATCCTGCTCGGCGATTTCAACGCGAGCGCGGACCACGATGAGTTTCGTGACCTCCTGGCGACGGGGCTTTCCGACGCCGCGGAGGTGACCGGGAAGGGCCTGGCCCCCACCTGGCCGGTGAATTCACCGGCACCGGCCTTCGTGGCCATTGACCATGTCCTGGTAAGCCCGGGGATTGCGGTGCTGGACTTTGATGTGGTGACGCTCCCGGGAACGGACCATGCCGCGGTGGCGGCGCGCCTGGTGCTGCCGTAGGTGCAGCTAGCCCTTGCGGATGAGCTTGTAGTTTGAGGCCTGCGCCACCGGCCGGAGGACGATCTGGTCCAGGTTTACGTGGTGCGGAGCGGTGACGGCGTAGCGGACAACATCAGCCACGTCACCGGCCGTCAGCGGCTTCTCTACTCCCTGGTACACCTTGTCCGCTGCCTGCCGGTCACCGAGCCGGTTCAGGGCGAACTCCTCAGTCTGGACCAGTCCGGGCGCCACCTCGATCACGCGGACGTTGTGCTCCGCTTCCTCCAGCCGCAGTGCCTCCGTCAGGGCCCGCTGGGCGAACTTTGCCGCGTTGTAGCCGCCACCGCCCTCGTACGCAGCCAGCCCCGCGGTGGAGGTCAGGTTCAGGACCGTCCCCTCGCCGTTGGCCCGCAGCATCGGCAGGAACGCCTTGATGAGTTTCATGGTGCCCAGCACGTTCACCCGGTACATCCATTCCCAGTCCCCGGTGCTGGCAGAGCTGATGGTGTCCGCGCCCCTGGCGCCGCCGGCGATGTTGACCAGCGTGTCGATTCCCCCGGCACCGGTCACCTGCGAGACCAGCCGGGACACGTCGTCGTCCTCGGAAATGTCCGCGGGGAGCGCGACGGCGCCGGTTTCCTTTTCCAGTTCGGCCAGGCGGTCCGCGCGGCGCGCCACGGCGAACACCTTCCAGCCTTCCGCCGTAAGGGCGCGGACTGTGGCCTCCCCGATCCCGCTGCTCGCGCCGGTCACCAAAGCTGCCTTTTTCTGCGAAACGTCAGTCATGGCACCACCCTAACGGGACCGGCGCCTGGGTGCCCCCACCCGGCCCGTCCGCAGGATCGGCGCGGCCGGGGCCACCTGCGGGCAGGCGGACATGCCCGGACATGAAACAATTGGCAGATGGCTGAAGACACGCAGGGTACAGACACGCCCACCACCGCCCCTATCAACGTTCCGGACAAGCCGGCCCTCGAAGGCCTCGAAGCTGCCCTCACGCAGCGGTGGCTGGCGGAGGGGACCTACAAGTTCGACCGCGAGACCACCCGGGACCGGGTCTACTCAATCGACACTCCCCCTCCCACCGCGTCCGGATCACTCCACGTGGGGCACATGTTCTCCTACACGCAGACCGACGTGCTGGCACGCTACCAGCGGATGACCGGCAAGAACGTCTTCTATCCCATGGGCTGGGACGACAACGGCCTGCCCACCGAACGGCGGGTGCAGAACTTCTACGGCGTCCGCTGCGACCCGTCCATCACGTACAACCCCGACTACCAGCCGCCGGCGCAGCCCGCGAAGAACCAGCGGGACTTCGACGTCGTCTCCCGCCGGAACTTCATCGAGCTGTGCGAAGAGCTCGCGGTAGAGGACGAGAAGGTCTTCGAAAACCTGTTCCAGACGCTTGGCCTGTCGGTGGACTGGGAACTCACCTACCGCACCATCGATGACAACTCGCGGGCGGTCTCGCAGCGCGCCTTCCTGGCCAACCTGGCCGCAGGCGACGCCTACATGGCAGAGGCGCCCACGCTCTGGGACGTCACGTTCCGGACGGCCGTGGCGCAGGCGGAACTCGAGGACCGCGAGATGCCCGGCGCCTACTACCGCTACCCGTTCTTCACCGAGGACGGGGAGAAGATCTACATTGAGACCACCCGCCCGGAACTGCTGGCGGCCTGCGCCGCCCTGGTGGCGAATCCCGACGACGAACGGTACCAGCCGCTGTTCGGCAAGAAGGTCACGTCCCCCCTGTTCGGCGTGGAGGTTGAAGTCAAGGCGCATCCTCTCGCCAAGGCGGACAAGGGTTCCGGCATCGCCATGGTGTGCACGTTCGGTGACCTCACCGACGTCACCTGGTGGCGCGAACTGCAGCTGCCCACCCGGGCCATCGTGGGCCGCGACGGACGCATTGTCAGCGAGGCTCCCGAATGGATCACCACCGACATCGGCCGCGAGGCCTTCGCCGCGATTGCGGGCAAGACCGTCTTCAGCGCCAAGGAAGAGGTGGTGAAGCTCCTCACCGCCGCGGAACTGCTCGACGGCGAACCGAAGAAGATCATGCACCCCGTGAACTTCTACGAAAAGGGTGACAAGCCCCTTGAAGTAGTCACCTCCCGCCAGTGGTACATCCGCAACGGCGGCCGGGACGAGGACCGCCGCGAACGCCTGATCGCACGCGGGCATGAGATCGACTTCCACCCGGCCTTCATGCGCTCACGGTACGAGAACTGGATTGCCGGCCTGAACGGCGACTGGCTGGTGTCCCGCCAGCGCTTCTTCGGCGTGCCCATCCCGGTCTGGTACCCGCTGGATGCCGACGGCAACCCGGACTACGACTCCCCCATTGTGCCGTCCGACGCGCAGCTGCCCGTGGACCCGGCCGCCGACGCCGCTCCCGGCTTCGACGAATCCCAGCGCGACGTTCCCGGAGGCTTCACGGGCGACGCCGACATCCTGGACACGTGGGCAACATCCTCCCTGACGCCCAAGATCGTGGGCGGCTGGAAGCGCGACGAGGACCTCTTTGCCAAGGTGTTCCCCTTTGATGTCCGGCCCCAGGGGCACGACATCATCCGGACCTGGCTCTTCTCCTCCGTGGTGCGCGCGGACGCCCTGGAGAACAGCGCACCGTGGAAGCACGCGGCCATCTCCGGCTGGATCCTGGACCCCGACCGCAAAAAGATGTCAAAGTCCAAGGGCAACGTGGTGGTACCCACCGACGTCCTGGAGGAGTACGGCTCCGATGCTGTGCGCTACTGGGCAGCTTCGGCAAAGCTCGGGGCCGATACGGCCTATGAGATTGCGCAGATGAAGATCGGCCGGCGCCTGGCCATCAAGCTCCTGAACGCGTCCAAGTTCGTCCTGAACCTGGGCGCCACGGAAGACTCCGTGCTGTCCACCGACCTTTCCGTCCTGGCCAACCCGTTGGACCGGGCTGTCCTGGCGCAGCTTTCGGAGGTGGTGGCCCAGTCCACCAAGGCCTTTGAGAACTACGACTACGCACGGGCGCTGCAGATCACGGAAAGCTTCTTCTGGCAGTTCACCGACGACTACGTGGAGCTGATCAAGGACCGGGCCTACGGTGCCGCCGGTGAGGCCGAACAGGCTTCCGTGCTGGCAGCCCTGGCCACCACCCTGGACACCCTGCTGCGGCTCTTTGCGCCCTTCCTGCCCTTCGCCACCGAAGAGGTGTGGAGCTGGTGGCGCAAGGGTTCCGTCCACCGCGCCCAGTGGCCCGCGCCGCTGGATGTCCCGGGCGGCGACACCTCCATGCTCGCAACGGTCGGGGTGGCCCTCAGCGGCGTCCGGAAAGCCAAGTCCGAAGCGAAGGTCAAGCAGCGCACCGAGGTTCTGACCGCGACCATCACGGCGCCGGAAGCCTTGACCGCGCAGCTGCAGGCCGGCCTGGCCGACCTGAAGGCAGCCTCCAACGCCCGCGAGATCATCCTTGTGGTCGGTGAGGGCGAGCTGAGCGTCAGCGACGTGGCACTTGCTGCGACGGAAGAGCCTGCGAAAGCGTAGCCACACTTCGGGCCTCGTTCCGGGCCGGCCCTGTTTCAGGGCAAAGGGGAAGCCCCATCAGCGTTTTGCCGTTGGTGGGGCTTCGACTTTTCGGCCATCCGGTGACGTCTTGATGGTCTGGCAGGATCCGCTGATCTTCAGGTCTTCCTACCACGTCACTGGTAGCTTGCATCTGACTTTGCCGATGGCTGCGTCGGATGACATATCACTGAATCTTTGGTTCCTGCGTCCCGCTTCTTTCGAAGTGGGTAAGAACCATTGTTGTCCTGCCTACCGGCAAGCGCAAGAGCCCCGGCAGAACTACAACGGGGTAGTTCTGCCGGGGCTCCTGAAGCCGATAGGGCCGGCCGGTATCACTGGCAGCTGAGTCCGGGCCTAGCTGAATTCGGGCCGCTCGGTCCGGCTGCGCTTGAGCTCGAAGAAGTGCGGGTAGGCAGCAATCGCGGTGGTGGCGTCCCACAGCTTGCCGGCCTCCTCGCCGCGCGGAATCCGGGTGAGCACCGGACCAAAGAATGCGGTGCCGTTGAAGGCCACCACGGGTGTTCCGACGTCCTGGCCCACCAGCGAGATACCCTCCTGGTGGCTTGCCCGGAGCTGGTCATCGAAGGCGTCCGTGGAGGCGGCCGCGGCAAGCGTGGCGGGAAGCCCGCAGTCAGCAAGCGCTTTGTTGATGACCAGGTCACGGTCCTGCTCGCCGGATTCGTGAATCAGGGAGCCCATGGCGTCGTAGAGCGCCTTGACTGTTGCATCGCCATGCTGCTGCTGGGCTGCAATGATCACGCGGACCATGCCCCAGGCGTTGTCCATGGATTCGCGGTAGGCAGGTTCAAGGTCGCGGCCCTCGTTGAGGACAGCCAGGCTCATGACGTGCCAGACCGTTTCGATGTCGCGGACGCCTTCGACTTCGCCTATCCAGCGGGAGGTGATCCAGGCGAAGGGGCACAGCGGATCGAACCAAAAATCGGCTCTGTTCTTTACGGGTTCAGTCATGGGAGATTCCTTCGCTGGTCTCCGTGGCGCAGCATAGCCACGGTGTGGTCGGGTCTACTGCCGGCGGCGCGGTGACAGGCTAATGAGCTGCGGGCGGGGCCGCCCTGCGGACGGATCAGGCCGACTTACGGCGTTTGGTGACGTGCGGAACGATGGTTGGTTCGGCGCCCTTCAGGACGACGTCCTCCGTGATGACCACGCTGGCCACGTCCTCGCGGCTGGGGAGATCGAACATCACGGGCAGCAGTACTTCCTCCATGATCGCGCGCAGCCCGCGGGCGCCCGTTCCGCGCTCCAGTGCCTGCTCGGCGATGGCGTCAAGGGCGGTGTCGTCAAACACCAGTTCCACGCCGTCGATCTGGAACATCTTCTGGTACTGCTTCACCAGGGCGTTCTTGGGTGTGGAAAGGATCTGGATCAAGGCATCGCGGTCCAGGTTGGAGACGGTGGTGATCACGGGCAGGCGCCCGATGAATTCGGGAATGAGGCCAAACTTCAGCAGGTCCTCCGGCATCACTTCTCCGTAGGAGTCCACCTTCTTGCTGGCCTCGTTGAGGGGGGCTCCGAAGCCGATGCCCTTCCGCCCGGACCTGGATCCGATGATTTCCTCGAGGCCCGCGAATGCGCCGGCCACGATGAACAGCACGTTGGTGGTGTCAATCTGGATGAATTCCTGGTGCGGGTGCTTCCTGCCGCCCTGGGGAGGAACGGAAGCGACGGTTCCCTCCAAGATCTTCAGCAGCGCCTGCTGGACGCCCTCGCCCGAGACGTCCCGGGTGATGGAGGGGTTTTCGCTCTTGCGTGAAATCTTGTCGATCTCGTCGATGTAAATGATGCCCTGTTCGGCCTTTTTGACGTCGTAGTCAGCGGCCTGGATGAGCTTGAGGAGGATGTTCTCCACGTCCTCGCCCACGTAGCCGGCTTCGGTCAGTGCAGTGGCATCGGCAACGGCAAACGGGACGTTCAGCCGGCGTGCCAGGGTCTGTGCCAGGTAGGTCTTGCCACATCCTGTGGGCCCGATCAGGAGGATGTTCGACTTGGCGATTTCGACGTCGTCATGGTGCCCGCCGTCAGCGAGGCTTCCGGACTTGGGGGCATGGCCGGCCTGGATGCGCTTGTAGTGGTTGTAGACGGCGACGGCGAGCGAACGCTTCGCGGGTTCCTGCCCGATGACATATTCCTGCAGGAAATCGAAGATCTCGCGGGGCTTGGGGAGTTCGAAGCTCCCCAGATCGGCAACTTCCGCCAGTTCCTCTTCGATGATCTCGTTGCAAAGCTCAATGCATTCATCGCAGATGTAGACACCGGGCCCGGCAATGAGCTTGCGCACCTGCTTCTGGCTCTTTCCGCAGAAAGAGCACTTCAGCAGATCCGTGCTCTCGCCAATCCGAGCCATATGTGAACCCCTTAGTATCTTGCTGCCAGGCAGCCTTGCACCGTTGCTGGAATCTCCACCAGCCTGCATGGACCGGTTGTGACAACATCCACTCTAGGTCACATTCGCTTCCCAGGGTGGAAGGAAAAGGCCGGTGGGGCCAAATGATTGGCTCCACCGGCCCATTACTTTACCGTGTGATTGCTTGCGGTTTGATCTTGCGCGAATCCAGGACCTGGTCGATCAGGCCGTAGGACTGGGCTTCCGCAGCCGTGAGGATCTTGTCGCGCTCGATGTCGTTGTTGACCTGCTCCGACGTCCGACCCGAGTGGTGGGCAAGCGTGTCTTCGAGCCAGGAACGCATCCGCATGACCTCAGCGGCCTGGATTTCGAGGTCTGATGCCTGGCCGCCCTGGCCGCCGGACAGCGCCGGCTGGTGGATCAGGACGCGGGCGTTGGGCAGGGCAAGGCGCTTGCCGGGAGTGCCGGCCGCCAGCAGGACCGCAGCGGCGCTTGCGGCCTGGCCAAGGCAGACCGTCTGGATCTCCGGGCGGATGTACTGCATGGTGTCGTAGATCGCCGTCATGGCGGTGAAGGAACCGCCCGGGGAGTTGATGTAAAGGGTGATGTCCCGGTCCGGATCCGTGGACTCAAGGACCAGGAGCTGGGCCATGACGTCATCGGCGGAGGCGTCATCCACCTGGACACCGAGGAAGATGATGCGGTCCTCGAAGAGCTTGGTGTAAGGGTCCTGGCGCTTGAAGCCGTATGGCGTGCGCTCTTCGAACTGGGGCAGGACGTAGCGGCTGGTCGGAAGGTTACCGGCAGTCGATCCGAAGTTGTAGTTCATTTTTGGTGCTCCTGATCTAAGTGTTCTAAATGCCGGGTTACTTCTCGGATGCTGACTCGCCGGAGGAGGAATTCGCGGTTCCGCCGCCACCGGACACCGAACCGGCGTGGGCGGCGATCTTGTCGAAGAAGCCGTACTCGAGCGCTTCGGTCGCCGTGAACCACTTGTCACGGTCGTTGTCCTTGAGGATGGTTTCTACGGTCTGACCGGTCTGCTCTGCGGTCAGCTCGGCCATGACCTTCTTCATGTGCAGGATGAGTTCCGCCTGGATCTTGATGTCCGAGGCGGTGCCGCCGATGCCGCCCGAGGGCTGGTGCATCAGTACGCGCGCGTTGGGGGTGGCGTAGCGCTTGCCCTTGGTGCCGGACGAGAGCAGGAACTGCCCCATGGATGCGGCCAGGCCGGTAGCAACCGTCACGACGTCGTTCGGGATGAACTGCATGGTGTCGTAGATGGCCATGCCGGCTGTCACAGAGCCGCCCGGAGAGTTGATGTAAAGGTAGATGTCCTTGTCCGGGTTCTCTGCGGACAGGAGCAGCAGCTGCGAGCAGATGGCATTGGCGTTGTCGTCACGCACCTCTGAGCCGAGCCAGATGATCCGCTCCTTGAGGAGCCGGTTGTAGATGTAGTTGTCCTGGGCTGCAGGATCGACAGTCGCCATCCGGGGGGACTCTGGGTGCTGTGACATGTGTACTAACCTCTCGCTGGTGACGGTGACATCACTGAAAATCACTACTTGGACACTAACCGGTTTCACCGGCGTTTTGTTCGCACACCCGCGGCTGTTCGCTGACGGCGCACGATCGGCCGGGCCGGGCGGGCAGTGGCCGGATATTAACGCAAAGGGCCCCCGGATCAGATGATCCGGGGGCCCTTTGGCGGCGCGTCCTGAAGCCTAGGCCTTGGCCTCTGCCTTGTCTTCGTCAGCGGCGTCCTCTACGGTTTCAGCTTCCACAGCCTCGACTGCGGGAGCTTCCTCTTCACCGCCGGGGCGTACGAAGTCGCTGAGGTCAACGGCCTTGCCCTCGGTGTCGATGACCTCGGCCTGGCCAAGGACAACGGCCAGCGCCTTGCGGCGGCGGACCTCGGAGACCATCATGGGCACCTGGCCGCTCTGGTCGATGATCTGGGCGAACTGGTTCGGGTCCATGCCGTACTGGCTGGCCGTGGTGACGATGTAGTCGATCAGCTCGTTCTGGCTGACGTTGACTTCTTCCTTCTCGGCAATGGCGTCGAGGATGATTTCGTTCTGGAAGGCACGGGCCGTGTTGGCGCGGACCTCTTCGCGGTGCTCCTCGGTGTCGTGCTCGCCTTCACCGTGTCCGTTGCCCTCCTTGAAGTGGGCCTCGAGCTGCTCCTCGACCACGGAGTCAGGGACGGGAACCTCAACGAGCTCAACGAGCTTGTCCAGGACCTTGTCGCGGGCCTCAACGCCCTGCTCCACTACCTTGGAGTCGGCGGCCTGCTTGGCGAGGTCTTCACGGAGTTCGGCCAGGGTGTCGAACTCGGAAGCCAGCTGGGCGAAGTCGTCGTTGGCCTCGGGGAGCTCGCGCTCCTTGACGGCCTTCACAACAACCTTGACCTGGGCCTCTTCGCCGGCGTGGTCGCCGCCCACCAGGGTGGTGTTGAAGATGGCGTCTTCATCGGCGCTGAGGCCGGTGACGGCTTCATCGAGCCCGTCGAGCATGGTGCCGGCACCAACCTGGTAGGACAGGCCAGCGGCGGAGTCCACCTCTTCGCCGTCGATGGTGGCGGTGATGTCGATGGTGAGGAAGTCGCCGTCGGCAGCGGGGCGCTCGACCGACTTGAGCGTGCCGAAGCGGCCGCGCAGTTCGTCAAGGGCCTTGTCCACGTCTTCTTCGGACGACTCGGCGGCTGCGACCTCAACCTTGATGCCAGCGTAGTCCGGGAGTTCGATCTCGGGACGGACATCGACCTCGGCAGCGAACTTCAGGCCGCCGTCGGTAGCCGACGGGTCCGGAACCTCGGTGATCTCAACCTCGGGACGGCTCAGGGGGCGGATGCCGGATTCCTGCACGGCAGCCTGGTACCAGCCGTTGAGGCCCTCGTTGATGGCAGTCTCCAGGACGTAGCCGCGGCCAACGCGCTGGTCGATGAGCTTTGCCGGTACCTTGCCCTTACGGAAACCAGGGACCTGGATCTGCGAAGCAACGGTCTTGTAGGCCGAGTCGATGCTGGGCTTCAATTCCTCAAAGGGGACCTCAACATTGAGCTTGACCCGCGTGGGGGTGAGGTTCTCGACAGCGCTCTTCACGGTCTAAGTACTCCTGGGTTTGTGGGATGGGTTTCTGCAAACGCAATGTTTTGTCCAGGCCAACAGGTCCGGGCCGCAGAGTCGGGGTGACAGGATTTGAACCTGCGACTTCCTGCTCCCAAAGCAGGCGCTCTAGCCAAGCTGAGCTACACCCCGTAAGTGCACAGGCAAGTCTACGGTCATACGCGCCGAGTTTGCACATTTGACACGTAGGCCATGGATTAGGTTTAGTTGTATCCGGCTTGAACAGCCAGCCCGAAGTCGCAGGCCTGCTAATGTTGCAGATGCAGCTTCTTCGGGGACGTAGCTTAATGGTAAAGCCTCAGTCTTCCAAACTGATTACGCGGGTTCGATTCCCGTCGTCCCCTCCAGATACGAAAGGGCCCCTCATCCGAGGGGCCTTTTTCGTGTATCGCGACTTTTTGTGTATCGCCAGGACGCCGTGCCGGGAGGCCATCGCGGGGCACTTTGACGGCGCCGGGGCCCCAACCAGCGCCTGTGGCCGGAGTGTCCGTGTCGAAGTGCCCCGATTCGGTTTGCCGTAAGCCTGCGGTGCCCTGTTCAGGACTGCTGGCAGTAGGGGCACCAGTAGAGCTTGCGGCCCACCAGTTCTGCGGCCAGCACCGTGGTGCCGCAGACCCGGCAGGGCAATCCGTCACGCTTGTACACAAAATGGGCGTTGTCCCGGGCGGGGAAGGTTCCGCTCTTCATCGCGGCGGCTTCGGCCGCTGGTTTGGCCGCCCTGCCGTTTCCCGTCCAGTACCTGGGGGTCGTGGTGATGATCCTGCCGTCGGCGACGCCATCGTTCATGACGGACACGACGTCGCGCCACAGCTTCCGTGCCTCACCGTCCTGGAGATTGTTGCCCGGCAGCCAGGGGTCCAGCCGACGCCGGAACAAAACTTCCGCGCGGTAGACGTTCCCCACGCCGGCAATGATCTTCTGGTCCATCAGCAGCGCAGCCACGGGTGCCTTGCGGCTTTGGAGGTTGGCGGCGAACCGGCCGGCATCACCCCTGCGGTTGACCAGCGGGTCAGGCCCCAGCCGTGCCCGCACCACCTCAGTCTCGGCAAGGGTGATGGCCTCACACGTGGTGGCGCCCCGCAGGTCGGCCCAGCCGTTGCTGCTGGCCAGCCTGACCCGGACGGCGCCCACCGGGGCCGGCGGTCCGGCATAGGCGCCGTCTCCGTCCCTGCCGGGGCCTCCGCCGTCGTCGCTTCCTTCCGCAAAGGTTTCCCGCTCCCCCACGCGGCGCGGCGCTCCAATGCTGGATGAACCGGCGAAAGTGCTGTCACCGCCAAAGCTCCAGGCCCCATACAGCCCCAAATGCACGTGCAGCACCAGCGCGTTGTCGAAGTGCAGGAACAGGTGCTTGCCGTGCGCGTCGGCCGCGAGGAGGGTGTGCCCGTCCAGCAACGCGGCGCCTGCGCTGAACCTGCCCTGCGGACTGGACACACTGAGCCGGCGGCCGCCGAAGACGTCCCCGAACTGGCGCGCGAGCCGACGGACGGAATGCCCTTCAGGCACTACTCGATGACCTCGCCGGTTGTTTCGTAGGCGGCAATTTTGCCGATGCGGCGCACATGGCGTTCGTCGTTGCTGAAGGGCTCCGCCAGGAAGGCCTCGATGAGCCCGGTTGCTTCCTCAACGGTGTGCTGCCGGCCCCCCACGGCAACAACATTTGCGTCGTTGTGCTCGCGGGCCAGGACGGCTGTGGAGTGGTTCCAGGCCAGTGCCGCGCGAACGCCCTTGACCTTGTTGGCGGCAATCTGCTCCCCGTTGCCCGAGCCGCCGAGGACGATGCCCAGTGCGTGGACGCCTGCCTGCTGGTCCGCAACCACCGCAAGGGCGGCATTAATGCAGAACGACGGGTAGTCATCCTGCGCGTCGTAGGCCTTGGGACCGTGGTCCACCACCTCATATCCCTTGGCGGACAGGTGCTGCACCAGATGGGCGCTGAGCTCCATGCCTGCATGGTCGGTGGCGATGTGGACCCGCGGGAAGGCAGGGGAAGAAGTCACGAGCAGAATCCGTTCGGTTGGGGCGCTGGTCGCCGGCCGGGACGGCGCAGGCCAAGGTCAGGACAACAGGGTCAAGGATACTAGGACTCCGGCGGTGCGGCTGGTGGCTGGCCGCCGCCTCCGCCGCGCGCCCTTGCGGCCACACGGGTGAGGACCTCGGCCAGCCTGGCAGCGGAAGCGGGGCTGCCGCCGCTCACCGCGAGGCGCTGGCCGTCAGTCTTGCTGACGACGACGGCGGGACCGCTGCTGACGAGCATGGCTGAGGTTCCGCCGTGGTGCCGGTAGCCCCACCCGCCATAGTCTGCCGCCTTCACATCCGCCGCGGTGGCGCCGGAGATGGCTCCGGCCGGCACGTTCATGACCGGCACGATGCCGGCCAGGAGGACCTTCAGGCCCTTGCGGTCCGCTTTGATCCGCGCGAACAGGAAGGCGGCGCCCACCACCGCGAGGAGCACAAGGAGCATCCCGAGCCAGGGCACGGCGACGGTAATGAGCGCCGAGGGAAACAGTGACGCTATGGCGATCATGATGAAGACCGAGCTGCGTGCGTGCACCCAGAAGCGGATGCTGTCCCGTGCCAGGTCCGGGTCCGCTTCCTTGGCCAGGGCCAGCTGGAGCGCGCGGTCATCGTCGAGCGACCACTGCTGGTCGGCCTTGAAAACGAAGGCGATGATGACGCCAAGCGATACGGCCGCACCGCTGCCGAGGGCGAGGACGGTCATGTCCACGTGGGACTCCCGGGCGTCAGCCAGTCCTGCCTGCCCCACGAGGCCAGCGGCGAGGGCGCTGGTGACGAAAAGGCTGAGGAACATTCCGGCCCCCATCATGATCCGGCGCATGATTGCAGGCCGGTTAAGAGTCACGGCCTGGGAGAGGACCAGCCAGCCCGCCACCACGATCGCCGCCGCGCCCACGCCCACATAGGTGCCGAAGGGCGCAAAGGCCGCGCCGCCGTCGTCCGTCCACCGGATGGCAAGCGGCTCCGGAAGGTCCGGCCGGAGCAGGAAAGCGCATATGACAAAACCGGCGGCCAGGAGCACCGGAAACCCTGCGGCGAAACGCAGCGCCCTGGTGTCCACCGAATCCATAAGCTTGCCCATGGTCCAACGCTACTCCGGCAGCAGGCCCCTGGCGTCCTGCTCCTTTCCCCATCCGCTGTGAGCCGCGCTACGTGCCCAGGGGCCAGGGAATGCAAGAATGAGCAGTGCCGCCGCTGGGCACCGCCAGCTGCGCAGACGCAATCTTTCTGGAGGGCCCACTGTGCCAGGTATGAATCTCACGCGCGTTGAAGCCAAGGAACGTGCCCAACTGATCTCCGTCGAGTCCTACGATGTCAGCCTCGACCTGACCCGGGGCGGAGACGTGTTCGGCAGCACCACCACCGTGAAGTTCAGCGCCAGGCCCGGATCCTCCACCTTCATCGACGCCGTCACCTCCGCCGTCCACAGCATCACCCTGAACGGCAGGAGCCTGGATCCGGCCACCGTGGCGGACGGCGTCAGGATCCAGCTGCCGGACCTCGGGGAGCAGAACGAGCTCACTGTCGTGGCCGATGCGCCGTACATGAACACCGGTGAAGGACTGCACCGCTTCGTGGACCCGGTGGACAACGAGGTCTACCTGTACACCCAGTTCGAAGTTCCGGATTCCCGCCGGATGTTCGCCGTGTTCGAACAGCCCGACCTGAAGGCGGTGTTCACCTTCACGGTGACCGCGCCCTCGCATTGGGACGTCATTTCCAACTCGCCCACGCCGGCACCGGTGGAAACCACTCCCGGGGATGACGGCGGCGCCCGCTCTGTCTGGTCCTTCTCCCCCACGCCCCGGCTGTCCTCCTATGTCACGGCCCTGATCGCCGGCCCGTACCAGTCCGTCCGCAGCGAAGTGGTGAGCTCCGACGGGCGGACCATTCCGCTGGGCGTCTTCGCCCGGAAGTCGCTGATGCAGTACCTCGACGCGGACAACATTTTTGAGCTCACCCGGCAGGGCTTCGCCTTCTTCGAGGCGCAGTTCGGCTGCCCCTACCCGTTCGAGAAGTACGACCAGCTGTTTGTTCCGGAGTTCAACGCCGGCGCCATGGAAAATGCCGGCGCGGTGACCATCCTGGAAGGCTACGTTTTCCGCAGCAAGGTCACGGACGCCCAGGTTGAGCGCCGCGCCATCACGGTGCTCCACGAGCTCGCCCACATGTGGTTCGGGGACCTGGTCACCATGCGCTGGTGGAACGACCTGTGGCTGAACGAGTCCTTTGCCGAGTACATGTCCCACCTCGCGGCGGTGGAGGCGACGTCCTTCACCAGCGCGTGGACCACCTTCGCCTCCGTGGAGAAGTCCTGGGCCTACCGCCAGGACCAGCTGCCCACCACGCACCCGATATTTGCCGAGATCAACGATCTCCAGGACGTGGAGGTCAATTTCGACGGGATCACCTACGCCAAGGGCGCCTCCGTGCTCCGCCAGCTGGTGGCGTGGGTTGGCCCGGAACAGTTCATGGCCGGCGTGCGTGAGTACTTTGCCAAGCATTCCTGGCAGAACACCGAACTGCGCGACCTCCTGGTGGAGCTGGAGAAGGCAAGCGGCCGCGACCTTGACGACTGGGGCCGGCAGTGGCTGGAAACCGCGGGCGTCAACACGCTCAAGCCGGAGCTGGAGGTGGACGGCGAGGGCAGGCTCACGTCCTTCGCGATTGTGCAGTCCGCCGTTGAGGAGTGGCCCACCATCCGCCCGCACCGGCTCGCCGTCGGGTTCTACAACCTCAACGGTTCGGGCAAGCTTGAGCGTGTGCACCGCGAGGAGCTGGATGTAGACGGCGAACGTACCGAGGTGCCCGGGCTGGTGGGGCTGGCCCGGCCGGACCTGATCCTGGTTAATGATGACGACCTCGCCTATGCGAAGGTCAGGCTGGACGAAAAGTCCCTGGTGACGGCCACAGCCCACCTGAAGGACTTCAGCCAGAGCCTGCCGCGGACCCTGGTATGGAACTCGGCCTGGGACGCTGCCCGCGACGGCGAGACCCCGGCACGCCGCTACGTGGACCTGATCCTTGCCAATGTGGCTGCCGAATCGGATTCCTCCGTGATCCTGGTCCAGCTCCGCCAGCTGGCCACCTCCTTGAACTTCTACGTGGCGGAGAAGCACCGCGAGGCGACCGCGGAGGCTGCGGCGGACCGGCTCTGGGACCTGGCGTCCGGGGTGGCCGGCGGATCCGACGCACAACTGCAGTTCGTCAAGTCCTTTGCACTCCTGGCCCGCACCGGATCCCAGCTGGACCGGGTGGCGGGGCTCCTGGACGGGTCCCGCACGCTGGAGGGGCTGGCGGTGGACCAGGACCTGCGCTGGGAGCTGGTGGCGTCGCTGGTGACCGGCGGCCGCCTGGACCAGAAGGGCATTGACGCCGAACTTGCGCGCGACAATACCTCCAGCGGCCAGAACGCCGCCGCCCTTGCCAAGGCAGCCATCCCTACCCCCGAGGCCAAGGCAGCAGCCTGGGACTCCATCGTGGTCAAGGGCGAGCTGTCCAACGCGCTCCAGGGCTCGGCGGTCACCGGCTTCATGCGGGTACTGGACCGCTCCCTGCTGGAGCCGTACGCCGAAAAGTATTTCGAGGCCGTGCCGGGCATCGTTGACACCCGCACCCACGCACTGGCCCAGCAGATCGTCGTCGGCCTCTACCCGGCGCTGCTGACCACCCAGGCGACCATCGACCGCACGGACGGTTTCCTGGCGGCGCTGCCGCCGGCCAGCTCCGCGCTGCGGCGAATGATGCTGGAAAACCGCGACGGCGTTGCCCGGGCCCTGCGCGCCCGTGCCGCTGATGTCCTCCCGGGCGAAGCGTAGGAGCGCGGGATGGGACTCAGCGAACACCGGTACGGGCTGACCGTCCAATGGACCGGCAACACCGGTGGGGGGACGGCGTCCTACCGGGGCTACTCCAGGGACCACGACATCCTGATTCCCGGGCTGCCGGTCCTGAAGGGCTCGGCGGACCCCACGTTCCATGGGGACAGGGAGCGCTACAACCCGGAGCAGCTGCTCCTTGCGGCCCTGGCCCAGTGCCACATGCTCTCCTACCTGCACGTGGCCGTGAAGCACGGCGTGGTGGTCACGGACTACCGCGACGAGGCGTCCGGGATGCTGAAGCTGAACCGGGACGGCAGCGGCCAGTTTGAGAGTGTCATGCTGCGCCCGACGGTTACGGTGGCGGATCCGGCGCATGTGGAGCTGGCCGGCCGGCTGCACCATGAAGCGAACCAGGTGTGCTTCATTGCCCGCAGCGTGAACTTCCCGGTGGGTCATGAACCCGTCACGCTAACGGCCTGATGGTCCAACCAGGTAGCGCCAGGTGTCGTTTTCAGGGCTCAGAACGACACCTACTGCTACTTGGTTAAGCGGGCGGACTCAAAGGCTCCGAAGCAGCTTCTTGGCCAGCCGCGCCTCGGTCTCCGGCGACAGGCCTGCTTTCCGGGGCCGGTCGAGTCCGCGCGTGCGTTCGTCCGTCAACGTCCCGGCCAGCGTTTCCTGCCAGGGCCGGAGCTGCAGGCCGGCGTCTAGCGCTGCACTGTTGCTCCGGGCCATGAAGCCACCATGCCCGGGCGGGAGCCAGAGCGGCAGTGAATCCGGGCCTGCCCAGTAGTTGACGCCCTCGTGGGCCAACCAGGCCTCCGCTGCGGGGATTACCCGGCCGCGGTGGTCCGCGGCGTCCCTGGAAGCCGCAATGAACGTCCCGAAAGGCACCTGGCCTCCCACCGCGTTAAGCGGCCCGGTTACGCCCTTCTCTGCCGCGCGCAGGATCCAGGCTGCGAGGTCCCGGACGTCGATGACCTGGACCGGGTGGTTTTCGATGGCTGGAACGACGACGGGCCTGCTGTCCCGGGCGAACCGCGCGGGCCAGTAGCCATAACGGTCTGAGCTGTCCCCCGGGCCACCTATCAGGCCGGCACGGCACAGGTGGACTTTCCCGCCCGCGGCCTGCAGGGTTGCCTCCTCGATGGCCACCTTGGATTCGCCGTACGTGTCCGGCGTGGACGGAGTGCCGGCCGGGAGCGCAGGCAGGAGGGGAGCGTCCTCGTCCGCGCCGGGAACCGACGCATCCGCATAAACGGAGCAACTGGACACGAACGTCCAGTGCGCTGCACGGCCTGCGAGTGCCACGAGGGCCTCGGTGGCAGCCACAGGGTCGCGGGCGACGTCGACCACCGCGTCCCATTCCCCCTCTGCATCGGCGTAGGCGTTCGCGCCCAGTGAACGATCCGCCCTCAGCCAGGATGCGCCCGGGGGCGGAACAGCCGCGGAGCCGCGGGCCAGGCAGGTGACATCGT
The DNA here is from genome assembly GCF_021129155.1 of Arthrobacter sp. AK04. Classification (GTDB taxonomy): domain Bacteria; phylum Actinomycetota; class Actinomycetes; order Actinomycetales; family Micrococcaceae; genus Arthrobacter; species Arthrobacter quantipunctorum. The sequence goes on from NZ_JAJOMC010000024.1 coordinate 56,408, forward strand.
GCCCGGCCGCCACCGCGCTGCGGACGATTTCTGCGGAGAGGAAGGCCGTTCCGCCGAGGACAAGGATGCGCATGTTGAGAGGCTACGGCGATAGTGTTGAAGGAGAACAGAGCCGTCCGCGCCGGGCGTAACCGGCAGCACGGCCCCCCTTCCCGGCACAGCCGGACAACAGCAGGAGTACTCCCCCCTTATGGTCAGCACGTTGTCCATCCTTCCTTCCGCCGCCAGCGAGCCGGACGGCATCAGCGTCACCGGCATCGTGATCAGTCTCGGCGTCGGCGTTGCCATTTGGCTGATGGCCACCTTCGTCATCTCCCGCATCACCAGGCGCGTGGCGGCGGGGAGCAACTTCTTCAAGAAGCCTACGTTCCGGTGGGCCGCCCCTGCCTTCCGGGCGCTGGACCATGAACGGCGCGTCCAGCGTGCGGAGACCATCGGTTCACTGCTGAACAGCATCGTGGGAGTGCTGGTGGTGGTCATCACCGGCATGTACGTGCTGCAGAACCTGGACATCAATATCGCCCCCCTGCTCACCAGCGTCGGCATCCTGGGTGTGGCCATCGGCTTCGGCGCCCAGCAGCTGATCCGCGACTTCCTCGCAGGTATTTTCATTACCATTGAAGACCAGTTCGGCATTGGTGATGTGATCGAGACCAGCGAGGTGGTGGGCGTGGTGGAATCCATGGGGCTGCGGATCACCCGGGTCCGGTCAGACGACGGCGCCATCTGGTACCTCCGCAACGGTGAGATCCTGCGTGTCGGCAACCGTTCCCAGGGAACGTACGTGCCCCTGCACGAGTCGCCGGACGGCACCACGGACCACGGCGCTGAGAACACCAAGACCGAGCAGAAAGCCGGAGAATAGCGATGACCATCCCCATCGAACCGCAGCGGCCGCAGTTAATGCAGAACGATCCGTTCAGCAAGCCCGGCTACACCGACAACTTCTATGATGCCGTGGGCGGGCACGACACTTTCGTGAAGCTGATCGACGTCTTCTACGACGGGGTGGCAACGGATCCCCTGCTGCGGCCGATGTACCCCGAGGAGGACCTTGCGCCGGCGAAGCGCCGCTTCCTGATGTTCCTTGAGCAGTATTGGGGCGGGCCCACCACCTACGGGGAGGAACGCGGCCACCCGCGGCTACGCATGCGCCATATGCCGTTCAAGGTGACGCCTGAGGCCAAGGACCGCTGGCTCTTCCACATGCGGACGGCTGTGGACGCCCTGGAACTTCCGCCGCTGTACGAGGGCACCCTGTGGGACTACATGGAACGGGCTGCACTATCCATGGTGAACAGCCCCTCGGCATCCTGACTGATAACGCCGTAACCGGCGGTTAAAGAAGTCCGCTTCCGGTCCGCGCCAGTACGTGGCCGCGGCTGCCCGTGAGGCGGAACCAGCGGCCAGCCCGGTAAAGCTTCTGGTCGCCATCGGCGAGGAATCCCAAGGCCAGTGCGGCGAAAGCCGCTCCGGCTGGCAGCCCTGACGCATCGAGTTCCCGGCCCCACACCGCAGCGCGGGCGTTGTTAACGATCAGTGCGCCGGGCCTGTCCGGCACGATTCCAGCCACTTCGGCAATGCCTGCTTCGGCCGCCGCCCGCAGTTCCGCATCGGGCCGGGAGCCGATCAGCTCCCACCCGCTCCGCGGAGCGCCCACGCCTGTCCAGGACTCGCTGACGGTGGACGGCGGCACGGGAAGTTCGACGTCGTCCTGGCTGGCGCGGGCCAAACGGTCCAGGACAGCGGACAGAGCCACCGTGACATCCGTCGCGGAAGGTTCTGCCAGGGCCATGGTCCGCAGCCCCAGGATCGTCGGGGTCGATTCGCCCAAAAGCCTCGGCCGGAGCACGCACACATACGCGGCGAGGACGGAACCTGCCGCCTGAAGCCGGATGGCGCCGTCGTCAATGGCCTTGGCGCGCGTGGCGAAGGTCTTCAGGTCGGCGAGGTCCTGGGAGTCGGCGAAACGGAAGGACGAGGTGAGGAGATCAGACACACCAAGAACACTACCGGCTGGGGCTTTGTTGAGCAGTGCCGGGGTGCCGTCTAGAGTCGAACCATGACTGAAGCCGACGCCGGACTGCTGGCGCTCCCCAGCGAAGATCCCACCTCCTCGCTCATCTCCCTCCTTGACCTTGGCGAGCTGGAGGGTGCACGGACGGATGAGGACATCTTCCTGGGACCTTCCCAGCAGCAGCCCCACCACCGGGTGTTTGGCGGCCAGGTGCTGGCGCAGTCACTCATCGCCTCCATCAGGACTGTTGCTCCCGACCGTTTTGTGCACTCCATGCACGGCTATTTCCTGCGCCCGGGTGACGCCAACAAGCCCATCACCTTCGGCGTCCAGCGGCTCCGGGACGGCCGGTCCTTTTCGGCCCGCCGGGTCCACGCCTATCAGGAAGGCACGCCCATCCTGTCGATGATTGCCTCCTTCCAGGGCGAGGACGAAGGGATTGAACACCAGTCCACGATGCCAAGCGGCATCCCGGACCCCGAGTCCCTGCCCAGTACCGCTGACCTGCTGGGCAAATTCGACCACCCCGTGGCGCGGCACTGGGCTTATGAGCGTCCTTTCGACATCAGGCACGTGGATCCGCCGCTGTACGTCTCCGCCAAGGGCCAGCGGGAAGCCCGCAATGCAGTCTGGATGAAGACTTTCGGGCCGATGCCGGACAACCCCAACCTGCACCGGGCGGCCCTGGCGTACGCCAGCGACTACACCCTACTTGAGTCCATCCTGCGGCGCCACGGCCTGAGCTGGATTACCCCCGGAATGAACGTGGCCAGCCTCGACCACGCAATGTGGTGGCACCGCCCCGCCCGCGTGGACGAGTGGCTGCTGTATGTCCAGGAGTCACCCAGCGCGCAGGGCGCCCGCGGGCTGGCGACCGGGAAGATCTTCAACCAGGCGGGGCAGCACGTGGCATCCGTGGCGCAGGAGGGCATGGTCCGGGTGCCCACGGACCTGAAAAACAAGGTGGTGGGCGCCTTCCAGTCCAAGGTGATGGAGCATCAGATCCGCAAAGCCGGACGGGACTGACCGGTCATCCCGGCCCTGGGGCGCTAAACGCAGAACAGGCCGGCACCCAGTGGGGGCCGGCCTGTTCCGTACAGTCTTTACCTGCGCTGCCTTATGAGCGCTGGCCGGGTTCGGCCGCTGCCTGTCAGTCTCGGGTGAGGCGGCGGTGCGTGACGCGGTGCGGCTTGGCGGCATCCGGGCCGAGGCGTTCCACCTTGTTCTCCTCGTAGGATTCGAAGTTGCCCTCGAACCAGTACCACTTGGAGGGGTTCTCCTCGTCGCCTTCGTAGGCCAGGATGTGTGTGGCCACCCGGTCCAGGAACCAGCGGTCGTGCGAGACCACCACGGCGCAGCCGGGGAACTCGAGCAGTGCATTTTCCAGGCTGCTGAGGGTTTCGACGTCGAGGTCGTTGGTGGGCTCATCGAGGAGCAGCAGGTTGCCGCCCTGTTTGAGGGTCAGCGCCAGGTTCAAGCGGTTGCGCTCACCACCGGAGAGCACGCCGGCCTTCTTCTGCTGGTCCGGGCCCTTGAAGCCGAAGGCGGCCACGTAGGCGCGGGACGGCATTTCGACCTGGCCCACCTGGATGAAGTCGAGTCCGTCGGAGACAACCTCCCACAGGGTCTTGTTGGGGTCGATGCCGCCGCGGCTCTGGTCCGCGTAGGAGATCTTGACCGAGTCGCCGATCTTGAGGTCTCCGCCGTCGAGAGGTTCCAGCCCCACGATGGTCTTGAAGAGCGTTGTCTTGCCGACGCCGTTGGGGCCGATGACGCCCACAATGCCGTTGCGGGGCAGGCTGAAGGACAGCCCGTCGATCAGGGTGCGGTCCTCGAAACCCTTCTGGAGGTTCTTGGCTTCCAGCACCAGGCCGCCCAGGCGGGGTCCCGGCGGGATCTGGATCTCCTCGAAGTCCAGCTTGCGGGTGCGGTCCGCTTCTGCGGCCATTTCCTCGTAGCGGGCCAGGCGGGCCTTGGACTTGGTCTGGCGGCCCTTGGCGTTGGAGCGGACCCACTCAAGTTCTTCGCTCAGGCGCTTGGCCTGCTTGGCGTCCTTCTTGCCCTGGATTTCCAGGCGGGCACGCTTCTTCTCCAGGTACGTGGAGTAGTTGCCTTCGTACGGGTACAGGTGGCCGCGGTCCACCTCGGCGATCCATTCGGCCACGTGGTCCAGGAAGTACCGGTCGTGGGTGACGGCCAGGACGGCGCCCGCGTAGGAGGACAGGTGCTGCTCGAGCCACAGCACGCTCTCTGCGTCAAGGTGGTTGGTGGGCTCGTCCAGCAGCAGCAGGTCGGGCTTCTGCAGCAGCAGTTTGCACAGGGCAACCCGGCGGCGTTCGCCACCGGAGAGGTTGGTGACGTCAGCATCCGCCGGCGGGCAGCGGAGGGCATCCATTGCCTGCTCCAGCTGGGAATCCAGGTCCCAGGCATCTGCGGCGTCAATGGCTTCCTGCAGCTGTCCCATTTCCTCGAGGAGGGTGTCATAGTCAGCATCGGGGCTGGCCATTTCCTCGGAGATTTCGTTGAAGCGCTGGATCTTGCCGTAGATCTCGCCCACGCCTTCCTGGACATTGCCCAGAACGGTCTTTTCTTCGTTGAGCGGGGGCTCCTGCAGCAGGATGCCCACAGTGTAGCCGGGGCTCAGCCGGGCCTCACCGTTGGAAGGGGTGTCCAGTCCAGCCATGATCTTGAGGATGGTGGACTTACCGGCACCGTTCGGGCCCACGACGCCGATCTTGGCGCCCGGGAAGAAGGACATGCTTACGTCGTCAAGAATAAGTTTTTCGCCAACGGCTTTGCGGGCCTTGGTCATTGTGTAGATAAATTCCGCCATGGTTCCAAATCTAGTGGGTTGGCAGGCATATCTCACATTCCGCGCGACTTGCTTAGGTGCCTACAAAGCACTTGCCGCTGGCCAGGACGGGCAGCACAGTCACCGCCACGGCTCCGTCGCGGACTTGGCCGATCACGCAGTCGCCTCCTTGGAGCACTGCCGCCTCGATGGCATCTGCTTCCAGGCCGGTGGGGGTCCGGCTCTGCGAGACTTCAAGCACCCCGGCTGCGATGCCCGCTCCGGTCAGCGCCTCGCTCACCTGGGCAGTGGCAGGTTTGGGTGTTCCCGCCGCCAGCCGGCCCAGGGCGTCAGTGACGGTCTGGCGGACGGTCTCCGTGGCGGCAGCTTCAGCGCTGGCATTCGGGGCCCCCGCCGAGGTATCGGCCAGGGGTCTGGAGGCCTGGGGCCCGGGCGTGCCGGGGCCGGCCCCGGAATCTCCAGCGGCTGGGCCGCTAGCCTCTGGCGCTGCGACTCCCGGACCTGTTGATCCGGGCTGATTGACCGACGGCGTCCCGCCCACGCAGCCTGACAGTGATCCGGCCAGGACGGCGACGGACAGCACAACCAGCAGACGGCGAGCCTGCCGCTGCGTTGACAACAGTGCAGTTTTCCCTGAGGTGGGGCGTTCAACCCGGGAGGCCCCGGCCGTGACAATCTGCCGGTGGTCGAGGGGAGGCTGCATGCAGTCATTCTGCCACGAGCCGGTGAATCTCCTTCACAACCTGGACGGGCAGGACACGGCCGGGGGGTGCCTGGGTCCTGCCCGCCAAGGCGGCCATAAGAGCGACGACAACAGCTCTTCTACACTCCTGATCCGGCGAGCTCCCCCGTTTCCAGGTCCAGGGGGACCACTTCGCCATTTGCGTCCTCGATGAAGGCAACCGCCGGATCTCCGCCGCCGTCCGGGTCTTCATCACTGTCTTCGGGTTCGTCGAACGGTCCGTCCGCAGCAGGGTGTTCGCCCTCGGCAAGGGGAGGCTCCTGGTCCACGAGCGAGAGGACCGGCTTGGCAGAGGACCGGATGAAGTTGGCCGTGCCCCACGTGAGGTCGTGGCCCACGGCCTCGGCATCAATGGTGTGTGAGTAGTAGACCCGGCCGTCCCTTTCCCAACTGCGGATCTTCAGCCTGCCAACCACTATGACGGGTTGTCCCTTCCTGATGCTGCAGCCGATGCTTCCCGCCAGGTGGCGATAGCCCTGGACCAGGAACCAGTTTGTGTGGCCATCGGACCAGGTACCCGTTTCCCTGTCACGCCGCCGCGAGGTTGACCCAATCCGGAAAGAAGCGGTGGCCACTCCCCCTGGTGTTGTGGAGCTCTTGACCTCGGTGGCAACGAAGCCCCGGATCGTTATGGTTTCGCTCATCTCTACGTCCTGTCTTCAATGGTGGTGCCTTTAGCAGGCAGAACCAGCATCGCCGTCGCCCTCTTCAGGTTCGAGGGCGTGGCCCGTATATGTGGACAACCCGGCCTGAGCCCTGCCTGTGGAGGAAAAGTCGGCAGGCCGGCGGCGGATGACTGTGCCGGCACTCCGGGCAATGTAAACTTTTTGAGGCGCCGGAGATCAGCTCCGGAAGGCCATGCCTCAGTAGCTCAGGGGATAGAGCAGCGGCCTTCTAATCCGCCGGTCGGGGGTTCGATTCCCTCCTGGGGCACCAAACTGAAACACCCCGGTCCACGGACCGGGGTGTTTCGCTTTTCCCGCTGCCCTACCTTTTATGGCCCCTTTATGTGGCGGCGGCAAAGCGGCAATGAGTAACGCGCACCAGGGCGTGTGCGTTTCACGCCTGCAGCCGGTGCGGCGCCTCCACCAGCGCCCTGACCACGCTGCCGGCCGCCCCCAGGAGTGCCCCGGCCTCCCCCACCGTGGACGTGATGACGTGCTCAGGGGAAAGCGCTCCGGGTGCGTACTTCGCCAGGCTTTCCAAAAGTGGCCCGTGGAGCCATTGGTCAAGGACGGCGAAGTGCCCTCCGAGCACCACCGCCCGGACGTTGACCACCCGGGACGCCGATGCCACAGCAACCCCCAGCGCCGTACCCGCCCGTTGAACAGCTGTCAGCGCGGCAGGACTGCCGGCAGCCAGGGCGCCCAGCAGGTCCGCCATGCTTTCCGACCTTGACCGGCCCTTTACGCTGATTCCTGCCGCAGAGAATATCGCGTCCTGGCCGGCCACGGTCTCCAGGCACCCTGTCCCGCCGCAGGAGCAGGTGATGCCCCCAGGGTCCACCACAATATGGCCCACCTCGCCCGCGTTGCCTTCAGGACCAGTGAAAAGCTCGGAATTCAGGACCAGCCCGCCACCGACGCCTACTTCGCCCGAAACGAACAGGAAGTCCCTCCTTTGGGGGCCGCGGGCAAGTTCTGCGAGCGCGGCAGCATTGGCCTCGTTGAAGAGGGAGACCCCCAACGGCACTCCGGGAAGCAGCCGGGCCACATCCAGTTTGGTGTCCACCCAGCCCAGGTTGGGGGCAACGGTGACAGTCGAACTGCCGGCTTCAACAAGGCCGGGAACGGCAAGTCCGCCACCCAGGACGTCGACCCCCTTGGCGGCAGCCGCCTCCCGCACCTCCGATGCCAGCAGGACGAGGGCGGACATCACGGCTTCGCCCGGGCTGTCACGGTTGTCCCGCTCCCGGATCTCTTTCACCACGAGTTCCCCGGACAGGCTTGTCACGCCCGCGGCAATGTAGTCGACGTTGATTTCCATGCCCATGACGCCCCGCGAAGGGTTCAGTTCCAGCC
>NZ_JAJOMC010000025.1 GCF_021129155.1 Arthrobacter sp. AK04
AGAAAGGCTCCGTCCCAAGCTGGGACGGAGCCTTTCTCAAAAGAGCCTATCGCTGGCCGCTAAAGTAGAATTCTCGCACATTCGCGAGTCCAACTTTCGGGGACCAGTTCAATAAGAGCCGGCCCTTCTGCGTTCTCCTCGGCAAAGGAAATCTACGGATTCAGCCTAGCTGAATGTTGTCGGTGATGCCTGCAGCTGCCCTGTGGACTTCGTTGTCCCCGGGTAGCGCGGCACCTGGTGGCGCGAGGGAAAGGGTGCGTTGATCGGCGGTCCGCCGCTGGTGAGTGGTTGCTGTGGTTCGCCCTGGGCGGCGGACCGCCCGACTTCTGGAAGGTTCCCGGCCCTTTGGTGGTGAGTGGCCGGGGGTCTTGCCGGGCGGGGATTCCGCCCGGCAAGGGTGTTTATGCGGCGGCTTCGTCCTCGGCTGGCTTCTGGCCGTCGAGGATGATGCTCTCGACTTCGCTGGGGGTGTATCCCCACGTGACCAACTGGTTCAGGTAGTCCCGGTGCGTTTGGCTTGGGGACCGCCACGAGTCCTTGGCGAGGGTCTTCTCATACCCTGCGCAGACCAGCGCGATCAGTGAGAACTCGGGCCGTGCATCGGTTTTGGCGACGTGGTCCCGGAGCGGGTTCCATCCCCACCGGTTGGATTCTTCGACCTTGGCACCGACCATTTCAGCGGCGACCTTCCCGTCGTAGCCGCTGGCGGTTTCGGAGTGGTGGGTGATGGCGTGGACGGTGAAGTACTGCCAGCCCTTGGGTGCCTGCTTGCGGGCCAGCAGGGTTTTGACGAACTCGCGGCGGACCTTGGTCGCTGATTCCATGGCCTTGTTGTTGGCGATCAGGGTTTTCCGCTCGGCCTTTTGTTCCTCGGTCATCGGGCCTTTCTGGGCCTGCTGCCCGCCGCCGTTATAGCGCTCGTACCTGGGTGTGAAGCCCAGTTCCTTCCAGTCGCAGATGACAGGCTCGGCCCGGTGTTCACCCCGGTAGTTGGTGCTGATCACGTAGGCGGTGGCGTCCTCGTCGGTGGCCGGTTCACCATCGGCCCGTTTGGCCGCTGAGACGTACAGGTTCTCCTCGTCGGCGTAGTGCCCTGCGTCTTCGACGATGGCCTTCCCCTGGGCAATCAGTTCCTCGATCAGCGCAGCAAGCTGGGCCTTGGATTCCCGGTCGTCCCGGAGCTTCTGGGCGATGTGGTCAAAGTACTGCGGCTCGTCCCGGATCACGGATTCGAGTTCCTCGATGGCGTCCTGGTCTCCCTCGAACTCGGTCATCACCAAGGCCATGTCCAGGGTGTAGCCGCTCTCGAGGGCCTTGGTCCCGGTGGTGGAGGCCTTGGCTTTGAGCGCGTTTTCGACCTTGTCCTTGGTCCGGCCGGTCTTCTTGGCGATCGCGGCGGCCGGGACGCCGATCAGGGACAGCTGGTGGTACGCATCGGCTTCGTCCGCTTCGGTCAGTTCGGCGCGCTGGATGTTCTCCACGACCTGCGTCACGATGCGCTCGGCTTCCTCGGGCGAGTCGATGAGCAGGACCGGGATGAGGGGCCGTTCGGCTTCGACGGCGGCCCGGGTGCGGCGCTGGCCCATCAGAACGTGCACGGTGCCGTCGTCCTTGCGGTGCGCGATCACCGGTTCCATCACGCCGTGTTCCTTGATGCTGGCGATGAAGTCAGCGGTCAGGGCGGCGTCCTTACGGACGTTGATGTCCACGGTCAGGGTGGCCGGGTCGAGCATTTCAAGCGTGGGTGTTGCGTTCATGTGGTGTTGCTCCTTCTTGCCGAGAAGTTGGTGGGTGGGGCGACCAAAGGTGACCGGCCAGCTCCCCTCTCCCCCCGTTGTTTTTTGGCTGCTGGCGAAGCTTGCGGAGCTGTGCCCGAGCAGGCCCGTCTACCCGCAGGGCAAGGCACGGAAAATCTTCGGAGGAAATCAGCGACGAAGGAGCGCCGGAGAAGAATTTCCGGGCCGCAGGCCCCGACGAAGGAGGGGCTAGAGGGGCCGGAGCGGGCACGTACAATCCGAAGGACAGCAGCCAAAAAACGGTAATACTGGAAATGCCTTGAGCCGGCGTGACCCACCAAAAAACTGACGTGCCTGGCGGCACTGCCTTCCCGACGATCTGTCCGCCGGCTCAAGGTCCGTTAAAAGGGGTGTCGAGCCAGGCGGACATGACCTCATAGGAGCCTGATACGACCAGTCCCATTACCGTTCTGTCTGACCACCTGGCCCGCGCCCGATCATCAGCATTCGACGCGACTGAAGGGCAATTCCATCTTGGCAAGCGAACCAACAAAAGTCATCGCGGGTATCGACACCCACGCCGACACACACCACGTGGCCCTGATCAACGAACACGGCAAACCCCTCGCCGACAAGGAATTCCTGGCCGTGGGCTCCGGATACCGGAAAATCATCGACTTCATCACCTCCCACGGCACACCTATAGCCATTGGTGTCGAAGGAACAGGCTCCTACGGCGCCGAGCTCGCCAGAACCCTCCGGGGTGAAGGGTTGACCGTTTTGGAAGTGAACCGTCCGAACCGGGCCGCTCGACGTCTCAAGGGAAAATCCGACCCGCTGGACGCCTACCAGGCCGCAAAGTCCGTACTCGAGGGACGAACGAAAGCGATTCCAAAGGCCAAGGACGGTCCCGTCGAATGCCTGCGCATCCTCCGTTCCGGACGCGCGTCCGCTATCAAGGCCCGCACAGCGGCCGTCAACCAAATCAAGGCGCTCCTCGTATCGGCCCCGGACAAGATCCGGGCGAAATACCGGGCGCTGGCCACCACGGCGCTGATCACTGCCCTGCAGCGCGCCAGACCTTCAGGACATCTGGCGGACCCCGAGTACGTGACCCTGCTGACGCTCAAGGCGTTGGCAGGCCGCTGCCAGGCCTTGGGAACAGAAATCGAGGTTGCTGACGCTGCACTCAAGGAAGTCCTGGATAGCTACGCGCCGATGCTCTGTGATCTCCCAGGAGTCGGAACCGAAGTAGCCAGCCAGCTGCTGATCACAGTCGGGGACAACCCGGACCGTCTGGGGAACGAAGCCCAATTCGCTTCCCTCGTCGGGGTCGCCCCAGTACCAGCCTCATCCGGAAAAACGACCCGCCACCGTCTCAGTAGAAGCGGGGACCGCAACGCGAACCATGCCTTGTATTCGGTCGTCCTGGTTCGCATGGCTTCGTGCCAGCGGACCAAGGATTACGTAGCGAAACGTACCTCCGAGGGCAAAAGTAAGCGGGAAATCATGCGCTGCCTCAAACGCTACGCAGCCCGCGAAATCTACCGCCAGATCACCAACCCGCAGCCGGCACCAGACAACTCCGACCTACGCCGCATGCGGACCCAACTCGGGATCACCATCACGAACGTAGCCCGCGAACTTGGCCAATGGGTTTCCATCATTTCGCGTCTGGAACGCGGACACATCCGGAATGACCAGCTCGCGGCGACCTACCGACAATGGCTCACCAAGCAGACTCGGTTAGAGCACCTCGCGCATCCGATACCAGCCTCTTAGGCACTGCTTTATCGGTAGTGGCTCCGAGTGACACGTAGCGGGCGTGGCCAAAACTTTCATCGCCGGCTCGATCGAACCCAGAACGATGGGTCTCAGAGGCAACGGATCGATGAGCTCAATCTAGAACGCTCGAGACGACACGCTTACATGTTGTCCCAGCCACGGCGAGTTCAACGAAAGCACTGGATCCTCGGTGCGAGAGAGAGCGCAAAATCCTATGTACCCAGCGAATATCGGTGCCAGTAATCACTAAAGTGGGGGGAAAAATGAAAATGCTTGCGCAAAAATCGAGATGGCTTCTTGCGGGCTGTCTAGTCGGTGGGCTTATGATCCCACTGTCACTCCCCGCCCACGCGGACGGCGAGGACGCGTTGGACGCCGTGGCCCGAATTGCACCAGAAGTATTTGAAGAGGTTGCGCCTCTAAACGACACCCAGGTAACGGATGGGGAGCTGCTAGTCAGCACGGATTCTGCAGAAGCCCGGGTGCCGTTGAACAGCGGCGATCAGATCCGGATCACGGACTCCGGAAAAGAACTGAAGATCACGCTTCCATTTGATGAGAAAAGGGTCGGGGGTCAACGAGAACCCGGCGAACCCGTTCAGTTCGATAATGGAAACGGCACGAGCACAATACCCGTAGTCAAGGATGATGGGTCTGTCCAAATCACGACGGTAATCGAAAACGCTGCAAGCCCCCAGAGCTTTCGGTATGACCTCGAACTACCCCCAGGCTTTTCGATGCGCCCGGACATCAGTGGAAGTGTCGCGTTTGTTGATTCTCAAGGAAACGTTGCGGGTGGCGTAGCGGCGCCGTGGGCCAGAGACAGCAAGGGCCAGTCTGTTCCGACAACATACGAAGTTTCCGGGTCAGCGCTTACGCAGGTGGTCCAGCATCAGGACAACCAAGACATTACCTACCCCGTGGTAGCAGACCCATGGCTGGGCATACCATTGATCTCACAGGTGTGGGTCACCGGAAACACATCCAGTTGGATCGTAAACGTCGTGCCAACGTCATGGGGGAGGCAATACAACGCGGTCTATACCCACTTCGCACATGTCGACGAACTTCGCACACGGCTAAACAACAACGGGACAGGTTGGGCCCTCAATTACACCATTGAGCAGCAGTTCCTCTGCCACGTGCAGGGAACCCTTGCCGAACCAGGCACCTATAACCTGGAGTCTTGGAGAGTTGGAATGGCTTGGGCAACTCAATTGAACACACTGTTCCAGTGCAATCCGCCAAGAGCCTAATACTCTTCCCCGAGCGTGAGGTGTAAAAGATGAGTACATGGATTCGTATCAGCGCGATTGTCGCCATAATTTGCGCTGCCGTGGTCGTCGGTATCCAGATATATCTGGCAATCGGCAGAGCTACTGGCCAAGTATTTTCTAGCTTTAACGAATCGGGACCGCACTGGCCCTTCATAGTTTCATACACAGTCATTCCGATCGGCGTCTTCGCATTTGCATCTTGGTTCGCTCTAGTTCTGCAGAAGGACAGGCTGGAACGCCGCCACGGCCCACATCGGTAAGGCAAAAAAGGGGTCCTGTGCGGCACGTCAAACCGCACAGGACCCCTCCGGCACACCCAGTAATCTCAATTTTGACAAATATAGGAGCATCGTCGTAGACACACCAGGTTCAGGGGGTCCGGAGCTCTGCGACGGCACGCCCTGGACCCAACAGCCGGCCGCGCCAGCGGACGCCCGCCAACTGGTTGAAGCGCAGCTGAAACCAGTTGTTTGCCTCCCGAACTGGCGGCTGGCTGACATGCCCTTGGTCCTGTCCATGGTTGGGGGCAATTCGGGTTATCCACTGCTGGCTTTTTTGGGAGCCCCGGGGAAGCTCCCGTTTGGTAGTCGTAGCGGTGGATAACCCGGATGGAATTGTCCCCGGCTGTGGGCAGCAACCGCTCCCCCTTTGCAGCAGGTCAGCGCATTTAGTTGCCCTGTCGTAGGCGAGGGGTAGCATTGAGATTCAATCGAACAAATATTCGAATCAGGTGTGTTGTGGGCGTCGTTGTCGGTCCCCGTGTGATAGATGCGGGCGTTTCGTTGTTGTCGGTGCTGGTTTCTCCGGTGCCGGTCGCGGCGGGGTTCCCGTCGCCGGCGCAGGATTACTTTGACGGCCGCATCGATTTGAACGCCCATCTGATTAAGGACGTCACCAGCACCTACGTGGTGCGGGTCTCCGGGGAGTCGATGGAAGGGGCCGGGATCAGCGACGGGGACGAGCTGATCGTAGACCGGGCGCTGGAGCCGCGCGACGGTGCCGTGGTCGTCGCGGTCCTGGACGGGGAGCTGACGATCAAGCGGCTGCGGAACACCCCGAAAGGGGTGGTCCTCCAGGCGGAAAACCCGGCGTACCCGGACATCGAGGTCCCCGCCCTGTCGGACCTGACCATCTGGGGCATAGCGACCAGGTGTTTACATCATGTCTAAGCCCGCCCCCATGCGGCACATGCCGCAGATCGCGCACGTGGACGTGAACTGCTTCTACGCTTCCGCGGAGCGGGCGTTCGACCCCTCCCTGGAGGGGAAGCCCGTGATCGTGCTGTCCAACAACGACGGTTGCGCTGTCACCCGTTCGCCGGAGGCCAAGGCTCTGGGGATCGCGATGGGTGAGCCCTGGTTCAAGCTCGCTCCGCGCGCGAAGGAATGGGGCCTCGTCGCATTGTCCAGCAACTACGAGCTGTACGGGGACATCAGTGCCCGGGTAATGGAGCTGTTAGGCCGGTACTCGGCCTGGCTGGAGGTCTACAGCATCGACGAAGCCTTCCTCGGCGTCAAAGGCACACCTGCCGAGCTGGCCTCATTGGGCCGGTCGATGAAAGCGGCCGTCCGGCGGAACGTCGGCGTGCCTGTCTGTGTCGGGATCGCACCGACGAAGACACTGGCGAAGCTGGCCAACAAGTGGGCGAAGAACAACAAGGCGTTTGCCGGGGTATGTCATTGGGACTCCGTCCCCGCAGCGGAGCGGGAGGCATTGCTGGCCCGGCTGTCCGTTGAGGAAGTGTGGGGCATCGCCGGGCGCCTGACCAAGCGGCTGAACGGGATGGGTATCTTCACGATCGCTGATCTGGTCCGGGCCGATCCGGTGGCCATCCGGGACAAATTCAATGTGGTCGTGATGCGGACCGTCCTGGAGCTGCAGGGAACTCCTTGCATCCCCATGGAAGAGGAACGGATGGGGCGGGACCAGCTGATCTTCTCCCGGTCCTTCGCCAAACCCATCACCACCGCGGCCGGGATCCGCCAGGTCATGAGCGTGTACGGACAGCAGGCCTCGGCACGGCTGGCCAAACACGGGCTGCAGGCCAAGGTCCTGACCGCGTTCGCCGGCACCTCGCACTTCAACCCCAAAGACACCTCATACCCGTCGGTGTGCGTCCCCTTGCCGATGCCGACCGCTGACCCGGTGATCCTGACCAAAGCCGGCCACGCCCTCCTGCCCAGGATCGTCGAGGGCGTCCGGTACGCCAGGGCAGGGCTCATGGTCACCGACCTGCGCCCCAGCGGCAACCAGGCACCCCTGTCACTGTTCGAAAACCCCCACGAGGAACGGCACATCGGGACACTGCTGGAAGACGTCACCCGCCGCTACGGCCGCGGGTCCATCGGCCTGGGCCACGGAGGGATCCGGGGCGGTTCGGACTGGACCATGAAACGGGACATGCTCTCCCCCAGATACACCACCCACTGGGGCGAACTGCCCCTCGTCAAAGCCGCCTGACCAGCCCTCTGCACCATCCAGGAAGACAACAAGCTCATGACCATCACCCCAGAAGCTCCTACCCTCAACGCCCCGGTGGACGTCAGGTTCACCAAGGCCGGCGTTCCCTTGGCCGTCCGGCACGACGGACGTATCTGGGCCGTAACCGAAGAACCTGTCCACTGGTTCACCAGGGACTCATGGTGGGAGACCCGCCGAAGCGTTCCCGTAGGCGTCGGGAACGTCGTCGATATCGAACACTGGCGTGTCCAGGTTCGCCTCGGTGGCTCGGACTCGCAGCTGCGGACCTTTGAACTGCGCCGCGAACCCCTCGCTGAACAGTGGTTGCTGGAGGCCATCACTGACATCTGAGCCAGCTCCTGCGTAGCGTAGGGCCATGGAAATCAGAGCCGGGTTTCCGGCAGGGCTCGCCCCGCCGGTCAAAGTCGCACTGGCCCGCGCCATCGAGAAGATGCCTCGCGGCGACGCATCCCACGCGGCCCTGCTATTTGAGCCCAAGTGGGATGGGTATAGGTGTGTTGCAGTCCGGGATGACCGCGGGGCCACGCTCTGGTCCCGGCAAGGGAAGGAACTAACCCAGTACTTCCCCGAACTCTGCTCGGCGATCGTTTCGGCCGTTCCCCCAGGATGCGTGATCGACGGCGAAGCCGTGATCTGGAGCCAAGGCCGGCTGAACTTCACCGCCCTGCAGCAACGCCTGGGCGCCGGACCAAAAACCCTTCCAGGGCTGGTAGCAGCGGCGCCTGCCAATTACGTGGCGTTCGATGTCCTGGCAGTTGCCGGTCATGACGCCCGGGACCTGCCGCTGACCCAGCGGCGCGCCCTCTTGGAAGAACTCGGCGACGGCTGGGAGCCCCCGCTGTCCCTCTCCCCGACCACCACAGACCGGGAGGTGGCGGCACAGTGGTTCGAGGACCTGCCATCCACCGGAATCGAAGGGCTGGTTATCAAGGATTTGAACCAGCCATACACGCCAGGTGCCCGCTCGTGGCTGAAGCTCAAACACAGAGAAACCGTCGAAGTCATTTGCGGCGCGGTGGTCGGTCCTCGTCCTGGACGGCGAGCTGCGGATCGTGGGGCGCTCCACGCCACTCAAGGCGAGGGAAAGTCGGGAACTCGCGCGGTGGCTGCACCCGCCCGTGAGCGGGCATCCTTGGCCGGCCAGTGTGAAAGGTACGACCCTGGACAGGTTTAATCGCGACAAGGAACCCGTGGCCCTCACGCTCGTGGAACCCGTAGTTGTTGAGGTCTCCGCCGACACTGCCTGGTCAGGCAGATCCTTCCGGCATCCTTTGCGGATGCTCAGGGCCCGGCCGGAGCTGTCACCTACCGACGTCCCCGTGCCGGCCCGGCTTCACGCGAGTTAGCGATCCGTGCGGATCACGATGAGGTTCTGGCCTTCTTCCAGCAGCGCGTACAGGTTCTCCCGCGCTTCTTCATAGGTGTCGCCTTCGGCTTCGATGTAGTTGTAGCTGCCGTCCGGGTTGGTAATAGTGCCGGTGATTATCACCGCACGAGTCTAATGGGGTGCAGGTTCGGCGGGCTCGATGAGCTCTGGTCCGTTGTTGCGCACGCTGTTGACTCGGGGGCTGACAATGCGAGGTGTCAGGGTCGGTTCCGGCAGGGAGTCGAGCAGGTGCTGGATGTCGCTCTTGTCGGTCAAGTCCGGGTCGAGCCATTCCGCGAAGCGGTCCCGGGGAATGATCACTGGGGACCTGTCGTGGACGTACCCCAGGGCGTCCTGGGTGGTCGTGGTGAGCACCGTGCAGCTGAGCAGCCACCGTTCCGGGTCATCCTCAGCCAGCGATGGATCCGCCCACCACTCGTACAGGCCGGCGAAGCCCAGCAAGGGCTCCTTCTCGGAGTACAGGTAGTTCGGGATCTTCTTCCCGTCCTCGGTCTTCTGCCACTCGTAATAGCCCTCGGCCGGGACGATTGCCCGGCGCTTCACGGCGGCTTTCCGGAAGGACGGCTTCTCCAGGATCGACTCGCTGCGGGCGTTGATCAGCTTGGAGCCGATCTTGATGTCCTTCGCCCAGGACGGAACCAAACCCCAACGGGCAACGAGGAGGTGCCGGTCAATGGTGCCATCATCCAAACGCTCGGCAACGATCGGCACGCTCTGGGTTGGCGCAACATTCCAGCTCGGCGGAGGGGGGCTTCCCTCCACCTCTTTAGCCTCAAAGTGGCTCAGTAGGTCCCCGGTGGCTTTGGACATCACATATCTGCCGCACATGAGGCCATTCTGCCCGAAGGCCTAGAGGTGCGCTGCGGCAACCTTGACAACTTTTAGATGGCCTTCCGACGAGTAAGCACCTCGTCGGGCAGACTTACGCAGTGAGCAAATTCCGGGACCAAGTATGGATCAATCGCACACCACTTGAGCGATTCCTCTTAATTGTCGTTGTTTTGTGCCTCGTTCTCCTGGCCACAGACGCGATATGCGCAATGAGAGGACTCCCTTGGGATTGGGGCACTACTGCCGACTGGTTCACCGGTGTGGTTACTTTGGGGGGCTTTGTTGGCGCCACTTTGGCATTGAGAGTCCAAACAAAGGCATTGAAAATCCAGACCGACCAGCACAATGACGCTCTCTCTAAGGAGCAGGAAGCGCAGAACAAAGAGCTGCAGCAAGAGCGGGATGCCGCCAAGGAAGAAAAATGGAAGTGCGCGAATCGCACCACGCTGGTTGTCACCGCTCAGCGTGGAGACCGGCAGTACAACTATGTCCACAAGCCTCCTCTCACTGTGACCTGCGAGTTCCGAGCTCCTAAGGGTTTCGTTCTTAGCAATGTGCAGCTCATCGCACCTCCCCTTCCCTCTTTTTTCAAGGAGGGTAGCCGGACAGATACACATTGTGACTCTTTGGAGCATAGCCGGCCTATGAAGTGGGAGATGCTGGGCCCTTATTGGCCCGCCGCCAATGGGGACGAAAAAGATGCAAGGGCGTGGGTCGAGCGTCGCACGTCCGTTGTCTTTACCGATGAACGGGACGTTACTTGGCTTCGTAGCGGTTCAGGGCAGCTGACCGAGGTGAAGTAACCAGGAGTGTCCCTTGGCATTGGGTGGGGTCCGTTCGCTTCTCGGAAACGAAGGAATCCGAGAAAGTCTCAAATCGAGAATGTCGGGGCGATCGCTCCACCGGACCCTGGTTCTTGTGGAGTTTGCCGATAAATGGCGGCGTTTTGTTACCGCTCTTTGTCGCACCACTGCGCGCCTGCTGTCTTGAATCTCTAGTGTTTCGAGGCGCAGAGGTTTCAAGACACTTAAACTCGATGGGACCAGGGGTGAGCAAAGGCACGATACAAAGGGGCGAAGCAGGATCTCTCAGTCCTCGTAAGCGGAAGCCTAGAACCGTTCCATTTTGAGATCGCTTCTCTGCGCGCTTGGACTACGGGGATGGGTTCGGTCCGCGGCAAGGTGAGCTCAGATAGGCGCAGCTTGTACGCGGGTGGAGCCTTCTCTTTCGCAATCGATCTCTTCCAGCGCTACGCGCAACTGCTGCTTTGCCCGTGATAACCGTGAGCGGGCTGTCGACGCGTTGATGCCCAGAACGGCTGCTGCCTCGTGAGACGCCAAGCCATCCCAGTAGGTGAGTCGGACGAGCTCGGCATCCTCGTCCGGCAGTCGATCGAGTGCGTCCCGCAGCTCGATCGCCGTGTCATCCCATGTGGGCCCGTTCAAGAGCCGCATGTCGTTCACCAGCCGCTCTACCGCCGCAGAACGACGTGCCAACGTGCGACGGGAATCCCGCAATACGTTATGCGCGGTAACGAACAGCCACATCCGCCCCTGAGTCGGGTCAGTCGGCACTCTTCGGCGTAACTTCCAGGCGGTGAGCAACAACTCACCGAGCGCCTCCGCTGCATCGGAGTCGTTTAGAAGGCGTCGCTGGAAGTAGCGCAGCAGGTCCTCTGCATTGTGTCGGACGAGTTCGTCGATCGACGTCGCCGCCTCCCGTCCGCTGGTCACCGGCAACCCTGCGCCATGCTGAATAGCATCACGGAATCTTTCTCGTCCGAGAGCAGACCACGGTCCTTCAGCTCGGCAAACAGGAGGTCCGCAGCTGTGCGGCGCATTGCGTCCTGTGCGATCTCTTCCGGAGTGTGGTGCACGACTCCTGGGGTACCGTCGCTGTACGGGCGGCCATTTTCCGACTCAAGCTCCACCGTCCACTTCGAGGTGTCAAGTGCGTCGAGGTCGAGCCCTGCGAGGATCTCACGGGCGGCGATAACAACCGGTGCGTCGTCGGTGACTCCGTCTGGCTTCACTTGGAGCCCGGTGAAACAGGTCTGACCGTTAGGTCCAGGGAACTGGTGCACGTTGTCGGCTGTCCAACCCCAGGGCGTGTTCAGGCCATTGCCTGCGACAGCGACCGTCCCGCCTCCGACAATCACGACCGAAGCCGCCACGCCCACTGCCCATTTGTGCAGCCTACGCCCACGTCGTGCGCCCGCTTCTTGCAAGATGCGTGTGCTGTGCTCGGCCAGCCCCAGCGGACTGGATACGTGCGGTGCCGCCGCACGGATTCGTGTTTCGAGATCGAAGTCATTCATTACGGTGTCGCCTTCCTGAGAGAAGCTTTACCAGTACATGGCCGCAAACCGCACGACTGTCCACCGCTGGCCCGAATTTCTCCAGGCCAGAGCTGGCCTGCGTCACGCCATCGCACAACCCTAGTGTTTCGAGGCGCAGAGGTTTCAAGACACTTAAACTCGATGGGACCAGGGGTGAGCAAAGGCACGATACAAAGGGGCGAAGCAGGATCTCTCAGTCCTCGTAAGCGGAAGCCTAGAACCGTTCCATTTTGAGATCGCTTCTCTGCGCGCTTGGACTACGGGGATGGGTTCGGTCCGCGGCAAGGTGAGCTCAGATAGGCGCAGCTTGTACGCGGGTGGAGCCTTCTCTTTCGCAATCGATCTCTTCCAGCGCTACGCGCAACTGCTGCTTTGCCCGTGATAACCGTGAGCGGGCTGTCGACGCGTTGATGCCCAGAACGGCTGCTGCCTCGTGAGACGCCAAGCCATCCCAGTAGGTGAGTCGGACGAGCTCGGCATCCTCGTCCGGCAGTCGATCGAGTGCGTCCCGCAGCTCGATCGCCGTGTCATCCCATGTGGGCCCGTTCAAGAGCCGCATGTCGTTCACCAGCCGCTCTACCGCCGCAGAACGACGTGCCAACGTGCGACGGGAATCCCGCAATACGTTATGCGCGGTAACGAACAGCCACATCCGCCCCTGAGTCGGGTCAGTCGGCACTCTTCGGCGTAACTTCCAGGCGGTGAGCAACAACTCACCGAGCGCCTCCGCTGCATCGGAGTCGTTTAGAAGGCGTCGCTGGAAGTAGCGCAGCAGGTCCTCTGCATTGTGTCGGACGAGTTCGTCGATCGACGTCGCCGCCTCCCGTCCGCTGGTCACCGGCAACCCTGCGCCATGCTGAATAGCATCACGGAATCTTTCTCGTCCGAGAGCAGACCACGGTCCTTCAGCTCGGCAAACAGGAGGTCCGCAGCTGTGCGGCGCATTGCGTCCTGTGCGATCTCTTCCGGAGTGTGGTGCACGACTCCTGGGGTACCGTCGCTGTACGGGCGGCCATTTTCCGACTCAAGCTCCACCGTCCACTTCGAGGTGTCAAGTGCGTCGAGGTCGAGCCCTGCGAGGATCTCACGGGCGGCGATAACAACCGGTGCGTCGTCGGTGACTCCGTCTGGCTTCACTTGGAGCCCGGTGAAACAGGTCTGACCGTTAGGTCCAGGGAACTGGTGCACGTTGTCGGCTGTCCAACCCCAGGGCGTGTTCAGGCCATTGCCTGCGACAGCGACCGTCCCGCCTCCGACAATCACGACCGAAGCCGCCACGCCCACTGCCCATTTGTGCAGCCTACGCCCACGTCGTGCGCCCGCTTCTTGCAAGATGCGTGTGCTGTGCTCGGCCAGCCCCAGCGGACTGGATACGTGCGGTGCCGCCGCACGGATTCGTGTTTCGAGATCGAAGTCATTCATTACGGTGTCGCCTTCCTGAGAGAAGCTTTACCAGTACATGGCCGCAAACCGCACGACTGTCCACCGCTGGCCCGAATTTCTCCAGGCCAGAGCTGGCCTGCGTCACGCCATCGCACAACCCTAGGGATTCGAGGCGCCCAGCTTACGAGACACCTAGATTGGGAGCCTTATGGGTTCACCTCGACACTGAATGTGCATAGCTCTGTCGGACGTGGAGGGTGGCTAACTTCCCGGGCTGGTGGATCTTCCCCGGCGGTGACGAAGGGCGATTATCAGTGTGGCAGCGGTCGCGAGGGCTGGAACTGTCAAGAAGACCTGTGCGCCGTTTGGCCCTGTGCTGATTAGTCCGGCGATGCCTATCCACCACAGCAGGGCAGAGGCAAATGCTGCCAGGGGCACAACTGAATGATGGGCGCCGGATAGGGTCACGTTCCTGTGTTTGTGTCGTCGTTGAAGCGGTTGGATTGGCCAGCGGCGTCTGGTGCGATTTCCGATCATGATGGTTCCGATGGTGGCCAGGGCCGGGATGGTCAGGAACATGAGCGCACCGCCTCCGGTGGTTATGACTCCGACGATGCCGATCCACCAGAGGAGGGCTGTTGTGAACGCCGCCAGAAGCACGAGGAGTGTTCTGCGGTTGGGCCTTGCCGTGGTCCATGCGTTTCGGTGGGTCACTTTACTGGTCCTCCGGCCTCCTGGGCTGGCTGGTTGGCGGGCGGTGCTGACCCCACGATGCTGTAGTCAATGGCGGTATGGGCTATGAGGTTATTCGCTCCTACTCCAAAGATCGCATAGGTGGTGACCACTCGTTCGCCGATGACCAGGCCAGTGGCCGGGTCAATGATGATTTCATCGCGTTGTCCGGCCCGGAGCGGCTCAGATCTTCCGATTGCGATCCCTGGTTTGCCATCGAAGTTGGTTTGTTCGCTGGCGTTCACCCCCGGGATTAAGGCCAGAGCCTCATAGAGACCGGCGCGCAGGTCCGCTGAGATGAGTCCGGTCCGCAACAGATCTGTGATGCGCACGAAGTTGTCCTCGTCCCTGGAGGCGGACCCACCCTGATATTGGGCATTGAAGTGATCGATCAGGGCTTTGCCTTCGCGTGGCAGGTCCTGGATTTCCTGGTCACTGATTACGGTCCACGGGATCCCGTAGAACTCGCCATTAGGCGCGTGAATGGTGTCCTTCTGACCGGGGCGCGGGGCCCCTGATCCCCAGTCTCGATCCAGTACCCAGTCCCGGGAGGGGTCCCCTGGAACATACACGTCGATGGTCTGGGCGTTCATGTGGGTCTCGATCGTGTTCCCGGAGACCAGCCAGTTTGCGTGCGTATGGACTCGCAGGTACTCGCCCCGGCCCGGGGTGGGGTCGGAAAAGGCCATGGTCTGTTCGGCTGCTGACCGCAGGAGACTTGCCGCATGGGCGCTTTGGATCGATATATTGGTTTGCCCCAAAACGATCACGCCGAGACTGGCTGCGGCCATTGTCAGTACCACTCGGCGCGTGCGGTGCGGCCGACGAATCGAGTCACGATCTCTGTCCACGAGATCGGTTGCATCGCTGCCCGAGCTCCCGGTTAGCCGTCTGCGGGGGAATTCTTGTTCCGCCATGTCTACGAGCTGCCTGCGAAGCGCATCGCTCCTGTCGGGCTGGAACTGATGGGTTTTCATAAGGGCCTCTGTCCTTGCGCGGCCTGCCGGTCGATCGCATACGTGCTGGAAACTTCGTCATATAAATCCCCGAGCCTTGCTTTGGCCCGGTTCAGTCTGGATTTCACGGTGCCTTCGGGGACGCCGAGTGCGGCCGCAGCGTCTCGTATGCTCATTTCTTCAACCACACAGAGCGTCAGCACGTTACGGTCCCCTGGGCGCAGCCGTGCAAAAGCCCGCTCTAACGTGGCGGCCTCAAACTCCTGCTGATCCCCGTCGGCGAACGCCTCAGCGATATCAGGGCTGTTGGCTGGTGGGGGGAGCCGGCCCAGGAAGCTCCTGTACCGCCGGCGTTGGCGCAGCTCGTTCCGGAGTGTGTTGTTCGCAGTAACCAGCAACCAGGCAACAATGGACCCGTTCACCATCCGCACGTACTCCCGGCGACGCCACGCCTCATAAAACACCATCGCCGTGACGTCCTCGGCTGCGTGAGCGGAGCCTATGACCCCCAGTGCGTGATGCAGCACTCTGTCACGGTGACGGTCGAAGACTGCGCCAAAGGCGTCACCGTCCCCATTTACGACGAGCCTCCAAAGAACCTCGTCTGTCCCTTCCAAATCTCCGCCCATACCCCATAGTGTCCGCACACATGGAAAGGTTCCATGTTTTGAGGCACAACTTTTCGCGCATCAGCGTGGAGGGCCTCCACCCTACAAAAGACGAATGCTCACTGGCACGGCTCACCACCCAAAGGAGCTGGCTACCGGATTACTAACGTTCGTGCTTCAGTTCACGTATGACATCACAATTCCGGAGAAAACCGCGGGCAAGCCCGCACCCAGTTGAATATGTCAATGTGATTCGGGACCACTAGGACGGCTTGATTCAGGGCCACCAAGGTTCCAGCATTAGCACCCCCCGCTATGCCAAGCTCCGGCGAAACCTGTGTCGCTGATAGTTCGCGGACCGGCTGCTTCCAGTCAATTCGATTGGGGTTTAGAGTCGGAGGACAACTAGTTGGGGGACAAAATTGGAAACGACATCTAGCCCGGATAAAACTACAACCAGCTCGCAGGGGCGCAGCTCGACTATTTCTATCGTCGCCGCCTTGGCCAGCCCTTTGCTGTTTACTCTCTTGGCGGGTTACCTGACCCTGCAGCTGCAATTATCGGAAATCCACGCTGTCATAGGTTTTGATTCACGCCCTGTTGCTGTCTCCGGCGACTGGCTGCCTTATGTGTGGCAGCTTAGCCTCGTCGTCCTCGCCCTGGCCGCGGTGATGGTCTACAGCCTCATAATTCGGGGCACAGTCGCGAGGCTGATCGCGTTGGCCACTCTGGCTGTCGTCGCCATCCTTGGCAGCCCGGTCGCATCCGGCACCTTTGTAGCCAATGAACAATATCCACTGGGCCTGGCAATCGCATGGACGGGTGCTAAGTCTCATATGATCCTCGCCCTCATAGGAGCGGGTGTCGTCAGCCTAATCCTTGACGGCCGCAAGACACGAGCGCGCTAACCCCATCATCCAGAAGAGAAACTTGCCCGGTAGGTGCTTTGCTTCGGACAACTAGGCGTTTTGTTGGGCTATGGTGTGGGCAAGTCGGTAGGAGTCAGTGCCGGTTTCGATGATGGTGCCGTTGAAGGTAAGGCGGTCCACGATCGCGGCGCACAGGCGCGGGTCGGTGAACGTCTTCGTCCAGCCGGAGAAGGATTCGTTGGACGCGATGGCGATGGAGTTCTTCTCCTCGCGTTCAGTGAGGACTTGGAAGAGGAGTTCTGCGCCACGCCGGTCCAGTTCCATGTAGCCCAACTCGTCGATGCAGAGTAGGTCGACGCGGCCGTAGCGGGCGATGGTTTTGGCCAGCATCTTTTCGTCGGCGGCTTCAACAAGTTCGTTCACAAGCCGGGTCGCAAGGGTGTATTTGACCCGGTAGCCCTTCTCCGCAGCCGCGGTGCCGAGGCCGATCAGGAGGTGGGATTTCCCTGTTCCGGAGTCTCCAATGAGGCAGAGGGGTGACCCTTTGCGGATCCAGTCCCCGGTAGCCAGGGTGTGGATGGTTGCGGGGTTGATGTTCTGGTTCGCGTCGAAATCGAAGTCCCCAAGCCACTTGTCCCGGGGGAAGTTCGCGGCCTTGACGCGGCGGATCGACGAGCGACGGTCCCGGTCGTCGCATTCGGCCAGCAGCAGCTCGGCCAGGAACCCCTGGTACGAGAGCTGCTCTTTCCCGGCCACGCTCAATGCTTCGTCCAGGACCGCCCTAACGGTGGGCAGGCGCAGTCGGCGGCAGGCCTGATCCACGGCTGCGACCGCGGCCTGCTCGGTCAGGCCGCGGCGTCGGCGCAGGGTCGGAGTGATTGTGGTGGCCGGTGCGGTGGGGCTCATGAGATGTTCTCCTTCGACGGTTTTCCTGCGGAATGCTCGTTGCGTTTGGCCAGCAGCTCGTCATAGGCACCGATCGACGGAAGCGGGCGGGTGTCGGGTGGGAGCCCCGCGATGACCGCTGCTGGTTCCATGAGCCGGCGTTGGGTCAGACTGACAACCCGTTGCACATTCACTTCAGCAAGAGCACCCTGATGACGGTTTGAACCGGAGCCAACCCCGGTAGATGCCGTTGCGTGTCTGCGGGCCTCGACCGCGACGACATCTGCACTGACTGCTCCCACGCTCAGTGCTGCTGTGATCCCCGCCCGGATGTCTGCGGCGTCCATGGAGCGGTGGAGCAGCAGGACGTCGATGAGTTCACGGGTCCCTTCGGCATCGCCGTTGACGCGGCGGGAGGCTGCCCAGAAGGCCTCGTGGGCACTGGTGAACGCACCGGACTGCCGGGCCCGGGCCAGTGCGGTGGAACCGGGCAGGGCACCGGGTTTGGTTTTGAGGACTTCAAGGTAGTGGTCCAGCTGGACCGACTGCCCGGACCGGGCGGCTACGCGCTGATGCCTGGCGACCACGGTCCGGCCGTCGAACACTACGACCTCAGACGCCCGCAGCGAGACCCGGACCTTCCGGCCGATGAACCTCGCCGGGACGGAATATTTCACCATCCGGACCGTGATCAGCGATGACCTGTCCACCGTCGGGTTGAGCACCAGGCCCGGATCGAATTCCTCGGTTGGCAACGGTGCCAGGAACGGCTGTTCGGTGGCGAAGTCCTGGCCGACGGTGTGGATTCGGTCCATGATCCGCCGGCGCTCATCCTGGGCTTCCCATACACGGATGCGGTCGTTGAGTTCGTCCAGGGATTCGACGACCGGCATCGGGGAGAGCCGATTGCGGCGAAACCACCCGACCTCGCCCTCGACTCCGCCCTTTTCGTGCGCTCCGCCGATGCCGGGCTGGCAGTAAAAGGCATCGAAGCCGTAGTGCGAGCGGAACAGCACCCACCGGTCGTTCTCCTGCCGCTGCCTGCCCTGCCCGAACACCACGGAGGTGACCGCGCTGGTGAGGTTGTCGTAGCGGATGTGCCGGACCGGCACGCCCCCGATTTCGTTGAACGCCTCGATGTGGCCTTCCAGAAAAGCTTCCTGGGCTTGAGTAGGGTAGATCCGGTGGATGGCCTTGCCGGAATGGGAGAGCCGGAAGACGAACATGTGGCACTTCGTCTTCACGCCGTTTAGCACCACCCAGAGCTCACCAAAATCCACCTCGGCCTCAGCACCGGGTGCGTGGTCCTGCGGCACGAAAGCCTCAACTCGGCGGCCGGCTTCCAGATCAACCTGCGCCCGGCGGACCCGCACGTAGTCCCGGACTGTCGAATACGAGAGCTCCTCCGCTCCATGCTCCTCAATCAGTCGGGCCAGAATCCTTCGAGCCGTATGACGCTGCTTCCGCGGCGCTGTGGTGTCCTCGGTCAACATCACATCAACCGCCGGTTTGAACGGATCCAGCCTTGGCGATGACCGCACCGGTTTCTTCCGCGCTGGTGGGACAGGATCCGACAGAGCCTGCCGGACTGTGTCCCTGCCGACCTGATACCGCTTTGCCAACCCGCGGATCGACACGCCCTCCACACGGGCATCTCGGCGGATCCTGGCAAACAGCTCCATGCGCACCCTCATCCGGGACCTCCAAAGCTCGCTTTCACAGATGAAAGCAACACTGAGGTGGTCCTGACTCAAACCGTCACAAGCAACCGGCGAGTCGTGGGTGGTCCTGATTCGAACCGTCATACCGGTCCTGAATCAAACTGCCATACTCACCCAGTAGACGCGAATCCTGAGGTCAAGCGCCGGCTGAGTCGCCTGGTCTACTTCGGCGGGGCTTTGGCGTTGGCGATGATCACGCTGAACCTCATGCCAATTAATTCCGAGCCTTGGGTTTGGATAAAGCTGGTCATCCTTGCTGCCGGGACGACGATATTCGCCATCTGGGCCACGCGGTTTTCATTGTGGCAACGTGACGAGTACTGGCGCGAACGCGGCAGAGACCCTAAGCATCCTGATCGCTTTCCCGATCGCTCAGACGAGAACTAGCGGCGACGCGCCAGTTCTAGGGATTCCAGGCGTTACGATTGCGGCTGCGCCACGGGCGGGCCCTGGCGACGGAAGCCCGTATGGCCTGTCCGATTAGCCTCCCGGGGGCGTCTCTCATTCGAGGCACGTTGTCGTCTCATAACCCTTGGGATACGAGACGTCTCACTGGCTCTGTCCCGTAAGATCTTGATTCCCGTGACATCTCACGGCTTTCTCTGCGCACGGCGATTCTCATAACTATGTCTCGAAACCTTCTGCTTGAATTGGCTGACTAATCATTAGTTATGAGACACATTGGAGGCAGACGTGTCGAAGCTTATTGGCTACGCACGGGTTTCGACGCGGCAGCAGTCCACGGACCGGCAGCGGGCGGATCTATTGGAGGCCGGCGTTCGACGTGATGACCTCTACGTCGACCAAGGTGTCTCCGGGGCGCGCGCGTCGCGACCCCAGTTCGATCGAGCACTCGACGCACTCATGGAGGGTGACACCCTCGTCATCACGACTTTGGACCGGCTCGGGCGATCGACTCAGAACATGCTTGCCTTCGCCGACGAACTCCGCAGCAGGGGCGCCGGCCTGCGCGTCCTGAACTTGGGCGGAGGCGACGTCGACACAGCAACACCGATGGGCTCTATGTTGTTCACGATCATGGCCGCCCTCGCGCAGATGGAACACGAAATCAAGCGCGAACGCGTCACTGATTCCATAATCAAGCGAAGAGAAGCTGGCAAGGACCTTGGCGGCCGACCCCGCCGGGTCACGGATAGTCAGATCAGAAGTGCTGTTCGCCTGGTCAAAGGTGGCGAGCCCGCGGCGCAGGTTGCCCGGGATCTCGGTATGTCCCGAGCGACGTTCTACAGGCGGTCACGAGCGCTTGCCGACTAGCAGGGCGACATTTAGCGCTGCAAAAAGACCGCCATTTATCGCCAACAGTCACACCCTGGTTCTCACAAATAGTTCTCAAATCTGTAAGGTCGAACTGAGATCCCGTACCGAGTTTTGAGAAGAGAAACCCATGACTACGCACCGCATCGGCTACGCCCGGGTTTCCACCCGGGACCAGAACCTGGACCTGCAGCGCGACGCCCTGCAGAAGGCCGGATGCGACAAGATCTACAAAGACACGATCAGCGGCACCAAGTCCCAACGCCCCGGCCTCGACCAAGCGCTGGACAACCTGCGCGAAGGTGACACCCTGGTGGTGTGGAAGCTGGACCGGCTGGGCCGGAGCGTAAAGGATCTTCTGGATTTCGCCGGCGGACTGAACGACCGCGGCGTAGGGTTCGTCAGCCTCACCGATGCGATCGACACCACCACGGTTTCCGGACGCTTCTTTTTCAACGTCATGGCTTCCCTGGCGCAGATGGAACGGGAACTCATGGTCGAACGTACGCAGGCCGGACTGCAGGCCGCACGCGAGCAAGGACGGGTCGGCGGCCGCAAACGCATCATGACGGATGCCAAGGTCCGCTCGGCCCGGAAGCTCCTCAAGCAGGGAACACCGCCCCGAGAGGTCGCCGACACCCTAGGGGTCTCCGTGCCTACCCTTTACAGATGGGTGCCGGCAGCAGACGTGGCCGAGGCACCAAAGAAGTAAGTCCTGCTGGTTGGTGCAGACCTTGGGAATTCTTTCCGCAGTTCAATGTTCTAACCGGAGCTACCAACTACGGCATGATTGACTCATGCCGTCCATCCCCGCTCTCGTTGAAGTGTCAGTGCTTCGTTGGGCCAGGGAAACGTGTGGCCTTTCTGACCTCGCCGCCTCCCGGAAGATCGGCGTCCCGGATGACCGTGTTGCGCTTTGGGAGAGCGGCCAGCACCAGCCAACAGTGGCCCAGCTCAAGAAGGCAGCCGCCGTTTACAAGAGATCCTTATCGGTCTTTTTCCTCTCAGAGCCCCCGTCCGGATTCGACACCCTAAGAGACTTTCGGAGGCTTGCAGGTTCTGAAGCTGGGGAATGGAGCCCTGACCTGCATGACGAGTACCGGCGTGCACATACGCAACGAGACTACTTGTTGGAACTTTCCGAGATGGAAGATCAGGACATCCCTTCCGCCTGGCGCCTGCCCGAGACTCCGGGAAATGACGAGGAACTTGCACGGGCCGGCCGTGATGCCTTACTTGCAGCTTCTGCCCTCGAGCTGCCCCAAAATGCCGGCACACCTTACGAGCACCTCAATTTTTGGATTTCTGCCTTAGAAGAGGCCGGCGTCTTAGTGGCAGCTACTCGTGGCGGCCGCATCGCAGTTAATGAGATGCGCGCCTTCTCGCTGCATTTCGATGTCCTACCTGTGATCGTGGTGAACGGCGCGGATAGCCCACGTGGTCGATTGTTTTCCCTGATGCACGAGTATGCCCACCTGCTGCTTCATACAGAGGGACTTTGCGACACGACAACAGATCTCCGAGCGACAAGTCCAGACCGAGAGCTGGAAGCCCGCTGTAACGCGATAGCAGGATCCTTGCTGGTGCCTGCCAACATCTTGCTTTCACGTCCTGAAGTTATTGCGCGGAGAGACAGTCCAAATACTTGGGACTACGAAGCCCTGAAACCCGTTGCTGCTGCATTCGGAGTTAGCGCAGAAGTAATCCTGCGTCGGCTCACGACGCTGGGTCGAGTCCCCAGGGCTTTTTACGAGCGACAGCGCGATACCTTCTTGGCAGCGTACGAAAGGGAGGAAGTGCAAAGTCGTGCCGGGGGCGGCAACTGGTACCGCAACACAGTTCGAGACCTTGGCAAGGGATATGTAAGGCATATAGCGGATGCGCATAGGAGACGCGTGATCGACAGCAATACCGCCGCGGTCTACCTCAACGTCAAGGTCGGTCAGATTGGCCGGCTGGCGGAAACTGCTAGTCTTCGGACCGTCATCTGATGCGGGACTTCTATTCCTTTGATACAAGCGCAATTCTGAATGGCCGCCGTGACTTGTTCCGTCCGACCGTTTTTCAGGGACTGTGGGCCAACATCGAGGGGATGATTGTCGACGGGCGTATTCGCTCCGTCGACATCGTCCGCGAGGAATTAAACCGCCGTGATGATGACGCCTCAGCCTGGGCGAGGAGTCAATCAGACCTTTTTTGTGAGCTGGACGAAGAGGTTCAGATGGCCACGCGAGACATTCTCCGATCCCACCCCAGGCTTGTTGGCGCTGGTAACGGGCGAAATGGCGCCGACCCTTTTGTCATCGCACTAGCAATGGTCACCACGGGGACGGTCGTAACCGAAGAACATTCCAGCGGAAACCTCCAACGACCAAAAATCCCAGATGTATGCCAGGCAATTGGGGTCCCGTGTGTGAACCTCATGGGCTTTATCGAAGGTCGAGGCTGGACATTCTGACGTGATCGCTAGCCCCGTGGTTGATGAACGTAGTGAACCGAGACGACTTAACATCGGCCGGAGCCGTGCCGACTTTGTAGAATCAAGAGCGCGTGGAGGACTTCTTAGCGCCTACTATAAAGGCCCCCACGCGCTGGTGAAACTAGTTTGTGACTCCACGAACGATGTCCCAGAGGACAGGGATCAGCGCCGAGACCACCACGCTTACTGTGTTGATCCACAGGTGGATGGTCTCGGCTTTTCTCGCTTCAGGTTGTATTTCTTTCACGACTATCACCCCCTCTCCTGTACAAAAATGCCAGGCGCCCCGAGGAGCTGGCTTAGATCCATCTGCCCCTTTGAGGGCTTGTTGAATGGCGCTTTTAGGCTGTAGTGACGCTCTGTGAACGTGATTTGTGCTGTCCCGTAGTCTTCTCGGATCCGATCTTCGGACGCAATTAGGTCATGCTTTTTCAAGTCTTTGAGGCCAGCAGTTAGGACGTCTGCAGAGAAGCCGTACCACTTTTTGACGAGCCGGCCAGGTAAGTAGAAGCCGGGCCGCAGGGACCGGGCCACGAGCAGGGTCGCCTTTCCTGGCACTGTGAGATCTCGATACCAGTTGTCCGACCAGTACTCCAAGGGCAGTGTGAAGTATTTCCCTGTGGGAGCCGTGTAGGCCTCGCCTGTCCCGCTCTCATGGAGGGTCGTGATCTTAGCCTGTTTAGACTCCCTTTCGCGGAGAATGAGCTTCCGTTCGGCAAGCTTGGCCCAGCACCTCGACACAGCATCTTTTCCATACGAGTCGTCGCCGAGCCCCAGCGCTCGGGACCATACAGCGGCATCGCGTTTGGTGTCCCATGGTTCTGCTGACGCTGCTAGACGGTGAAGTAGATACAAGTCCAAGGAGCGACCGTTGCTTGAGTTGATGAGCGCTCCGAGCGGGCCGGGCTTTTTCAGCCCTCCCTCCTGGAGTTGAACGAAGTCAGTTCGGATAGGAACGTTCTTCTTCCGCTTGGAGTCCGCGAGCAAGGCTTGCATCGACTTGTCTTGAAGTTCTGTGAAGTGCTTTTCCATGGACTGATCTAAGCACTAAGAGCCACAGTGAATGGTTGCACCAGTTTCCGCGAGATGCGCTTTCAGCGGATGCTATGTAACGTCCATTAACAAATTCCAAATATGATTACCCATGCAAACACCCGTTAACATTGCCAAAAGGCCAACAGTCGTTTAAGCCTGCGCCTCTAGCCGCGGATGACGATCACCTATGCGACTTCAAATAATTTGCTTGGAACGTGCGCTGCTGCGGGGGCTGGGCGCGAAGCCGGCCTGTCCTGGCTCCCGGAAAAGCCCTGAACAGCTGTGAGGATGTGCAGGGCTTTCCTTTGGCAATAGCGGATCAGCGCCCGTACTCGGAGTCTTGCTGATGGGAGCGTTGGGCTGGGCGCTGTTGGGTTGCTGTAGTGGCCCCCGGAGCGGCCTTTGTGGTGGCCTGTTGTGGGAACGACGCAGCCATCAGCCGCCGCATCTTTTCCAGTTGCGGGTCGATTTCAGTGATGGGTTCAGGCTGCGGTCGTTCTTCCGGTTTGGCTGCGTCAGACATGAGCTGCTCAATGCGTACTGAGTTGGCTTGGGCGGCTTTGAGCGCGTCTGCGTGCTTGAACGGTTCGGCCAGTGCTTTCTCCGCCTGTTCCACGCGGGAGAGAGCGTCCTGGCGTCGTGCTTCGACGTCGGCGGCTAGCCGTGGCAGGGAGGAGACCCTGTTTTCCAG
The DNA here is from genome assembly GCF_021129155.1 of Arthrobacter sp. AK04. GTDB lineage: Bacteria > Actinomycetota > Actinomycetes > Actinomycetales > Micrococcaceae > Arthrobacter > Arthrobacter quantipunctorum. The sequence continues at coordinate 24,470 of NZ_JAJOMC010000025.1, forward strand.
TTGCCGGATGGTGCCAATGTCAGCGGAGAGCAAGCTCCTGCGGGCAATCTGGGTTGTTGCCCTGGGCACTCCCTCGATCCTTACTTCAATGGTTGCGTTGTCGAGGCCCCGGGCGGGGACGAGTTTTGCGCGGAGTTCGTGGCCGCCAAGGGTGGCGACGGTTCCGAGCTCGTCGTACCCGTAGAGATTCATGAGGCGGTGACCGTGTTTGCCGGCCCATGCCCGGAGGGCTTCGGCCGCGTCGCCGCGGGTCTCGACGGCTTTCCCGTCGATGGTGGCCCGGAAGGCATCGGCGGTGGTGTCAGTGGTCCGCGCTGCGGCTGCTTGGATCAGAGGCAGGTCGGCGGTCGCCGCGTCAGCCACGGATTGTTCGCCGCGCTTAGTGTGGGCTACAGCGACCATGTTGCGGTTGTACGCCCGGTCGAGGCGGCTGAGGCGGGCCAGTTCCTGGTCCGCGACGGCCTTTTCAAGAACGAGCGGGTTGCCGCTGGTGATGGCTTTGGCCTGGGCGAAGTTCAAGGTGTTGTCCCCGATGTCTTCGATTTCCCGGACGTCGAGCCGGCCGCGCATGATCTGGTTGATGAAGCGGGATTTTCGTTCGAGCCCTTGCCACATGAACGAGTCGAAGGATTCCTTGGTGACGACCTGGGAGATGCGGACCTCGGGGTTTTGGTTGCCTTGGCGCAGGATGCGGCCGTGACGTTGTTCGACGTCGGAGGGACGCCAGGGGGCGTCCATATCGACCAGGTGCACGGCGCGTTTTTGGATGTTTGTGCCGACGCCCATTTTTGAGGTGGATCCCATGAGGACGGCGATCTGCCCGGAGCGGGCGGCTGCGAAGAGCCGGCCTTTTTCGGTGTCATTTTTGGCTTCGTGGATGAACCGCACCATGTGTTCGGGTACGCCACGGCGGCGCAGCTGGTCCTTGAGTTCACTGTAGACATTCCACCGGTCAGAAGGTGTTCCGAAGTCACAGAAGACCAGCTGCAGGGCACCAGGCACGGGGTCGGGTTCGCCGGTCTTCGGGTCGGTGTAGATGCGGTCCTTGTGTTCTTCGTAAATGCCCGCCAGAAGGTCTGCGGTCGCGCTGATTTTGGTGGGTCCGCGCTGGAACAGCGTGGGGTCAACGAGCCTCATGTCCAGGGCCGCTTTGCGGCCGTCTGAAGAGACTTTGAGCATGTTGTCTTCCTCGGAGTCCACCAGGCGTTGCTGGATGGCGTCCACGCGCTTGCCGATGTCCTGGATGTAGTCACGCAGTTCTGGGCTGGGTTCCACGGCCAGCATGTTGGGCTGGCGCAGCCCGTCCCCGTCCCGTCGCGCGAGGTCGGGGACGGGGAGTTTGAGGTCTTCGGCGGTTTTGACGTCCGCGAAGGTGTGGAACATCTTTAGCAGTTCGGGGACGTTTTGGAACTTGGCGAAGCGGCTCTTGAGTTTGAACCGGTCGCCGCCGGCTACGGAGAGTTCCATTTCTTCGACGACCTGGCCGAATGTGGCGGCCCAAGTGTTGAAGTCCTGGATGCCCGTCGCCTTCAGCAGGTCCGGGCGCAGGTAGCGCTGCATGACGTACATTTCGGTGACGGAGTTGGCGATTGGCGTGGCCGTGGCTCCGGTGATCACCCGCCGGCCTTCGCGCTGGCGCAGGAACTCAGTCTTCATGTGGAGGTCGGAGGCGCGTGCTGAGCCTTGGATGGCGGCGCCGGGGATGTTGCTTGGGGTCCGGAGGTTCTTGTAGTCGTGCAGCTCGTCCACCACAAGGTAGTCAATGCCTGTCTCTTCGAAGCTGATGCCCGGATCGGCGGGAGCATCGAGTTTGGCCTTGAGGGTTTCTTCCTGGGCCAGAAGCGCCTTTTCCAGCCGTTTGATGATGCTGGAGTTGGCGCGCCCATTGTCCTGCTCACTGCTCTTGACGGCTTCCAGTTCCGCACGCATCTGCATCACTTCTGAGTTGATGTAGGCGGCTTCGGCATCGGGGCTGAGGCTGACGCGCTGGAAGGCGGTGCGGGTCATGACCACGGCGTCCCATTCGTTCGCGGCCGCGCGGGCAACGAACTGCCGGCGTTTGTCCCCGGCGAGGTCTGCCGATGATGCGGCGAGGATGCGGGCCTGGGGGTAGATCTGGAGCCATTCGCGGGCGAACTGTTCCAGCATGTGGTTCGGGATCACGACGGCGGGCTTGTTGACCATGCCCAGGCGGCGCAGCTCCATCACGCCCATGACCATTTCTGCGGTCTTACCGGCACCGACCTGGTGGAACAGGCCGACGGCCGGTTCGGAGAGCATGCGGGCTACGGCTGCGCGCTGGTGCGGCCGCGGAACCCAGTCTTTGGCCATACGGGGCAGGGTCAGCCGCTCCCCCTCGGTGCTGTAGTCGCGCAGCACGATGGAGTTGAACCGGCGGTTGTACTCGTCGATGAGACGGGTAGCCCGCTCGGGTTCTTCCCACACCCATTCGCTGAAACGCTCCTGCAGCAGCTGGGCCTTCTCCTGGGCCGCTGCGGTCTCAGTCGGATTCAGGACACGGCGGTTATTTTCGCCTTCGTCCGTGACGCGGACGGGGCGTTGTTCGAGGACTTGCTTCAGGATGTCCGATGCGGGCATCCGCTGGGTGCCCCAGTTGCTGGTGGCCGCCAGGGTGTGGCGGTTGGCTTTGACGTCCCACATGGAGCCGGCGGCGTTGGAGACCGTGGCGTAGGGGTCGTTCAGGATTTCACGGACAAACTCCTGGTGGGTGCCGGCGTCGATCCAGACCGCGCCGAGGCGGGCTTCGACCTCGTCCATGCGAAGCGGCTGGGGCATGGCGTCGGTCAGGGCGCGGACGTTGACGGCGAACCTGTCGTCCGAGAGCGCGGCGGCCTGGGCGACTTCGAGTTTTTCGCGGACGTTCCCGGACAGGTACTCCGCCCGGGTCTGGAACGTCTCGTCAGGTCCGGGAACCTGGTAGATGCTCTCCCCCATCGCTGCGCGTGTTTCGTCGCGGTTGATGCCCAGCAGGGAGGCGGCGTAGTCCAGATCGACTTCGCCCACACTGTCGAGCGTGACGGTGAGGGCTTCTTCGGCGGTGTCTACGCCAAGGACCGGTCGGCGTGGCTGCACTTGGCGGCTGGAGAGCAGGGCCGCCGGGGAAGCCGTTTGCGTGGCATCGTCAAAGTTCTCCAGTGCCATGACCAGGGGCCCGAAGGGGTCGCGGGAGACGATGGTCACAGCCCTGGGCGTAATGCGGGCCTGGATGGGCTCCTGCGTCTCTTCATCTACCCGGCCGGTGTCCCGGAGGGCGTAGCGATTGATCGGCCCGTAGGTGCCCGCGTACCGGCCGTAGGCGGTCTTCAGTTCCTCGCGCAGGGCATCGATTTCGGCTGTGTCGTCCCGGTTTTCGGCTTCTGCGCTGAGGAGATTCCGTGCTGCGTCGCGCAGCCCCAGGAGGGCCCGGAGTTCGGTGGCCTGGGTCTTGGGCACGGGGAGGTCGGTGTGGGAGCCGTTCTCGACAACGGTGAAGCCGTTGTCGGTGGCGCTGATATGACCTTCCCACTCGTGGCTGGCAGCGGGGACGTAGGCGGCCCGTTGGCGTTCCTGTTCCGCCGTCCGTTCGGTCATGACCATGCCTGCGGATTTAGCTTCCACCACGATGCCGGCCAGTGCCGCGTCCAGCTGGCCCGGGACGGCCGAAAGGTCATCGGTAGTCAGCTGGAGGGTTTCCGCGCCGTACATGCCGTTGCCAACGTGCAGCTCGCCAAGGAGCCGTTCGGGGTACTCGTCGAAATAGGAGTTCAGGCGGGTGATCGTCCCGTCGATTCGGCGGGCGGTGACGGTTTCCCAAAGGGTAGAGGCAGGTTCCTGCCCGGCCTCCCTGCGCCGGAAGATCAGCAGGTCCGTCATGACGTCTGTACCTGCAGCCTTGCGGTGTGAGCCGGTGGGCAGCCTGACGGCCCCCACGAGATAGGCCAGCTGGTTCATCTCCCGCCGTGCTGCCGGGTTCGTAGCGTCCAGGGTGAAGCTGGAAGTCAGTACGGCCACCATGCCGCCCGGTCGGGTCAGTTCGAGGCTTTTGAGGATGAAGTGGTTGTGGATCGAGTGACCACCGGCATTGTGCCGGGGATCGTGCAGCGTGACATTGGCGAAGGGCACGTTGCCGATGGCGAGGTCGAAGTGCCCGGCGGGCAGTTTCGTGTCGGCGAAGGACTCAGCGCGGACAGTGGCCTGGGGGTAGAGGGCCTGGGAGATAGCCGCCGTGGTTGGGTCCAGCTCAACACCGGTCATCTCAGCCGTGTCCGGAGCGAAGCCGATGAAGGTTCCCACACCTGACCCCGGCTCCAGGACCGTCCCCCCAGTGAAACCGAGTTGCTGAACGGTGGACCACATTGCCTGGACGTATGCGGCGTCCGTGTAGTGGGCATTGATCGTGGTCCGCCGCGCCGCGTCGTACTGCGCCTCGGACAGGAGGCTTCGAAGGTGCTCGCGGTCGCCAGCGTATTCTTCCCGGGTCTCGTCGAAGATCTGGAAGACGCCCTGCGCTCCCCAACTCCCCCACCGTGCCAGAGACGCCTTCTCGGCATCTGTAGCCTCACGTCCCTCGCTCTGCAGCATCTGCAGCACCTCGAGGGCTTCAAGGTTCGCCCTGACGCGGCTGCGGGCACCAGACGGAGCAAGGTCCTCCTGAGACGACGGACGGAACCTGCCCCTCTCGTTGTCTGTTAGAGCTGCTCGCGCATCTTGTCGATTTCCGCCATCGAGTTCAGGTACTCCTGAATGCTCGGGTTCGCGTACTCGTCTTCCCCGTCCTCCGTCTCCGGTGGCGAGAGCAGATCGTGACGGACGATCTCCTCCGCCTGGTTCCGTGCCGCGTTCAGCCGGCCTACCTTCTCCAGGTACCCCTCGTCCTTCGGGTCGGGTCCGGCGATCTTGGGTAGCAGTTCGTCCACTTGCTCTTGGGCTTCCTCCCCCAGCTTCGTGAAGAACTCCTCCGGGTTTTGAATCTGGCTGTAGCGCGTCGGGCTGGCTGCCTTCCAGGCTTCCTGAGCCTGCCTGCCGTACTTGTTCATTGCGGTCCTCCTCCGGTGCGGCCCAGAGAGCGTCAAAACTCATCTGGCCGTCAATCTGCTTTTTGTGCCGTGCCATAGCCCCCGCCTCTTACTGAAATCATTTCAGTAAGCAACGCTAGCGGGTAGGGAGCATTCTGGGTCACGTACCAAGGTCGTGAACCCGTTTACTGTCATTACTGGCATTGCCAGTAATGACAGTGCGTTTTAGGGGGCGAGCTTTCGTCCCGGAGCTAGCTTCGCGCTTACTCGTGGGAACGGGTCCCCGTTGTTGTACACGCGCTCCCGCCGAAGAACTTCGTTCATAACGGCGCGGGCGACGAAATCCGTCCAGGAGGCGTCCATTTCTTCTCCATTGGTTGCCTTGAAGGCATCCTTGGCCCGCTGCCTGTCAGCGGGCAGCATGTAGAACGTGACCGGTTGCTTCTTCTGAGACGGAACAGCTTCCACCGGGGTTGCTGGTGCTTGGCTGTCAGCGGTGGGCACCCTGTTGGCCTTCACGAGGTTCTGAACTGCACTTCCCGACGGGCGGCGCGGCGGAGGGCCGATGGGTTCGCGGTTCTGGCTCATGAGGCGTTCCTTTGTTCTGCAGCTTCCAAACGGGCAACCAGTTCCTGTGCGACGCGGTGAAGATCCTCAGCCACGTTTCCGGCGGATCTTGGTTGGCTTGGCCCGGCCTTGGCGGTTCCCCGGAGGACTTCGTACCACTTTGGTCCGGAGTTAACCTGCTCCTCCAATTCGTGGACGAGGACTCCCCGTTCACGCACCGCCTGGGCCGGCGCCTCGGCGTGCCGGACCATATTGTCAAAGAGCACATCTTCGGTACCGAACGCTTCGATAATGGCGTCGCGGACGGTGCGTTGGACGGATTTGGCTGACGATGATGTGGCGGCGATGATCACGCCGAGGAGGTCGATGCCGGGATTGACGTCAATTACCGAGTCAAGGCGCTTTGCCACCCCAAGGAGTCCTTCCCGGCCGCCGCGGTCGGTCTTGGTTGGGACGATGATTTGGGCAGCTGCGCCCAAGGCCGCTAATTGAAGGGGTTCATTGCCGGGCGGGCAGTCGATGAAGATGATGTCGTATTGGCCGGCTATCGGAGACAGGGCTGCCGCCAACGCAAGTTTGGCCCTACGGGCATCCTTGCCGCCCAGGGAGACAAGACCTGCTGCGGCTTGGTCCAGGTGCGCTCCCCCAGGTACGACGTCGAGGTTGTCCCGTACGTTCTTGACCGGACTGAGCGGGGCGCCGAACATCAGGCTCTGCGCCAGTCCCATTCCATCGTCGTCCTGCTCGGTGTCGCGATATCCGAGGTCAAGGCCGAGGTTCCCCTGGGGATCAAAATCCACCAGCAACACCCTCCAGCCTGAGATGGCGAGTAGACCGCCAAGATTCGCCGTGAGGGTCGTTTTCAGCACGCCGCCCTTGCCGTTGACGAAGGCGCAGACCCGGTCCAAGCCGGCCCTGTCGAATGGCTCATCAATCTTCATGTCCCCAACCTACTGTCATTACTGTCATTACTGGCGTTGCCAGTAGACCGTGTCTTCGCTGGCAATACTTGTATTAACAGTATTGCATGCTTTGCATCATTTGCATGTTTTACTGTTATTACTAATTTTAATGGTTTTGCAAGCTTTGCTGTCATTGCCAGTATTCCTGGTGGCTTCGGAGGACAGCGCCGTCCGCCTAGGCGGCGAACCATAGGGCTGCATCATCCGGCGGCATCCAATAGTCTTCGCGTTCCGCGTCGTGAAGGTCCGACTGAAGTACCTGAACGTCCAGAAACCTATCGAGGTAGGCGTGCCAAGCAGCTCGTTCACGTCGATTGCGACTGATCTGGGCTTGGTAGTCATCCATGACGCCCAAGCGTTCCGCGAGGGCGCGAAGATTTGCACTGGCGGTGATCTTCCATCGCTTGTCGTCCCGATGGATCATGCCCAGGCCCTCCATCGCGGCAAGTGCTTTGTCGACGGTTGAGCGGCTGAGTCCGCTGTTTCGCACCAGTTCCGCGCTGGTGGGGGAGTGGCGACCGCGTTCGATGGTCTCGTAGGCGATAGCTGCTGCATCGCCTAGGGCCCGGAATACTGGCCGGATCGAATGGATTCGCCCTCTCCGCCAAGAGAGTTCACGGGCAAGTTGCTGGTACTGCTCTGGGAGCTGGATGAGGTACACATCCGCCGCTTTACGGCGGGCGTCAGCCACTTTAGTAAGGATGCCGTCGGAGGCTTCGACCAGGACTGGCAGAAGCCGGGCGACGGTGACGTGGTGCTTTCCCATCGCAGCAGCCAGGGTGCGGCATCCAACGTCCAGAAGGTCAGTTTCTTTAGTCCTCATATACGCAAGCAGTGCACGTATAAGGAACCGCAAGCTGAGCCCTTCGCGGCCGCGGTCCTTCAGCCGATGGTCGAGTAGTGCGTAAAGCACGTTCTCCAGGTCGTTCACCAGCTGGTGGATTGCAGCGGGACTGCTGGTGATTGCCCCCCCTGTGGGTTTCGTGGGGCTTGTGTTGTTAATACGGGCATTGGTTTTCCCGTAACTTCCGGATCCTCGTTTCTGGCCGGCGTCTGCGTTGACGAAGGCTTGCGCGTTGGCCCATTCGAGGGGGAGGAGTCGTACCTGTTTCGCAGGCGTACCGTACAGGGCAGCTAGCCCAGGGAACTGGCCGGTGAGCTCGTTCTGCACGTCTTCCAGGGACCAACCGCACGCCGCGAAGTGATTGAGCACGCCCATGCGGGCTTCTGAGGGGCTGGCGTACTTGGCCGTGTCGTACAGCCCGGTACGAGCGATGCGGCGCAGCGGAGTCTCACTGCGTCCACCGATATGCAGCTGGGCAGCCGCCGGCCGTGCTGCAGTTGCGGCTTTGGCTTGGCGTTCCTTGATGGCCTTGTTGCGGGCCAGCTCAGGGGCCAGGGCCGCCTTCAGCGCGGCTAGGGCGCGGGGGGAGTTACGGACGCGGAGGGTGGCGTAGGCCTGCGACAGGGGAGTGATCAGGGTCTGGTGGCCGCCGGCCTTGTGCCTGGAGCCGGGGACACGGATGCATCCGTCGGTGACGTTCTGGTGGGGGCTGGGGTCAAGGCTTGCGGCGAGAAGGCCGAGGGCTTCAATGAGTTCGCGGGCTTGCGCAGCGGTCAGGCGCTGTTGAAGGGGGATGTAGATGTGCCGCCCTCCGCTGGGTGAGAAGTCCTCCACGAAGCCCACGTTTGCCTCCTCCAGGAGCTTCCTGAGCAGTACGGTGTCCGATTCCACGACGTCTTTTACTGCCTTGGATGTATCCAGGTCGATGCAGAGGGTCGCGACGGAGCCATCCGTGCCGTGGATCATGACTGCTGCAGGCCGGTCGGGCAGCGACTTCGTGATGGCGGGAGGAGCCGCCGGCCGGGGGTACTGGAACCTAGAACCGATCCACCGGCCAGTCCGGTAAGTGGGTTGCCCCGCGATCAGAGGCGCCAGCGCCCATGCCTCAACCGGCGACGGTTCAGCAGCACCTTTGGGTCGCGCCGTTGTTGACGCGCATGGGTAGGCCTGTACCATAGACAGCAGTTACTCCTCTCCGGAGGGTACGAAAAACGACACCTACTCGTAGGTGTTGGGAAAAGTTCAGATCGCCGATCCGCCAAGATGAGGATCTGAACAAATACTTTTTGAAGGCCCGCGCAAGCGGGCCTTCTTCGTTAACTGGCCTTAGCTATGGGCAAAGCCTCCTGGTGGTGGCGAAGGCGGTCAAGATCTACGGTCTTCAGATGAGCGTGGACAAGCCTTGCGATTAGATCGCTCCGACTTTCCTTGGTGGCGTCCACAACGGCCGCCAGTTTCTCTGCATCGGAGATAGGCAGCCGTGCTGTTATCACGTGGCGTTCGCCTTTGCTTCGCTGTGCCATTTTCCCTCCCCAGGACCGAAGTTTCTGTTCATACCCAACATGAATCAGATTCGTTTAAGTGGGAGGGGCCGCGGCGTGTCGCGCTTATTGTCCGCTGGACGTAGTTTCGGTGCCCCGTCACCATCCGGTAGCTGCCTCCGTGACCGTGTCCGTGGCGAAGTACAAAGGCCGACGGGTGCGGTGTGTCGCATCGTTTACCTATCTGACGTGGGGAGATGACCTAAGCGCGCCGCGTGACAAGCACAGTTAAGGGCGCCTTGGTATGGTTTGCCCTTGCCTGACTAGTCCAGTCAGGCGCTAAACCAATACTACACATCACTGAAATTATTTCAGTGGCATGTTCACTGGGGTGGGAACTGATGGGGAACCAATTGCTAGAACCTACTGAGTTGTCCCTGCGGACGATCCAGTCCTTGCAGCTGCCGTCTTCTCCGACCCTCCCGCATCTGATTAGCGCCGTAGAGCGGGCCTACGGCAAGCCGTTGGAGTTCCACGAAGTCCCCGAGGAGGTCCTGGCGGATGGGGTCACCGGTCGCTGGGTGGACATGCCGGACCGGGGGATTATCCAATATCGCCGCGGTCACGCGTTCTGGTGCCGCCATGTCATCCTGCACGAGTTTGGGCACATTCTGCTGGGGCACAAGGGTGAGCCAGCAGACGGCCTCCAGTCCGCGGGCTTCTTCTCCGGGGTTGGTAAGCGGCGTGGGATCAGCTGGATGTGCCGGCCCGCTGCCATCCCCCTGGAAGAGGCTGAGCAGGCGGCGGAAAACCTCGCCTACGCACTGGCGCAACGCCTGGTGACAGGTCAGGACGCCTGTGTCTCCGATGCAGAACGGATTTTTGGATTGTGATTCAAGCTGCGTTCTGGCTGCTCGCTGTTGTCTTTGCGGCGCGGTTGTACCTGGTGGCGCGGCACAACGCCTCCACTGCATTCCTGGGGGCCACAGGCGTCGGGGTCGTTGGCCTCTTCTGTACCGGCCAAATCATCCCGGAAAGCACCCTCGACGCTCTGATCGGGGGGACCAACTGGCTGCACCTGGTGAGGAACCTCCTTGTAACCGCTGCAGTGTGGCTGGTCCGGGAAGGTGTGTTCAGCGCGCTGTCCACCGAACGCGAGGCCAGGCACCGCGTGACGCGCAGGCCGTTGTTCCTCGGTGCACTCCTGCTGGCCATAGCCATCCCATTCACCCTGCAATCCTTCGTCCCCACCACGGACGCTTTCATCCCCGAAACCGTTCAGCAGCCGGCGGTCTATGTCTATGCCACGGTTTACATGGCGATTCTTGGAGGCCTGGGCCTGTCCGTCCTGCAAGTGAGCATTGGGCCGCGAGACAGCCGGACGGTGCGCGCCAGCGCCACGGTCGTCGGGATCGGAATGGGCCTCATGGTTCTGGGCTGTGTCGACGAAATCATCTACATGAGCCTCCGCTTCCTCGGCTTCCAGGGTTCACTAACCGATGTGACCTACCTGCTGTTCACGCCCTTTTTCTACAGCGGAATCCTGCTCACGTCGCTGGGACTCGGCATACCGCCAATGGTGCGGCTCTGGCGCAGACTGGCTCTCGTAGACCGTTTCTGGATCCTCGTGCTCCATTGCAGGTTCCCCGCCGTAAGAAGCAAGGCGCAGGCATCGGAGGGGCGGCTGTCGGTCGCGGCAGACGTCCTGGGCCCCCGCCCGGCCGAGCGGCTGTACACCGTGGTTATTGCCATTGGGGACCTGCGTGCTGCAGGCCGGCAAGCAGCTTACTCCCCGCCAGCTGAAAGGGCGCTTGTCCTTGCTCAGCGGCGGTTGACCAACACATTCGAGCCCCTTGGGCTGGAGCTTAGGAAAAGGGCGGAAATCTAGGTGGTTACAGACACCCAATTCGCAGTCGTTACCCCTTCGGTGATGCAGCGTGTGGCGCGCATTTCAACGGAGGTGGCGCAGCCGCCTCTTGTTCTCTCGCTGCTGCTCGTTCTCGCTGCAGTTCGTGACGGGGGAGGGTTCGCCGCCCTGATCCCTGGGCTCGTGGCCGCTGTGACGATCTGCCTGGCGCCTCTGCTGGTGGTGGTGATTCTTGCCCGCCGCGGGAAACTCACGGATCACCATGTGGGGGACAAGAAGCAACGCCGCCCGGTGATGTTGTGGACGCTGGGATCGGCCCTCGTTGGTTGCGGAATACTGACGCTGACCAACACTCCGGTTACCGTGTGGGCACTGATTGCCGGCATTCTCGGCGGCATCGTTGCCCTGATTATTGTCAGCCCTTTCTGGAAGGTGTCCGGGCACGCCATGACGCTTGGAGGAGCGACGGTTTCCTCCGCCATGCTGTTCGGAGTCTGGTCTATCCCGTTCGTGATCGCGGCGCCTTTGGTGTGCTGGTCAAGGGTGTACCTGAAGGATCACACGCTCTACCAGGTGGTGGCGGGGTTCGTAACAGGCCTTGTCGTATTCGGATCGGCCTGCGCGCTGATTCTGAACTGACATAGTATTTTTTCTGAACGTTCAGGGTCCCCAGTTTTGGAACAGCAGCCCGGTACTACGAACGGCCTTGATGCGGCTCCGAGAGCAGGAAAAATGACTGAGGGTACCAATCCCGTTGACAGCAGGACTGACCGGGAGGTCCTGGCGTCCAAGCTGCAACTCCTTCTCGACATCGTCCATGCCAAGGATGCCGCCAGCTTCACCTATGACGAGATCCGCGCGGGTCTGGCCGAACAGGGCTTCAATCTGACGAAGACCCGATGGCATCGGCTGCTGGCCGGCTCTCCCGACAACCGGTGGGACCCCGAACTGCTGAAAGCTCTGGCGTACTTCTTCGACGTGGACCCCGACTACCTGCTGCAGCGCAGCGGCCCTGTCCCGGAGCGTGTGGAAGCCGAGCTTCGCCTTATCGAGGCGTTGCGCATTTCAGAGGTCGAACATTTTGCTGCCCGCGTCCTTGGGGAAGTGAACATCGACGCTGTCCGCGCCGTCACTGAGGCGCTGAGAAATCTTCCGGGGCGGTCGCGGCCTGAAGGCACCACGCCCGACTGAGAGAAATTCACTACTGAAATTATTTCAGTAGAATTGGTGCATGCCCCGCTACCGTCAGGCCGCCGAAAGCCATTCTTCGGCTCGTCCTGAGTGTCACCCACAGCCAACGGGAGTCACAGGGGTGGTGGCATGAGGGGTCTATCCGTCCTCGGAAACGACACCCAAAGCTTCGCCAAGAAGCCTGTAGCGCCGTTGAACCTCGTCCCTTGCCAGCAGGTACTGCACCCTCATCCCATTACGTTCTTCGGTGGCCGGCGGATCCTGGGTGGTAATCCCCTCATCGGTAAGCAATTGCAGATTATGCTTCGCCGTCGCTACTCCGATATTGAGGCCCGCTGCCACCTCTCCGCGCGTGGCAGGACCGTTCTGCGCCAGGAATCCAATGATGGCCACGCGTGTCAGGTTCCCGAACGCGTTAATGACCGGCTCCAGATGAGCTGTGGTCTTCGGGTGGGCGTACCTGGGCATACCTGCAATCTTGCCGTACCCACGTGTGTGCTCGCATAGCAACACCATAGCGGTTAGTTTAATTAACCGCTATGCTCGAAGCGGAAGTCAGTCGCCATCGGGTGAAGACAGATTCAAGTTGGGGGAAAGCACGATGACCAGGTTGCGGTTCGACGCCCGCCGTCACGGCCAGGTTCAGCCGTGATGCAGCGGAAGTCACTTGGCCTCGTGGCGCTGATCGTGGTCCCCGGCCTCATGTTCGGGCTGGTCCTTTCCATACTCCTGATCCTTGCCCCGGCGAAGCCCGCCGCTGCCGACTGCGGCCCGACAGTGTCGGTCTCGATCAACGGCGATACCAAGGTTGATGGTTACTCCCAGGAGCAGTTGAAGAACGCTGCGGCGATCATGGGTGCGGGCAAGGCACTGAATCTGCCTGTGAAGGGCCAGATGATCAGCGTCATGGTCGCCCTGGGGGAGTCAGGGCTCCGTGTCCTTGACCGCGGCGACGTGGCCGGGCCGGATTCGCGAGGTTTGTTCCAGCAGCGCGGGAACGGTGCGTGGGGATCCTACACGGACCGCATGGACCCGACCATCAGCGCGACGAACTTCATCAAGGCTCTGCAGGCCGTCCCGGGCTGGGAGCTGTTGGAACCGACCATTGCCGGGAACAAGGTCCAGCGCAATGCCGACCCGTACCACTACCAGAAGTACTGGCCTGAGGCAGTGAAACTTGTCCAGGCGCTCTCGGATGGCAAGTTCTCCGTTGAAGGCGGCAGCTGTGGCATCCCGGGAAAGTCCGGCGCGGGGGATGACTACCCGTGGAAGGACTCTCCGACCTGGATGCAGGTCGGGGCAGGCTCAGCTGCAGCTTCGCCGTTGGGAATGTTCTATCGCGAATGCGTGGACTTCGCCCTGTGGCGGGTCAACCAGCAGATGGGTTCTACCAGCGCACCGTTCAAGTTCCTCAACGGGAACTTCCGTCCAGACGGTCAGGGTCTCGGTTCCGCTCTGACGTGGAAGGCCGGCTGGGACGCCAAGGGATGGCCCTCCGGGAAAACACCCCGGGTCGGCGCGGTCGTCTGGTACTCACCCGGCGTGGGCGGATCGGACCCGACGTTTGGGCACGTAGCCGTGGTCAAGGAAGTCAAGGACGACGGAACTTACGTCGAGGAGGGCTACAACGGCAACCCGCCCCCGGATGACCACAACTACTACACCCGCACCGTCAAGAGCAGTATCCCGTCTGCGTTCCTGTACCTGCCCAACCAAGAGGAGAAGAAGTGAAAAAGCCCCTGGGCCTCGTTGCAGCGGTAGCTCTGCTGTGCGCCGGATGCGCACCTGTAGAGAACACCACGCAAGCACCCCCAGAGACAACGGCCACCCCGTCAGCGCCGGTCTCCCTCAGCGCGAGCAGCGGCCCGCAAGCACCGGGCGGGACCCTTCCTCCCACTATTGGCATCGCCTGGGACCAGGCCAGCAAGGATCGGGCCACGGACGTCGCCCAGAAAGCCATGGCCGACTTTGCCCGCCCCACAGTAGGGGACCAACAGTGGGCCAACGATCTTGCCCGCTGGCTCACCCCTCAGGCAACCGCCGACTACTCAGCGGTGGACCCGGCCAACATCCCAGCCAGCCGCGTCACCGGCCCGGCCAAGCTGACAGTCGATGAAGCCAACGGATACGGGGTCGCAGCCGCCGTCCCCACCAACGCCGGGACCTACACGCTGCAGCTGCTCCGCACAGGCAAGGACGCTCCGTGGAAGGTCAACCGATTGACTCCACCAGCGTCCTAGACGCCAATCCATCTTCACCTCACAGATACGTAAAGGAAGAAAGCTCATGAGTGCTGCATCAACTGAGGTCCTGGCCTTCCCAAGCATCAAGGCCGTCGTCCGCGACAACGGAACCGCAGAGGTCGTCGTTGCCGGTAACTCGCGCGTCGTCCCTGGCGGGGAGTCCCTGCAGGACCTCCGCGATAACGCCCTTGCCCTTGTCGTGGGCGAAGCGCAGACGCTGAAACGCCCAGTGCGGGTGCAAATCGAGGATCCGGAAGGACACGGTGAATTGATCGTCCACCCGGACAACAAGATCGAATCCGTCTCCTACGAGCTGCGCCCGGCCCGCCGCCGTGCACAGGCCCCGGCGACCACGCCCGAGACCGTAGCACCCGTCATCATTGAGACAGTCCCTGTGGCAGCTCCTGAACCGATCACCGCCCCGGCACAGGCCGTGACCGTCGAAGAGACTGCCGTTGTAGTTGATTCGAAGACGTGGCCGCCTACTCCCGTGAATGCCGAGGTGACGACAGACATCCAGGCGAGCTCTGCTCCTGCCAGTTCGGACGGGCAGCGAATCATCGACGCACAAGAACCGCAGGCAGCGGTCGTTGGCCCTGAGGCACCACCAACCCGGCGCAGCTTGAAGGAAACTTCCTTCCTGGTCAGCGCCCCGGTCCTGGAGCCGGCCACGCAGGGCTGGCGCGGTTCCCTGACCCGCTTGGGTTTCCGGATGGACCCTTCCCCGGAAGAACTCGCCGAGCGTGAAGATATCCGCACGGTCAGCCAGCACTGGCCCGGCCCGCGGACCATCGCGGTGGTCAACCGCAAGGGCGGGGCAAACAAGACCCCCACCGTGGTCATGCTCTCGGCGATCCTTGCCCGCTACAGCGGCGCGGCCACGGTCGCTTGGGACAACAACGAATCCCAAGGCACCCTGGGCTGGCGCACCGAAAAGGGCGCCCACGACCGCAGCGTCCTGGACCTGATCGATTCCTCCACCGAACTGCTGTCCCCGTCCACGAACGCGGCCGAAATCGCCAAGTTCGTCCACCACCAGACCGCTGACAAGTTCGACGTGCTGCGCTCAGACGAGAACGAAGAAGGCGACCACGAAGTCACCGCCGAGGAAGTGGACATCGCCCACCAGGTCCTCACCCGCTACTACCGGCTGGTGGTCATGGACTCCGGTAACACTGCCCGGGCCGCGAACTGGCGGCGGATGATCGACCACACCAACCAGCTCGTCGTACCCGTAACCGCCATCGAGGACCGCGCCGAAGCAGCGCGGCTGACACTGCAGACCCTCGAATCCCGTGGTGGCCACGACGCCGAACTGGCACGCAACGCCGTCGTCATCGTCTCCGAATCCACCGATGCCAAGCGCAGCATGACCGGAGATGCCCTGAAGCGGGCCAAGGCAGAGGCGCAGCGAATCGCTGACGGCTTCGAGCCGTTCGTCCGCGCCGTCGTCCGCATCCCTTACGATCCGGCCCTGGTCAACGGCCCCATCCGTTACGAAGCCCTCCAGCCCGCGACCCAGCGGGCCTGGCTCGCGGCGGCGGCCGCCGTCGCCAAAGGCTTCTAACCCATCCACACCGAACCGAAGAAAGGAGGAACCATGCAACTGTCCCTGAACCCCTGGATCACTACCCCGGACGAGAGCACCGAAGAAGAAGCGCTCGAGGTGCATGTCCCGCCGGCGGCCGTGATCAGCACACCGCTCAAGGGCATGGTTGAACCCGACACCGCAGATCGTCTGGCCAGCCGTGTCATGTCCGGGACCGCAGGGCTGTGGGTTGTCGGTAGCCACGGTGGAGCCGGTGAAAGCCGCACCGCTGACCTGCTGGACGGGGCACGCCCCACCGGTCACTGCTGGCCCGTCCTGCAGGACGGCAGTAAACCCCGCGTACTGCTGGTCTGCCGGGCTGACATGCGCGGCCTCACAACAGCTCAAAGCGCCCTGACTCAATGGGCGTCAGGAGCCGCACCTGCTGTGGACCTGCTCGGCCTCGCCGTCCTCGCGGACGCGCCGGGAAAGACACCCAAAGCACTCCGCGACTTCACCACCATCGTCGGCGGGGGAGCGCCCCGGCTCTGGACCCTTCCCTGGGTCGAGGCATGGCGTCACGGAGACTCCACCACGACACCCACGACCCGCGAATACCAACGCTTCATCACGGACGTCACCACCCTGGCGACCAAAACCAACCCAAGCACCAACCGCTGAAAGGTCTCTCACCATGAACTCGATCACTGCAATCACTACCAGCGTTATCCCCAACCCCACGCCCGTCGTTCCCCCGCAAGCAGGGGGGCTGCTCACCGTCCTCAACTGGGCTTCCGGTATCGGCCTTGTCCTCGGAGTCTTGGGCGTGATCATCGTCGGCATCACCATGGTCATCCAGCTCCAGCGCGGTGAAGGCGCCCAGTCAATCGCCAAGCTCGGTTGGGTCCTGCTCGGCTGCATCATCATCACCGGCGCTGCCGGCATCGTCCGCGCTTTCGTCTAAGCCAGCACCAACAACGGGAGGTTCATCTTGAGCCAGTCAACAGATAGCACCAGCACCGAGGCCAATCCGTTCACCAAACCCGGTTTCATCATTGCTGCCGCGCTGGTGGTCGCGTTGATCGCAGCAGCCGTCGTGATTTTCCTGATCCCCAAAGGACAGGAAAATGCCCAACCGGCCCCGGTAAATCCGGGCAGTTCGGCCTCGGCCAGTCCCAGTCTCTCCGCCGGGACTGGCAAGAGCGTGTGCGGGCTGCCTGCCAGCAGCGAAACAGCGCTCGGCGCCGCGCCGAAGTCCAAGTGGGAGCTGGTGGGAACCATGGCCGTTCCGACTGATCCATCAACTGCCGGGCCGGGAACTGTGGGCAAGGACGGCCTGAGGTCGTGCTTCGCGCAGTCCCCTACAGGGGCCCTCTACGCAACGGCGAACATCTGGGCTGCTTCGTTCAACGGATACGCGAAGCAGGTTTACCTGGAACTCTCAGCCGACAGCCCCTCACGGGACAAAGCAGTTCAGGCAATCAAAGAAGGCAAGGACGTCGGCGGGGGTACCTCCCCGAAGGTTCAAATCGCTGGATTCATCATCCACTCATATACGCCCGAAAATGCGGTGGTAGAGCTGGCAATCAAGAGCAGCGATGGAGGATATGGTGCCTTCTCGACATCGCTGCTGTGGGAAGACGGCGACTGGAAGATGGACATCCCTGCCGCAGGCGGAGGCACGGTCCGACAGATCAGTGACCTGAGTTCGTTCATACCCTGGGCCGGTGTCTGACATGGCCGAGAAGGAATGCGAAGTTTGGAACGTCGTCTGCTGGACCGGGCAGGGTGCCAGCAATGTGGCCGCAGGTCTTGCTGATGACGCCATCAACAATTTGGCCAAGGCCATCATGGAGGGCATGAGTCAGATGGTGACCACGCTGTCGACCTTCTGGGTCTCCATGCCCACGGCAAACCTGACTACCTCAGACGGGTCGAAGGCAAGCCCCGTCGTTTCCGCGCTCAACAGCGAGTTGATGCCGTGGACACTAACTCTGGCCGTCCTGGCCGTCATTATTGGCGGTATCCGACTGATCTGGGAGCAGCGCGGGGCACCGCTGAAAGACCTGCTCCGCTCACTGCTGACACTGACCTTGGTGTCCGGCTTAGGGCTGGGCGTCATCTCCATTCTGGTAATCGCAGCCGATGCCTTCTCAGAGGCGATCATTAAGCGATCCACTGACGGGAAGGGATTCGCAGAATCCCTCAAACTTCTAGTGGTGGCGAACCAGACCGGCGTAGGGGTCTTTATCCTCATCGTTCTGGGGCTAATCGGTCTGATTGCGTCCCTCGTCCAAGTCGTGCTCATGGTGGTCCGTAGCGGCATGTTGGTGATTCTGGCGGGCATTCTGCCCACCACGGCAGCGTTCACTAATACCGAGATGGGCCGGCAGTGGTTTCAAAAAGCTGTGGGTTGGACCATCGCTTTCATCCTCTACAAGCCAGCCGCCGCCATCGTGTACTCCGTTGCTTTCCTACTCATGGGCAAGAGCGGAAATAAGGACGCACTGATTTCTTCGATCACAGGTTTCACCTTGATGGTTGTCGCACTCTTCGCGCTCCCGGCGTTGATGCGATTCGTAACCCCAATGGTTGGTGCGGTTGCCTCCGGAGGCGGTGCCGGGGCTGGGGCAGCTGTTGGAGCCCTTGCCACAGGCGCGGTGTCCCTTGGTCGTGGGGGGAGCGGGAGGGGTAACGCTTCACCCACTCCCGCATCCTCAACAAGCACATCGAATAACAACCAGAGCACACAGACCAGCAATGCTCCCAAGGGCAGCGATGGAACGTCCGGTCCGCGAGGCGGAGGAGGACAGCCCACCCCAGGCACTACAGGTCCGGGTGGAGCTGCTGGCACGGTTGCAGCAGCCAAGGCAGGTACTGCGGGCGCAGGAACCGCAGGAGGGGCAGCGGCTAGCGGGGGAGCAGCAGCAGCTGGCCCGGCTGGCGTGGCTGTAGCTACAGGAGCCCAGCTGGCGTCCAGGACGTCACAGGCAATCGAAAAGACAGCGCAGGATTCAACCGGGGAGGGACCCAGTGGCAGCAATTAGCACCGAATACAAAGAACCGTCCTATGGCAACTGGCGCGTACCGCGCTCAGCCGGCCTGGCTAACCTCGGAGCAATCGGCACGGCTATCGTGTTCGCCGGGCTGTTGGCTGGCATCGTGAGCTTCGCTATTTGGGGCCTGTTCGTCGGCCTGGGCGTTCTTGCCTTTGCCGGTGTCAGCGCTCTGCTGCTGACAGTCAAGGACAAGCATGGCCAGTCCATCGTTGACCGCTTCGGCACCCGAATGGCTTTCAAGGTCTCCCGGTCCTCCGGCACGAACCTGTACCGTTCCGGTCCGCTGGGAGTAACAGAGTGGGGCATGTACCAGCTCCCGGGTTTGGCTGCGAAGTCCACCCTGTACGAGTTCACTGACTCCTACAAGCGCCCGTTCGCCATGCTCCACGTCCCAACGACGAGTCACTTCGCCGTGATCTTCTCCACCGAACCTGATGGGGCATCCTTGGTTGACCCCGAGCAGGTTGATGCGTGGGTCGCGAACTGGGGCGGCTGGCTCGCCGGGCTGGCCGATGAAGCTGGCCTGGACGCCGCAGCCGTGACGGTGGAGACGGCCCCGGATTCGGGGTACCGGCTGCGGAACGAAGTGCTCATGAATATTGATCCGGATGCACCCGAGTTCGCAAGGAATGTAATGGGCGAGGTTGTGGAGACCTACCCGGAAGGTTCGGCAACGGTTCGCGCTTGGGTGTCGCTGACGTTCAACTCCGCGATCCGCGCCGGGGCGAAGAAGCGGACCCCGGAGGATGTTGCACGCGACCTCGCCTCCAGGATCCCGGGTCTGTCCGCACGGCTGCAGTCCACCGGGGCCGGGATTGCCCGGCCTATGTCCGCTCAGGAGCTGTGCGAGGTCGTGAGGATCGCTTACGATCCGCCCGCTGCTCTGATCATTGATGAAGCCCATGCCGCTGGCTCTCCGGTGTCCCTGAGCTGGGGCGAGGTTGGCCCCACTGCGACGCAGGCGAGCTGGGATGACTACCGGCATGATTCCGCGTTCTCGGCCTCCTGGACCATGACCGGTGCCCCACGTGGCTCGGTGAACTCCTCGGTCCTGTCCCGGCTGCTGGCCCCTCACGGGGACATTGACCGCAAACGAGTCTCGTTGCTGTACCGTCCGATGGATTCGGCCCGGGCTGCTGCTGTGGTCGAACGGGATCAGAACAACGCCAACGTCCGCATCACCTCGGGCAACCGCCCCTCAGCTCGTGCCTTGGTCGATGCCCGCTCGGCGGCTCAAACCGCGCAGGAAGAAGCGCAAGGTGCCGGGTTGGTGAACTTCGGTCTGGTCGTCACGGCCACCGTGACGGATCGGGAACGGCTCGCTGATGCCGTCGCCGCTGTGGAGCAGACCTCCGGCACGGCCAGGGTGCTGTTGCGCCGGGCCTATGGCGCCCAGGACACCGCGTTCGCCGCGTCCCTGCCTTTGGGTCTGGTGCTGCCGAAGCACAGCATGGTCCCGTCCGAGATTAAGGATGCTCTGTAATGGCCCGGATGAAGCTCTTCGCCCGTTCCTCCAAGCACAGCACTGCTGCGGTGACGGCTGCACCAAAGAAGGCTGAGAAGCAGCCGCGTGAGGCCGGCCCCAGCGCCCGTGGATGGCCCGGCCGCGGCGGTGGCATGGCCCAGCTCGTCCCCTCCGTGAAGGAGTACCGCGGAACGACGGTCCAGGTCTGCGGCCTGTGGCCGTTCTCCTCCGGTGCGTCCTCACCCATGATCGGGGTCCCGCTGGGACGCCACGAAGAAACCCAAGCCACGGTCTGCTGTGACCCGATCAGCTGGTTCCAACGCGCGCGGCTGATTTCCAACCCTTCGGCCTTCATCCTGGGAAAGCCGGGGCTCGGGAAGTCCACAGTCGTCCGGCGCATGTTCATCGGCCTGTCGGCCCAAGGTGTTCACCCGTTGATTCTCGGTGACCTCAAGGGCGAGCACGTCAAAGCCGTGAAAGCTCTCGGCGGGCAGGTTATCCGGCTCGGTCGCGGTGTCGGTTACCTGAACATCCTCGACCCGGGCCAAGCTGTCGAAGCAGCGCAGCTCCTGGAAGACAGCGGTCACCACGAGGACGCAGCGCGAGTACGGGCCGACGCGCACGGCCGACGACTGACCATGGTCGTCTCGCTGATCACGATCAGCCGGAACAACCCGCCGACCGACCAGGAGCAAACGATCCTGGACCGCGCACTGCGGGTTCTCGATGATCGTTTTGACGGCGTCCCGGTGTTGAAGGACCTGCTGGATGTCATCGTCTCGGCTCCTGACGAGCTGCGGCAGGTCGCGCTGGACCGTGGCGACATGAACATCTACCTGCAGGAAACGCGGGCGTTGGAGGCAACACTGCTCGGCTTGACCGGGGGAGGGAAGCTCGGCGAAATCTTCTCGCGTCAGACCACCAACCCCATGAAGCGTGACCGGGCCGTGGTCTTCGACGTCTCCAACATTGATGAGACCGAAACGGACCTGCAGGCCGCGGTCCTGCTGGCGTGCTGGTCTTACGGTTTCGGCACGGTGAACGTCGCCAATGCCCTCGCCGACGCTGGGCTGGAGCCGCGACGGAACTACTTCGTCGTCCTGGACGAGCTGTGGCGGGCCCTGCGCGCCGGCAAGGGCATGGTGGACCGCGTGGACGCGCTGACCCGGCTCAACCGGTCCGTAGGCGTTGGACAGATCATGATCTCCCACACCATGTCCGACTTGCTGGCGTTGCCGGCAGAAGAAGACCGCATGAAAGCCCGCGGTTTCGTTGAACGCTCCGGCATGGTCATCTGCGGCGGCCTTCCCGCCTCGGAAATGCCCTTGCTGACCTCAGCCATTCCGCTGTCCCGGCAGGAGCAGCAGAAGCTCATTGGTTGGCAGGACCCGCCCGCGTGGGACTCCCGCGGCGTCGACGTTGAACCTCCAGGACGTGGAAAGTTCCTGATCAAGGTCGGCGGCCGTCCCGGGATCCCGGTCCAGGTCGGGCTCACGTCCTTGGAGAAGGGCCCTGAGGGTGTCAACGACACCGAGGGCAAATGGCATGCAGTTCCGGAAACCCTGTTGGAGGCAGCAGCTCCGGTTCTCCCGATCGAAGGAGGCTCACAGTGAGTGCACCAAACCGTAAAGGAATGGGCCTGGGCGATGCTCTGCTGGTTTGGCTGGCCATCGGCTTTATCGTCGTATTCGGCGGTGGAACCTATGCCGCCCTGCACCTTGGATCGTGGATGGCAGGGATTGACGCTCCGCCCGCCCATCCGATTGATCTGATCGCCGGCCTGATCAAGGGCCGGGTGCCGTGGCCGACTGAAGCCACGGTCGCCGCCTGCCTGATGGCGGGCATTGTTCTGGCCCTGGCCATCGTTGTCCTCATCGCGTGGAGGAAGGGTGCGTCCAAACGTGCCCGGGTCGATAAGGCCGCCCGCTACCTTGGTCGCGGAAAGTCACTGGCCGCTTTCTCCGAGAAGGGAGCGAAAGCGACCGCCGAGCGCCTGGGAGTCAAAGACACCCCGGGCATCGTGGTCGGCAAAGTCGTCTCCACGGGGCAGAAGTTCATTCAGTCCTGGGAAGACCTCAGCCTCGACATCTGGGGACCCCGAACCGGTAAGTCGACCTCACGGGTCATGCCCGCCATCCTGGACGCACCAGGTGCCGTGGTCTCGACCTCGAACAAGCGCGACGTCGTAGACGGCACCCGTGGAGTCCGCGAGAGCACAGCCCCGGTGTGGGTGTTCGACCCGCAGAAGATCGCCCAGGAAGAACCGGACTGGTGGTGGAACCCGCTCTCCTACGTCACCGACGAAGAGAAGGCCTACCAACTCACCCAGCACTTCTCCGTCGGCTCCCGGGTTCCCGGGTCCAAACCGGACGCCTACTTCGACCCCAAAGCGGAAGACATCCTCTCTTCGTACTTCCTCGCTGCCGCGCTCGGGAACTTGCCCATCACGCAGGTCTACATCTGGGTCACCGAGCAGGTAAACCGGGAACCCATCAACATTCTTCGCCAACATGACTACGAGCTGCAGTACAAGGGACTGGAATCCACGCTGGAGCTGGCCGATAAGCAGCGCGACGGTATCTTCGGCACGGCCGAGAAGATGATCCAGTGCCTCAAGAGCCGGAATACCCTGCGGTGGGTTGCCCCCACAGGTGGCGCCACGGTCGCTACCGACACACGCCGACAGTTCAACCCACATGCTTTCGCCGCCTCGCAGGAGACGATCTACATCCTCTCCAAGGAAGGTGCCGGCTCAGCCGCGCCGCTCACCACCGCCCTCACGGTGGCCATCGCTGAGGCCATGGAAGAACGTGCCGAGCGCAGCGGTGGCCGGCTGCCCAAGCCTGCACTGTTCGCTCTCGATGAGCTGGCCAACGTCGTCCGATGGGCAGCCCTGCCGGACCAGTTCAGCCACTACGGCTCCAAGGGATTGATTGTCATGGGGATCCTGCAGTCCTGGTCCCAGGGCGTGGAGCTGTGGGGCGAGGCAAACATGCGGAAGATCTGGTCAGCGGCAAACGTGAAGGTCTACGGCGGCGGTGTGGCAGAAGAAGGCTTCCTCCGGGCGCTCTCGGACCTGATCGGAGACTACAGCTACATCAACGTCTCCACGTCCTCCGGAAAGTCCGGCTCCAGCCGCTCACGTCAAGAGGGCAAGGAACGCATCTTCGACGTTTCCAACTTGGCTGAACTGGACCGAGGCCGCGCCGTCGTCCTCGCTTCCGGCGCTCCCGCCACGCTAGTCCGCACCATGCCGTGGTACACCGGACCCCACAAAGAGGCGGTGGAAGCGTCCATCAAGGAATACAGCCCCCGCCCCGAGGAACCCGCTGTCCCGGTGCCCGCTGCACCGGCAGCCAATCCCTGGGTCACGAAATAGGAAGGCATGCCCCTCATGGCAACTGATTTTGACCTCTACGACACGGACGCACCGGTACCAGCTCAAGCTGACCAGGGTGCGGAGAAAGAACCGGAGCTCGTCTACGGCTCGGCCGAAGAGTTTCTCCATGAGCAGTTGCTGCCCACGTATGTCCGCAGTGTCACCGGTAAGTCAGCGAAGTGGTGCATTGAGTGGTACTTCCACCCGGAGGCCGTCTCACGTGTAGCGGCCCTATGGCGTTCATGGGAGCACCTGCGACTGGATCCTGCGACCGGCATGAGTGTCTGGTGGAAGGACCACGCAGACCACCACATGCGAGTCCTCCTCGACCCACAAGGACCCTTCTACAACTGCGACATGAAAGAACACCGAGAACCGGAGCATCTGGAACCCAAGATGGCACCTGCCGGCTGGTTCCAGGACGTTCGAGACCAGTCAGCCTAGAACCTAGAACAGGGAGTGCGACGGCATCTAGGTAACACTGGGCGTACTTCTCCGCAGCAATGTCAGTAGTGCCTGAAGAAATCTTCCCCGTCACTGCGGGCAATGACTTACCTACGCACGTATAGGGCACCTGTGCGTGCATTCTCATCGCGCGGGGTAAACGTACATCGCCCATGGCCTTGTGACTGTTGGCGGTAAATGGCGGTCTTTCTGCGGCGCTAAATGTCGCCTTGCTGAACGTCATGCACTCCCGACCGCCTGCAGAACGTTGTGGGACATTACCAGGATTCCGAAGCCGCCTGCGCCGCCCAGGGTTATTCGTGTGGTCCGTCAGCTGTGCCGGCCTGTCCCCGTGTTGGCGCAGGGAGTAAACG
This sequence comes from Arthrobacter sp. AK04, assembly GCF_021129155.1. Lineage (GTDB taxonomy): Bacteria > Actinomycetota > Actinomycetes > Actinomycetales > Micrococcaceae > Arthrobacter > Arthrobacter quantipunctorum. The sequence goes on from NZ_JAJOMC010000025.1 coordinate 48,889, forward strand.
GGGATGGCTCTCAGATCGGAGGATTTGGTGTACGTCGGCGGTTGCGGCGGCCTCTGCCTTCCCGCCATCCGGGCAGGAGCTCGTTCAGCTTTTCTTCCCGGTCCGGGTCGAGCTTGCCGGCGCGGTAGTCGATCCGCTGCCCGTGCAGCCACACGCCCAGGGTCCGTTCGTCCCGGTCGTCGGTTTTCTGGTGCCGGGGCCAGTCGCCGCCGGCGGCCCTGGTTCTCTGCAGTTCGTCCAGCCGTTGCTGCCACCGGGCTTCGTCATCGGTCTTGCTCCGGGATGTTTGGCCCCAGCCCGGGATGACGGCCAGGCCGTCGCGGAAGGCGGGGGAGAGGGTGCCTTCGGCCGCCTGCCGGCGGCGGCGGCCCAGCCAGGCCGCGAGGGCGCGTTCCCGCGGCGTTTTCCCGTGGGTGCCCGGCAACCGGCCATGGGTCTCATAGAAGGCGAGGACGTCCGCCAGGTTCCGTCGCCCGGCCGTGGATGTCCGTGGGGCTGGGGACGATGCCGCCCTATGCTCGTCCCGGATGCCGGGATCTTCCTTCGCCGCGATCTGCAGGTGGTACCGGACGGTGGTTGTCGCGACACCGGCCCAGTCCGCGATCTTCGATGTCGGCGTTCCCGCCCGGTACAGCCGGACAAACTCGGGGTCAGGCGCCGGACGCCGAGACTCTGTCATCAAATACCCAGCCCTCCCGTCGGCCCCCGCCTAGTTGCAGGTCCCAGCCTAAAACAAGCGACGCTATTACGGACGCTGGCTGCCCCTCCCGGGCGCTCACACGTTAAGGGCGTCCGCTGGCGCGGCTGGCAGTGGGAAAATTAAACGGCCAAACATAGAGTCGGCTTCCGTACGTATAGGGACCGGCTTACGGACGAAGAAAAGCATGCCACTACTCGGGCTGGGCCCCGCGGGGATAAAGAAATCGCGGCGCATTACAGAAAAGGGGCTCATGACCTGAAGCTGTGATTGGCTGTCCCCATGAGTGAGCAACTGGCGGATCAAAATAGGCGCAGGAGGGCGCAGGTTCTTCTCTTCGTCGTGATGCCCGTGGTCGCAGGCGTGTTGACACTTGTGACCGGGAACCTTCAACCAATTTTCGCGGTGATGATTATCTACCTGCTACCCCTGTTTTCGTCCGCCGCTCGAAGCAGTGTTCTCACTCGCGCAGCGCCTCAAAATCCACCACCCGCCAGTGCAAGGGCGGGCTGGTGGACACGTCGTCGTAGATGGGGGTTCTATGCAGCTTTTTCAGTACTGATCGCAGTGAGCCTGGCTTTCCTGCGCTCTGCCCTCACTGATACTTGGGGTGGCGGTGACGTCTTGCTGGCCCTCATATGCCTTATTCCACTCCTCGTAATCCTAAGGACGCCACCGCAGATAGTTGATGGCTTCGCGCAGCGTAAGAAGCCAACAGACCCAGCTAGCTAGCTTTGTCCGTCTGAGGATCCTCCAACGGGCCCCACCATTCACTCGAGAGCTGATGATGGCAGCGCCTTCCCACGAAGACGGTGAAATGTCATGATCAAGTCGAGCACAACAGTTTTAGGGGGCGGCAATGCGGAAGCGAGCTTTGGCGCCGGTACTCGTCCTGCTTTTAGCTGCCTGTACTCCACCCTCCAATCCAACGGATTACCCGCGTACTGCTTCTGTCGACGACCGATGGGGCGTAGGCATAAGCTTCCCTGTTTATTCGTCGTTAGCTGGGTGTGAAGATGATCCCAGCGTGGAATCAGCCGTGCAAAGCGCCGACATGCCGTCCTCCGGACTTGGATTCCGGCTGAAGGCAGGAGCATCTGAAGCGGATGCTATCCGCGTTGCAGACTGCGTGGCCCCGCTTTTGAGCAGCGGGGAACTCACAATAGTGTCCCCTGGGAGTTGAACGTCTCCGTGAAGGTAGGCCTCCCGTGCGTAAGCCGATCCTTTACCGGGCTGAGCGAGCAGTCGAACTAACGTGACTGCCCACTCACGCTGGCCCTGGCCGCGGAACCTTAGGAGTGCGGTGTCTCCACAAGGTTGGCCGTGCCGTAAGCCGTCTTTTCAGCAAAGTTATAAATCACGACGCTGCGAACGGGTTCGGGCATCGCTTCCCACATCCTGGGGTCTATGTCGATGCGCTGACTACTCGATCGGCCGAGCGGTAGCGGCCCGAGCTCAATGAGTGTCGATGATGACAGCTCTAGTTCACCACTGGGTCCTGGACGCACAGTCCCAGGGCTCAGCACGAGACGGACTCCGTCTCCGGGACCGGTGGCAAAGTCTTCGAGCTGCACGAATGCACTGGACTCTGTGACATGAATGGTTGCAGTCCCGGTGGTGGTCGCTCGTTGGGACTGAAACTGCCCTTGGAGGGTGACGGGAACGGCCGCACCCGTTGCGATAGAGGTCGGTGACGGCCGGCCCGGCTCGCTCACTTTGTCCGGCGCCGGCTCAGCATAGGTGCAGCCGGCGAGGCTTGAAACCAGCAGGCTCGCGAGCAGGGTTGATCGAAGAAGCTTCATTATTCCCCCAATGATTTTCGTCCATACGCACCCTACCCGAGAGGTATCTCCGTGTTCGTGTTCGTTAGGTGATTTGTCACCGGGCACAAGCGGCTCCACTGAGCCGGTGGCTAACGGACAGGTCTTTCGGACGATGCCCACCCTTTGCCGTTTGTCTCAGGGGTAGACTCCGGATAACTTTCGGCTCTGCCACAGTGAAATGGTGATCGATGAACCCCCGCAACCAAGCAATCGTCATCCTCGTGGGAGGCCTTCTATTTCTGGTCCTGGGGATTTGGTGGCTTACTATCCCAGACCTGCAAAGCGGCGCCTATGCGTGGCTGATAGGGAGCCTGGTTTTTGTAGTCGGTGGTTTCGTGAAGCTTCAGAGAAGCAGCCGGAGATGACTGAATAGAGTTGGATACTCTTGTCGCCCAACGCCCGGAAGCCGATCTCTCACCTGCACCAGGGCCCACCGAACACGTCCGGTGGGCCCTGGTTCTTTGTTCCCAGCAACTACTTCGAAGGACCGGCCTTCGAGCGCTCAGTGCCCCTGGAGGCCCCAGTAGGGGCCTTTCGCGCTTTGGTTGCCCTCTTCCCCATAGACAGCCCTGCGCGGGGGTGGGTGGCCTCGCTGCGTTCCGCTGCGACCCGTCCCCTGATCTGGGAATCATTTGCACCGCTGTTCGTCAGCGAGGCGGCAAACGCCTTTTGCTGTTCGGCTGAGCCGTAGTCCTCGGCCGAGGCCGTTTCAGCTTTCAGGCCTTGGTCCTTTAGCCGGCTGCTGTCGTTGCCGGTGACTCGGTTTTCGATTTCTCGGCCGACGCCTTCCATGCGGGCGAAGAGTTCCTTCTCGGCCCTCTCGTATCGATGTTCCTGGGTTGACCATTTGTCACCTGTGAATCCGCCTTCTGCCAAAAGTTTGGCTTCGTGCAGGTTCTTGGCGGCTTCCACGAAGGCGGGGTCTTTGAAGTGTTCCGCACCAGCACCGTTGACGTTCGCAGTGGTTTCCTTCCGGAGCTGGTCAATGTCGGGTCCGTTGATGCCGTCCTTTCCAATCAGGTACATACGTTCCTTCACGGCGGCGTCCGCTGCCTCCAACGCTTTGGGGGTTTTCGCGTTGTGTGCCCGCTGCAATGCTTCTGCCAGCTCGGGGTTGGCAAGGTACTCCACCGGTACCTGGTAACGTTCCATCTCCGGCGCGATCTTTGCCGCTTGGGCACGGAGTTCTTCGGCGCGGGCGGCTGCAAGGAGCTGCATCGCCTTCTCGTGCTCCACGGCCGCTTCCCGGGCTTTTGCTTCTGCCTCTTGCCGTGCCTTCTCGATGGTGATGGTCTGGATGCCTGACTCAAGGTACGCGGTGTCTGCGCCGACGTCATGGGTGTCGATGCCGTACCGTGTCAGGACTTCCTGACGGATCTTCTCTGAGGCTGCGAGGGCTGTCGGATCGTGGTCTTTCCACCCTTCCGCAACGGCGTAGGCCGTAGCGATATCGGAGGGTTGGGCTTTGTCCCACCATTGGTCTTTCTCGACCGGGGCAAGCGCGGCGTGGGCGGCGCTGCGGTCAGCTGCCAAGCGAGCTGCTGCTTCGTGCGCTGCTTGTGAATCCGCGTCTTCCTGTTGGCGCTGGGATTCCTGACGCTTGCGGGCCAAGGTCTCGGCAATGCGGGAGGCGATCATCAGTGACTGGCGCAGTCCGCCATCCACAACATCGTCCATGCCGTCTGCTTCACTCATCGTGTTCCCCTTGCACTAGTGGTGTGATTCTTAGCGGTCGAGTACGGGCCCGGATTCGCGTCCAGTTCGCGTCGGCGTCTTGGCCGGCGTAGCTGTTCCCGGAACAACCGAGCCCGGCCGGATAGGTGCCATACCGCGCAGTCCCAGCTCGACAGGGTTCCGGGCAGTTTTGCCCTCTACAGGTTGCTCGGCTGCCCCGACACTAACGGGCCGGGGCATGGTGGCCGCGAACGGTTTGAGCTGGGTTGCAACGACAGCCCGAATTCTCTCCGCTTCCCGTGTCCGCCCGGACTGCAGATGCATGTCGTAGATGGTGGCGGCCATGTTTGCCAGCTGCACCATCAGTGCCGCTTGGGCTGCCGTCTTGTTCTTGCTCGATGCCGCCAGGAACAACATCGCGGTGCCGGCAATGGACGGGAGGGCCGCAGGGTTGCCGTGCTCACGTGGTGCACGCAGCTGGGCGGTGCGGGACAATTCCGCAGCGGTTTCGGCCAACGGTCCTGGTGTGGCTTCGAGGCGGTGTGACCATGCGGCAAAGGCGCCGGAAACATCCCGTGCGGCTTTCGCCCAGGTGGCGTGATCATCACGCGGAATGGACCGCAACTGCTCAGCCAGGGCGGTGGCGTTGCGGGTGTACTCCACCCACACCTGGGGCGACGGCACAGCTTTCTCCGGTCCGGTCCTGGAGACGGTGCGCTTGTTACGCGCAGCAGCATTCCACTCCGCTGCTGCTTCTGTGGCCAGCTGCGGTGAGTCCATCCACTCCTTGCGCAGGGCACCCAGCGTCAAGTCCGAGGCGAGCGTGCCACCGCCGAACCAAATAGGACGTTCCCCGGCCTTGGGTCGTTCGGCCACGTTGTAGCCGACAATGACATCGGTAGTGTTCTTTGCGTACCGCGGCCGCAGCAGCATCCCGGTCTCGCGGGCCCGTCGAACAAACTCACCCTCTGTTGCTGAGGCGCTGGCACTGGCTCGTACTTTTCGTGCCAGCGATGAGCGGTGCATTTCGCGTTCGTCGCGAACAGCTGTGGCCTTCTCGGCGCGGTCGTAACCGCGTGTGGCGTGCACGGTAGAGAGCTGTTCCAGTCCGTACCTAACTTCCAGTTCCCGGCAGGTCTTCTGGGCTTTCTTGTAGTCTCCGTGAGTGGAGGCCTTGGTGCCATCCTCACGCACCAGGGACACAGCGATGTGGATGTGGTGGTTCCCATTCTCGCTGGTGCCGTGGTTCACAGCCGCCCAACGGCATCGGGCCTTCCCGCTGGCTTCCGTGAAGCCCATGGCATCAACAAAATCATTGGCAATGTCACCCCATTGCTGGTCCGTCAGCGCGCCCTCTTCGGCGCGAAGACTCAACGAGCAATGCCAAACACTGGCATCCTTGTAGCCGACATGGACCCGTTGTTTTTTAGCGGCGTCCCACTGCATGTCTTTGATCTGAACCGAGACTCCGAAGAGTTTCCGTGGCTGGTCAAGGTGCTTGGCAATCGCAAGAGCATCGTCACGGTCAATCACACCGTCGTCGTACCAGCTCATAATGGCCGCATCGCCGGCTACGAGGTGCGGTTCGGTGTGTGCGTTCTTCGTCTTATCGGAGTCTGTAGACGCCAGGTAAACCATCAGGCCTGCCATGCGCGAACCGCGAGTGATGTTCGGAATCACTACCTACATCAGTCCTTCAATGGCACGGTCAATTCGCATGGCCACGGAGCGCAGGTGCTTCAGCGCTTCACGGGCTTCCACAGGGAACTCGCTCGTCGCATTCGCCTGCCGCGCGAGCTGGTTGATGTTGTTCGAAGAACGGGCAAGCAGGTTGTGCAACTGCATCAGCTCAGCACCTATGGCACGGCGCTCAGTCGGTGAATCAGTATGTTCCGCCAGGGCCGCTGAAACCAGCAGATTCGGCACGGTCACTTTCTCCCGCTCGGCCCGCGCAACGAGAGCCGCTTCCTCTTCCACCGTGATCCACACATCACGGCGCTTCTTCGCCCCTGCAGGAGTGTTCGGACGACGGCGGCGGGACAGATTGGGGCGGTGAATGTTCTCCTCGTCCGACATTCCAATCCCTCCTTCAAAGGCCCAGCGCAGCGACCCCGAACCGGGGACCACACTGACAAGTGTGCCGTACTCGACCGCCAGTGTCGAGGACGACAAGCCACTTACACCCGTGTAAGTGTATAGCTTGCTCCGCGTCTTACGGATAGGACTCCACCGGCGTGTTGAGCCGAAATGGGGACGCCGTCGGCTTAGAGTATGGGTACGGAACGACACCATTTCTCAGGGGGAGACAATGCGTCCACATGAAACTTCCGGCAATCGGCTACAGACTGGCAGCCTCACCTACGAACCCGATCCCGATGGTTTCTGGGGCGGGATCATTCGAATCGATCTTCCCGTCGACGCACCGGCGCCGCGCGAACACCTGGTTGAAGCGGCCACTGGACAGCCGGTCGTCAAACAAGGCCAGGTACAACCCGAATCGTGGGACGACGAGTGGTCTCGGGAATGGGTCGACGAGCAGCTTGAACGAGTTGAACGCTGCATCGACAAGGTTGCCAACAACCACCTCTCAAACGCCACCGGATCCCGCGCGCTCATCCGGCTCAGTGGCGAAAGAATTACCGCATACGTTCCTCTTCCAGCGCCGCTCACCGACCGTGAACAAAGCCCGACACCCGAGACATCCCGATCCTCTTACGGCGGGGTGCCTCCGCTGCCGCCAAGAACCTATCTGTCCTACAGCAAGACCCGGTCGCTCACACCCGACCAGGAAGCAATCCTCCCCAGGGTCGCCGAATCAGTGCGCGATGTAGTCCCGCCGACACTGCAGTCCTACGTCGATGACATCGCCCACTTGGTCGCTCAGGAGATCCCCACGCAGTCAGACCTGCTGCGCGCCTACCAGCGGACGTCCATCCCGGAAGTCCTCGCCGAATACGACCGCGCTGGCAGGCCCAAACAACTCCCCCCGGAACACCAACAGGCAATGAAGACAGCGCAGCTCTCGTTCCCCTCGCACGCCGCCGAAGCCCTCAAGACCTCGGCTCCAGCTGTCGCGGTGACACCAGCAAGTGCCGCGTCCGACATCACCGCAGCCCACACATTAGACCGCTAACCGAACACCCGAATAGGACCAGGAACGGACATGCCAGCACTCAACATTGAAGCCACAAAAAATCAGGCACGGGAACTGCTCAACTCGCGCATTAAATCCGTCGAAGAACTCGTCCAGGCGCGCCAGCGCGTAACCGATCTGAAGGAGCAGCTTGCCGCCGCCGAACGCGACGACAAGCGCGCCTACGTCAAAGCCACCCGCGACGGCTGGAGCCCCGACGAACTAAAGAAGCTTGGCCTGGAACCAGCCGCGGCCGGTCGCCGGCGCAAGACCCAGGTCAGGACCCCCGAGACACCCAGCCCGTCCCACTCAAACGGCGCCCAAGTGAACTAACCCCTCGCGCACATGGGCACGGCAAAAGCTACGTCCTTCTGGCTTTTCCCGCACCCATGTGCACGACGGGACCCACCTGACCGGCTGCACACAGACGCCAGGTCACCGCAGGCAGGAACCTCGCCACCGGGCCCGGCGAATGTGCACAGCCTCGAACGTGCCGGCATACCAACGGACACGTTCCCCATGGTCCAAGACCAACGCTGCCGTCGAACCGCGAAGGGACGGCTGGGTCTCTTTCAGCAGGGACGACACGGGACTGCACAGCGGGCATCCTGGGGTGCATACGGAACCACTCCCGGAGGCTCGCTTTTAGGGCACCGGGGGGCTTCCCGGGCCCGGTACAGGGCGGTGACAACTACAAGCTGCAGGGCGGCACGAATCACCACCAACTTCCGCAGGCCCGCGCGGTCCAAACAATGGCACCAGCCGCAGCAAGAAGCTTCACAAGAAGTGAGTCTGACTAAGAACTGAGGAAGGCCGGCACCCGTAATTGGGCACCGGCCTTCACTGTCTCAAATCTTCGCGCGTCAGTCGTCCGCGGGGGACTCCCCCTCGGGAACCTGGCCGGATGCAATGCGCTCCGCTGTCTTCTCGTACGCAGCATCGATGTACGCGCTCAGATCATCTTCCCGGACGCGCCAAACGCCGCGGCCGCCAAACTGGGCTGCCCTCAACTCTCCACTCCGAACTAGTGCGTAGACCAACGGTTTACCAAGGTTCAGGACCTCCTCAACCTGGTCAAGTGTCAACATCCGCGGGAACGGGTTAGTCACGGCCGCACCACTGCTGCTTACTTCCTCAGTCCTCTTAGCCACGCTTACGTTTCCTCGTTTCGGTGCTGCATTTCATCCATCGTTCTTTGCCCTCGTCGCAGCTCGCCGGCCTGCACCGGAGGCCATGGTTTGCCGGCGTTGTACTTGCGCTGCAGACGCTTCACTTCACGTATCGTCGCCCGGACAATAAGGTCCGAAACACTCGCGTCGCCCTCCTGCAGGCCGGCGGCCTTGAACGCAGCCCGGACCTGCCCCGCCTGGTCCTCTGTGTAGTACGGCGTGAACGCCGGAATCCGCTTCGGCTTTGCCATCAACAACGGCCCTGGTTAGACGGCACGCAGGGTCCGCGGCCACGGGTGCAGGCTGTCCAGGTAACCCTTCACCATGGACAACGAGCCGTCGTCGTTGAAGCGGATATCGGAGTGCTGGTGGCTGCCGCCGGCATGCGCGATCGCGGCCAGCACCAGATCCAAGTTCTCCCGATCTAGTCCCGACACGAGGTCACCCAAAACCACCGGAACATCCTCAGCGAGAGACGCAGCCAGCATGAGGAATCGTCGTTCTCCGCCGGAGAGCGGTCCGACCTCTTCGGGGATGGCGGCGAAGTCGATCCATGCCCTCACCTTGCCGGGCCCCTCCGGTTCGGTGCTCGTATGCACCCACGGGTTTCCCGGCGCAGCGAATTTCCCCCCAAACGCCTTCAGCAGCAGCTCCGTTGCTGCCTCGGTGGTGTACATGCCTCGTGCCCAAGCGCGGAGGTCATCTGCGTGCGTCATCGTTTGTGTCCTTTGCTCGTGGTCTTTGGCTTTAGCGGGCGGCGCGGTCGAGGGCTGCCTTTGCTTGAGCAATGGCCTGCTTGGCTTGGCTGACCGCTCGCCCCTGGTCTGCAGTGGGTCCGGTCCCGGGGCGCCAGTCGGACCGGAGCTCGTCTTCGGCGTCGCCCAAGAGCGCGAACGCGCGGGCACGCATCTCTTCAAAGCTGGGTAAGTTTTCGGCCATTGCGGATCCTGTCATCTAAGGAAGAGGTGGGTGCCTGTCGGGGTCAGCGTATCGGCTGACACCGACACTTGGATTGCTTTAGAAGGGGGGTTCGGAGTCCGGTCCGGTGCCCCATCCGCCGGCGACATTACTGGTCGCCGGCGCAGCCCATGGATCAACCTGCGCGCCGGACTGGGGCTGGGAGTTACCATTGCCCTGGTAGCCATTCCCTTGCCCGCCCTGGGTGCTGCGCTGGGTGCGGTTGACCTTGGCATTCGCATACCGAAGTGAGGGGCCGACCTCGTCCACCTCGAGTTCGACGACGGTCCGCTTCTCACCTTCCTTGGTCTCGTAGGAACGGGACTTCAGCCGGCCGGTGACGATCACGCGCATGCCCTTGGTAAGGGACTCGGCCACGTTCTCCGCCGCTTCCCGCCAGACACCGGCCCGCAGAAAAAGCGTCTCCCCGTCCTTCCACTCGTTGGACTGACGGTCGAACGTCCTGGGCGTTGAAGCGATAGTGAAGTTCGCTACCGCAGACCCACTCGGAGTGAACCGCAGCTCCGGATCCGATGTCAGGTTGCCAATGACAGTAATGGTGGTTTCGCCGGCCATGATGGTTCCTTTTCCTCGTGCGCTGGTGATGTTCTCGGTGGGTGTTGTGGGTCCGTTCTGAGGTTCTGTCCCACCGGGATGGTCGTGGGCGAGGTCGTTGGGCTGGTACTGGTTCGCGGTGTGTTCGTCCCAGAGCCCAAACTCCACGAGCGGGGTGTGGCTGATCGCCTCAAGGTACCGGTCATCCCCACCCTCGTCTGGGACGCAGTTGCCGTCGTACAAGTCCTCGATGAGGGGTTCCACAATGACGGGTTCCACAACCTCGGGTTCCACAGCATTGGGGCAGATCCTGCCGCTGGGGTTGACCTGCCGGAACAGGTCCACCTCCAACGGGATCCGCGGGCTGAGTTTGTACCCGACGACAGGGCGCAGGGTGGTCACGGTCCTCACGCCGCCTTGTGACTCATGGCTGCCTGGACAAGCTTGTCGCGGCGCAGGCCGGACCAGTGGTCCTCGTCGTCAGTGTTGTTCACGACGACGGGCGCCTGAGAGTAGCCGAGTTCGGCGGTGATGTACTCCAGTGCTGCCGGCACTTCGGTGATGTCCACGGCCGTGTAGGTGATGCCCTTGGAGTCGAAGTAGTCCTTCGTCTTCTCACAGTTCGGGCAGTCAGGTTTGGTGTAGACCGTGTAAGCGGTGGGTGAAGCAGTCATTTTCAGCACCTGGTTTCGTATCAAATAAGTTTCGTTCGTCTGGCTGACTTCCTACCTCAATTCTAGCAATCATTCAACTGAATGACTATTGGGTTTTCCGCTTATTCTAGGGGTTTTATCGGAGTATTTATGGCGCAAACAGGCCATTTCATCCCGCACGGAGCCACGGGGACGGATGGCTGGTCACGCCGCAGGCGACTGTGGAGATCCCCGCAGGTTCGCCAGGATCTCAGCCCCCATGTGCCTAAGAAGTCCCGAGTCCGAAGAGTGGTGGTGCGGGCCCGGCTGGAGTGGCAAGGCTCAATGGGTGTCGCCCCTGCTGCAGGAACATCAACCACAACGGAACCGCGCCCGGCGGCGCATGGCATGAACCATGGGAAAGGTGCCCGCGCCAGCTTCTAGCGGTTCTGATTTGAAAAGTAAGCATGCTTGCTATTAGGTTTGTGTCAGCTTCTCCGCCTGGCCCCCATCAGGCGGAGGGTGTCAGGAAGGCCCCGCCACTCCCCCCCGGTGTTGCGGGGTTTTCCGTATCCGCAGTTGCGCAGCAGATCCGAACGGCAGAGGGAGTGTGCAGTGGCTCAGGGCGATATCGAGACGTACTACGAAGACGGTTCATGGAAGAACAAGCGTGAGGGCACTGGCCGCGCGTTCGGTGCCGGCTACAGCACCAAGGCAGAAGCGGAAGCGGCAGGCCGGGAAGCTGCCCAGGCGGACAAGGTCGAGCACGTGATCAAGAACCAGGACGGTCAGATCAGTTCCAAGAACAGTTACGGCAACGATCCCCGGAATGTTCCGGGCTGATCGATTGGCTACACCCTTGGCACTCCGGTGTCCTGGGGACACAAGAAGGGCCGGCTCATAATGAACTGCTCCCCGAAAGTTGGACTGAAAATTCAGTTTGACTTACGGGGAGCAGTTTCATGTTTAAGAGCAGTTCGTTGTCCGAAGAGGAGCGCGAAGCCGCGGTGGCGCT